>NZ_SRYA01000012.1 GCF_004793545.1 Petralouisia muris | reverse complement strand
AAACTGGTGGATTTTTTGCGTGCATCAAAAATTCAATATTAAAAAACAGGATGTTCTTCAGCGGCCTCCGTAGCCTGATGGGGGATATTTTAGTTGTGAGATAATTTGCCAGTTATATTGCAGATAAAGATATTGTCATATTACGAATGGCATGTTAAAGTTTTAGAAAGAAATATGCAAAGGATATTTTGTAATTGAATCTTATAAGGAACTACAAACTATGAATGGGATAAAAATACCAATAGGACGCTCCGGATTTGCGGATATTCGAAAAAATGGATACTACTATATTGATAAAAGCGGATTAATCAGAGAATTGCTGGAAACAGATGGAAGACAAGTTACCCTTATCACCCGTCCCCGCAGATTTGGAAAAACTCTGGGAATGAGTATGTTATCAGAGTTTTTTGATATTCGGAAAAATAGTGTAGAATTGTTTGAAGGGCTTTCTATAATGAGCGAAAAGGAACTGTGTGAAACTTGGATGAATCAGTATCCTACATTGTTTTTGTCCTTTAAAAGTGTTGACGGATTGGGCTTTCCGAAGGCTTATGAAAAGCTCATGGCAGTAATTTCTGATCTATATAAAGAACACATTTATCTAATGGAAAGCAATCAACTGGATTCTTTCAGTAAGGAGATGTATTGTCAGGTGGCTTCCCAGAAGGCTGCACAAGGTATGGTGGAGAATAGCCTGCTGAATTTGACTAGAATGATGCAGAGATATTATAGAAAACCGGTGATTTTGCTGATGGATGAGTATGATGTTCCTCTGGCAAAAGCAAGTGACAATGGCTATTACAAAGAAATGCTGGATGTTATGAAAGGCCTTATGCAGGTTGTTAAGGATAATGATTCATTAAAGTTTGCAGTTGTCACCGGCTGCTTAAGAATTGCAAAGGAAAGTATTTTTACGGGAACAAATAATTTTGTGTCGGATACGATTTCTGATACAAGGTTAAATGAATATTTTGGTTTTACCCAGAAAGAAGTAGACTTAATATTAGAAGAAACTGGTTTGTCAGATTATCGTACAGTGATAAAGAAATGGTACAATGGATACCATTTTGGAAATTTTGATGTTTATTGCCCATGGGATGTGATGAATCATGTAGAAAGGCTGATGATAGATCCAAAGGCAAAACCAGAAGGTTATTGGAGAAATTCCAGCGATAATGGAATTATTCGATCTTTTCTTGATGTTGCAGGAGATACCATAACGAAGAAATTTGAAACTTTGCTTTCTGGCGGATATGTGGTGCAGAGGGTGGAGGAAGATTTGGCGTATGATGACTTATTGTACTCGGAAGAGAATTTATGGAGTATGCTTTATCTGACAGGTTATGTAACCCGGGTTCGGGAGGAGCAGTTGAAAAGCTCTTTGCCGGAAAAATATCTTGCTTTGAGTATTCCAAACAGGGAAATCGAGGCGATTTTTGAGAGCACAATAGCAAAATGGTTTCAAGAAAGTACACAGAAATGGGATCGGAAAGCATTGTTTAGAGCGGTATGGAGCGGAGATGCCCAGACCATGACAGAAGAGATGACAAAGCTGCTCCGCAAAACGATCAGTTATCATGATTATCGGGAGGATTTTTATTACGCATTTTTTGCTGGGATATTTGCCGGAGCAGGGTATGTGGTAGAATCCAACAAAGAGCATGGAGAAGGGCACAGTGATATCGTAGTGCAAGATTATCCGGGGGATCGTGTAGCGGTATTTGAAGTGAAATACGCAAAATCAAAGGAACAATTGAGAAAAGCTTGTGAAGATGCAGTGATGCAGATAGATAGTAAAATGTATGGCGAAGAATTTCGGGAGGATTATTCTAAAGTGATGTGTTTTGGAGTTTCCTTTTTTAAAAAACGTTGTTTGGTGAAAAGGAAGAATTAATAAAAGAAATATTAAAGAGAAATGAGAGTTTTGCTAAAATAGCTTAATATTGAAAATAATGAAAATAAAATATCTAAAAAGTGTCATATTTTTCCAGTCTCAGTTGTTATTATAATTATGGGGTTTTATACCAAAAATACTTTTACTTAAGAGAAATGGAAGGAGAATGATTTATGAAACGAAAAATTTCTATGGTGTTGGCAGTTATATGCTTGGTTTTAAGCATGTCTACCGTTAGTAATGCGGCAGCTAATGAGGATGCGGTGGCACATGCTAATGCAGTTGGGGGAGTTGAGGGGATACAGCCTTACTATGTAAATACTGCAAATGTCAGCGCTGGTATTAGAATTGAAGGGAGTACTGCTTACTGCTATACGGAGGTAGTTGCGAAAAAAGCTTGTTTTATAAATGTAATAATGCGTTTACAACGAAAAGAGGGTAGTTCTTGGCATACAGTAAGTTCTTGGATTGAATCGGCAGCGAACGCTGGCGGAAAAAGTTTGTATAAATCTTTTAGTTTATCTACAAAGGGAACTTATCGAGTATATGCGATATGTACCGTAGGAGGAGAAGAGGTAACTTGTGCAAGTAATACAACAACGTATTGAGATTTTGGAGTATGAAAGATTTTTTAAAGGGATGCTTGATTTTGTTCATCAGCTTTCTTGGAATTATATTTTTAGATTTTCTTGGAAAGATTTTTACTTAAGGATTAGTCTACAATAGTTAATATATTTGAGAAAATGACACAATGGAACCGAGAGCGTAAGCTCTCGGTTTTTGCATCATATTATCTATTTTGGTTGAAATAATTATAAAAAATGTCATATGTGTCGGATTTAAAATGATTGATATTTGCATATGATTTAAGTATAATATCAAGCAAGAAATGTTTTATAAAGGATAAGATGATAGGAATATTTGCTTGGGTTTTGAAATAAGCAAAAAGGAATCAGTTTTTTGTAGAGCAGCAGAATTTGGAGTCGATCATTCAAGAAAGGAAATGGGTAGTTATGGATGAATTGTTAATATCAGCTTTTGAAGAGACTGCAAAAGATGGATATAATGGTCGTGTGCAAACTCTTGCAAGGCATAGATTTTCATTTAAATTTTATTGGAATATGCATAATCTGTTTCAAATATCGCAAATACGGTATAAAAGAAATGGAACTTCCATTATGGAATTGTATCGCCCCATTCGTTCCAAAAGGCGGCTGGCAGTGATTGTATTGTTATTGCTTATGTTAATAGGAGGAAGTTCAGTTGCATCAGAGCCGTTGATTCGTTGGTTGAATAATTTTTATATGGAACAGAATAATGACCATGTAAGATTTCAAAACAATGAAAATGATATTAGTATAGGGGCAAGAACTACTTTTAGAAAGTATTGTTTTGTAGATGTTCCAGAAGGATATATAATGGAATTAGAAAAATTTGATGAAGGATTTCAAAGATATGCAATTAGATATATTAATAAAGAAGATGGTATATTGTCTCTTAAACAGACTTGGCAGGAAGAAGAATATCCAGAAAACGTTACCTCTGATAAAGAACCAATGAAAGATGTAGAAGTAAACGGTTTTACCGGCTACTACGTTGAAGACAACGGAATGGGGTCTTTGATAATCTCCAACGGTGTATATAAATTAGTCTTAGACGGCCCATTTTCCAAAAAAGAGCTGATAGAACTGGCAGGAAAATTAGAACTTTCCAATGACCCGATAGAGTAAAAGAAAGAATGCTGCAAGTTGAAAATCAGGAAAGGTCGGGCACATGTGAAGTTATGAGGAAAATATTTAATGTCAATGGAAACTGCAGGCCTGGATTACATTACATGGTTAATCTGGAGAAACGACTGGCTGAAACAAAGAAAATGGTAGACAGAGGTGATTATTTTACAATTAATCGTGCTCGCCAATATGGAAAAACCACCATGTTGAAAGCGTTAGAGCGTTATCTTCAAAATGATTATGTTGTAATCAGCCTGGATTTTCAGAAATTGAGCTGCAGGGATTTTGAAACGGAAGGTTTTTTTGTAAAAGCTTTGTCCAGGGAGATATTGAAGAAGGAAGGTTTAAGAGAGAGCATTCCCATCGAAATTACGGAGAAATTGCGGGAAGTTACCCAGGAAAAAGAGGAAAGTCTGCATCTTGCCGGTCTGTTTGAATGTTTTAGCTTTTGGTGCCGGAAGTCTTTCAAGCCAGTGGTTCTGATGATTGATGAAGTGGACAGCGCAGCAAATCATCAGGTGTTTCTGGATTTTTTATCCCAATTGCGGGGCGCTTATATCGACAGGGATGAGATAGCGGCTTTTCAGTCAGTCATTCTTGCGGGAGTGTATGATATTAAGAACTTAAAAAGAAAATTTGCAGAAAAGGAGGAGCATCGGTTAAACAGTCCGTGGAATATTGCAGCAGATTTTTTGATTGACATGAATTTCTCGGCAGAAGATATTGCAGGAATGCTGTTCGAATACCAGCAGGATTCTGAAACAGACATGGAGACAGAGGCGATTGCTAAGCTGATTTACGATTATACATCAGGGTATCCGTTTCTTGTATCGAAGCTTTGCAAACTGATAGACGAACAAATTGCAGGAAGTGATAAATTTAATGAGAGAAGTTTGGCGTGGACCAGAGAAGGCGTTATGGAAGCCGTCAGAATGTTATTGATGGAACAAAACACTTTGTTTGATTCTTTGATCAATAAATTGGAAGATTATCCTGAATTGAAGGAATTATTGAGAAACCTGCTGTTTCAGGGAAAAGATATTGTGTATGTTGTCGGTATCCGTTCAATGGAAATAGCGATGATGTTTGGATTTGTGAAACGTGTAAACGGAACGATTGTGCTTGCCAACCGGATATTTGAGCTTTTGCTTTACAATTTTTTCCTCAGCTTACCGGAAATGCAGAAAAATTGTATTTATGATGCTGCATTAAAGGATAGAAATCAGTTTATCCAGGACGGACATTTGAATATGAAACTGGTATTGGAAAAATTTATTCTCCATTTTGAAGAATTGTATGGAGATAGAAATCAGGCGTTTTTGGAAGAAGATGGCCGCAGATATTTTCTGCTGTATCTGAAACCTATTATCAATGGCACTGGAAATTATTATATTGAGTCTCAGACAAGAAATATGGAACGCACAGATGTAATTGTGGATTACTGTGGAGAGCAATTTGTAATTGAACTGAAAATCTGGAGAGGCAACGCCTATAAAGAACGAGGAGAAGAACAACTGTCAGGATATTTGGACTACTACCGCCTGAAAAAAGGCTATATGCTGAGCTTTAACTTTAATAAAAACAAACAAATCGGCCTAAGAGAGATTCAGATCGGGGATAAAATTCTCATAGAAGCGGTGGTTTAAGGGTTTTCTGCTCAGTTTTCGTTATGGGCTGAAACATCTTTTCTGAAAAAGAGTTCCGGAAACCAGTGATGGACAGAATATTTTGAGGATAAATAGGAAAATCGGGTGTGGATATACTTGTACAACAGATGATTTTTTGTTATAATATTTGTTATGAGTTTGCGTAAACTATAAATTTGGAGGTGCGAATATGAAACGCAATGTAATCGTAGGACAGTCAGGCGGACCTACCGCCGCAATCAATTCCAGTCTTGCAGGGGTATATAGAACAGCCAAAGACCGCGGAGCTAAGAAGGTATATGGTATGCTGCACGGAATTCAGGGACTTCTTCAGGAAAGGTACATCGATCTTTCAGAGCATATTACCAATGAGCTGGATGCAGAGCTTTTGAAGCGTACGCCGGCTGCTTATCTGGGTTCCTGTCGTTATAAACTGCCGGAAATCCATGAAGATATGGGCGTATATGAGAAGATTTTTGAGATTTTGAATAAGCTTGATATTGAAGCATTTATTTATATCGGTGGAAATGATTCTATGGACACCATTAAGAAATTGTCAGATTATGCAATTATTACCGGACAGACGGTACGGTTTATCGGATGCCCCAAGACTATAGACAATGATTTGGCATTGACGGATCATACTCCGGGATACGGAAGCGCAGCGAAATATATTGGCACTTCCGTGAAAGAAATTATCTGTGACAGTTTTTGTTTGGAGTACAACAAGGGACTGGTTACCATTATCGAGATTATGGGCCGTAACGCAGGCTGGCTTACAGGAGCGGCGGCATTGGCGAAGGGAGAGGACAGTACGGGTCCTGACCTGATTTACCTTCCAGAATTGGCCTTTGATCTGGAGAAATTTATTGCAAAGATTCGCAAGCTGTTAGAGAAGAAATCTTCTGTGGTAGTGGCGGTTTCTGAAGGAATCAGGATTCCGGATGGAAAATATGTGTGTGAGCTTGGAAACAGCGTGGATTTTGTGGATGCTTTCGGACACAAACAGCTTTCTGGAACAGCCGCTTATCTTGCCAACTTTGTGGCAGGAGAGATTGGATGCAAGACTCGTGCTATTGAACTTAGCACCTTGCAGCGTTCTGCATCCCATTCTGCGTCCCGTATTGACATTCTGGAGGCTTTCCAGGTTGGCGGAGCAGCAGTGAAGGCAGCAGATGAAGGCGATACTGGCAAGATGGTGGTGTTAGAGAGAATTTCTGACGATCCTTATCAGAGTACAACAGCAGTGAAGGATGTACATAAGATTGCCAATGACGAGAAGCTGGTGCCCAGAGATTGGGTAACTAAGGACGGCACTTATGTGACAGATGAATTTGTAACCTATGTGAAGCCTTTGATTCAGGGCGATGTTTCACCAGTTATGGTAGATGGAATTCCGCGTCATTTGTACAAGCCCGGGTTCCAGGAGAAGCTGTAAAGTAAATTTTTCAGAAAATATTGCAAATTGGAACGGCATATGCTATAATTGCCAACGGGCAGAGAGATTGAAGTTCTTATAGCGCAAAACGTTGAACCCTTGAAGTATTTACGGTACATTCAGGGGTTCTTCTTTTACCAAGAAGATGGCAAAAAATATACTGCTAAATTAAAAGGCGCATTAGCAAAGGCAAATGCTGCACAAGGAATTCCAGAAATGATTGAAAAAGTTGCATGGAAATAGATAGTGGATATCGCTTGAGAGTTGGAGATTTAAGAGTGCTGTTTTCAATAGAAGATGATATAATATATATTGACAATATCATTCCAGGAGGACAAGCGTATAAAAGATTATAGGAGCAGGTGACAAAATATGAGTAAGGAAACATTAAAAAATTTAATAGAACTGGTTCCGGAAAAGGATATTGATACTTTGTATAGAGTAATTGTAAAATTTGTACCAAAAGTGGTTCCTGAACCGGAAGAATTAGAAGCCTTAAAAATTGGACAGGAAGACAGAGCAATAAACGGAACAATACCACATGAGGCTGTAAATTGGGATTAAGAAATATAAAAAGAAACGAGCATCCCGCTTGAGCATAAAGCAGTACGGTAAAAAACTGTTTCTTTTTACAATTACATGATAGAAAGGTAAAAATATCAAGAGAAATGTATAATGAAGTTGATTTAGATAAAATAGACATAAATTCAGATCCCCCTTCAGAAGAACCGGCCAGACAGTACTACTATATGGCAAAATGCCGGAACTGGGTACAGGATTTTATAGAGCAAAAGGGCCGCCGGCCTGCCGCCTGCATTCAGACCTTCGGCTGTCAGATGAATGCCAGGGATTCTGAGAAGCTGATGGGGATTCTGGAAAATATTGGATTTGAACAGTCGGACAACGAGGAAGCTGATTTTGTCCTCTATAATACCTGCACGGTACGGGAAAATGCAAATAATAAAGTCTGGGGACGGCTTGGATATCTGAACGCTTATAAGAAATGCCATCCTCATATGAAGATTGCTCTTTGCGGCTGTATGATGCAGGAGCCGGAAGTGATTGAGAAATTGCAAAGGAGTTATCCTTTTGTCAATTTGGTATTCGGCACCCATAATATTTATAAATTTGCAGAATTATTGGAGACTTCCCTGATGCAGAAGGGAATGGTTATTGATATCTGGAAAGATACCGATAAAATTGTGGAAGATCTGCCTGTGGAGAGAAAATATAATTTTAAATCAGGAGTTAATATTATGTTTGGATGCAATAATTTCTGCAGTTATTGCATTGTTCCTTATGTCCGGGGGAGAGAGAGGAGCCGGAAGCCGGAGGATATTCTTCTGGAAATTGAAAAGCTTGCGGCAGACGGCGTTGTGGAAGTTATGCTTCTGGGACAGAATGTGAATTCATATGGTAAAAACTTAAAAGAACCAATAACTTTCGCAGAATTGCTCAGAAGAATAGAGAAGATTGAAGGAATTAAACGAATCCGGTTTATGACCTCCCACCCCAAGGATTTGTCTGAGGAATTGATTGAAGTGATGAGGAACTCAGAAAAGATATGCCGTCATCTGCATCTGCCTCTTCAGTCTGGCAGCAGCCGCATTTTGAAAGAGATGAATCGTCAGTATGGAAAAGAGCAGTATTTATCCCTGGTGGAAAAGCTTCGGAAGGCGGTGCCGGATATCGCGCTGACCACAGACATTATTGTGGGATTTCCCGGCGAGACGGAAGAGGATTTTCTGGAGACTATGGACATGGTGAAACAGGTGGGATATGAAAGCGCTTTTACCTTTATTTATTCCAAACGCACTGGAACGCCGGCAGCAGCGAAAGGGGACCAGATTCCGGAAGATGTGGTAAAGGAACGGTTTCAGAGGCTTTTAAAAGAAGTGCAGCGGATTGCTGCCAAGAAAGCAAGCGCCTATACTGGAAAGACGGAGCCTGTTCTGGTGGAAGAGGTGAATGAACAGGATAAAACTCTGGTAACCGGAAGATTAAGCAGCAACTTTGTTGTGCATCTGCCTGGAACAGAGGAAATGATTGGTAAAATTATTCACGTGAAATTAAAGGAATGCAAAGGCTTTTACTTTTACGGCGAGGCAGTAGAATGATTTTGTGTAACATGAAGTTCAGGTTGTTAGAATTGTTTATAGTGAAAGGGATAAAAGGAGAGATATGTATTCTTATCTGAAAGGCGAACTGGTTGAGATTTTGGAGGATACCATTGTAGTTGAAGTGAATCACATTGGTTATAACGTACATATTCCGGCCAGTATGATTGATAATTTTACCGGAACAGGCCAGACCGTGAAAATATATACCTACCTTCATGTAAAAGAAGAACTGATGGAGCTGTATGGCTTTCTGACCAGGGATGACCTGAACATCTTCCGGTTATTGCTGGGAGTCAGCGGCATCGGCCCCAAAGGCGCCCTGGCGGTTTTAACGGTTATGACGCCGGACGACCTTCGCTTTGCAGTTCTGGGAGAGGATGCCAAAGCCATTGCCAAAGCGCCTGGCATTGGCAATAAAACAGCCCAGAGGGTCATTCTGGAATTAAAGGATAAGTTAAAGCTGGAAGACGTTGTGGAACAGAAGCAGGCAAATATTTCAGCAAAACAGAATGATTCTCTTTCCGGCGTTAAGAGCGAAGCAGTACAGGCGCTGACGGCCTTAGGTTATTCTTCTGCAGAAGCATTCAAGGCGGTCAGTGGCGTGGAACTGGTTCCGGATATTACAGTTGAGGAAGTGCTGAAAGCAGCCTTAAAGCAGATGATTTAAGGCGCGCAGTTTATGTTTCAAGCATGTTCGAAGAACTGTTACGATATAGAAAGGAAATTTCTCATGGAAAAACGTGTCATTTCCACCCAGATTCAGGAAGAGGATCTGAAAATAGAAACCAGCCTGCGGCCCCAGAGACTGGAAGAGTACATTGGACAGGAAAAGGCGAAGAAGACGCTGAAAATCTACATCGAAGCGGCAAAACAGAGAGGAGAGTCTCTGGATCACGTGCTGTTTTACGGCCCTCCGGGTCTTGGAAAAACCACACTGGCGGGAATTATCGCCAATGAAATGAATGTACATATGAAAATCACTTCTGGACCTGCCATTGGGAAACCTGGAGAAATGGCGGCGATTTTAAGCGGCCTGCAGGAAGGGGATATTTTATTTGTAGATGAAATTCACCGTCTGAACCGGCAGGTGGAGGAGGTTCTTTATCCTGCCATGGAGGATTATGTCATTGACATTATGATTGGAAAGGGGGCGACAGCCAGGTCTATTCGTCTGGATCTGCCCCATTTTACGCTGGTAGGGGCTACCACAAGGGCGGGGCTGTTGTCTGCGCCTCTGCGGGATCGGTTTGGGGTTGTGGATCATCTGGAATTTTATAATCCGGAGGAATTAAAAACAATTATCCTGCATTCAGCAGTGAAACTGGAAGTGGAAATTGATGAAGAAGGGGCGTTTGAGCTGGCAAGAAGATCCCGAGGAACGCCCAGACTTGCCAACCGCCTTCTGAAACGGGTGCGGGATTTTGCCCAGGTAAAATATGATGGGAAAATTAACAGGGAAGTGGCAGTTTTTGCACTGGATTTACTGGAAGTGGACAAATTCGGACTGGATCAGAATGACCGGAACATCCTGCTGACTATGATTGAGAAGTTTCAGGGCGGTCCGGTGGGACTGGATACTCTTGCAGCGTCTTTGGGGGAAGATGCAGGAACCATTGAGGATGTATATGAACCTTATCTGGTGAAAAACGGGTTTGTGAACCGTACGCCCAAAGGCAGGGTTGCCACTGATTTTGCTTATCAACATTTTGGAATTGCAAAATAGTATTTGTTTTTCTGGAAAAATCAGTTATAATGAAACACATGGAACAGATTAAATCAGGAGAGGATGAATATATGTCAGCAAAAACCAGTGCCGATGTGTTGATTGGAGGAAAAATTTACACATTAAGCGGTTACGAAAGTGAAGACTACCTGCAAAGAGTGGCTAATTATATTAATAGTAAAATAAATGAGTTTGATGAAATGGAGCAGTTTCGGCGTTTGCCGGGAGAGATGAAGTCTACTTTGGTGGAGCTTAACATTGCAGACGATTATTTTAAGGCGAAGGAACAGGCGGAGAAATTAGATCAGGATGTAAAGGAAAAGGAAAAAGAACTTTATGAAGCAAAACATGAATTAATTTCTCTGAGAATTAAAGCGGAAAGCAGTGAGAAAGAAGCAACACAATTGTCAAAGGAGAACCGGAAGCTGCTGCTGCAGAAATCAAAGCTGGAAGCTGCTCTGGAAGATGCATTGCTGGGGAAGGTTAAGGGACAAGCAGCCCCTGAGAAGAATAGTTCCAGCGGGAATCCTGCTGGAAAACAAAATGGTTCCAATGGGAATTCAACGCCAACGGGACAGAGGAATAATTCTAATGAGCATTCAGCGGGAACTCAGAATCATCCCAATGGAAATCCAGCGGGACAGAGGAATAATTCTAATGAGCATTCAGCGGGAACTCAGAATCATCCCAATGGAAATTCAGCAGAGAAACAGCATGATTTCGGGAAAACGGAGAACAAGGCGGAATAAAATGGCAATGGCAGGCGCCTTGCGGCGTTTCAATTATTTCGTTAGAGAAAGGCGGCTCAAGGCAAAGCAGGCTTCTTGAGCCGCTTTTCTCTTAAGGAGCAGAAGTATGGACAGAAATTTCAGAAAAAACACAGAACTTTTAGCGCCAGCAGGCTCTTTCGATATTTTAAAAGCAGTGGCAAATGCGGGGGCAGACGCCGTGTATGGGGCAGGAAGTAAATTCGGTGCAAGGGCCTATGCCGATAATTTTACGGAAAAAGAACTGCTGGAAGCTTTAGACTATCTTCATCTGAGGGGAAAGCGCTTTTACCTTACGGTTAATACGCTCTTAAAGGAATATGAAGTTCAGGAACTTTATGAATATCTTAAGCCTCTTTATGAAGCAGGACTGGATGGAGTAATTGTACAGGATCTTGGGGCGTTTCGGTATATTCGAAACCATTTTCCGCATTTGCCCATTCATGCCAGTACACAGATGACGATTACCGGAGCTTACGGCGCAAAGCTTATGCTGGAGGCAGGATGCAGCCGGATTGTGTTGGCAAGGGAGCTTTCACTGGAGGAAATTTCCCATATTTATCAGGAGACTGGGGCTGAAATTGAATGCTTTGTCCATGGAGCCCTCTGTTACGGCTATTCGGGGCAGTGCCTGCTAAGCAGTATGATTGGAGGCAGAAGCGGAAATCGGGGACGGTGTGCGCAGCCCTGCCGTCTGCCCTATGAGCTGCAAAGCGAAGCGAAAGAACCATCCGGGAAAGTTTCAGGAAACTATCTGCTGAGCATGAAGGATTTGTGCGCCGTTGACCTGATTCCCCAGATGATTCAAAGCGGAGTGTATTCTTTTAAAATTGAAGGGCGGATGAAGCAGGCGGAATATGCGGCCGGAGTAACGGGAATTTACCGAAAATACCTGGACAGATATGAAGAGAATAACGGACAGGGATATCAGGCAGAAGAAGAGGACAGGAAACGTTTGAAAGATTTGGGTAACCGCTGCGGATTTACCGATGGATATTATACCAGGCAAAATGGGAAAAATATGATTACTTTTCGGAAGCCTTCGCATGAAAAAGGAAAAGAAATTCTAAAAAATCCTAAGGAAACATTACCGGAACAGAAAGAAAAAATCAAAGGAACCTTAAGACTTTTTCAGGAAACTCCGGCGTATCTTATGTTAAACTATAAGGATATTCAGGTGGAAGTGACAGGTAAACCGGTGCAGCCGGCGGTGAAGCAGCCGCTGACAGAGGAAGGGGTTCTGGAAAGAATACAAAAAACCGGAAATACCCCCTTTATATTTGAAGAAATGAAAGTGGAACTGGGAGAATCTGTATTTCTTCCGGTTGGAGAACTGAATCAGCTTCGCAGAGACGGACTGGAACGGCTGCAGGAGGAAATTCTGAAAAAGTACCGAAGAAAAGAAGAGGCTTTGGCAGCAGAATGCTTGCCGAAGGATATTGTGAATCCTGTCCGGGAAAAAGAGATAAAGCTTCATGTTCTGGCAGAAACTTCAGAACAGCTGAAAGTTGCCTTAAGTCAGCCGGAAACGGATCGGATTTATCTGGAATCTTTTCTCTGTTCCAGAGAGATTCTCACAGAACAATTGCGCAGTCTGTCGGCGCGCATCCGGGAAGCAGGAAAAGAATGCTATCTGGCCCTTCCGCATATGTTCCGAATGAAAGCTGCCCGTTGGTTTTACAGCCGCTGGCAGGAAATAGCCCCATTTGCAGACGGATATCTGGTGCGGAATCTGGAGGAGATTCAGTTTCTGAAGGAAATGGGGGTTAATTCTCAACAGGTTCAGGGAGATTATCAGTTGTACGGATATTCCAAAGAAGCGGTTCTGGCTTGGGAAGAACTGTCCCTGGTTCATCTGACCCTTCCAGTGGAATTAAACCTTAAGGAATTAAAGAAGCTGGACTGGCAGAAGGGAGAAATGATTCTTTATGGCCGTCAGCCGTTGATGATCAGCAGTCAGTGTTTACATAAAAACACATCAGAATGCGACCGTAAGCCAGGGATTTTACAGTTGAAAGATCGTTATGGGAAATTGTTTCCGGTGAGGAATCAATGCAGCGATTGCTATAATATTATTTATAATGTAAGTCCGCTGTCTTTGCTGCATCATATGAAAGAGATACGTTTGCTGAAGCCGGAATCGGTAAGGCTTTCCTTTACCACAGAGAAGAGAGGAGAGGCAGAACAGATTTTTGCATGTTACAGGCAGGCCGTATCCTCCCAGGGAGACAGCCGTGAGAAATATCTGCAGGATTATACCAACGGGCACTGGAAACGAGGAGTAGAATAGTTTATGGTACATTTAATTACTGAGTTATCCAAATATACAATGATTATTCTTTTTGCACTGTATACCTGGCAATGTTTTTCTTCCCTGAAGAGAAATGTGGACCTGGAAGAACAGGCGTGGAAATTCAGAAAACAGGTGGTCTATATGTACTTGTTTCATCTGAATGCCTATGCGGTTCTGTATCTTGCCACGAAAAATCAGGATTTACTGAAATTTTATCTGGAACAGGTAATATTTTTTACTGCAGTGCAGGTATGTTACGGGATCTTTTATAAGCGGGTATCCAGGCTGATTGTCAACAATATGTGCATGCTGATGTGCATCGGCTTTGTGATACTGACCCGGCTGTCCTACCAGCATGCGCTGAAGCAGTTTGTCATTGCTGCGGTTTCCATGGCAGTTACCATGCTGATTCCTTATTTTATCAGCCGTTGGAAATTTGTTCGGAGCCTTACCTGGATCTATGCGTTGGCGGGAATTACCATGCTGGGCGTGGTAGCCGTGCTGGGAGCTGTTTCCCATGGGGCCAAGCTATCCTTTTCTGTGGCGGGAATTACAGTCCAGCCCTCAGAGTTTATTAAAATAATATTTGTTTTTTTTGTTGCTTCTATGTTTTATGAGTCTACAGAGTTTATCCAGGTGGTGAAAGCCACGGTGGTGGCAGCGCTGCATGTGATTATTTTAGTATTGTCCCGGGATTTGGGCGCAGGATTGATTTTCTTTATTGCCTATATGGTAATGCTGTATGTGGCCACCAGAAAGCTCTATTATTTTGCGGGAGGAATGATTTGCGGAGCCGCGGCTTCGGTAGCGGCATATTTCCTTTTTAACCATGTGCGGGTGCGGGTGGTGGCCTGGCAGGATCCTCTGGCAGTATTTGCAAATGAAGGGAATCAGGTGTCCCATTCTCTTTTTGCAATAGGAACGGGCGGCTGGTTTGGCATGGGTTTAAATCAGGGAATGCCTTACAAAATTCCAGAAGTAAAACAGGATTTTATTTTTTCTGCCATAGCGGAGGAGCTTGGAGGAATCTTTGCCATCTGTCTGATCCTGGTCTGCGTCAGCTGCTTTTTGATGTTTTTGAACATTGCCATGCAGATGAAGGATTTCTTTTATAAGCTGGTGGCTCTGGGGCTTGGAACCATTTATGGATTTCAGATCTTTTTGTCTGTGGGCGGCGATATCAAATTCATTCCTTCCACAGGAGTTACCCTGCCTTTGGTGAGCTACGGCGGAAGCTCCCTTCTAAGCACACTGATAATTTTTGCTGTTATTCAAGGTCTGTATCTGATGCGGGAACGGGATCAGGGAGAGTCCAAAGGAAAGACAGGAACAAAAAATAATAAAACGAAGGAGAAAAAGCGGCTCAAAAAGAAAGGAGGAATCTCGTCCCATGAAGAAACCATCCACGGAACGAAAATCCAGGACTTCGACTAATGGAAACAGGGAATTTGCAGTGATTACGTATCTGTTTGTGGGTATGTTTATTCTGATGATGGGGTATTTTGCATATTTTCAGATTTTCCGAAGCGAAGATTTTATTAACAGTCCCTATAATACCAGGCAGGATACCTTTGCGGAACATGTGATTCGGGGAGAAATTCGTTCGGCGGACGGCAAAGCGCTGGCACAGACTGTGGTAGGGGAGGATGGAAGCGAAACAAGATACTATCCATATGGCAGAATGTTTGCGCATGCCGTAGGCTATGACAGCAATGGAAAATCAGGAATTGAATCTTTTGGAAATTTCAGCCTATTGCGCTCCCATGCTTTTTTTCTGGAACAGGTGGTTCACGGCATTCAGGATCAGAAGAATCAGGGGGACAATATTGTTACCACGCTGAACTATGATTTGCAGGAGGCGGCTTATCAGGCTTTGGGAGATAACAGGGGGGCCGTGGTTGTATTAGAACCTGCCACCGGCAAGATTCTTGCTATGGTATCCAAGCCGGATTTTGACCCCAATACCATTGCGTCAGAATGGGACAATATTATCTCCGATACTGACAGTGACAATTCCGTGCTGGTGAATCGGGTGACTCAGGGGCTGTATCCGCCGGGATCTACTTTTAAGATTCTAACTACGCTGGAATATCTTCGGGAGCATCCCGATTATCAGAATTATAATTATGAATGCACCGGAAGCATTGCGATGGACCATACGGAGATCCACTGTTATGACAATGCAGTCCATGGAACGGAAAATTTAGAGAAATCCTTTGCCAAGTCCTGTAATACTTCGTATGCGAATATTGGCCTGGAACTGGATAAAAAAGCATTTATCGAGCTTTGTGACAGCATGCTGTTTCAAACGAATCTTCCGATTTCCTATCCCTTTAATAAGAGCAGCTTTGTGCTGAAGGAAGATTCGGATTCCGATGAGGTGACCCAGACAGCCATAGGCCAAGGAAAAACGCTGGTGACCCCCATGCATATGGCGATGATTACCGCAGCCATTGTCAATCAAGGAGTGCTGATGCGCCCCTATGTGATAGATCATACGGAAAATTACAAAGGAGTTACAGTAAAAAGTTACCGCAGTTCCCAGTACGGATCTCTGCTTACGGAAGAGGAGGCGGGAAAGCTGCAGGAATTTATGTCTCTGGTGGTAAGCGAAGGAACTGGTTCTAAGCTAAGCGGCCAGAGTTACCAGGCTGCCGGAAAAACAGGCTCCGCTGAATTCAGCAATAATAAGTCAGAGAGCCACGCATGGTTTACAGGATATGCTTCCACGGAAGAAAAAGGAACCATTGCAGTTACCGTAATTGTGGAAAAAGGCGGCGCCGGAAGCGCTGCGGCAGTTCCAGTGGCAAAACAAGTGTTTGATCGCTATTTTAATCAGTGATTCAGAACTGTTTATGAATATTCATAGAAAATTCTTGCAAGAAAATGGAAAAAGAGGTATACTATTACAAAGTTCTATAAACCACATCGGAGGTATTGCAATGATTGAAGCAACGAGTTGTGGTGGTGTGGTAATATTTCGCGGGAAGATTTTGCTTTTGTATAAGAATTACAAGAATAAATATGAGGGCTGGGTACTTCCGAAAGGAACAGTGGAGCCAGGCGAAGAGTATCGGGATACAGCGGCAAGAGAGGTGCGGGAGGAGACAGGAGTAGACGCCTCGATTATTAAGTATGTAGGAAAGAGCCAGTATACTTTCAGCATACCGGAGGATACGGTTGAAAAAGACGTACACTGGTATCTGATGATGGCAGACAGTTATTACAGCAAACCACAACGGGAAGAATATTTTATCGATTCAGGCTACTACAAATTTCATGAGGCGTATCATCTGCTTCGGTTTGCCAATGAGAAACAGATATTGGAAAAAGCTTATAATGAGTACCTGGATTTGAAGAAAAGCAATCTTTGGGGCAGCAGAAAATATTTTTAATGAACAGGCATCAGGGTATGTTTGCAAATTCATTCCCGGACAGTTCGTTCCTTACACACAAGAAAAGGTGCTCATACAGGGCACCTTTTTACCTTAGGAGAAACTTATGGATTGGTATCAGGAATTTTATGCAGGAGAAAGCATTGCAGGGAAAAAAGAGAAGATAAGATGGAAGGTTCTCCGGAATGCGGGAGTGATTAATATTTATATCATTGCCTTAAGCAGCAATCCTGAGAATTTACTGGATATTATTCCTTCCTGGGAATTGATGCAGAAGTATTATCCCAAATCAGAACTTCTGGTTGTGGGAGTGGACAGGGGATACGAGAACGCCATAGAGCTGGCGGGGACAATTATTATGGATGTGTATCAGGAAACCGGAACATTTCAAGTCAGAAATTATTTTCTGGAAAAACACAGAGAAAATCAAAAGAAAGGGCATAAATGGAAATCCTTTTTATCATTTTAAAAATAATCGGCATTCTTCTGGCAGTTCTGCTGTTTTTGTGTATAACCGTAATTTTGGTTCCGATTCGGTACCGCATAGATGTCAAGGCGCAGGATGGGATAGAAGGAAAAGCAGTGATTCACTGGCTGTTTCATTTGCTGGATGTAAGGCTGTATTACAGGGACAGAGATATTTCCTTTAAACTCCGTATTTTCGGTATTGCTATTCCATTAGACAGAGGGAAAAAGGAAAGAAAATCAGACAAGCCGGAGAATATGTCAAAAGGGTCAGATAGCCCGGAGCCGGAACCATCAGGCGGTTCAAAACCGGAAGGAGCAGATAGCCCAAAGCTGGAAGGCTCAGATAGTTCAGAGCTGGAGAAAGAACAGGGCAAGGCAGAGCTTCAGAAGCTTGGAGATAAGGCAAACTGGTCAGGCGGTTTAGAATCGGAGGAGAAGGAAAAGATATCTTCCGAAAAGAAACGCAGAAGAAAAAACAAGAGAAAACCAGGATTTATACAAAGAATTAAATTATCTTTTAATAATTTTGGGAGAAAAATACGAGGAACAGCCGATGGTATCCGCAGGCGGCTTTCCGATATTCGAAATGGGACAACCACGGTAAAAGAACAGATTGAAAACATAAAAAGCATGATTTTGGAAGAAACTAATCAAAACGCTTTTTTGCATGCCCTTCGGGTAATCCGGTATCTGCTGCGCCATTATCTGCCGGGAAAGGTGACCGGAACCCTTAATTTCTCAATGGGGCGTCCGGATCAAACCGGAAAAGCGCTGGGCGCCATGGGCATGCTGCCTTTCTGGGTACGGTCCAAAATGGTTGTAATGCCTGATTTTGTTTCAGAATCTTTCTATATTAAAGCGATTCTTTTTGCAACAGGGCATGTCCGGTTCCTGCATCTGCTGATTTCGGGAATCCGGCTGATAAAAGACAGAAATGTACGAAAACTAATCACAAATATAAGAGGTTAACAGGAGGTCAAATTATGCAGGAAAATAATTTCAACACAACGGTACAGTCTTTGTTTAAAGGAATGGACAGCTTTATTACCACCAAAACAGTGGTTGGAGACGCTGTTCATATTGGGGATACCATTATTCTTCCCCTGATCGAGGTATCCTTCGGCGTAGGAGCCGGCGCGTTCTGCCATGATAAGAAGAATAATGCAGCCGGCGGTCTGGGCGGGAGAATTACTCCCAGTGCAGTGCTGGTCGTGCAGAATGGATGCACGAAGCTGGTAAATATTAAGAATCAGGACAGCATTACCAAGATTCTTGATATGGTTCCGGATTTGGTGAATAAATTTACCAGCAAGAATTCAGGAAAAGAACAGACGAAGGAAGAGAAAGAGGCGAAAGAGGCGGCTGCACAGGAGCTGGCAGAACAGTGGAATGTACCAACAGAATAAATGATCATGAATTATTTCAGGAAGAGCGCATATATTAAATAGTAATATATGCGTTTTTTGGTGATGGCATGAAACGGCTGATAGGATTTATTTTGTTTTGGATTGCAGTGGGAATGGCAATTATGATTTTTCTGCCGAATGTAGTGCTTGGAATCTTGATTATTTTCATCCTGCTGTTGTTGGGATATAATCTGTTTTGCTGCGGAGATTGTTAAAGCTTTGAAAAAATTTGTGAAAGAAATAAAAAAGAAGCAGTCATTGCCTGCAATGCACTGCTTCCGTTTTCCTGTCATACTATGCTCTTTCTACTTTTCCGCCCCTTAAGCAAGAAGTACAAACGTACATCTTCTTAGAAGCTCCATTCACTTTACATCTTACAGATTTGATATTGGACTTCCACATCTTATTGGATCTTCTATGAGAATGGCTGACCTTCTTACCGAAATGAGCGCCTTTTCCGCAAACACTGCATTTTGCCATAATTGCACCTCCTTGCAATTTACTAAGTCCACAAGCGCTGCGAACTCACAACAAGGCTATTTTAACAGAAAGAGGAATATATTGCAAGAGAAAAATGAATTTTTTGTAAAAAGCGAAAATATATGTTTCATTTTTCCAGAAAAACGGTTATAATATAAACCATAAGTGATTTTGGAGGTTAAATTATGAAAGGACAAGTGGACACGCAATATGGAAAAGTGTTAATTGATACAGATGTAATTGCGATTTATGCCGGTTCTGTGGCAGTGGAATGTTTTGGAATTGTGGGCATGGCTGCTGTGAATATGAAGGATGGGCTGGTAAGGCTTTTAAAACGTGATTACCTGAACCATGGGATAAATGTTACTCTGAACAATAATAAGATTACATTGGATTTTCATGTGATTGTTTCTTATGGAGTAAGTATTTCTACTGTTTCTGATAACCTGATCAGTACGGTGAAGTATCGGGTGGAAGAATTTACCGGTATGGAAATCGAGAAAATCAACATCTTCGTAGAAGGTGTCAGAGTGATTGATTAAGGAGGAAATAAAAGTGGCGATAACTACAGTAGATGCACCGATGCTTGCGAAAATGTTTTTGGCAGGGGCTAAGAACCTGGAAGCGAAAAAGGAATGGATTAACGAACTGAATGTATTTCCGGTACCGGACGGGGATACGGGAACCAATATGACAATGACAATTATGTCGGCAGCGGCAGAGGTCAGCAAGCTGGGAGATTCTCCGGACATGGCTTCTCTGGCAAAGGCTATTTCCTCCGGTTCTCTGCGGGGGGCAAGAGGGAATTCAGGAGTTATTTTATCCCAGTTGTTCCGCGGATTCACCAAGGGAATCGGTAAATACGAAGTGATTGATGTGGTAATTCTCTGCGACGCCCTTCAGAAAGCAGTGGAAACGGCATACAAGGCAGTTATGAAGCCGAAGGAAGGAACGATTCTTACGGTAGCCAAGGGCGGTGCAGATAAGGCGCTGGAATTAATTGGTGAGACTGATGATTTAACCGTATTTATAGATGAAGTAATTAAAGAGGCGGATCGTGTCTTAAGTCTGACGCCGGAGATGCTTCCGGTTCTGAAGCAGGCAGGCGTGGTGGATTCCGGCGGACAGGGACTTGTCACTGTGTTAAAGGGTGCATATGACGCCCTGATGGGGAAAGAAGTGGACTATGCCATAGAGACAGAGAGTGCCGGAAGCGCCGTAGTGAAGATTTCCCAGGAGACGGAGCAGGATATTAAGTTTGGCTATTGTACAGAATTTATCATTGTTTTGCACAAACCTCTGGAAGAAAAGGAAGAGATGGATTTCAAATCATACTTAGAATCCATCGGTGATTCTATTGTAGTGGTTGCAGATGATGAGATTACCAAGGTTCATGTACATACCAATGATCCTGGTCTTGCAATTCAGCGGGCATTGGAGTATGGTTCCTTAAGTAAGATAAAGATTGACAATATGCGGGAAGAGCATCAGGAGAAATTAATCAAAGACGCCCAGAAGGCTGCTGAAGAACAGAAGCTGGCAGATGAGAAGAAGCGTTCGGAGAAAAATGCACTGGCAGAAGCAAGTAAGGCGCCTAAGAAGGATATGGGATTTATTTCCGTTTCCATCGGAGAAGGAATCAATGAGATATTCAAAGGGCTGGGGGTAGACTATATTATTTCCGGCGGGCAGACGATGAACCCCAGCACGGAAGACATGCTGAACGCCATCGAGGAAGTGAATGCGGATAATATTTTTATCCTTCCGAATAATAAAAATATTATCCTTGCAGCAAATCAGGCTGCATCCCTGATAGAAGAGAAGAATATTTTTGTCATTCCTACGAAAACCGTGCCTCAGGGCATTACAGCCTTAATTAACTTTATGCCTGACAGCAGCGCAGAAGAAAATGCTGCCCGCATGACGGAAGAATTATCCAGTGTCAAAACCGGACAGGTAACCTATGCGGTGCGTGATACGCTGATTGATGATAAATCCATCAAACAGGGAGATTACATGGGTATGGGAGACAGTTCCATCCTTTCGGTAGGTCAGGATATGGATGCGGTACTTCGGGATTTGATTGCTCAGTTAGTGGATGAAGATTCTGCAATTATCAGCATCTATTATGGAGAAGAGATTGAAGAAGCGGCGGCGGATCAGTTAGGCGCAGAGCTGGAAGAAACATATCCTGACTGTGAAGTGGAGGTGCACTTCGGCGGACAGCCTATTTACTATTATGTCATTTCTGTAGAATAGAGTTTTTGTCTGGGGCTGTGCAGAACCGTCTGTTCAGTTCCCAATGACACGGGAAGGAGCAGTCCTTATGGAGCAATCATCCGGAATCGGAGAACTGAAGGGCATTGGCGCAAAAACAGAACAGTTATTTCACAATTTGGGAGTATACACCATCGGTGATATACTCCTTCATTATCCCAGAGATTATGACAGGCTGCCGCCGATTACGCCCTTGGCAGAATTGCCGGAGCTTATGAATGGAACTGGAAAAATTGCAGAAGGAGAGAGAGACGGCTTAAAGGCTCATATCTCTCCGGATGGAAAATTCAATCCAGAGGATAGTCCCGGAATCAGGGGAGAAATTACTGCAGCCATTGCGGCAAGAGTGGAAAAGATTCCTTTTGTGCGGGCAGGCCGCAATATGCAGATCACTTCTCTGGCTTTGCAGGAGGGAGCGGTGAAGGCAGATTTGGTGTGGTTTCGCATGCCTTATCTGAAAAATACCTTAAAACCAGGAGAGTGGTTCGTATTTCTGGGGAAGGTTACCCTTAAAGGGAAGATCTTTCATATGGAACAGCCTCAGATTTTTCAGCCGGAAAAATATGAATCTATGCAGGAATGTCTGTGGCCCTGCTATGCCCTGACCGCAGGGCTGGGGAAAAATAAGCTTTCCCAGACCATCAAAAAGGTTCTGGAGGAGTTGGATTTGTCCAGAGACTATCTGCCGGAGGATATCAGAGTCCGGTGCTGCCTGGCGGAATATAACTTTGCATTAGAAAATATCCATTTTCCGAAAAGTGAAGAGGCCCTTACGCAGGCCAGAAAGCGTCTGATTTTTGATGAATTTTTTCAGTTTATTCTTTCTGCGGGAATGCAGAAGGAGCAGATGGAGGAAGTTTTGAACCGCTTTTCCTTTCTTCCTTTGAAAGTGGATCAGGGAATTTTTGAAAATGAACCAATAAAAGAGAATGGTGATGTTTTGAAGCAGGACACAGGACACCTGCTCTGGGCGGATCAGGTGATGAATCATCTTCCTTATCAGCTGACAAATGCTCAGAAGCGTACGCTTTTGGAAATCCGGGAGGATTTACGGGGCAAAAAGGTGATGCAGCGTCTGGTTCAGGGGGATGTGGGTTCCGGTAAAACCATTATTGCCTTTTTAGCTATGCTGGATGCGGCTCAGTCCGGATATCAGTCGGCAATGATGGCTCCTACCGAAGTATTGGCTGTACAGCATTACCAGACTTTTTCATCGCTGTTGGAGGCTCACGGACTGCAGGTTCCCATTGTTCTTTTAACCGGTTCCTTAACCCAGAAGGAGAAAAGAAGAGCCTATGAAAGGATGCAGCTTTATCCCAATGCTATGGTGCTTGGCACCCATGCATTGATACAGGAGAGGGCTCTATATGACAATCTTGCGCTGGTGATTACAGACGAGCAGCACCGGTTTGGGGTGAAGCAGAGAGAGACGCTTTTTTTAAAGGGAGCCCAGCCCCACGTTTTAGTGATGAGTGCAACCCCTATTCCCAGAACCCTTGCTATTATCTTGTATGGAGATTTGGATATTTCTGTCATTGATGAGGTGCCTGCCAAAAGGCTTCCGGTGAAAAGCTGCGTGGTGGGCAGAGAGTCCAGGAAAACCTCCTATGATTTTTTAAGGAGGGAGCTTGCCCTTGGGCATCAGATTTATGTGGTCTGTCCGCTGGTGGAAGAGAGCGAGGGTCTGGAAGCGGAAAATGTTACGGATTATGCTGCCAGATTAAGAGAACAGCTTCCGGAAGGAATTGTGGTGGAAACTCTTCACGGCAAGATGAAATCGGGGCGTAAAAATCTGATTATGGAACAATTTGCCCGTAATGAGATTCAGGTTCTGGTATCCACTACGGTCATTGAAGTGGGGGTAAATGTGCCCAATGCCACAGTTATGATGATTGAGGATGCTCAGCGGTTCGGACTGGCCCAGCTTCATCAGCTCAGGGGACGTGTGGGCAGAGGAGACAGCCAGTCTTATTGCATTATGATTAATACCACTGATTCCGGTAAGGCCAAAAAGCGTCTGGAAATCTTAAACAAATCCAATGATGGATTCTTTATTGCCGGGGAGGATTTGAAGCTTCGGGGGCCGGGAGATTTTTTCGGCATTCGTCAGAGCGGCCTGTTGGAGTTTCGGCTTGGGGATATTTATCAGAATGCGGATTTGTTAAAATTGGCTTCCCAGGAGGCTTCGCTGCTTCTGAAGGAAGACCGGAAATTGGAAGCGCCGGAACATGAGAGTCTGCGAAAACAGATACAGAACTATATGAATCATCAAATGGAGACAGTGAACTTGTAGCGGAAATCAAAGCAAAACAGGAGGCGCCAAATACAGCGTCTCCTGCTTTACTTTGATTTGCTTTTGTATCCGCCCGGTTCTGTTATTTACCGGACATCTGTCTCTCCTGGGCTTCGATCATTTTCTTCACCATATAACCGCCGACAGAACCATTCTGTCTGGAGGTTAAATCTCCGTTATAACCGTCTTTTAAAGGCACGCCAATTTCGTTTGCAACTTCAAATTTGAACTTATCCAATGCACTTTTTGCTTCCGGTACTACCGCTTTGTTAGATGAATTAGACATATCGTTACCTCCTGTTGTCTTTTGCATGCTGTATGAGTTTCATACAGTAAATAGTTTGTAACTGATTTGTTACACCTATAGTATATGCACCGAATTCAGGATTAGACATGCAGTTCTTTCCGGTTTGTGAAAAAAATTCCATTTCAAGGGAAAGGTTCAGTTACTCCGCAATCAATTGGATATCTGTAAGATCCGGAGAGGCAACCAGAGAATAATTCGTATAATAAATCACGAAACCGGGCTTACTGCCGTTTGGCTTTTTGACGTTTTTCTTTTCCAAATAGTCAATTTCCACTTTTTCATTATCTCTGGCTTTGGAATAGTAGGCAGCAAGCCTTCCGGCTTCCTCAAAGGTGCGGTCAGGCAGCTCGTCCCCATTGGTTTTCACAACTACATGGGAGCCGGGAATGCCCTTGGCGTGAAACCACCAGTCGTTTCCCACAGCGAATTTAAAAGTAAGTTCGTCATTCTGGAAATTATTTTTGCCCACATACATATGGTAGCCGTCAGAGGAGAGATAGTGGAAGGGCCTGCTTTTGATTTTTTCTTTTTTGCCGGCGGGTCTTTTTCTGATATAGCCGTACTGAATAAGCTCTTCCTTAATCTGGGTCAGATCATCCTCTGATGTGGCGATATCCAGAGAGGTGGAGATGGTCTCCAAATGCAGCATTTCTTCTTTCGTCTCTTCAATCAGTTCTGTCATAGCTTCATACGTGCGCTTTAGCTTGTTGTATTTTTTAAAATATTTCAGGGCGTTTTCCTGAGGCGTAAGCTGGGGGTCCAAAGGAATGGAAATGGTCTCATTGGTATAATAGTTGAAGGCTTCCAGATTTTTGGCGTTTTCTTCAAGGCCGTAACCATAGGTGTGGATCAGTTCCCCGTATACTTTGTATTTTTCCCGTTTTTCTGTGTCTTTTAACTGTTTCTTCTGTAAATCATATTTTTTCCTGCTGCGCTCCAGCGCAGTAGTGACAATTCTGCGCAGATCAGCGGATTTCTGCCGGATTCTGGTGTAAACATTTTTGGTGGCGTAGAAGGTTTCTAAAACTTCAGAAATAGAATCACAGGGTTCCATGGTAAAATCCCTAAACTGCGTTAGCTCTGCCGCTGAAAAATCCATAGGTTCTTTGCCGTTTCTGACAATATTCGGCGTGAAGTTTCCTGCTTTGATGTCTTCCGCCAGGGCAGAAAACTGCTGGAAGAGCCGGAGCTTTTCTTCTTCTGTCAAATCGGACGCAGTCTGTGTTTCTTCAATGGCGGCCCGAAAACACAGCTCCTTTGCGATTACCGGGCTGATTCCTGTGAAAGCAGTGTAAATAGCTTTCTGCACAGGAAGGGAGCTGCGGGAAAGATTTGCCAGAAAGGATTCTTTCTCTGCCGTAAGCGGGTTGGATTTTTCCTGAGTTTCCGGGATAAAGTAAGTCCTGCCGGGCAGTACCTCCCGAACGGAGCTGACTTGGGCGGAAACATGCTTGATGCTGTCTATGATTTTGTTTTCATCATCGCAGAAAATAATGTTGCTGTGCTTTCCCATAATTTCCACAATGAGCTGTTTGCGGCAAAGATCTCCCAGATCGTTCAGATGTTCAATTTCAAAATTGATAATGCGTTCCATATGAGGCTGAGAAATGCCGATGATTTTTCCATTTGCAATGTGCTTGCGAAGCAGCATGCAGAAATTAGGCGCCGTCAGGGGACTGGGCTTGTTGGTTTTTGTCAGATAAATCAGCGGAAGGGAAGCGTTGGCTGACAATACCAGGCGTACTTGGCCGCTGGCGCCCTTGATGGTTAGCAGCAGTTCGTCATTTTCCGGCTGTGCAATCTTGCTGATTCTGCCGTTTGCTATTGTTTCGTTCAATTCTTGTACTAAATTTGCGATTACGATTCCGTCAAATGCCATGGTTGTTCTCCTTTTCAATTCTTAGGCTTATTTCATAATGCATTCCGCCAGCCTGTCATTCAATTCCCGGGTCATAAAGCAGAACCTGATATATTTATGATCCAGAAATGGGAAGGTGGAGCAGTCCCGGATCATCATTTTTTCCCGGATAGCCCGCTCAAACAGCTCCCCGGAGGTCATGTCCTCAGACAGAAGGCGCACCAGCATAAAATTGCCGCTGGGCGGGTATGTCTTAAAGCGGCTGTCCTGGGAAAACAATTGGTACATCCGCGTGCGTTCTTCGGAAATCAGGTTTCTGGTTCTGGCAATGTATGCAGTGTCCCGGAACATAATTTCCCCTGCAATAACCGCCAGAGAATTGATGGTCCAGGGATTTTTCCTGGCATTGATGGATTTGACAAAATCCCGGTTTCCGGTGACGGCATAGCCCAGTCTCAGTCCCGGAGCTGCAAAAAACTTGGAGGTTCCCCGAAGGATTACAATGTTATTGTAAAAGGCAGTCAGGGGAACGGAGGTAATTTCTTTATAATTGTCTGCAAATTCCACGTAAGTTTCATCTACCATTACAAAAATATCATTCTGCTTGCATACATCCAGAATCCTTCTCATTGTTTTCCGGGAAATGGCGCCGGAGGTGGGGTTATTGGGATTGCAGATGACCAGCAGATCAATGCTCTCATTTAACTGTTTTGTAAAATGATCCACATCCAGAACAAAGTTCAGAGCTTCCTGCAGTGGATAGTAGAGGCAGGTTCCTCCCCCTAATGCGATTTCCCGTTCATATTCAGAATAGGTAGGGCCGATGATCAGCGCTTTTGCAGGATGCTCTATTTGGATAAAAAGCGAAATCAGCTCTGTGGAGCCGTTTCCCATAATAATATTTTCGTAGTCGGTATCCACATAATCTGCAATGCATTTTCGCAGGGAAAGGTATTCCCGATCCGGATAAGAACTGATGGCGTCGATGTGCTTTGCCAGGGTTTCCCGAAGCAGAAAAGAGATGCCCAGGGGATTGACATTGGCGCTGAAGCTTGTAATCTCTTCTTTTCTGATTCCGTAAATCTGTTCAATTTTTTCTAAATCACTTCCGTGAAAATGGTCTTTGTGCTGTAACATAAATTTCCTCCAAAAATATTTACACAAATGTTTGAATGGTTTATAATCAATAATACATTATAACGGATCTTGATAAAAAAGCAACTACAAAGCAGGTGACGATTTGCAGAAGAAATTAGAGGAACTGGCAGCAGGAATATGCATAAGCAATTCTTCCATCCTTCAGTTTTCCGTGGAAAAGCTGGAGCTGGAAGTGGTAGAGGGAACAGATTATACCGGGGAATTCAGGATAGAAAGCGCCGGTGATATGATGGTTCAGGGGCTCGTCTGTTCTTCCAGCCCCAGGATGGAGTGTTCCAATCCGAAGTTTCAGGGAGAAAATATTATACAGAGATTTGTATTTCACAGTGAAGGCCTCTCAGAAGGAGATTCCCAGAAAGGAAATTTTCATATTATCAGTAATCAGGGAGAATATGACCTTCCTTTTTCTGTGTCAGTTTCCAGGAATTATGTGAACAGCTCTGTGGGGAAAATAAAGAGCATTTTTGATTTTGCCAATCTGGCTCAGAATTCTTATGAGGAAGCGGTCAGGATATTTGGATTGCCGGAATTTATCCATATTTTTAAACCTCAGGAGACGGAGGAACGGCTGCTGTACCGGATGCTGAAACGCAAGCCATGCACCATGGCCCAGGTAGAAGAATTTCTGATTGCCGCCAGGAAGAAGAAGCGGGTGAGTTTTCGGATTGAGGAAGCCCAGAGAGAATTTTACAGACTGAATGAAACCATCAAGCAGCATATCACTTTGAAAAAAGAAGAGTGGGGATACCTTGCCATTGAAATCAGCAGCGACGCCGAATGGCTCTGCCCTGTGAAAAAAGTGATTACCACGGAGGATTTTGTGGGAAGCTACGGAGCGGCAGAGTACATGATTGCGGCAGAGCATCTTCATGCAGGAATGAATTACGGCAGGATTACCCTTAAGGCGCCTTTTCAGACAGAGCAGGTGGAAATCAGCGTTTCCCAGGGAAATCCAGAGAGGGAACGGCCAAAGCTTGCAATTCGCAAAAAACAGGTGGAATTGATGAATCTCTATCTTGATTTCGGACTGCGCAAAATGGTAACAGGGGTTTGGACGAAACTGACGGTTAAGAAATTAGAAGAACTGAACCAGTTAGATCCGGGAAATCTCTGGTATCTGCTGGCCAGAGCCCAGGCATTTCTGGTAAATAAACAGCGGCAGGAGGGAGAGTGGGCGCTGGACGCTTTTCCCAAGCACAACGTAGACAAAGAGTCGCCGCTGTATGCGTATTATCTGTATCTGTGCAGCCTGCGTGAGCCGGAGCCGGTGTATGTCAACAAAATAACGGGAAAAATACGCAAAATATATCATAAACACCAGGAAAACAACATGCTTCTGTGGATGCTGCTGTTTTTGGATGAAGAACTGAATTACAGTAAGGGAAGGAAGCTGGAAATCATTGCCAGGCAGATAGCGTCGGCAGGGGAAAGCCCTGTTCTTTATCTGGAAGCTTACCGGATTGTAGAGAAAGAACCTTTTCTGATGTACCGGGCGGATTTGTTTGAGCGGAATATTCTCTACTGGGCAGCCAGGCGTCATGCCGTTACCAGGGGAATGGCAGAGCAGGTCTGCCAGATTGTGAAAGAGATTGAGAACTTTGATCCCATCTGGTATCGGATTTTATGCGCCTGTTACGACGTATTTCCGGAAAAGGAAATGCTTCAGGCGATTTGCAGCTATTGCATGAAATGGAATTGCTATGGAAAGGATTATTGGAAATGGTACCATCTGGGCATTGGAGAGGAGCTTCGCATTGCCGGAATCTATGAGGCGTGGATGCTGTCGGCAGGGAAAAAACAGCTGGCCAAAATGCCCAAGGCAGTTGTGATTTATTTTCAGTACCACAGCAGCCTTGCCTGCCGTCCCCAGGCTATGCTGTACCGGGCCATGATTGAACATAAATCTTCCTGGAAGAGCAATTATCAGCATTATCGGAAAAATATGGAAATATTTGCAATCAAGCAGCTTCAGGCAGGAAGGATCGATGAGGATATGTCTGTGGTGTATCGGGAAGTGTTGACGCCGGAGCTGATAACGGACGAGATAGCGGGACATTTGTCAAAAATACTTTTTACTCATCAGGTTACCTGCAGGGATGCCAAGGCAAGGCAGCTTGTGGTGCGTCAGCATCCGCTGAAACAGGAGCAGAGGATTCCCCTAAACCATGGAATTGGTTATGTGAATCTCTACAGCAGTTCGTATCAGATTTTGCTGGAGGATTCCAGAGGAAACCGTTATCTGCCCCAGGAAGAATTATCTGTGGTTCCTCTGATGGACAGCGAGAAATTTATGGACAAGGGAAAGAACGCGGCGAAAGAGAAGCTGCCGTATTTGTTGAAATATTTTGATGGCAAAAAAATATGGCAGACCTATGTGCCGGAGGATTTGCCGAATCTGCAGATGCTGATGGAATCAGAAGCAGTCAGCAATGAGTACCAGGAAGAATTAAGGCCCCAGATGATTGCCTATTTTTATTATAATTATACCGGTGAAGCCCTGGATGAATTTTTGCTGTCCGTATCTTTTGAGGGGATGCAGAAGCGCGCCAGAGAGCGAATTATGGAACTTCTGGTGGCAAGACGCCATTACCGGCGGGCTTACGAGCTGCTGCTGTCTTATGGAAGTGAAAATATTTCTGCGCCGAAGCTGGTCCATGTGATCAGCCATCGTATGGAGGAGCTGGATACGGAGGAAGGACCGGATGAATTTTTGCTGGGACTGTGCCGGAGTGTGTTTCTGCGAGGCAAGTACAATGAGCGGATTTTGAATTATATGTGCCGCTTTTTCTACGGAAACCTGGAAGAAATGATGAAATTGTGGCAGGCTGCCTGTGATTTTGAGCTGGACGCCTATGAACTGGAGGAACGCTGCCTGATACAGTTTTTGTATACAGAAGAATTTTCGGGAAATATTGAAAGAATTTTTGAGAGTTATGGGGAGAATATGGGCAGGGAACTGGTGATACTGGCCTGTTTGTCCTGGATCTCCTGTCAGTTTGTGGCAAAAGATGCGGTGGTATCAGATTATGTATTTGAAAAAATATACAGACTGATGAAAGAGGGCGTGGAGATGAATGAAGTATGCAAGCTGGGATTTTTAAAATGGTGCGCTTCTGACAGAACCATTACAGAGGAGGAAAACATCTGGGCGGAAAAGATATTGGATGAATTTATTTCCCGGGGGAAGTATTATGGATTTTATAAGTCTCTGTCGGAAAGCTTTGCAGGCAAATACCTGTATCATGATAAAGTATTTCTGGAATACCGCACAAGCCCTGGCCGGAAAGTAATCTTAAGTTACCTTCCGGCGGGATGCTCCGAGTATGTGGAGCTGGATATGCCGGAAATGTATGACGGCCTTTTTGTCAAGGATTTTCTTGTATTTTACGGAGAAAAGATTCCCTATTATATCAAAGAGGAAAAAGATGGGAAATGGATGGTAACGGAAAGCGGCCAGATGCAGAATCAGGAGCTTTGCACCCATGCGGAAGGAAGCCGTTATGATCTGATTAATGATATGATGGTGAGCCGGCAGATGGAGGATGAGATAACATTGATGGAACGGCTGGAGACTTATGGACGGTTGGACGGGCTGGCACGGGAAGAATTCGGCATTTTGTAGAAAATGCCCAGGAAAGCAGGTGAGGGAATGAAACCGGCAGCAGGCGAATGGTATATTGGAATAGAACTGGGGAACCGGTGGACGCAGGTAAGCTGCTACCATCAGGGTATGACGGAGCCGGAGACGAGAAGCACTGTGGCAGGGACGGAATTGTATCGTATTCCTACCGCCATCTGCAAGCAGAAGATGACCGGAAAATGGTGCTTCGGCGAGGAAGCCAGCCGTTTGGCGGAAACGGGGGAGGGCATTTATGCGGAATATCTGTTAAATAAAGCATTGAAGCGGGAATCAATTTTTCTGGATAAGGAATACCAGGCAGAGGATTTGCTTTTTGTATTTTTAAGAAAGGTGCTTCGGATTGCGCTTCCGGCAAAGGGCGTTCAGGCAGTGAAAAGATGTGTGTTTTCCATAAAAGAAGTAACGGACCCAATGGTAATTCTGCTGCAGAAAATGTCAGAAAAGCTTGGATTTGCACAGGAACAGGTAATTATTCAGGATCACAGGGAAAGCTTTTACGCCTATGCAGTGTGCCAGGAGCAGGAGCTGTGGCAGTATGATGTGCTGCTGTATTCCTGCAGTGGGGAAGAAATCTGGCAGAAAAGGCTGGTCAGCAATCGGAAGACCAGGCCCAGAGTGACGGAGGTGGAAGAACTGTTTCTGGGAAAACTGCCGGAAGATGTGAGCCAGTGGGACTTTTCCTTCGCCCGTATGGTGCAGGATTCTATGTCTGGCAGGATTGTATCTTCTGTGTATCTGATTGGAAGTGGATTTGAAGGAAACTGGATGAAGGAATCCCTGCAGGTGATCTGCCGGGGAAAGCGGGCTTTTCAGGGGAAAAACCTCTATACCAAGGGCGCATGCTACGCAGGGATGCTTGAGGTGCATCAGGAAGAAGCCCAGACGGTATATTTTTGTGAATATAAGATTCAGGAGCATATCTTGATGAAAGTGACAAAGGGCGACAACGTCAGTTTTTATCCGCTGTTAGAGGCAGGCTGCAACCGCCATCAAGCCAGGAAAAAACTGCGGATTCTGCTGGAAGGAGAGCCTTTTCTGGAATTGTGGATACAAAAGCCCGGAAGCAGGGAGGCGAAAATTGAAAGTCTGGAGCTTACCGACCTGCCCATATCAGAGTCCGAGAGAAGCCGGTTGTCTCTTTCCCTTTTTTCCGGAGAAGAAGGGAAAATTCTGTTAAATATTCAGGATTTGGGCTGGGGAGAGCTGAAGCCCGGAAGCGGCAGGGAATGGGAATTTGAAATTGGTTAATACGGTGCATTTGTCAGACAGCGAAAGAGAGGAAACAGAGCCATGAGCAGAGTGTGGATATGTGAAGAGATCACAGCAGAGCATCCATTATTTCTGGAAGAGGAACGGATGAACCTGTATTCTTTTGAGGAATTGTGCTGCTATTTGTATCAGAATACAGGTGTGCTGGAGGAAAGCTTTTTTCATGAAAAATTATGTCAGTGGCTGGAACAGGAGATTGGCAAACAGGAGCTTTCTCAAATACTCAGAGAGGGCATCAGACAGGAAAGAAGCGGCTGCTGGTGCATGGAACAGATTTTAAAAGACGGAGGATTTTACAATTCAGAAGAATTGCAGCTTGTTCTCAAGACTGCAAAGAGTATGGAGCAGAAAAGCCCCATGGAGAGGGCAAAGCTTCGGGGAGACCGTTTGCTGAAATCGGAAAAATACCGGGACGCCATTTGGGAATATCGCAAAATCATTGCAAGGGCCAGGCAGGAGCCGGAAGGCGGTAAGGTAATCGGCCTTCTCTGGCATAATATGGGAACGGCCTATGCCAGGCAGATGCTGTTTGAACAGGCGGCAAAATGTTATGAAACAGCTTATGAAATCGGTCAGAAGCCGGAGAGCAAAGAGGCGTACCTTCTGGCGCTTGCCTGCAGAGACGGGCAGGATATTCCGAACGGAACAGACAGTACGGCGAAAATCCGGCAGGAATTAAAAGAAAAGAGGCATTCGCCGGATCACGTGAGCTATGAAAAGCTCCTGGAAGCCACATTACAAAATCTAAGAACAGAATACAGGAAAAGTGAGTGAAATGGGATTATTCAGAAAAAAGAAAAAACCCCAGTATGTAGAAGAAATACTGGAATTTGGCGAAGAGATAGATTTACGTTCCCAGAGACGGAAGGAAAAAGCGAAAAAAAATCAGAAGGCCAGACAGAATACTGTAGCAAAACAGAACAAAACCGCTGCTCCCGGACAGGAAGCAGCGCAAAAGAAGAGCATTGCGACGGAATACTGCGAGCAGATTATGGATGCGGCCAGGAATCTGGATGAGACGAAACGGGAGTATAAGACAGTGACGGATTATCTTACGGACATTCAGATTATAGAAAATCTTCCGGAACCTGAGTTTGAAAAGATCCAGGAGACAGCCCAGAATGTCTTGAACTTAAATGAAGCCAGAGACGCCTACCTGAACCGGACAAAGACCATTTCTGACTCCCAGTTTGTCCAGATGGAACAGCTGGAAAATGAAATGCCGGAGATTATCAAGCGTCTGCAGGAGAATGAAGCATACCAGAATGTGGTAAAGCGTGACATGCAGTATTTAGAAGGGGAAAAGCAGGAATGGCATTATTACCAGGAATCTTTAGAGCAGGAAAAGAAAGTGCTTCACAGACTTCTTTATGCTATGATTGGAGTATTTGCAGTGGCTTTCATTGCTATTGTGATCCTGGGCCTCGCAATGAAATTCGACATTAAAATGCCCTTTGTGATTGCTGCTTTAACTGCCGGCGCTTTGGGAGGAATTATGGTATGGCGCCTTCAGAATGACGGAATGGAACTGAAGAAAGCCCAGGCAAACATTAACCGGGCGATTGTGCTGATGAATAAAGTGAAGTTTAAGTATGTGAATGTAACCAATGCCGTGGATTACGCCTGTGAGAAATACCATGTGAAAAATTCTTATGAGCTGGGTTATATCTGGGATCAATATATAGAGGCTGTCAAGGAGAGGGAAAAGTATGAACGTACCAATGATGAACTGGAATATTTTAATGATAAGCTGGTGCGACAGCTTCATGCATACCGCCTTTACGACGCCAGGATCTGGATTCATCAGGCAAAAGCGTTGATGGATAAGAAAGAAATGGTGGAAGTGAAACATGAACTTTTAGTCCGGCGCCAGAAGCTTAGGGCAGGAATGGAAAGCCAGGCGGAGAATATCAGAACTGCCAGAAAGGAAATTGAAAATCTGGTGAAAAACCGGCCGGGAGGAAGTAAGGAAATCAAAGCGATTCTGGATTCTGTGGATGAAATGTGTGGGATTGGATGAAAAAAAGGAAAATAAAGAATATTTTCGCAGGCGTTTGTTTTATAATAGCTGCCCTGTTTCTGACGAAAGCAGCGATAGCTTTTGCCCCTTACAGGAATGTTCCGGCCGTGACAAAGGAAGAGCTGGACGCTTTGCAGTTGGAGGACTGCAAAAAACTCATGTTTGTGGCCCATCCTGATGATGAACTGCTGTGGGGAGGCAAGCATCTTCTGGAGGGCGGTTACCTGGTGGTCTGCCTGACCCGGGGTGATGACAGCGTCCGTCGGGCGGAATTTGAACAGGCAGTGGCTTTTGCGGGAGGCAAAAGCCTGATTCTTTCTTATCCGGATAAAATCTGGAAATGGAGGGCGGACTGGAGGTTCTGGCAGGAGCAGATAGAAGCCGATGTTTCTGCAATTCTGCAGTATCAGGATTGGGAGCTGGTGGCAAGCCACAATGCCCAGGGGGAATACGGACATCAGCATCATAAGATGACCCATGAGATTGTAAAAAAAGAGTACCAAAAGACAGGCTGTCAGGCCAGGCTTTACTGGTTCGGAAAATATTATGTCAATGATAAGGTTCCTTATGATCTTCCGGAGATGGATAAATCTTGGTATAACCAGAAGCGGAAAATGGCAAAGCTGTATCAGAGCCAGCGGGATACCATACGGAAGATGTACCATATGCTGCCTTATGAGTATTGGGAGCCTGCGGAAGAGGAAGAATGAATCAGCAATTGTCTTCTGCCATATCGTCTTCTGTGATAAAATTATATTCCCCGTTCATCAGCATTTGCAGATATTTGTCGAAGCTGTCTGCAATAATTTCAATTTCATCCGGATCATGGAGAAATCTGGCGATCTGCCCCAGTTTGCCTTTGGGAGACGGGGAGAAATCTATAAATAGCTGGGAAGTGCCGCCGTTATTTATGCAGTCGGAAAAATAGAGCCAATGCATTTGAAGGGCGTCGTCTATGATTTTTTCATCCATTTCAACCATATCTTCATATTCCCTCCAATAGGTTCCGTCTGCAAATTCCAGAAGTTGTATCAGACTGTTTGGAATGTTAGGATAAATGGAACGCAGCTTGTCCAGGTCTTGTTGGCCTGCTCCATGGATGATTTTTTCAAAGTGATCCCATTGCTGTTTTGCGTCGTTGGCGTAATATGCCTGTTTCAGGCCATTGATGTACTTTTGTGCGGTATACATTCGTAACCTCCTGTGGATTTTGTTTCAATGTTGAATTTATCTTAAAAAGCGGTATTTTGTCATGCAAAGGGGTTTAACCCTGATATCAACTTTGTCTACAATTTGAAAAATATTTTCTATAATAGTTCGTATTCGTAAGTTCTTAGCCATAAGCTTTTCAGAACCCCTTGCATTCATGTAGAGACTAAAATCCATGCAGGATGGATTCCTTCCCCTCCTTCCGCCTTTCTGCGCGCATGGCCTGCTTCTCCCATGTCTTTGACGTCTGCCAGCGCAGGAAAGCGCAGAGCGGCTCCAGATCCTGGCGCGTGTCCCATGCCGTCTCCTTTCTTTTTCTGTCCACGAACGACAGTCTTTTTGGGTTCAAGCGTTCTGAAAGCCTGTGCGCTTAAATTTCTAAAAAGAATTCCTGCGCCATCATCGGAAATCAGAAAAGCCTCATCAAAATTTTTTCACTCACACGGATATAATACATAATCGTATTCCCATTTCCACCCGCAATTCGGTTTTCCCTCACGGCATATGGGTGGGAAAATATCAAATGGAAAAATCACATTTAATAAAATTTTCAGAAAATATTAGCACTCACCTCTTGTGAGTACAATGTGAAATGCGTGTTGTTTCGTCCTTGTGTGAAAGTGGCTTGAAATCAAGGTATTTTGGGAATTTTGGTGTGTTATCCAGTAGTTAGTTTTTTGTCTTTGTTCGACTTTTGATTATAAAAATATGTAAGAAAATATGTAAATAGAAAAGACTATCAGCAGTTGCCGGTAGTCTTTTTTTTGTGCATTATATAAATTCTTTTAGTTGTTCCCAATTATCCAAGATTGTTTCCGGGGCGCATTTGCATAATACATGCTCTGGATGCAATTCTTTGATTCTATTTTGTGAATAAGAAATTATACGCAATAAACTATGCCTTATTTTTTCATCATCTTTATTTTCAATATAGGGTTCTATGTCATTTTTCATTCCTGCCAAAATGGAGCCTGCTTTTGCATCTATTGCGTCTTTTCGGTGAGCATCATATATTTTATCAAGAATTTTTCCAAAAGCATCTACTGCCCTATATTTCATCATTTCTCTTTGGGCATCATTAACAAGTGGTAAATCTTTGCTGCTATCAAGAGTATTTGTAATGGTTATTTCTTTATTATGTGAATGGGTATAATCCCAAGCTAATAGAATTAATCTATCAAAATCTTTGTGGTTTAATAACTCATTCATCATATCTGCACTTATACCATTTAATTCAGACAATAATTTTGCAGATGTTTCATTTAATTCTGTTACATTGCAGATTGTTTGGTCGGCATTGCGTTGGCAGACTTATTCTCCTAAAAGAAATGCGGTATCTACACCTAAAACACCTGCAATTTTCTTTAATTCTATGGAACTGGGTAATTGACCATCTTTTTTAGTCCATCCATAAATTGTATTGACACTATATCCAATGTCCCTGGCTAAATCTTCCATTTTGTATCGTTTTGTGCATTTCCTTTTTCCGTTATCTGTATGGTACGCATCTTTCTTTTTCATTGCGATTTTTAAATTAGTGCCAAATACACTATTTGCCATAAAATAATCTCCATAAAATAATTTAATTAGTGTTATCTTGATTAGTATAACATGACTTATAATGAGATTGCAAGTCAAAACAAGACGAACGTTCACTTGTTATAAATAATCTTTGGGAGGTAATGCCATGTATGCTACAAAACAAAGCAAAATAACAAATAATACAGTAACTATAGATACTAAAACATTAACGGAAGTTTTACACTGCGGTAGAGTAACGGCGGTAAAGATAGGAACGGATGCAGAAGCAAAAGTGCAAGTTGGCAAAAGGGTACTTTGGAATTTACCTAAAATCCAAAAGTATATAGATGTGATTTCTCTATAAGGTGGCGATAACATGAAAAGTGATTTTACACTTGCCAAAGAGGAATTGCAGAGGATAGGCATAAAAAGAGTAGCCGCCGACTTTTACGCAGAGCCGAAAAGAAAAGGTTCTGTGTATTTTGTAAAATCCCCGGCAACGCATGACAAGACAGCTTCACTTGCGTTATATCCAAACTCAAACAGATTTACAGACTTTGCTAACGGTAATTTATCGGGCGATTGCATTTCTTTTGTGGTGTATGTCAAAGGGTGCAACCAATGGCAAGCACTAAAGGAACTGCAAGAGTCATTGAGACGGCAAAAGTAGCGGTTATCTCAAATGAAACAAAAACTATGATGAGCGTTTTAGACTGTCTGGAAGATAAGACGGTGAGCGTAGATGAATACACGGTGTTAGTCAAACATTATGGTAATAAATCGTACTGGATTGATAGGTTTTTTGAAAGGATTGCCAGTAAATGCGGGATAATGGACAGCATGGTACAGCCACCATTGTCTGTAAAGCTGGAAATCCTGCAAACATTGGAACAGAATGTACGGGAATATATTGACGGATATGACGGCGAGAATAAATGTTTCCCTGTTACATCTTCTGACAAGTATATTTATAAAATGGAAGAATCATATACAAATGGCTACTCCGGTGTACATCTGGACAGCTGGGAACAGGCAAAGCGGATGATTTCAAAAGCACTGAATGAAGGAAGTTCTTTAGACCGTAGTTTTGTACTTGCTAATATGTTGCGTACATCAACGCCGGATATACAGGATGAAATGCTTTCCATACTGGCAGAAAAAGACCCAGCGGCACTGCATGACCCGACAATGAAATTTACAGGAGTGCAGGGCGTTGTTGACAGGTTCATCAAAACGGATGGCGAACTTGTAAAGGCGGCAGGCGTGGCAATGGAGAAAGCTGACAATGCAAAATCTCATCAAGAGCGCATTGGTATTTTATGGGATAATTTTGACAACCGACATCTTAGAAAAAAGATAGAAGAAAGGATTGTCACCACAAATGATGAAGAATTGAAAGACAGCTATGAGAACATGAAAGAAATCAAACAGGAGGAACGCCAGAAAGCGGCAGACAGGAGGGAATAAAGGCTATGATAATAGACTATGACGAATTTAGGGCAAATATGAAAGCCGGAACAGACAAAAGCACTGAAAAACTCATGTTCCTAAAGAAAGCAAGACCTTTTACTTTTTCACAATATGAAGAACGCTATCAGAAAGAAAAAAAGAGATTGCGGACATAAACAAAAGGCATTAGACGGTTTTTGTCTGGCAAATTAAAAGGGAAGTAGCACCGAAAATACATACTTCCCTTTTATCTCCTATACATCTACTCAAATTATAATTTAAAGGTAGGTGTATTACAATGACGAATGAGCAAATTGTTTCTGAAATTAGGAACGGTTATTCCGCAACGGATTATATGCAATCACTATATGAGGGTAATTTGCCACTGATTAGAAAATTCATAAAGCCTTTTACCGCCTATGAGTGTGAAGCTGACTTATTGCAAGAAAGCTACTTCGGATTATGGGAGGCGGCACAGCATTATGAAACGTCTAAAAATGTGCGGTTTATGACTTATGCGGAATACTGGATAAGGCAGTCAGTACAGAGGTATCTTGAAAAATGCGGCTCTACGGTGCGAATACCGAGCTACACAAGGCAGAAAATAGCACGTTACAAGAAAACCGTACAGGAGTTGGAGCAGGAATTAGGCAGAGTGCCGACAGACAACGAAATAGCTGATAAAATGCGTGTATCTGTAAGATTACTGGCAGAATTGAGAATACAGATGCAGGGGATAGCCAGTTTAGATACCCCTTTAGCAGACGATAACAGTTTGACACTTTCCGATACCATACAAGCCGATTTTAACCTTGAAGATGAAACAATAGATAAAATGTATGCCGAACATTCTAAAAGCCAATTATGGGGCATTGTTGAGCGTTATACAAGCGATAGAGAGAACAGCATAATAAAAGAGATATTCATAAATAATCGGACAATGGCAGCAGTAGCCAGAGAACAGGGCGTAACCATAGACAGAATACGCCAGATAAAGGAAAAAGGACTACGGCGGTTACGGATAGGCAAGGCAAAGCGTGAATTATTAGAAAAATTTGATATTGTGGAAGCTGGACTGTTCCGGGGCGGATTGACAAGCTATAAAGAGCATAATTTTACTTCTATTGTGGAGCATTTAGCAGAAAAGCGACTGGAAGCAGAAACACGCTATAAGCGGCATTTAGCGGAAATTGAGGAAATGCACAGAAAAAGGGTGATGGGGTTCGAGAGTGTGTCGAGCCGGATAACAGAAAGAGAGGTTTGTAATTATGAGCGAAACAGCAAAATTCTACACAGCAGAGCAGAAAGATGTTTTGAAAGAGTATAGCGTTTCTAAGGACGCAAAACGCACTCTGATTACAGAATCGACAGGCGCAAGGATTTTGGACGCACTGGGAGAACAACAGAACATGTTGCAGAATATCGAGCATATCCTGCAACGCATTGAGGAAGTTATTCTTTCGGCACTGAAAAGCCGATAGTCCGTTTCGGTCGGTCTGGCTCTTTCTCTACGGAAGTAAGCAGGAAATTCAGTTGACTAACGTGCTGAATGAGCGTTGACATTCGCCCATTTACATAGCCTTTGAAAATCATTAAAACTGATTCTTCATAACTGATTTCCGTTACCTGCATGGTTATAGACTGGCCGAAATTAGTAAGTATAAGACCTACTTCATGTTCTGAATCGAGAGTTTTTTCAAATGCCTTTATATGCTTTGATAAAATCTCGAATTGCGTATCAGAATAAGAGTAAGCCATTGGCAAAAGTTCTATATCCGATACAATGCTTTCAGTTATGTTAGGTCTTGGTAAATCGAACATATATACCCTCCTTTCTTTCTTGATAGTCTGATTATATCACAGAAATAGGAGAAAAACTCGACATAAAGAAGTCAAAAGGATATTGCCCGATAGAGAGAATTGTGTTATATTGTCGATATGGGAAAACCATAGAGCCAAAGGCGGCTTTACCCCTCTTGTTTTTTCGGAGGGTTCAAGTAGCCCTCCAGACGAAAGAAAGGAGGGTGATTCAATGGTTACATACTCCGATCTGATTCAGACTGGAATATTCATTGTTGCCCTTGTTGGTTTATGCTATACAATCTTCAAGGGAAAAAAGAAATAGCCGCCACTACTGCAATAGTGACGGCTTGCCTGTAAAAAGCAAATTGTAAAGGTAAGTAAAAATCATGTGTTGGGGTAGAGCCGCTTCTATGGCTTTCCCTTTTCTTATGTCTAATATAGCATATCCGGGGGCAGTAAGCAAGAAGTTTTTTGTTTCATGAATCTTCTTTATTTGGTTAGTGTTCTTCTTTTTGGATGTAGCGTGGTATTTCAGCGAGTTCTTCCACTCGTTCAATAGCTACTGCTTTTCCATTTTCATTTAATTTTTTAAATGTCTTTACTAATTCAATATCTATTTGTTCCCAATCATCCACTTGTTTTGCTAATTGTGCATTTATAAGGTCTTTTCCTATAGGGTAATCGGAGGGATTAGCATTTTTAAAGGCCTTATAAAGTGGTGAATCATCAAGAGGACTTTCTAGCAAATCATTTACATTTACACTCAATGCAGCGGCTATTTTTTGTAGTGTGTTTAGTTTTGGGTTGGATTTTCCGTTTTCCCAACGTCCTATTTGTTGTTGAGGTATGCCGCCGAGTTTCTCTCCTAATTCCTTTTGTGTCATATTTTTTTGAATACGTAAATATCTTATTTTTTCTCCAATATCCGTTTTAATCACCTCCTAGTTGTGAGTTTAACATATAAAACCAAATAGCACAACAAAAATGATTTATTTTGTATTGACACAACATGAAAGTTGTGATAAAACCTATATAAATACAATAAAAGTGTTGTGTCAAATGGAGGTAATGCTATGAAAATGAGGTTAGACACAAAGAAAATTTACCTTGCAATGGCCGGAAAAGGTTTGACGGCTACAGAAATAGCCAAGCAAGGCGGCGTAAGCCAACAGGCGGTATCTAATGCGTTAAATGGCAACAGGATAGGAAAAGTAAAAGTTGTTCCTGCTATCTGTAAGGCATTGGATTTATCTGCAAAAGACATTGTAATTATTGAAGATTAGAAATTTAAAAATTGCTTTTCATCCTATTTTCTTATGGGATAACATCTATTCTCTTATCTGGCTATCTGACAGCCGCACAAACCGTAAACAATGCCATTCGCCATATAAGGCGAGCCATAGAAAGGAAGTGTATGCAGACCAGAGAAATAATAAATGCTCTCACAGAGCCGCAATCTCTGACAAGGGCAAAAGTGACCCGGACACTCACCAAAAAGCCGGACACCGGGAAATTATATCATATCCGGCGCAAGAAAGGAATAGAAAATTATGCACATTGTCAAAAGAATAAAGAAAAGGCTGAAAGCATGGAGAAACCATGTTGACGTTGCAGAGGTTCAAGCATTGTATGACTATCTCCGAAAAGATATTCTCAATAAAGCGGATATTCTGGAATTGCTGAAAAGTGAGGATTTTTCAAGCCTTGTAGATATGGCAGTATATGCAGAGCCGGGCGGTATGGCTTTATGGACAGCGATACAAGCCGCCTTTTGTATGGGATATGAAGCAGGAAAGGAAGGGCGGCACAGTGAGCAAAAATGATATTTTAGACCAGATTTTTACCGCTACTTCCAAATTGGAGTTAATGCAGACGGTTTTAGGCGTTTTAATTAACACAGTGGAAAAGGAGGAAGCCAACACACAGGAAAAAGCCTTGCATTTTGCGGCTAATCAGAATATGATTGGCGATTTTATTCATATCACGCTTGACGGAGTATATTTTGCTATTCAGACATTGAACGAAGCATATAACAACAACGAGCAGGACAAGGAACGCAAGGAAATTACCGAACTTCTTTCAAGTATTGATAATGCTTGGATTTTAGACCAGATTAAGCAGTTTACTATCAATATCACAAAGGAGGGCGGCGAGTAATGGGCGCAGAGGACTACAAGAAAGAAATTGTTTCCATGCTTGAAGATGTAACCGACATTCGCTCTTTACGATTCATCTATGGGGCAACAAAATACGCATACCAGGAAGAACAGGCGGTAAAGCGTATCAAGGACATGGAACGGAGGGGCATTGCGGAATGATGTATAAGCATTTAATCCTTAAAATGGCGCTTGCTATGGGTAATGAGGACTATTTATTTAAGATTTACCACTATATTCTTGCAAAGTACCGCAAAGAGGAACACGAGAAAGAGCATGAGGAAACACAGGAACGCAAAGCCGAGGTTATCCGCATTGTGTCCGAACTGGAAAGCCTTGATATTATCGAAAGCATATACAGCTTTATCGTGGGTATGTTGTCGGTAAAGAGAGGCGGTGCGGCATGAAAGAACATCTGATAAAACAAGTTATGGAAATCATGCAGAAGATTGAGGACACGCAAGACCTCATAAAGATTTATACTGTTGCGAAAACATACTATGAAATTCAGTTGGAGGAAGAAGTGAGGGCAGAGCATGGCGGAACACTACAAAACAAAGCTGATTGAAATGCTTGATAAGCTATCAGAAAAGGCATTGAAGCGTTTATATCAGCTTGCAGAATATCTTTATATTTACAAAGAGAAAGGCGGCGAGGAATGAGCAAAGACCACCACGAACCACCCACCAGCAGAAGCGACATAATGAAAAAACTTGATGAAATCCTGCTGAATACCTACGAAACACTGGACACGCTGAAAAGCATTACAAGGGAAAGTGAGGTAGAATAAATGGCAGACCTTAAAGCATTATGCGAAGAAATGAAAAAACTCCGCAAGCAGATTGACACAATACTTTATATTTCCGGTTATCGTGATTATGGCGATTTATCCGGGTTGGACGATTACAAGCAGATTAAGACAGCAGGCGAGCGGCAGAAGTTGGAGGAATACCGCAATATCCTTTACAAACTGGACGAGGTACAGGGCAATCTTGCCTATTATGACAAGCCAGTTAAAGAGGTTAGCACACTTCACATGAACAGTGATGGCAGATATGAAACAGCCAAAGGACACTACTACACAAGCGGAAGCGGCATAGAGTTTTTGCGTACCGAGGAAACCTATAACTATGATATGGATAAATGGGAAAATGCCAGGATATGGACTTGTAGCCAGGTTGAGAGCCGGAACGGAGAATATTATATTGTCGGCTATCCTGATGTGGAACTGTCCAGCTTGAAAGTGAGGGTAAGGGGGTAAGCGACAGGGGGAGCAATACAAAGTTGTTGTTTTCCCTCATTCACATTATCTGAAAGAATGGAGGTTGTGTTATATGGCAGAAAAGAGAAAAGATAGTAAAGGGCGAGTTTTACAAAAAGGTGAGCATCAAAGAGCGGATGGAACATATCATTATACATGGTTGGATGCAGTTAAAAAAAGACATTATGTATATGCTAAAACATTGCCGGAATTGCGAGAAAAAGAACAGGAATTACAAAAGGATATTTTAGATGGAATCGACACAACAAGCGGTAAGATTACTCTGAATCAGCTTTTTAAGATGCATATGGAATTGAAAAATGATTTGAGAGCGACCACAAGAGAGAATTATAACAGAATGTGGCACAACACTGTGGAAGCATCTGCTATTGGAAAGAAAAAGATTTCCGATATAAAGCAAGTACATGTCAAGGCTTTTTATGCCGATTGCGTTAAGGCAGGATTGAAACGGAACACAATTAAACTGATTCACAATTTGATTTTTTCATCCTTTGAATTGGCGGTTGATTCTGATTTTATAAGGAAGAATCCGGCAAAGGGAGCAATGGAGAATATCAAGCAGGATGCCGGGGAGAAGATACCGTTGTCGGAAGATGAAATAAAAAGGTTGATGGATTTTTGTATCAACAACGGTACATATTCTATCCATATTCCATTCCTTACAATCGCCATCGGTACTTGTCTGCGGTGTGGAGAACTTACCGGTCTTACATGGGGCGATATAGACATGAAAAACCGTACAATTAGCGTGAATCACCAACTGATCTACAAAATTTTGGTGACGGTTGCAAGTTCCATGTCAGTGAGCCTAAAACGGATGCTGGGAAAAGAACCATACCCATGACGGAAGCGGTTCACAGGGCATTTGTGGAGCTAAGAAAGCAGAATCTGAAATTAGGTAGACGGAGTGATGCAGAAGTGGATGGATATAGCAATTTTGTATTTGTCAGTGGCAACGGACAGCCATTTGCGATAAATGCGATCAATAGTTTTCTTCTGAATATGGAAAAGGCGTATAATAAAGCACATCCAGAGGAAACTATACCGCACCTGTCAGCGCATATTTTAAGGCATACCGGGTGTACCTTGCTTGCATCCGCAGGAATGGATATAAAGGCATTGCAGAACGTCATGGGGCATTCTGACGCAAGTATCACGATGAATGTATATAATCACAGTAGCTTTGAGAGAACCGAAAAGGAAGTGCAGAGAATTGATAATGTAATCAATTTTTAATAGCTAGAGAACCGCCGTCAATGATTGGATGGCGGTTCTCTATGTGTAAAAAGCAAAAAAAATGTGTAAATGGTATGTAAATCAGATAAAATATATAAGCATGAACAGCCGGAAACCGCATAAAATCGTTACTTCATAAAATTTTCACACAATTTTAGCACTCACCTCTTGACATTGCTAATAATAGGCGTTATAGTACGGTTAGAACAAAACAAAAGCAAACTTGAAATACTCCTTTTGTTTTGGCATAAAGCTATCAAAATAACAAATAATAATCATAGAAGCATTTGTAAGGAGGAAGGACCTATGTTAGTACCAAGTATTTTCAATACCAGTCTCAGCAATGATTTTTTTAATGATTCTTTTGACAATATGTTCCGGGACGCTTTTCGCTCACCCTTCGGCAGCATGAACAGCGCTTCCTATATGTCTACCGATATTCAGGATTTGGGAGACAAATATCAGTTGGAAGTGGAATTGCCGGGATACGAGAAGAAAGATTTAAAAGCAGATTTGAAGGACGGATATTTGACGATTTCTGCAGAACGCAATATCAATAAGGAAGAGAAAGATGAAAAAGGAAAGTTTGTACGCCGGGAACGTTACATGGGAAGCTGTCAGAGAAGCTTTTTTGTAGGGAAAGAAGTAAGGCAGGAGGATATTCACGCCAGCTTTGAAAACGGCATTCTGAAACTTATCGTTCCCAAGAAAGAGATTCCGGCCGTGGAGGACAGAAAGTATATAACAATTAAATAAATATTCTATTTGCATATAGGAAGTCCTGGTTCTGTCTCAAGAGGAAGAGCCAGGGCTTTTCTTATTTGATGGGAAACCCTTGTTACGCTAACTTATGCGGCAATCTTTTTCATTTTTCTTGCAGGAAACTCTTTTTATTATGGGAAAATAGTTGTATAATAGGAAAATGTAGCGAAAAGTCCTGTACAGCAGGCAGAAGAAAGGAGAACTCGATCATGGATATGGATATCAAAGAAGAAGACTTGAAGGAAATGTTTGAAGTTTCCAGACGGAAATTAGAGGATGGCTTTCAGAAAAAAGATTTAGGCGCCATTCACGATGCAGCCATCAGCTTGTCGGAGATAACATATATGTTGGACTTTTTTAACGTTGAAATATAAAAATGCAATGGGAGATTCCCGGTAAAGGAGAAGATAGATGAGTAAAATCAGAACAAGATACGCGCCAAGCCCCACAGGGAAAATGCATGTGGGCAACCTGCGCTCCGCATTGTATGAATTTTTAATTGCAAAACATGAAGGCGGAGATTTTATGCTTCGGATTGAAGATACCGATCAGGAGCGTTTTGTGGAAGGAGCCACAGACATTATTTACCGTACGTTGGATAAGGCCGGGTTAAAGCATGACGAAGGCCCTGACAAGGACGGAGGATTCGGCCCTTATGTGCAGAGTGAGCGGATGCAGACAGGAATCTACATGAAATATGCCCTGGAATTAGTAGAAAAAGGAGAGGCATATTACTGTTTCTGTGACAGAGAACGTCTGGAATCTTTAAAGACAGAGATTGTAGAAGGCAAGGAAATTATGATGTATGACAAACACTGTCTGTCTTTGTCAGAGGAAGAGGTGAAAGCAAATCTGGCTGCCGGAAAGCCCTTTGTGATCCGGCAGAATATTCCAAAAGAAGGAACCACCACGTTCCATGATGAATTGTACGGAGACATTACGGTGGAAAATGCAGAGCTGGATGATATGATCCTGATTAAATCCGACGGATATCCTACTTACAATTTCGCAAATGTGGTGGACGACCATACGATGAACATTACCCATGTAGTGAGAGGAAATGAATATCTTTCTTCTTCCCCTAAATATCAGCGTCTTTATGATGCCTTTGGCTGGGAATCGCCGGTATATATCCATCTGCCCCTGATCACCGATGAAAACCATAAGAAACTTTCCAAGCGGAGCGGACATGCATCCTTTGAAGATTTGCTGGAGCAGGGGTTTGTGACCGAAGCAGTTGTGAACTTTATTGCGCTTTTGGGGTGGAGTCCGGAGGAGAACCGGGAAATTTTCTCTTTAGAAGAATTGATTCAGGAATTTGATTATCACAGAATCAGTAAATCTCCTGCCGTCTTTGACATGGTAAAATTAAAATGGATGAATGGGGAATATTTAAAAGCCATGGATTTCGACCGGTTCTATGAGTTGGCAGAACCCTATTTGAAAGAGGCTGTGAAGAAGGAGTATGACCTGAAAAAGATTGCAGCTATGGTAAAGACCAGAATTGAAATTTTTCCGGATATTGCAGAGCATGTGGATTTCTTTGAAGCCGTGCCGGAATATGATGTGTCTATGTATGCCCATAAGAAAATGAAGACCACGCCAGAATCTTCCCTTGAGGTACTGCGGGAACTTCTGCCCATTTTTGAAGCGCAGGAGGACTATTCCAATGATGCATTATATGAGACGCTCTGCAATTATGTAAAGGACAAAGGATGCAAGAACGGCTATGCCATGTGGCCGGTGCGCACTGCGGTATCCGGCAAGCAGATGACGCCTGGGGGAGCTACAGAGCTGATGGAAGTTCTTGGAAGGGAAGAATCTGTGGCAAGGCTTAAGGCAGCCATTGTAAAACTGGAGAAGGAATTATAATTTATGAGTTTAAACAGATCTCAGGCGGAAGCGGTCAGACATATCAACGGGCCTATGCTGGTACTGGCAGGCCCGGGGTCTGGCAAGACCTCCGTTATCACAGAGCGAACGAAACAGTTGATTGCCAGTCAGGGGATAGATCCATCCCATATTCTTGTGATTACATTTACCAAAGCGGCTGCATCAGAGATGAAGGAGCGTTTTTTTCGTCTGATGGGCGGAAAGAATTATCCAGTGACCTTCGGTACCTTTCATGCCGTCTTTTTTCATATTCTGAAACATGCCTATGGGTTCCACGGAGGAAATATTATCCGGGAAGAGCAGAGATTCCAGTTTATGAAAGAAATTATTCAAAAGATGCATCTGGAATACCAGGATGAAAATGAATTTGCCGGAGATTTGCTGGGTGAAATTTCTTTGATGAAAAACACAGGAATTTCTCTGGAACATTATTATTCCAAAAATTGCGGCAAAGAGATTTTTGAACAGATTTATCGGAATTATGACAGCAGGATGAAACAGAGCCGCCTGATTGATTTTGACGATATGCTGGTATACTGTTATGAACTGTTCGACCAAAGAAAGGATATTCTGTCCGCATGGCAGAGAAAATATCAGTATATCCTGATTGATGAATTTCAGGATATCAACCGCCTGCAGTTTGATATTGTAAAAATGCTGGCGCTGCCGGAAAACAATCTCTTTGTGGTGGGAGATGATGATCAGTCCATTTACCGGTTCCGGGGAGCAAAACCAGAATTGATGCTGGGATTTGAAGAAGCATATCCCAAGGCAGGGAGGGTATTATTGGATATTAATTACCGCTCCTGTCCTGCTGTAGTGGAATCCTCCCTGCGGCTGATTTCTCACAATGCAGAACGGTTTGATAAAAAGATACAGCCGGGGATATGCCAGGCTGGTCAGGATAACAGGCAGGGCGTAAAGTATTTCCTCTGGGAGAACCAGAAGGAAGAAGGAAAAGCAATTATTGAACAGATTTTAAAGGATTGCAGGGAAGGGGACAGCTATAATGACTGCGCAGTGCTGTTTCGAACCAACACTCAGCCCCGGCTGTTTATGTCCCAGCTCATGGCGTATAATATTCCTTTTCGCACCAGAGATAATATTCCTAATCTCTATGAGCACTGGATTACCCGGGATATTTTAACTTACATACGGCTGGCTCAGGGAAGCCGGGCAAGGAAAGATTTTCTGCAGATTATGAACCGGCCCAACCGCTATATTACCAGAGAGAGCCTGGAAGAAGATACCATTGCCCTTGATGTCTGGGCAGAATACTTTTATGATAAAAAACAGCATTGGGTAGCGGAGCGGATTGAGCAGTTAGAAGGTGATTTGCGGGTGTTAAGCAGAACAGGTCCTTTTGCAGCCATCAATTATATCCGTATGGGAATTGGTTATGAGGAATTTTTGAAAACTTACGCCCAATATCGGAGGATTAGTGAAGACAATCTGCTGGAGGTGCTGGAAGAACTGCAGGACGGAGCCAAAGAATTCTGTACCTATGAAGAATGGTTTGCCCATATGGAAGAATATACAAAAGAATTACAACGGCAGAAAAAACAGCAGGAGATGCTTTCTGAATGCGTTTCCCTTGCCACCCTCCATAGTGCAAAAGGGCTGGAATATAAAAGAGTGCATATCATCGACGTAAATGAAGAACTGATGCCCTACAAAAAAGCTGTTCTGGATGCAGATTTACAGGAGGAACGCAGAATGTTTTATGTAGGCGTTACCAGGGCAAAAGAAAATTTGTATATCCACAGTGTAAAGAAGTACAATGGAAGAGAAGTGGATGTTTCCAGGTTTGTGGAAGAAATGCAGGCGCAGGCAGCGGAATAACCGCTGCCTGCGCCTGGGAAAAATCATTCTTGTGGGTGCTGCAGTGCTAATCATCTTCCAGCAGGGCATCCCATTCTGCTTCTTCCAGCAAATCATCAAAGCACGCTGAAACTGCCTGAAATTCCTTTTCTTCTTCAATATTTTCCAATGAGGGGTTGCCGTCATCATCTTCGAAATAGCGGTAGATAAAGACCTCGCCCTCTTCATTGTCATCGCCCTCTTCGTCCAAAGGAAGCAGTGCAATGTAATCCTGATCCTCCATTTCAAAAATAGTCAGAATCCGGCATTCCACTTCGGAATTATCATCCATAGATAGCGTAACGCGGATGTCAGAATCATCCTCTTCTAATACGTCATGTTCTGAGTGGGTATTTGGCTTATTGCTCATGGGGCGGCTCCTTTCCTATATAATAGCCTGAATATAGAGTTCCGGATGCTTGGACAAATCCAGATAGGTAACGGCGGCAGTGCTGACCACGGGACGGGAAAGAAATTGCCGGTTAATCATTATAACCTTTCCAGAAGAACCGTCGTTTAACAGAACTGAATTGCCGATGTAAGTATCAATAATATGGTAGAGGAATGGCAGCAGATATTTCGTTTCGTACCGCTCAAATCCTTTTCGTTCAAAGGTGGCAATCACGTCAAAGGGGCAAAGACCCTTCCGGTGGCAGCGGTTGCTGGTCATAGCGTCATATACGTCAGCAATCGCAATGATTTTGGCAAAATCTGAGATTTCATTTCCTTTCAGCCCAGAAGGATAGCCGGAACCGTCACAGCGTTCATGGTGCATCAAAACGGCAGAACGTATCCGTTCATCAACAGCGCTTTGACTATCGGTAAGAATCTGAAGTCCCAGAGTCGGATGTTCTTGGACATGTTTAGACTCTTCTTCTGTCAAAGGCCCCGATTTATTGAGCACTTTTGGATCAATCATGCACTTTCCAATGTCATGAAGCAGTCCTGCCAGAGTCAGAGTCTCTAGTTCTTCTCCGGATATGTCCAGCCATTCTCCCATCATACGGGAGATGATGGCTACATTGATGCTGTGAGCATAGGTAGTGTCGTCAATCTGGCGCATGTTATGCAGCATATCAAATACAGAAAGGGATGTAAGGTGGTTGGAATACAGGCTGCTGACCTGATCCAGAAGCGCATCGGGATCTAACGGTTCTTTCTTATCGATTAACTGCTTATAACAATCCTTCAGCATATTTGTTTTCTTGTTAAAGTCTACTTTAAATTCGTGGAATTTACGGCTTTTCTTTACTTTCTGGGCATAAGTTTCACGATTTGCTTCCGAGGCAGGCGATGCAGTATCCAAAGAAGTGTCATTGATATCCTTTTCCGGAATAATGGAAATAAACTCAACGCCATAGAATTCAAGATAAGTAATTTGCTGAGAAGTCAGTATGGTATTTGCAGGGAAGAGAAGCTGCCCTGTCTTACTGTACACGGGTTCGGCAGTCACCATTCCTGCGGACAAATCTTTTGTAGCTGTTTTGATCATTATGGTTTCCCCCTTTGTTGTGACAGCAGCAGATTCCCGTTTGAAGAGCTCTGTCATATAATTCATAAATCTTATTATGAATAGCATATCATATGCAAGGAAAAATTTCTACTATCATATGGAAAAAAATCGTATTTTTTGATTGACAAAGGATTTTTTTGTGATATACTTTGAGTGTCAAAATATTTGAAGATTAAAAGGAGATTATAGAAATGTTTGAAAGAATGAAAGAAATTATTGCAGAGCAGTTGAGCACAGAAGCAGATGGAATTACATTGGAAACTTCTTTTAAAGATGACCTGGGAGCAGATTCTTTAGATTTATTTGAACTGGTTATGGCTTTAGAGGATGAATATTCCGTGGAAATCCCCTCAGAGGACTTAGAGAAGCTGGCAACAGTTGGGGATGTAGTAGAGTATTTGAAGGAAAAAGGTGTGGAATAAGAGATGCAGCAGTTTAAAACAAGAATTACAGATCTGTTACAGATAGAGGTTCCTGTTATTCAGGGAGGAATGGCCTGGGTGGCAGAACATCATCTGGCAGCGGCAGTGTCTGCCGCCGGTGGATTGGGAATTATCGGAGCGGCCAATGCCCCGGCAGACTGGGTAAGGAATGAAATCCGTAAGGCGCGGGAGCTGACGGATAAGCCTATTGGCGTAAATGTGATGCTTTTAAGCCCTTATGCCGATGAAGTGGCCCAGGTGCTTGTGGAAGAGAAGGTGCCTGTTATTACCACCGGCGCCGGAAATCCTGGAAAATATATGGAAATGTGGAAAGCAGCCGGAGCAAAAGTAATTCCGGTAGTGGCAAGTGTGGCTCTGGCAAGAATGATGGAACGTGGCGGTGCAGATGCAGTCATTGCAGAAGGCACAGAATCCGGAGGGCATATCGGCGCAGCCACCACTATGACATTGGTGCCTCAGGTTGTGGATGCAGTGAAGGTGCCGGTGATTGCCGCCGGCGGAATTGGCGACGGGAGAGGAATGGCAGCCGCTTTTATGCTTGGCGCAGAGGCAGTGCAGCTTGGGACCAGATTTGTGGTGGCGAAAGAATCCATCTGCCATCCCAATTATAAGGAACGGATTATCAAGGCGAAAGATATTGATTCTGCGGTAACGGGGAGAAGCCACGGCCATCCCATCCGCCAGCTCCGCAATCAGATGACAAAAGAATACATACAAAAAGAGCAGGAAGGCGTTCCCTTTGAAGAACTGGAGCTATTAACCGTAGGCTCCCTGCGGAATGCAGTGATGGAGGGGGATGTGAAGCACGGAACCGTTATGGCAGGCCAGATTGCAGGAATGATTCATAAAGAGCAGACTTGTCAGGAAATTGTAGAAGAGATAGTGAAGGAAGCGAAAGCTTTGATGCAAGGAGTGTAAAATGAGAAAAATTGCATTTATCTTTCCAGGCCAGGGTGCACAGTACACAGGAATGGGAAGAGATTTTTATGAGAATTTTGACAGGGCAAAAGAAGTGTTTGCCATTGCGGGAAAAGTATCCGGAATGGCAATGGAGGAGTTGATTTTCCGGGAAAATGACAATCTTCATATTACAAAATACACACAGATTGCAATGCTGACGGTAGAACTTGCTATTTTAAGAGTGCTGGAAGAAAAAGGAGTGACTTCTTCCGTAAATGCAGGTTTAAGTTTAGGAGAATATGCCGCATTGACAGCCTCCGGCGGTTTAAGCATGCGGGATGCATTAGAGCTTGTGGTGAAACGCGGCAAGTTTATGCAGGAAGCGGTTCCTACCGGCGGAGCGATGACGGCGGTAATGGGCCTTGACGCAAATACAGTGGAAACAATCTGTGAAGAGACGGAAGGGATAGTTTCAGTGGCGAATTATAACTGTCCAGGGCAGATTGTTATCAGCGGAGAGGAAAAGGCGGTAAATAAAGCGGCGGAAAAGATGAAAGAAGCCGGTGCAAAACGGTGTATGCCTTTGAACGTCAGCGGTCCATTCCATTCCAGAATGCTTGAAGAAGCCGGGAAGAAACTGGCAGATGAACTGGAACATGTGTCAATCGGAGAACTTACCACGCCTTATATTTCTAATGTAACAGCAGAATATGTGCTGGACAAAGAAGATGTGAAAGGGTTGTTAGAGCAGCAGATTTCCTCTTCCGTGCGCTGGCAGCAGAGTGTGGAGCTGATGGCGGCAGAAGGAGTGGACACATTTATTGAAATCGGACCTAAAAAAACGCTGTCCGGTTTTCTGAAAAAAATTGCGCCGCAGCTTGACAGTTACCATGTAGAAACTGTGGAAGATATGGAAAAACTTCTGGAAATCCTGAAAGTAGATGTAAAATAGGAAGGCTGGGAATTCATAATGAGATTAGAAGGAAAAACAGCTCTTGTTACCGGAGCTTCCCGGGGAATCGGCAGAGCCATAGCGTTGAAGCTGGGGGAAGAGGGAGCCATGGTGATTGTAAATTATAATGGTTCCAGGGAATCGGCAGAGCAGGTAGTATCTGAAATTATTAAAAAAGGCGGCAAGGCTGTAAGTTTTGGATGCAGTGTGTCAGATCCGGAAGCGGTGGAAGCCATGATGAAGAAGATTGTGTCAGAGCAGAAGCGGCTGGACATTTTGGTAAATAATGCAGGAATTACCAGAGATAACCTGATTCTTAAGATGAAGGAAGAAGAATTTGACGCAGTGCTCGACACCAATTTAAAGGGGGTGTTTCACACCTCCAAACATGCGGCAAGACAGATGTTAAAGCAGAAATCGGGATGTATTGTAAATATTTCTTCCATTTCCGGTATTCTGGGTAATCCAGGCCAGACCAATTATGCGGCTTCCAAAGCAGGCGTGATTGGGTTTACAAAATCTTTGGCCAGAGAGCTTGCTTCCAGAGAAATACGCGTCAATGCAGTGGCTCCCGGATTTATTGAGACAGAAATGACGGAGAAACTGCCGGAGTCGGCTGTGGAGGCCGGCAAAGCCCAGATTCCTTTCGGACGTTTCGGCAAGGCGGAAGAAGTGGCAAATGCAGTGTGCTTTTTAGTTTCTGAGGAAGCATCTTATATTACAGGCCAGGTATTGCAGGTAGACGGCGGCATGGGCATGTAAGGAAGGAGACAGAATGAAGAGAGTTGTAGTTACCGGCATGGGCGCCATTACGCCCATTGGATTAAATATAGAAGAATTTTGGGAAGGGCTGAAAGAAGGGAAAACAGGATTCAGTGAAATTACCCAGTTTGATACATCGGATTTCAAAGTGAAGGTAGCGGCAAGCGTCAAAGGATTTGAAGGAAAAAATTATATGGATGTGAAATCCGCCAAACGTATGGAATTGTTCTGCCAGTATGCAGTTGCAGCCGCAAAAGAAGCTCTGGAGCAGTCTGGTATTCAGATGGAACAGGAGGATCCTTATCGGGTGGGCTGTGCCATTGGTTCCGGCGTTGGAAGCTTACAGGCATTAGAGCGGGAGCACAAGAAAATGCTGGAACGGGGACCGGGCAGGATTAATCCTCTGCTGGTGCCGTTGATGATAACCAATATGGCGGCAGGAAATGTTTCCATCCAGTTTGGGTTAAAGGGAAAAAGTCTGAACGTGGTAACTGCCTGCGCCACCGGCACTCACTCCATCGGAGAAGCCTTCCGCACTATTCAGACAGGGGATGCAGACGTAATGGTGGCAGGAGGAACAGAAAGTTCCATTACCCCTATTGGAATCGGCGGATTTACCGCGTTAACCGCATTATCTTCCAGTAATGATTGCAGCAGATGTTCTATACCCTTTGATAAAGACCGCAGCGGATTTGTAATGGGAGAAGGAGCAGGTGTGGTAGTATTGGAAGAATTAGAGCATGCCCAAAAGCGTGGCGCTCATATTCTGGCGGAAATTGCAGGATACGGAGCTACCAGCGATGCTTATCACATTACTTCTCCGGCAGAGGACGGCATGGGAGCTGCTATGGCAATGAAAAACGCCATAAGGGATGCAGGGGTATCACCAGAAGAGATAGAATATATTAATGCCCATGGGACCAGTACTCACCACAATGATCTGTTTGAGACAAGAGCCATTAAGCTGGCCTTCAAAGAACATGCATATCACATGAAGATCAATTCTACCAAATCCATGATTGGCCATTTGTTGGGAGCAGCCGGAGCAGTGGAGGTAATTGCATGTATTCTGCAGATGCAGCATGACTATATCCATGCAACTGTGGGCTTGCAGGAATCAGAGGAAGAATTAGATCTGAATTATATGAAAGGCAATGGAATAGAGAAGAAATTTAATTATGCTTTAACAAATTCTCTGGGCTTTGGAGGACATAATGCCAGCCTTCTTTTGAAAAAGTTTGAAGAACAGGAGTAATGATATGGAATTTGATAATCTTGTGAAATTAATTCAGGCAGTTTCCGAATCAGAGCTGACCCGCTTTTCCTATGAAGAAAACGGAGTGTCCATTTCCATGAAAAAGGATAAGAAGCAGAAGCTGGTCACGATAAATAATGTGGCAGAGACCACGGGAAGCGGACTTCCGGTTCTTACAGCAGCAGAAACAGCAGGTGCGTCAGGAATTTCAGGCGGCAATGAAAGCGGGCAGGCAGAGGGAAATGTTGTGAAATCTCCGTTGGTGGGAACCTTTTACAGTGCGCCGGATCCGGAATCGGAGCCTTTTGTAAAGGTGGGCGATCCTGTATCTAAGGGCCAGGTGCTTGGAATTGTGGAAGCTATGAAGCTGATGAATGAAATTGAAAGTGATTACGACGGTATTGTGAAGCAGATTCTGGTATCCAATGAAGATGTCATTGAGTACGGCCAACCGCTGTTTATAATTGGATAAATAAGCGCTGGATAGACGGTAATTAGTAAATAATTAAATTAGAATTGTATTATATTGTCAGGAGGGACTGTTATGTCACTGATGGGAACCAGAGAGATTATGGAAATCATTCCCCATCGTCAGCCTTTTTTGCTGATCGACACTATAGAAGAGCTGGAGCCGGGAAAGCGGGCGGTAGGGAAAAAATGCGTAACCTATAATGAACCGTTTTTTGCAGGCCATTTTCCGGGAGAACCAGTGATGCCGGGCGTGCTGATTGTAGAAGCGCTGGCCCAGACCGGGGCGGTTGCCATATTAAGCCAGCCGGATTTCAAAGGAAAGACTGCTTATTTTGGAGCGATCAACAATGCCAGGTTCAAGCAGAAGGTGGTTCCGGGGGATGTGCTGACGTTGGAACTGGAAATTGTAAAACAAAAAGGGCCGGTAGGCGTGGGAAGCGCAAAAGCTATGGTAAATGGAAAAGTTGCCGTAACTGCAGAGCTTACCTTTGCCGTGAATTAGTGCTGTGTTTAGCCAGAATTTTCATTAGCGAAAAGAGAGCGTGGAGCAGAAGAAAAAGGCTTACATAATTAATAAAAGTTAAAGGAGCATTTTATATGTTTCAGAAAATATTGATTGCCAACCGGGGAGAGATTGCAGTTCGGATTATTCGGGCATGCAGGGAAATGGGAATCCTGTCGGTGGCAGTATATTCAGAGGCAGATCGGGAATCACTGCACACACAGCTGGCAGACGAAGCAGTCTGTATTGGGAAGGCTCCGGTAGCAGACAGCTATTTGAATATGGAGAGAGTCTTAAGTGCAGCCATTGCCACCAAAGCCCAGGCAATCCATCCGGGATTTGGATTTTTATCGGAAAATGAGCATTTTGCAAATATGTGTGAAAGCTGCGGCATTGCATTTATCGGGCCTTCCGGTGAGATTATCGGTAAGATGGGAAATAAATCACAGGCAAGGCTCACTATGATGGAAGCGGGGATTCCGGTGATTCCAGGAACGAAAGAGCCGATCTATGAGTGGGAACAGGGATTGGAAATCGCAAAAGAAATTGGATTTCCGGTAATGATAAAAGCCTCCTCCGGAGGCGGCGGAAAGGGAATGCGCGTTGCTGCAGACATTTCAGAATTTGAAAACCATTTTCGGCTGGCACAGCAGGAATCTATCAATGCCTTCGGGGACAATACCATGTATATTGAAAAATATATCGAAGAGCCCAGGCACATTGAGATTCAGATTCTTGCAGATAAATTTGGAAAGGTACTCTGGCTAGGAGAGCGTGACTGCTCCATTCAGAGACGTCATCAGAAAATGTTAGAAGAATCTCCCTGTGCAGTAATGACAGAAGAGCTGCGGCAGAAAATGGGTGAAACAGCGGCTCTGGCAGCGAAAGCAGCCTGCTACGAAAATGCAGGAACGATAGAGTTTTTGCTGGATAAGCACAAAAATTTTTATTTTATGGAAATGAATACCAGAATTCAGGTGGAGCATCCGGTCACTGAGATGGTAACAGGGATTGACCTGGTAAAGGAACAGATTCGGATTGCGGCAGGAGAGCCGCTGCATATGCGCCAGGAAGAGATTGTATTGAAGGGTCATGCCATTGAATGCAGAATTAATGCAGAAGATCCTGAAAGAAATTTCATGCCCTGTCCGGGAACCGTGAAGGATTTGCATTTTCCTGGAGGCAACGGCGTGCGGATTGAGTCTGCTTTGTATAATGGATATGCCATTCCGCCTTTTTATGACTCCATGGTGGCGAAGGTGATTGTACATGGAGAGGACAGAGAGGACGCCATTCGGAAAATGCGCAGCGCACTGGGGGAAGTGGTAGTGGATGGAATTACCACCAATCTGGATTTCCAGTATGATATGCTGAATCATCCGGTATTTTTGTCAGGAAATGTCAATACGAATTTTATTCCGGAATATTATGAATCAGAGGAAAGTAGGGAAATAGATGCTGAAGTTTAAGAAAACAGGTTCTGTGTTTACATCAGGAAAAGAACCCACCGTACCGGAAGGACTATGGATCAAATGCGAAGGCTGCGGGGAGCTTCTCTACAAGGAAGATGTCAGGCAGAATCATTATATTTGTTATAAATGCGGAAAATATTTCCGTGTCAGCACAAAGAAACGTCTGCGGATGGTAGCGGATAAAGGCACTTATGAAAAATGGGACGAAGGGATTGAAAACAGGGATCCCCTGAATTATCCGGATTATCAGGAGAAAACGGCGTCCTTAAAGGAGCGCTTACGGATTGACGAGGCAGTTACCTGCGGCCGGTGCGCCATTCACGGAGAGCCAGCGGTAGTCTGCGTCTGTGACGGAAGGTTTTTGATGGGAAGCATGGGTTATGTAGTAGGAGAAAAAATTACCAGGGCTGTGGAACAGGCCACCAAAGAACAGCTTCCAGTCATTATTTTTACCTGTTCCGGCGGTGCGAGAATGCAGGAGGGAATGGTTTCCCTGATGCAGATGGCAAAAACTTCCGCCGCATTGAAGCGTCATTCTGAGGCAGGGCTTCTCTATATTTCCGTTCTGACCGATCCTACCACCGGAGGCGTCACAGCCAGTTTTGCTATGCTGGGAGATATTATTCTGGCAGAACCAGGGGCATTGGTGGGATTTGCAGGCCCCAGGGTGATTGAACAGACCATTCGCCAGAAATTGCCGGAGGGCTTTCAGCGGGCGGAATTTCTGCTGGAGCATGGGTTGATTGACAATATTGTGGAACGGGAAGACCTGAAAGAAACCCTGGTAAAATTCATTGTGATGCACAGGCAGGTGGAAGCAAAAGAGGCGCTGATTCCAAACCGCAGGAAGCATGCCAGAGAAGCTGGAAATTCCAAGGGGACGGAGCGGGCATCCGCCTGGGAAAGAGTACAGCGCGCCAGAGCCCAGGACAGACCAGGGGCGTTGGAATATATCCAGGAAATATTTACAGATTTTACAGAGCTTCACGGCGATCGGCATTTTGCAGATGACGGAGCCGTTGTAGGCGGAATCGGATATCTGGACGGCTGTCCGGTGACTGTGATTGGGCAGCAGAAAGGGAAAACCACCAAAGAAAACATTACCAGAAATTTCGGAATGCCCTCACCGGAAGGCTATCGGAAGGCGTTGCGGCTGATGAAGCAGGCAGAAAAATTCCGCCGTCCCATTATTTGTTTTGTGGATACGCCGGGAGCGTTTTGCGGCATGGAAGCGGAAGCGCGGGGACAGGGAGAAGCGATTGCAAGGAATCTTTTTGAAATGTCAGACCTGACAGTTCCCGTACTCAGCATTGTGATCGGCGAAGGCGGCAGCGGCGGAGCGCTTGCCCTTGCAGTCGGAAATGAAGTGTGGATGATGGAAAACGCCACTTATACTATTTTATCCCCGGAAGGATTTGCTTCCATTATGTGGAAAGACGCGTCCAGGGCGCCAGAGGCGGCAGAACAGATGCGCGTGACAGCAGAAGATTTGAAAGAACTGGGGATCATTGAAAAGGTAATTCCGGAGCCTCAGCCGGCAAATTCCCAGAATGTAGAGCGGATTGCAGAAACCATGCAGGAGGAGATACGCAGATTTCTCCACAGATATCTTCCCATGGATGGACAAAAGCTGACAGAACAGAGGTATGAAAGATTTCGGAATATGTAGAATGCCCCAGCGGAGTGAAAGACTTCGGAATATACAAAGAAGCAGGCAATAACGGAACAGGAAGGAAGATATCATGCGCAGACCATTGGAAATCAGAGATTTAAAAGCGGAAATTCCTGTGATACAGGGAGGTATGGGCGTTGGAGTCAGTTTGTCTGGGCTTGCTGGAAATGTGGCAAAATGCGGCGGAATAGGAATTATTTCCACGGCCCAGATCGGCTATCAGGAGCCGGAGTTTGACCAGTTTCCCATTGAGACGAATTTAAAAGCAATCAAAACCCAGATCAGCCGCGCAAAAGAAATTGCAGAAGGCGGGATAATAGGAGTAAATATTATGGTGGCAACCAGGCGGTATGGAGAGTATGTCCGTGCTGCTGCAGAAGCCGGAGCAGATCTGATCATCTCCGGGGCAGGTCTGCCTACCAATCTTCCTGCTTTAACAGGGAATGCTAAGACAAAGATAGCGCCCATTGTATCCTCTCTGAAATCGGCGTCAGTCATTTGCAGGCTGTGGGATCGGAAATATGGGCGCTGTCCAGATCTTGTAGTCATTGAAGGGCCGAAAGCAGGAGGGCATCTTGGCTTTTCTCTGGATGAATTAAAAAATATGCAGGAAGAAGACTATGAAACAGAAATCAAACGCATCATAGAACTGGTAAATCAGTACAGCGAAAAATATCAATACCATATCCCTGTGGTTGTGGCCGGGGGAATTTATGATGGGAAAGATATGAAGCATATGCTGGAATTAGGGGCAGACGGGGTACAGGCGGCCACCCGTTTTGTGACTACCTGGGAATGCGACGCCAGCGAATCCTATAAGGAAGCATATCTGAAAGCAGGAAAAGAGGATATTCAGATTGTAAAAAGTCCGGTAGGTATGCCGGGAAGGGCAATTCGTAATCAGTTTATTCGGGAAACGGAACAAAGCAGTCAATCAGTTCTTTTAGAAAATGAGGAGCATTTCGGTGGAAAAAATAGCTGGAAATGCCATCAATGTCTAGAAAAATGCAATCCGAAAGAAATTCCTTACTGTATCACAGATGCATTAATCAATGCAGTCAAAGGTAATATAGAGCATGGTCTGATATTCTGCGGCTCCAACGCATGGCGGGCAGAAAAAATGGAGCATGTGTCAGAAATCATGAAAGAATTCGCAGAATATTTGTAAAAAATAAAACTCCTGGAAAAATATCTTTCCAAATTCCCCAGAAGTTGCTATAATGAAAAAAGAAGCATAAAAATTGTTCGAAAACCTGTTCCGATGAGGAAGATTTCAAATAGAACAGGAAAGAGACAGGACGTTACAGAAAGAGGAAGAGACATCAAGGGAGGCATATATGAATTTTCAAATCTGTTCCGGAAATCAGGAAAAAGCAGGCGTAACTAAGAAGAAGGACATCATTTCATTTTCCAGACAGGCGGCGAGAAATTCTATCTGCTATCTGCTGCTATATCCCAAAGATAACAGTCCGGCTCTGAAGATTCCTATGAAAACCCAGGGAAATTGTGATACTGTGTACACAGTTGGAATTCAGGGATTAGACTGGAAGAATTATGACTACAATTTTGAAATAAACGGGGAAGAGGTAACTGATATTTATGCCCGCAGAATCACTGGGCGGGAGGTCTGGGGGGATGCGGCCCGCAGACCGAGAGAACAAAAGAATGAACCGTTTGTTCCGCAAAAAGAGAAGCGGAGAATGGAGCAGCTTCAGGGGAAAGGTATTCTGGCAGAGAAGAGGCAGAAAGAAGAAAATTGTGCTGGAAAAGTTAAAAGTTCATTTTATTTTTCAGAATTTAAATGGAAAGATAAGGTATATGAGGGAGTTAAAAAGGAAGACATGGTAATTTACAAGCTCCATGTCCGCGGGTTTTCTATGGGCATGCCGGGAAACAGCCCCCGGCGGGGAACGGTGGAGGCAGTGGAACGGAAGCTGGATTATTTGAAGGGGCTTGGAATTACAACGCTTTTGTTTATGCCAGTATATGAATTTGAAGAAATACTGCTGCTGGACGAAAGCAAAGAACAGACTCAGCCGAAGGATGTGATTAATTGCTGGGGGTATACAGTGGGAAGCTACTTTGCACCCAAGGCTTCCTACCTTGGAAAAGGGAATAATCCAGATAACCTAAAACGCCTGATTCAGAAAATGCATGAGAAGCAAATGGAATGTATTTTGGAGTTTTATTTCCCTAAAAAAATAAATCCACATTTAATTGTTGATGTTTTGCGTTATTGGAACAGGGAATATCACGTGGATGGATTTCGGCTGTTAGGATGTCCCTCGGTGGCGGAGTTGTTGGCCCAGGACAGCAGGCTCAGCGGCTGTAAGCTGTTTTTTGACGGCTTTCAGGAGGAATTTGCAAAGGATAGTCAGCGGTTCGGCCCCAGGCTGTTTTCTTATAATGAAGAATTTCTGTATGAAGTGCGCAAGGTTCTGAACCGACAGAGCGGCAGCATTTATGAGTTTGCCTGCCAGATGCGCAGGCAGCAGGAACATCAGGGATATGTGAATTTTATTGCAGAAAACAATGGATTTACCCTTTGGGACGTATTTTCTTATGAACATAAGCATAACGAACTGAACAGAGAGGGAAACAGGGACGGGAATAACTGGAACTGCAGCGCAAACTGCGGCCAGGAGGGAATCAGCCGAAAGCGTCAGGTGAATGAATTGCGCCGGCGCCAGGTGAAGAATGCTCTGGCAGTGGTATTTCTGGCACAGGGGATTCCTATGATATGGATGGGAGATGAGTGCGGCAACAGCCAGAGGGGGAATAACAACGCTTACTGTCAGGATAATGAGACTGGCTGGAAAGACTGGAAACGGACGACAGCCAGCCGACAGCTTATTTCTTATGTGGAGAAGCTTTCCACGCTCAGAAGCGCTTACCCTATGCTGCGCAGTTCCCATCCATTTCAGATGCAGGATTATGGCAATAAAGGGTGTCCGGATCTTTCCTATCACAGTGACGGAGCGTGGAAAATGGACTTTGGCATGAACAGGGGATTTCTCGGCATGTTTTATTTCGGCGCTTACGCCGGAAGGAAAGAAAACCTGTATGTGGCATGGAATTTCCAGACAGTTCCCCAGAAATTCGCCCTTCCTGGGGGAATGAAATGGAAATTACTGCTTAATACGGCATTAGAGCCTGCCGTATTGGAAGAACAGGAGGAACTGGGAGAGATACGGGAATTCCAGGCAGAAGAACGTTCTGTCTGCCTGTTAAGAGGCGAAGCGTTTTCGGAAGAAAAAACAAGAAAGAGACGAAAAAAATCAGAGAGCACAGCTGCTGCAGCGAAAGGGGAGAAGAAATGACAGAACAGAAATTTGGTCTCAGCGGGTTTGCGCTGAAGTGGATTGCTATGCTGTCCATGCTGGCAGATCATACCGGAGCAGTGTTATTTCCCCAATATATCCAGCTTCGGATGATTGGCAGGATTGCATTTCCTATCTATTGTTTTCTTCTGGCAGAAGGGGCCGTCCACACCAGGAATATCCGCAAATATGAGATGCGTCTGCTGCTGTTTGCCCTGATGTCCGAGATTCCTTTTGACCTGGCCTTTTCTTCCGGAATGAACTTTCGCCATCAGAATGTATTTTTTACGCTGTTTCTGGGATTAGTAGTGGTAGAACAGTATCAGAAAAACAGAGATAAATTAAGTTCATTTTTAATTTTTGTAATAGTTATGTTGTTAGCGGAATTTCTGAACACGGATTATGGAGCGGCTGGAGTAGTCTTTATTTTAATATTTTATCTTTTATATCAGTATACCTTAGGAAAACAGGCTGCCTTTGCGGCGGCCAATTTCTTGATGTATCAGGGCGGCATACAGGCATATGCGGGGTTTGCAGTAATTCCCATGCTGCTGTATAACGGGAAGCGGGGACCGTCTATGAAGTATCTTTTTTATGCATTTTATCCGCTGCATTTGCTGGCAATTTATTTCATATGTAAAATCATGTATTAATTATTGGACAGGAGCGTGAGTCAATGAAGGCGTGGGAACATTTCAAAACCATAAACCATCATAAGATGCTTGTAATGAAAGGTTGTTTCAGGGCAGGGTTGTATAAGCAGGGGCTGCTGCATGATTTATCCAAATATACGCCTACGGAGTTTTTGGTAGGCTGCAGATATTTCCAGGGAAATTTGAGCCCCAATAATATGGAGCGGAAGGAGAAAGGGTATTCCTCCGCATGGCTGCATCACAAGGGAAGAAACAAGCACCATATGGAATACTGGATTGATTATGGCGTGGGAGAAAAAAAGGGAATGACAGGCATGAAAATGCCGATCAAATATGTGGTGGAAATGTTTATTGACCGAATGTCCGCATCCAAGAATTACCAGAAAGAGAACTATACAGACAGCAGTCCGTTGGAGTATTATGAAAACGGAAAAGCATATCATATGCTCCATCCGGACACCAGAATTCTGCTGGAAAGGCTGCTGCATATGCTGGCGGAACATGGAGAAGACTATACGTTCCGCTATATTAAAAAAGTAGTGCTGAAGAAAAAAGATTACGGGAAGCGCCCTGGAAGCGCTTCCGCGCTTTGTTGCACTCATAAAAACTGATTCTTTTCCGGCTGATAATAGCAGTCGATAGCGGCCAGAGAAGCAGTCAATTCTTCGGAAGAAACATCCAGGCTTTTGCAGAGTTCTTCCAGAGAAGGATACTGGTTTCTCAGCCGTGTATTGACGAAGCTAAGCAGAATCACCGGGTCTTTGGGCATATTCATGTTACAATCACCTCCAACTGAACTATCAATCATGAAATCACTGACAGTATAGCTCTTTTTGGGTATGCTGACAAGAGAATTTTCCAAAACTGCGGCTGTCCCCAAAGTATTTTCCGGTTGGAAAGGCACTTCAAAGGCTGATTTTTCATAGAATGTAATAAATCAGCTTAGAGGTGCTTTTTTTGAAAACATTTTTAATGCCGCTGAACGCCGAGGAAGAAAAATATTATTTGGAAAAAATGAAAGAGGGCAGCCTTGAAGCTAAAAATACCCTGATCGAACGAAACTTAAGACTGGTAGCGCATATTTCCAGAAAATATCAGAACGGGGAAGAGGATATGGAAGATTTGATTTCCATTGGAACCATCGGGCTGATTAAGGCGATATCCACCTTTAACTATGAGCGGGGAAACCGGCTTGCCACCTATGCTGCCCGCTGTATTGACAATGAATTGCTGATGTATTTCAGGGGAAAGAAAAAAACGTCCCGGGAGGTGTCTTTGTATGAGCCCATCGGAACGGACAAAGAAGGAAATCAGATTAATTTGCTGGATGTGGTGGAAAGTATGGACCGGGACATTTTTGAAATTATAGAGCTGAAAGGAAATACAAGAAAAGTGTATGAAATGATTCCGAAAGTGCTAAGCGGCCGTGAGCGGGAAATTATCGAATGGCGGTACGGACTGTACAACCGCAAACCGGTAACACAGCGGGAAATAGCGGATAAACTGGGAATCTCCCGTTCCTATGTCAGCCGGATTGAGAAACGTGCCCTGGAAAAATTAAAATTATGTTTTGAGTAAAGAAAACTTTATAGGAAATCCTGATCTGGTTGTTGCAGAATAAAAAGAAACGTGTTATGATAGATTTATCTTTTTTCAAAGGGCGTATCTGCCCGCATTCCCAACCAGCACAAAGGGAGGTATTTTGTACAGTATTGTATCAACAGCCATCGTCTGCGGAATTCAAAGCGTTCTGATTCAGGTGGAAGCAGATGTGTGTGATGGGATGCCCGCATTTGAAATGGTGGGCGTATTGTCCTCTGAGGTAAAAGAGGCAAAAGAGAGAGTGAAGGCTGCCATCCGCAACAGCGGTATCCGGCTGGCGCCAAGGAAAGTTACTGTAAATCTCTACCCAGCGGATATCCGCAAAACAGGAACAGGATTTGACTTGCCTATCGCTCTTGCAGTGTTATCTGCTCACGGCAGGGTTCCTCAAGATCATCTGGAGGGCATTCTGTTTGCCGGGGAAATCAGTCTCAATGGGGAAATCCGCGCTGCCGGCGGCATTCTCCCCATGGTTCTGGCAGCCAAGGAAGAAGGAAAGCATACCGTCTGCGTTCCCAGGGAAAATGTAAATGAGGCCGGAATTGTAAAGGGAATTACAATTCTGCCGGCGGATAATCTGAATCAGGTGATTGCTATGGTAGAAACCTTCCACAGGTCGCCGGAGAAATTTCAGACAAGTAATATTATAGAAGAAACAAGGCAGGAGTTTTCCTGCCCAGAATTTGACTTTGCAGGAATCCATGGACAGAAGGTATTAAAACGAGCCTGTGAAATTGCGGCGGCAGGCCGGCACAATATGTTGATGGTAGGAGCGCCGGGAGCAGGAAAGACCATGACAGCCCAGGCTGTCGCAACGATTCTGCCGCCCATGACGGAAGAAGAAGCTTTGGAACTTGCCAAGATCTACAGTGTCAGCGGCCAGTTTGAACAGCGGGAAAAAAATTTCAGGACAAGACCTTTTCGCAGCCCTCATCACACGGTAAGCGCCGCAGGGCTTGCCGGCGGCGGAGCAGTGCCCAAGCCTGGGGAATTAAGCCTGGCCCACAAAGGAGTATTATTTCTGGATGAATTGACAGAGTTCAAAAAGGAGGCGCTGGAGGTGTTGCGCCAGCCTTTGGAAGAGAAAGTCATCCGTTTGGTAAGGAGCGCAGGCGTCTATCGCTATCCGGCAGATGTGATGCTGATTGGCGCAATGAATCCCTGCAGCTGCGGCTATTATCCTGACAGAACCCGCTGCACCTGTTCTGCGTCTGTGATTGAACGTCATTTGAACAAGCTCAGCCGGCCGTTTTTGGATCGGATGGATCTTACGGTGGAAGTGAAACGACTGCCATTGGCGGAGGTTATTTCCAAAGAACCGGAGGAAGCTTCCAGTGTGATACGAAAGCGGGTACAGCAGGCGCAAGGGATTCAGAGAAAACGTTTTGGGGACAGCGGCGTTTCCTATAACAGTCAGATACCAGTGTCCTGTATCGAAGAATTCTGCCCTATGGAACCGGAGGCGGGGAAGATGCTTCAGGAATCCTTTGAACGGCTGGAAATGAGCGCCCGGGGCTATTATCGTACCATACGCATAGCGCGCACCATAGCGGATCTGGGCCATTCCGAGCAGATTTGCCGGGAGCATGTCGTGGAAAGCCTGATATACCGGGGGATTGACAGAAAGCTGTGGGTGATGGAATGAAGAATAAGTACGAGTATTGGCTTTCTGCCCTTCCCATTCTTTCCGGCAGGAAAAAAGTCCGAATGCGTTCCCTGCATCAGGAAGCCGAAGAACTTTACCGTATGAAACCGGAAGAACTGCAGGCGCAGCTTGGATTAACCGAGAAAGAAAAAGAGGCTTTGGCTCTGGGGCAGAAAACGCCGGAATCGGAATTGGAAGAAAATATGGAATTCTGTATTCAGAATGGAATCGGGCTGATCAGCTATTGGGAGAAAGAATATCCCAAAGGTCTGAAAAATATTTACAATCCTCCCTATGGTCTGTATTTCAAAGGGGCCTTTCCCAAAGCCTCCGATCCTGCAATTGCAGTGGTAGGGGCCAGAAATTGTTCTGTCTGGGGGCAAAAGACGGCAGAACAGATTGGCTTCCGGCTTGCAGAATGCGGCGTCTCTGTGATCAGCGGAATGGCTCAGGGCATTGACGGCGCAGGCCATCTGGGAGCGCTGCAGGCTCTCAGTAAGACAGAGGCTGCTGCCGGCCGAAGAAATACAGAGCCTTTGGGACGTTTTCAGGAAGCAGGGAAGACCTATGGCGTTTTAGGCTGCGGCATTGACGTCTGTTATCCGGCAAGTCACAGAAGACTGTATGAACAACTGGTAAGGCAGGGCGGAGTGATATCGGAATATCCCCCTTCCACCAGGCCGCGGGCTATGTTATTTCCCCAGAGGAACCGGATTATCAGCGGACTTTCCGATGGGGTGATTGTGGTGGAGGCAAGGGAAAAAAGCGGCGCGCTGATCACAGCAGACTTTGCCCTGGAGCAGGGAAAGGAAGTTTATGCAGTGCCAGGGAGGATTACAGACGGTCTGAGTCAAGGGACGAATCGGCTGATTCGGCAGGGGGCAGGAATTTTTTTGTCAGTGGAAGACTTTTTAAAGGAAATGAAGCTTTTTACAGATTTTATGAAATCTTCTGTGAAAAATACAAAATTATCACTTGAAAAATCAGAAAGGTTGGTGTATAGTTGTCTGGATTTAAGTCCAAAGAATTTGGACAGGCTTTTGACAGAAACAATGCTTTCTATCCCAGAGCTTATGGAAAATCTGGAATCTCTGAGGAAGAAAGGATGTATACTGGAAGTATATCATAATTATTATATCAGGTCGGAAGTTTCTGACTTCGCATAAAGGATAATTAAAGGAGCAGGCACATGGCAAAGTATCTTGTAATCGTGGAATCACCGGCAAAGGTGAAAACAATCAAAAAATTTCTTGGGAAGAATTATGAAGTGGCGGCTTCCAACGGACATGTGAGGGATTTACCCAAAAGCCAGCTTGGAATTGACGTGGAACATGATTATGAACCAAAATATATTACCATCCGGGGAAAAGGGGACATTCTTGCCAATCTTCGAAAGGAAGTAAAGAAAGCGGAAAAAATATATCTGGCAACGGACCCTGACCGGGAGGGGGAGGCCATTTCCTGGCATTTGTCTAAAGCGCTGAAATTAGAGGATAAGCATGTATACCGGATTAGCTTTAATGAAATCACTAAGAATGCAGTGAAGACCTCTTTGAAACAGGCCAGGGAAATAGATATGAATCTGGTGGATGCGCAGCAGGCAAGGCGTATGCTGGACCGGATGGTGGGTTACCGGATCAGCCCTCTGCTCTGGGCAAAGGTAAAGCGGGGCTTAAGCGCCGGCCGGGTGCAGTCCGTGGCTTTAAGGATTATCTGCGACAGAGAAGAGGAGATCAATGCCTTTATTCCGGAGGAATACTGGACTCTGGAGGCGCAGTTTGCTGTTCCTGGGGAGAAGAAGGCTCTTACGGCCAAATTCTATGGAGATGAAAAAGGAAAGCGGACCATAGGTTCCCGGGAAGAAATGGATGAGGTTTTAAAGAAGCTGGAGCAGGAACAGTATCAGGTGCTGGATGTGAAAAAGGGGGAACGCACCAGAAAGGCGCCTCTGCCTTTTACTACCAGTACGCTGCAGCAGGAAGCGGCAAAGACGCTGAATTTTTCCACACAAAAGACCATGCGCCTGGCTCAGCAGCTCTATGAAGGTGTGGATATTAAGGGACAGGGGACTGTTGGTATTATTACTTATCTGAGAACCGATTCAGTTCGGGTTTCTGAAGAGGCGGATCAGGCGGCAAGAGAATATGTCCAGACCTCTTACGGTGAGAAATATGTGGCTCACAGCGGGCAGGAGTGCAAAGGGGCCGGCAAGATTCAGGACGCCCACGAAGCAATCCGTCCTTCGGATATTACAAGAACTCCGGTTATGATGAAAGAATCCTTAAGCAGAGATCAATTCCGTCTGTATCAATTGATTTGGAAACGTTTTACAGCAAGCCGTATGAGCAGTGCAGTATATGAAACTACCTCCATACAGATTGGCGCAGGAGACTTTCGGTTTCATGTGTCTGCATCCCGAATTGCCTTTGAAGGGTTTATGTCAGTTTATACCAGTGAGGAGGATGAAAAGGGAGAAAATAACGTCCTGTTGAAATCTATTGATAAGGATACAAAGCTTACGTTAAAGGAGCTGGAGGAGAAGCAGCATTTTACCCAGCCTCCGGCACATTTTACCGAAGCGTCCCTGGTAAAAGCCTTGGAAGAACAGGGCATTGGAAGACCCAGCACCTATGCGCCTACCATCACTACGCTGCTGGGGAGAAGATATGTGGTGAAAGAGAATAAGAATCTGTACATTACAGAACTGGGAGAAGCAGTAAATTCCATTATGCTGGAAGCTTTTCCAACGATTGTGGATGAGCGTTTTACTGCCAATATGGAATCTCTGTTGGATAAAGTGGCAGAGGGGAGTGTGGAATGGAAAGCTGTGATCAGCAATTTCTATCCGGATCTTGAGGAAGCGGTGCAGGCTGCCGAAAAAGATCTGGAAAAGATCCAGATAGAAGACGAGGTTACAGATGTGGTCTGTGATCTGTGCGGCCGGAATATGGTAATTAAATACGGTCCCCACGGAAGATTCCTGGCGTGTCCGGGATTTCCTGAGTGCCGCAACACCAAGCCCTATTTGGAGAAGATTGGCGTGGCCTGTCCTCAGTGCGGAAAAGAAGTCGTCCTGAAGAAAACGAAAAAGGGCAGAAAATATTATGGCTGCGAGGATAATCCGGAATGTGATTTTATGTGCTGGCAGAAGCCTTCCAGTGAGAAATGCCCGGAATGCGGCGGATACATGGTAGAAAAAGGCAATAAGCTGGTCTGCGCAGAAAAACAGTGCGGATTTGTAAAAGAGAAACAAAAAGAAGAGCAGAATCAGTGATAAAAATAGTTAGAAAATATGAGATGCTGCCAAAGAAAATGTGAAAAATGTCAGAAACTTATTGAAATTTGTCGGAAACCATGGTAGAATTCAAAATAATACAACAGGTGTACAGACTTTAACATGGGAGGAGTTTTATGGGTGTCCAGTTGTTAGATAAGACAAGAAAAATCAATAAATTGCTGCATAACAATAATTCCTCGAAAGTAATCTTTAGTGATATTTGTGAAGTTTTAACAGAGATTCTGGATTCCAATATCCTTGTCATCAGTAAAAAAGGAAAGGTACTTGGAACCAGCCGCAGCGAGGGAACGGAAGAAATCAAAGAATTGATTGCAGACGAAGTGGGAGGGTTTATTGATCCGCTGTTGAATGAGCGTTTGCTGGGCATTCTGTCCACTAAAGAGAATGTCAATTTAGAAACACTTGGATTTGTTTCAGAGGATGTGCGCAGATACCGGGCGATTATTACTCCCATAGATATTGCAGGGGAGAGGCTGGGAACTCTGTTTGTATATCGGCTGGAACAGCAGTATGATATTGATGATATTATCTTAAGTGAATACGGAACAACCGTGGTAGGCCTTGAGATGATGCGTTCTGTGAATGAGGAAAGCGCAGAAGAGAATCGGAAGGTACAGATTGTCAAATCTGCAATCGGTACACTTTCTTTTTCAGAACTGGAAGCGATTACACATATTTTTGACGAAATGGAAGGCAAGGAAGGCATTCTGGTGGCAAGTAAAATCGCAGACAGGGTAGGAATTACCAGAAGCGTTATTGTCAATGCATTGAGGAAATTTGAAAGTGCAGGGGTGATAGAATCCCGCTCTTCAGGGATGAAGGGCACTTACATAAAAGTATTGAATGACGTGGTATTTGACGAATTGGATAAGATTAAAAAAGAGAATATGAAACATAACTAAACGGATTTGGTTATTTGAGTACAAAAGGGATTTGTAGGAATGGCTATAGATCCTTTTTGCGTGCAGAAAGGAGAAGAGAGCAGCAGGTTCTGGAGGAGAATTTTTTACAGATCAGGGCATGGTTGTAAAAGAGGATGCAGCAGCCGGAGAACCATGAAAAATAGAAAATGTATATTAAAAGTATATTAATAGGAAAGAAGGATAAAAAAAGAACCAAATAATATTGAAAAATAGTCGAAAATTGGAAGAAATGGTAGATATATCGACAGCAGAACACAAGATAAGGTAAAAATTACAGGAAAACTACAAAAAATGCTTGCATTATTATTAGGATAATTTATAATATAGTAGAATAGAATTTTTAATGAAAGCATGTAATAGGAAGAAAGCACTGAAAAGCGAAAGGAGGTTTGCGGAGATGATAAGCAGCGGTATTTATGATTATATTGATATCATGGGGAAAGCGGCGGACGCAGCCTGGCTGCGGGAAACTGCCATCAGTCAGAATATTTCCAACGGAGACACGCCAGGGTATAAGCGGCAGGATGTGAATTTTGAAGGGCTGCTCCAACGGGAACTTGGAAAGATGAAGTATGTTTCACTGGATGAGAAAGTCAGCGATATCAACAAAGGCCATATGGATCATCTGGATGCGGAGATTTATACCGATATTGAGAATTATTCCTATCGTTTGGATGGCAACAGCGTAGATCCAGAACAGGAGTATGCGGAACTCGCATCTACAAGGATTCAATACAATGCGCTGATAGACAGTATGACCAAAGAATTCCAGAGAATTAAGAGTGTTATTAAATAGAACGAAATAGAAGCTGGGAGGAAAGAATATGTCATTATTTCAGTCATTTGATATTAATACATCAGCATTGACTGCGCAGCGTTTCCGTATGGATGTGATTTCTGAGAACGTTGCAAATGTCACGACTACAAGAACAGAAGATGGAACGCCTTATACCCGTAAGATTGTAACATTCCGGGAGAAGAAGGTAACGCCCTTCAGCAAAGTGTTAAGCAATACTCAGGAAGCTTACTTGGGCAACGGCGTTAAGGTTTCCAAAGTTTCCGAGGATACGGAAAGTGAATATGTAATGAAGTACGATCCGTCCCATCCGGATGCGGATGAGAATGGATATGTGTCATATCCGAATGTAAATATTATAACAGAAATGACGAATATGATAGACGCCAGTCGGTCTTATGAGGCGAATTTGACTGCATTTGAGACCAGTAAGGCAATTGCATTAAAGGGATTGGAGCTTGGCAAGTAACTTTTGTTTTGCTGAACCAGCCGTTTGGCTGTGCGGACAGGAGGTTATGAGCCGCAGATAAGAAACAGGGTCAGGGAGGCTTTTTAATTATGGACATATCAGTATTAAGCAGTGTAGGGTCAGAGTACATAAAAAATGCGGCGCTGAAGAATGAACAGCTTACCGTAGGGGACAAAGGATTTGAAAGTGTGCTTCAGTCGGCAATGGATATGGTGAATGAAGCAAATGATGCACAGAACAAGTTAGAAGAAGCAGAGATGCAGTTTATGCTGGGGTATGCGACTAATACCCATACTTTGACGGCAATGCAGGAAAAGGCAGACATTACTTTGAATTATACCACAACAGTCAGAGATAAAATGCTTGAAGCCTACAAAGAGATTATGAATATGCAGATTTAATGGAAACGAATGAATATCATATGAACGGGATGGGTGGAGAGTCACATGCAGGAAAGAATTAGAGAGGTTCCTCAGAGGGTCCTCGAATGGTGGAATAAGTTTTCAGTGAAACAGAAAACTTTGATTGCAAGTATCGCAGTTGCGGTAATCGTAGGGCTGATTATTGTCACGAAGATATTGACGACGCCTACGATGGTGCCAATCAGAAGCTGTGTGGATACGAAGGAAGCGGCCCAGGTGAAAGAATTGTTGGACGGAGAGGGCATTTACTTTGAAGTCTCGGACGATGGGCTTGATTTTCAGGTGAGAGCGCAAGATAGGGCGAATGCTTCGATTTTATTGGGAGAGAATGGAATTCCGGCTTCTTCCTATGATTTGAATAATGTATTTGAAGGCGGTTTCAGTACCACAGAGGCAGATAAGACCAAGCGTTATCAGTTATACCTGGAGAAACAGTTAGAAGAGGATTTGCAGCAGTTAGACAGTGTGAATTCTGCAACAGTCAATTTGAGCATGCCGGTGGATGACGGAACAGTACTGGCATTGCAGGAGGATTCCTATGCTGCAGTTACTTTGTCTTTGTCCGGAGAGATGGATGAAGATACGGCGGCAGGACTGGCAAGATGGATTGCAACGGCAATCGGCAATAAGGGAACAGATGATATTTCAATTATGGATACTTCTGGGAATATGCTGTTTTCCGGCGGAGATTCCGCAACAGCTATGGGAGCGGCCAATACGCAGCTTTCCTATAAAACTAAAGCCGAGAGCGCAGTAAAAAGCCAGGTCAAAGATATCATGATGGGAACCAATGTTTTTAACAATGTTTCCGTGGGATTAAATCTGGATGTAAGTTTTACAGAGACCAAAGAAACCAATCATGAATATTCTACGCCAGACGGAGAGGAACATGGCCCGGTGTCCAGCAGGAGGACATTCACATCAGAGACAACTGGCGGTGTGGAAGGCGTTCCGGGAACGGATACGAATGATGATGATACCGGATATATGCTGGAAGACGGAGCAGCTTCCAGTCAGACAACAGAAGAATTAAATGAAACGTATAATACCAATGAATTGATTCGGGAGAGCACTGGCGGCATTGGGGAAGTAAATTATGAGAATTCCTCTATTACAGTAGTGGCCAGCCAGTACCAGGTGTATAATGAAGATGCTCTGCGGGCAAGCGGCCAGTTGGATGATATGACGTTCGATGAATTTGTAGCGGCAAACCGTGAACGTGTACGGATGGATCTGGATGAAGATTTTGTGCAGATGGTGGCAAGGGCCACCGGATTTCCGGAAGAAAATGTCATGGTAGTAGGATACGAGGTGCCGTTTTTTGAGTATTCGGACAACAGTGGCCGGGGTGTGATGGATTATCTGCCAGTGGCAATTGCACTGATTATTATGGCAATGCTGGGATATGTAGTATTTCGCAGCACCAGGCGGGAACAGCAGGTTGCAGAAGTGGAGCCGGAGCTTTCCGTAGAGTCGCTTCTGGCGTCTACCAAAGAAGCAGAAGAGGATTCCCTGGAGGATATCGGATTCTCTGACAAGTCAGAGACACGTATCCTGATAGAGAAATTTGTTGATGAAAACCCAGAAGCAGTGGCTTCTTTGCTGCGAAACTGGCTGAACGAGGAGTGGGAATAGAGTTATGGCAAATTCAGAAGAATACAATGGCGTCCAGAAGGCGGCAATATTGTTGATTGCGCTGGGACCGGAAAAATCAGCTTCTATATTCAAACATCTGAAAGAAGAAGAAATTGAAGAACTGACTCTGGAAATTGCCAATACCAGAAGCATATCTCCCCAGACAAAGGAAGATGTATTAAATGAATTTTATCAGGTTTGTCTGGCACAGCAGTATATTGCAGAAGGCGGTATCGGTTATGCGAAGGAATTGTTGGAAAAGGCATTGGGAGAGGAAAAGGCGCAGGGAGTTATTTCCAAGCTTACTGCTTCTCTTCAGGTACGTCCCTTTGAGTTTGTGCGTAAGACAGATCCGGCTCAGTTATTGAACTTTATCCAGGATGAACATCCCCAGACAATCGCTATGATTTTATCATATTTGTCTGCGGGGCAGTCAGCCATGATTATCGGTTCTCTGGTTCCGGAGAAACAAGCGGATGTTGCAAAGCGTATTGCTTTGATGGATAGGACTTCACCAGATGTAATTAAGGAAGTGGAGCGTGTGTTGGAACGAAAACTTTCTACTTTAGTAAATCAGGATTATACAATTGTTGGCGGTGTGGATGCGATTGTTTCTATTTTGAATACCGTAGACCGGTCCACAGAGAAGCATATTATGGAAACTCTTGAAATTGAAGAACCAGAATTGGCAGATGAAATCCGTAAGAAGATGTTCGTATTCGAGGATATTCTTCTCCTGGACGATCGTGCGATTCAGCGTGTGCTTCGGGATGTGGATAATAATGATTTGGGTATCGCCCTGAAAGCGGCCAATGAAGATGTACAGAATGTAATCTTTAAGAATATGTCCAAACGTCTGGCAACCATGATTAAGGAAGATATGGAATTTATGGGGCCGGTGCGTATGAAAGATGTGGAAGAAGCACAGCAGAAGATTGTAGGTATTATACGTAAACTGGAGGATTCAGCAGAGATTGTAATCTCCAGAGGCGGAGGTGACGAGATCGTTGTCTAATTTGTATAAGCAGCGGCATATCGTTGCCAATAATAACAATGCAAGGATTATCAATTCCAATGCCCGGGTGGAAGAACGGATGCAGGAATTGAGACGGGAGATGGCCCAGAAGCTGATGGAACAGCAGTCAGCGGATGGTTTTGTGGAAGGGCTGCCGATGGAATTGGTGGATGCAGTTCCCAAGGAAGAAGAGGTTAGTCCTGAGGAACTGTTGGAAAATGCCAGACAGGAAGCGGAAGAAATTCTTGCCGAAGCCCGCAGCCGAGCGGAGGCAGTTCTTGCCCAGGCCAATGAACAGGCGGTTTCCATTCGGAAACAGGCGGAGGAAAGCGGCTATGAAAGCGGCTATGGCAGCGGCCTTCAGGAAGGAAATGACAAGGCTGAAGCAGAACTTGCTGTCAAGAGAAGCCAAATGGAGGAAGAGCAGCGTCGGATAGAAGAAGAATACCGGCAGAAAATAGAAGAATTGGAGCCGTATCTGGTAAATATTGTTGCAGACGTGTTTGAAAAAGTATTTCACGTACAGTTTGACGATAAGAAAGAGATTTTGATTTATCTGATACAGCAGACAATTTTAAACACGGAAGGCACAAAAGATTTCCAGGTAAGGGTGAGTTTGAAAGATTATGAGTTTATGGAAAATCATAAGAATGAGATTACAGAACGGGTTGGAGACGCCGTACATGTGGAGATTATGGCAGATGCAAGCTTGAAGGAGAGACAATGTATGATTGAGACGGATTCCGGCGTATTTGACTGTGGATCAGACGTCCAGCTCGATAATCTGATAAAAGCACTGCGGTCATTAAGTTTGTGAGGAAGCGATATTGTGACATATAATTTGGATAAGTATTATCAATTAGCAGACAGGAATTATTACAGACACCTGGGGAAAGTGGTAAAAATTGTAGGACTTACGATTGAGTCTGTGGGACCAAATGCCAAACTGAATGACTTGTGCAGGATCATTATTGATAAGAACAGGAATATTTCAATTATGGCGGAAGTAGTTGGTTTCCGGGATAAGAGACTGCTTCTGATGCCTTATGAGAGCGTAGAGGGATTGGGCGTAGGATGTATCGTAGAAAATACGGGACATCCTTTGTCTGTTTGTGTAGGAGATGAGATGCTGGGCCATACACTGGACGGTATGGGAAGGCCTACAGATATCGAAGAACTGACTTTGCGGGAGGAATATCCGGTAGATGCGCCGCCGCCAGATCCCATGGAAAGAGTAATTATCAGCGAAGTGCTTCCTCTGGGAGTGAAAGCGGTAGATGGTCTGATTACAGTGGGAAAGGGACAGAGAATTGGTATTTTTGCCGGTTCTGGCGTTGGAAAGAGTACGCTGCTTGGCATGTTTGCAAGAAATACGAAGGCAGATATCAATGTGATTGCACTGATTGGAGAGCGAGGCAGGGAAGTCAGAGAATTTATCGAGAGGGATATGGGAGAAGAAGGAATGCGCAGATCCGTTGTGATTGTAGCTACTTCTGACAGGCCGGCGCTCCTTCGAAGGAATGCAGCCAAGACTGCCACTGCCATTGCAGAGTATTTCAGGGATCAGGGCAAGGATGTATTGCTGATGATGGATTCCCTGACACGTTTTTCCATGGCTCAGAGGGAAATCGGCCTTGCTTCTGGAGAACCGCCAGTAACCAGAGGGTATCCGCCCAGCGTGTATTCTGAGATGCCAAAGCTTTTAGAGCGGGCAGGCAATTCAGATAAAGGCTCCATTACTGGACTGTATACCGTTTTGGTAGACGGAGATGACTTTAACGAGCCGATTACGGATACTGCAAGAAGTATTCTGGATGGACATATTATGCTGGACCGGAGACTGGCCCATAAGAATCATTATCCGGCCATTGACGTGCTGCAGAGTATTTCCCGTGTTATGAGTTCGATTGCAGACAGCAGCCACAAAGAAGCAGCGGGGAAATTGAAAAATGTAATGGCAACTTATCAGGAAGCAGAGGATTTGATTAATATTGGCGCTTATAAATCCGGCTCTAATAAGAATATAGATTATGCCATAGAAAAGATTGATGCAGTAAATGAATTTCTGCTGCAGGAGACCCATGATAAGTTTTCCTTCGAAGAAATTATAAGTATGATGGAAGGATTGTTCTAAACTATGGCAAAGTTTACATATAAGATGCAGAATATCCTGAATGTGAAATATAAATTAGAAGCACAGGCAAAAACTTCTTTTTCCCTGGCAGCTGTACGGTTGAATCAGGAGGAAGAAAAGTTGGAAGGGCTGCGGCAGCGGAGACGGGCATATGAGAGCCATGCCAGAGAATTGGTGGCAGACCGTCTGGATTTTCAGGAAATCAAACTGAACCGCATTGCCATTGAAACGATGAAAGGAGCCATTCAGAATCAGGTGGTTGCAGTTCATGTGGCGGAACGTAATCTGGAACTTGAGAGAAAGAAACTGCAGAATGTAATGACAGAACGGAAAACCCATGAGATTCTCAAAGATAAAGCCTTTGAGGAATTTAAAAAGGAAATGGAAAAGGAAGAAAGCAAGGCGGTGGATGAACTGGTAAGTTTTACCCATAATCATGCCGAGGAAAAATAAGGTGGTGGATCATATGGCAGAAGATATCTTAGAGCAGGCAGGCGAAGAAGGCGGCGCTTTGGATAAAAAGGCCCAGAAGAAAGCAGAAAGAGCCAGAAAGAAAGAAGAGAAGAAACAGCGAAAAGCAGAGAAGAAACAGATGCAGGAAGAAGGGGACACAGCAGAAGAAGAGGAAAGCGGCGGAAGTAAAATCGCAGTGATTCTTGCCACAATTGTGTTTATTGCCATATGGCTGGCGATTCTTGCCCTTATTATTAAGATGGATATCGGCGGGTTCGGTTCCACGGTGCTGCAGCCCATTTTAAAGGATGTTCCTGTCATCAACAAGATATTACCAGAGACAGGAGAAGAACCGGTAGTGGATGCTCAGTATCCTTATACTACATTGAATGAGGCAATTGATCGGATTAAAGAGTTGGAGGTTGAACTTTCCAATACCCAATCCCAGTCTCAGGGCAATTCTGATTATGTGGCGCAGTTGGAAGCAGAAGTGGCAAGATTGCGGGAGTTTGAGAATGAACAGTCTGCTTTTGAAGAGGAAAAGACGAAATTCTATAAAGAGGTTGTGTTCAATGAGAATGCACCCGATATATCTGAATATAAGGCATATTATGAGAGTATTGATCCTGCCAATGCAGAAGTGCTTTACAAACAAGTGGTACAGCAGCAGGAGGCAGATGCAGAAATCGAAGAATATGCCAAGACTTACTCAGAGATGAAGCCTAAGCAGGCAGCGGCAATTATGGAAGCTATGCAGGATAATCTGAAATTGGTGGTAAAGATTCTGGAGAATATGGAGACAGACTCCAGAAGTGACATTCTTGCAGCCATGAATGCAGAAGTGGCAGCAAGAATTACCAAGATGATGGAGCCGTAGGGCAGAAGTTTTACGACAGTTACAGAGTTATGTACTCTGCTTTGCGGCAGAAAGTAAAATAACTATGGTTATAGGGTTCTATAAGGAATCATATAATAAATAATCTGAAAGAAAGGAGGAAAAGGGATGACAAGCAGCAAAATATCCCAGATGGCAGCAATGATGCGGGCTTCTGAACTGGTTAGCGCTCAGAAAAATTCCCAGCAGGATGGCAGCCCCGCATTTGGAGCCTTGTTGAATCAGACTTCTGGCGGGAACAAAGAAACAAATCTCTGGAATGGAAATGCAATTCAGCCGCCTAAGGCAGAACTGAATAATCAGGCTGCTTTTGTGAAGGAAACCGCAGGCAGCAGTTTTAAGGATCATGCAATTACGCAGAATAATGCTGGAGAAGCTCAGAACAAATTACCAGAGGATGCCAAGGAGAAGCTGGATGCTTTTGAAGAAAAAGTCACGGAAACAGTGGCCGAAGAACTGGATGTGACAGAGGAAGAAGTCAAAGAAGCTATGGAAGCACTTGGAATGACCGTAATGGATTTGACGGATCCTTCCAAATTAGCAGATTTGGTTATGAAGCTGACCGGAAGCGAGGACATTGGTTCTCTGTTGTTAAGCGAGGATTTTCAGCAGATTATCGGGGAAATTAAAGACTTGACGCAGGAATTGATGGCACAGTTAGAACTTTCACCAGAGGAGCTGCCGCAGGCAATGGAACAGTTAGAGAATCTGCTTACAGCGGATCTGGAAGAGCAGCCAGGAGAATTGCCAGAGCAGTATTTGCAGCCAGAATTGGAAGGGCAGGTTGCGGAAGCTTCTGAGAAGACGATGGAAAACAGCGGGGAGGTATTGCAGAATACATCTGCCGAAGCCGCAGTATCCGATCAGAAGGTAAAAGAGATGGATGGTCAGGAGCATGTGGCAGAGACTGACGCTCCGGAAGAAGTGGAACAAGAACAGCAGAGCCAGAAAACGGAGGTACAGAATCAGACTGATTCCGAAGAGTACGGCCAGGAAGATTCTTCTGAAAAATCCTTGTCTGATACTTCACAGGGTTCCAAAACAACAGAAAAGTCAGACAGTCCCCAACATCATGTCACATACCAGACGACAACTCAGACTGTGAATCAGGGACAGGCATTAGAGGTGACGCAGACAGTTGTCCAGACCAGAATAGACGTGGAAGATATTATGCGTCAGGTCAGCCAGATGACCCGTGTAATGGTCACCCAGGCAGAATCTTCCATTGAGATGCAGCTGAATCCGGCAAATCTTGGAAAAGTTTATTTGCAGGTGATTTCCAGAGAGGGAATGATTACAGCTCAAATCGCAGCTCAGAATGAAGCGGTAAAAGAAGCCTTAGAGAATCAGGTTGCCATATTGAAAGAAAATATGAACCAGCAGGGCATCAAAGTGGAAGCCATTGAAGTTACCATTGCAAGCCATGAGTTTGAGCGCAATTTGGAACAGAACCAGCAGAATATGCCGGGAGAACAGCAGGAAGCTGATTCAGGAAAATCTACCAGAAGAAATATCAATCTCAACAGCCCGGAGGAATTAGAGGGCGGGTTGTCTGAAGAAGAAGACCTTGCCGCTAAGATAATGGCAGAACAGGGCAACAGTATGGACTTGACGGCTTAAGTTAAGGATAGTTCTATTCTGAGAATATTTGCTTAAAATTAAATCAGGAATAATTAAATCAGAAAATAATAATTTTAGAAAGGAGAATTTTATGGCAGTTACAGTACCAGTACAAAACGGAGAAATTGTGAATGGTTATGATCCTGCGAAAGAAGCAGAGGAAGCCAAGAAAGAGCGAAGCGGCGGCGCACTGGGCAAAGAAGCGTTTCTTCAGCTTCTGGTAGCGCAGATGAAATATCAGGACCCATTAGAGCCTACTTCCAATACAGAGTATATTTCCCAGCTTGCAACATTCTCATCTTTAGAGGAAATGCAGAATATGCGCGCATCCCTGGAAACATCCCAGGCTACCAATCTGGTAGGCAAGACTGTAATTATGGGAATTGACGTTAGCGGTGAGACAAAATATATTTCCGGCAGGGTAGATCAGGTTCGGAAGGAAGGAAGCAAGATTTATCTGTCCATCGACGATTCCTGGTATAACATTGATGATTTGGATACCGTAGTGGATGATGAATATCTGGAGGCAACTCTGATTGCAGAAGACTTTGAGGAAGAAATCGGAAAGATGCCGGATCCCAGCAAGCTGCTCCTTTCGGATAAAGAGAAACTGGCGGCGATTACAGCGGCGTATAACAGTCTTACCGCTTATCAGCAGGCACATATCAAGCAATATTGCAAAGATGCTTACACGAAGTTTGAGAATCTGGTAAAGAGGATGAACGAACTGAGCCCGCCAGATACAAATAAACCAGATGATTCCGGAGACGGAAAGGATGACGCCACTGCTGGTGGAACCGGAGGCACAGAAGGTGGCGGAACCGGAAGTACAGAAGGAAGCACGACATAGCGAAACTGTGTTTTCTTAGCGAGAGGTGCGGCAGTACCAGAACAGTAACCATTGCCTGAGTTACTTTTCAGGCAGCACAGAGGACGGCAGGGAAGCTTTAAGAACGGAGAGATATCATGAATAAAATTTCAAATCAATTCTCTTCCATTGAACAGGTTACAGAACAGTATCTGAAAAAAAGCAGTCAGGGATTGACAGCTCCGGAAGGAGAATTGTCCTTTGGTGATATATTAAAACAGAAGCAATCAGTAAGTAACAGTTCTGCGCTGAAATTTTCTAAGCATGCGTCCTTGCGCTTGCAGAGCAGGAACATAGAGCTTTCTACGGAACAGAAGGAACGCTTAGAGACAGGGGCAGAAAAGGCGGAAGCCAAAGGGATGCGAGAATCCCTTGTAATTGTAGATTCCTATTCCTTTATTGTGAATGTGCCCAATAAGACGGTAGTCACAGCAATGGATCAGACAGAGTCTGAAGAAAATGTATATACAAATATCGACGGAGCCGTAATTATCTAGCCGGACCGAAACAGGAGGCAGAAGGTCCTGGAATGACAGAAGGGGCCTTACGGCAGTCAAGAATTAGGAGGTCATTTCGTTATGATGAGAGCATTGTATTCTGGTGTGTCTGGATTGAAAACACATCAGCAGAAGATGGATGTAATTGGTAATAATATTGCAAACGTAAATACCGTTGCCTTTAAATCATCTAGTACCACATTCAGTGAGATTATGTATCAGAACATGTCCGGTGCATCTGGTGCAACCGCTACTAAGGGGGGCGTTAACGCCAAGCAGATCGGTCTTGGCGTTACCACAGGTTCCACGTCCATAAATATCAGCTCACCTGGAGCAACACAGACCACCGGAGACGGCTGGGACTTAAAGATTACCGGAGACAGCTTCTTTATTGTAAATAACGGTTCCGAGAACCTTTTTACCAAGGCAGGAGCTTTCTATGTTGACGGAGCCGGCAACCTTGCCACCAAGGCAAATGGATATACGGTAATGGGATGGCAGGTAGATCCCACCACTGGAACCATCCGTAAGGATACTGTGTCTGCTTTGAAGATTATGACAGAAGAAAACATGACTTCTCCGCCTGAGGCGACCACGGAAGCAACCTGCAGCGGCGTTTTGGATTCCACGAATACTCAGGCGAATTCCGACGGCGGATATGTATTGTCCTTGAATTTCTATGATGCGCTGGGGTATAATTATACCGCTAAATTTGCAGTAAAAACAATTGATCCGGACGCAAAGACATATTCTGTGGAATTGTCGGATATCGTGGACTCTAGCAACCGTTCTATTTTGAATGAATATGCTGCAAGGAATAACCTGAGTTTAGATGCGGCAAAAGCAAATCTTTTTGGAGATGCAGCCGCAGGTGAAACTGGTACAGCAGTTACCAGAACCTTTAAATTGCAGCCGGGATTTGAATATGTCAATGGCCAGATTAGAGATAAAGATGGAGTTAATTTAAATTATGACGCCAATACGGGCACTTATAACAACGGCGGGGCTATCAGCTATTCTGTTACGGATGTATTCGGACTTACAGGGTCTCAGCTGGAGAATTTTAATCCTGCAAATATTGTGGGGGTGGGCACTTCTGCAGAATATCCGTATACAGAGAATGTTGTAGGCTATCAGCTGGCCTTTAACCCAGGCGGAACCAATGCCGGTACCTTTAATTACATTGGCGCACAGGGAAATAGCAGCGTATCCTTCAACATGGGCGCACTTGGCACACAATTCCAGAATATCAATGTTGATTTTAGTCAGACAACATGTTACGATAATGCAGGAAGCTCTACGATGGATTTGGTAAAGGGAGCAACAGATAAGACCACCGGCACCGGTAAGAAGCTGGGCGACCTGACTAGTTTGGAGGTACGTCAGGACGGACAGATTTTTGGAAGCTATGACAACGGAAACACCGTATTGCTGGGACAGATTGCAGTTGCAGTGTTTGCCAATCCCTCTGGTCTGGAGAAGCTGGGAGACAACTGTTACCGCGCCACATTGAACTCCGGTGAGTTCGATGGAATCGGCCAGGACATCACCGCAGACGGCGGCAAGATGGACAGCGGCGTTTTGGAGATGTCCAACGTAGATCTTTCTACGGAATTTACGGAAATGATTACCACCCAGAGAGGATTCCAGGCGAATTCCAGAATTATCACAACTTCTGACACCCTGTTGGAAGAGCTGGTGAACCTGAAACGTTAATAAAAAGTAAAGCTGGAATTACGGCATGGTAATCAGCATGGAAATATAATATTGGGGAACTGTACCATAGTTCCCCAATCTACTGTGAGGTGAAGCTCCATGATAGAAGTTACGAAACTAAATGGTTCGACGGTGCTTGTCAATGCAGAATTAATTGAAAGCGTGGAGGAAACGCCGGATACTGTCCTTTCTTTTGTAACTGGGAAGAAATTAATTGTAAAAGAAAGTAGACAAGAGATAAAAAATTTAGTAATATTATACAAGAGAGAAATTATGACGACCGGTCTTCCCTGGTTGGAAAAAGAATAGCTTATGAAATATCACTCCATAAGCATGATTTACGGATAGAATATATTTCATGGATGAAAAGGGCAGGTGGCTAAAGTGGATATAGCGTCTATATTGGGTATTATACTTGGAATTTTTTTGTTTGTGTTTGGAGTTATCAATGGTGGAGGTAACCTTACGAGGGACTTCTGGGATGTGCCTTCCGTTATCATCACCATCGGAGGATCTTTGGCTGGTACGTTGGCCTCCCATAAACTTTCGGATTTCATTAATGGTCTGAAATCCATTACACTGACATTTAAAGACACAAAGGCAGATGTAAGCGAAGTAATTAAGAACATTATTGATTTGTCAAATATAGCAAGAAAAGAAGGGCTTCTGGCATTGGAAGAAGCTGCGAACGGAATTGAAGATGAATTTTTGAAAAAGGGCGTCATGCTGGTGGTTGACGGTACAGATCCAGAACTGGTAAGAGGAATTATGGAAGCGGATTTGCTCAGCGTGGAAGAGCGGCATAATGTAAATATTGGATTCTGGAAGGCATGGGAAGGTCTTGGCCCTGCCTGGGGTATGATTGGAACTTTGATCGGTTTGATCAACATGTTGGCAAAGCTGGATGACCCTTCTACCGTAGGACCATCCATGTCAGTGGCGTTGGTTACCACATTGTATGGTTCCTTGATTGCCAACTGGCTCTGTAACCCTACTGCGGCAAAGCTAAAGGTAAATAATGACGAAGAAATCAGAATTAAAGAAATTACAGTGGAAGGTCTTCTGTCCATTCAGGCTGGTGAGAATCCACGTGTAATTGAAGAAAAATTAAAATCTTTCCTGTCTCCGAAGATGCGAGAAGGCATGACGGATCAGGGCGGAGGTGAAGAATAGTGGCAAAGAAGAAGAAAAAGGATTCCGGCGGCGGAACAGCCAACTGGATGAATACCTTCGCAGACTTAATGAATCTCCTACTTTGTTTTTTCGTTCTTCTGTTCTCCATGTCCTCTGTGGATGCGGATAAGTTTGAAGCGCTGGTGCAGTCCTTAGAGCACAGCTTCAGCATCCTGCCCCAGGGAGGTTCCTCAATCGGAGATGGACAGATGGTGGCAGCAGGCGTGAACCAGCTTCAGTTATTGGATCAGTATTATATGGAAGCTTCCAATTCCAAAAGCAAAGAAGAAGGAGAAGATAACGAGAAAGAGGAAGACAATCCGGAAGAGGCATTGAAGCAGGAGATGACGGAAGCTGGTTTGAAAGAATCGGAAGAAATGGCGGAACAGATTGAGAAGATGCTAGAAGAGCAGAGAATTGGAGAACAGGTAGAAGTGGATTCTAACGCCCAGTTTGTTCGCATTACATTAAACGGTGCACTGCTGTTTGATTCCGGCCAGTCACAGATACGGGAAGATGCGCTTCCGCTTGTGGATAAATTATCATTGATTTTAGAAAATTATGACAGCAGTCTGATTGATATAGAGGGACATACTGATAATGTTCCCATAAGTAACGAACAGTATGAGAATAATGATGTGTTATCTGCTTACCGTGCATTTGCGGTGAAGAATTATGTATTAGGAAAGACTGCTCTGGAAGCAGGGAAGATCAATGCGACCGGATGCGGGGAATATAATCCTGTGGCAGATAATGGAACGCCTGAGGGACGGGCAAGGAACCGGAGGGTGGAGATTAAAATATACAATTCGTATAATTCAAATTAGAAAGGAAAGACAGCAATGAAAAAGAATCTAATGAGTGTTTTAATTTTGGCACTGGTACTTGCGAATCTGGTTTTAACAGCGATCTTGATGATTTCTGTTGTGCCTCAGACAAAAAAAGCGAATGAGTTGATTACGAAAGTGTGTTCCGCCATTGATTTAGAATTAGAAGGCGGCAAGGATAATTCCGCTCTTAATATTCCGATGGATCGGATAGAAACTGTCAGCCTTTCCGATGGGGAGTCTCTCACCATTAATCTGAAGACAGGGGAAGACGGTGAGGCGCATCATGCAGTTATCTCTGTATCGCTTGCGTTGGATAACAAGAGTGAAGGATATAAAACTTACGGACCGGATGGAATTTCTGCCAAGGCAGATCTGATTCGAGATGAAGTAAATAAAATTGTGGGAAGCCATACCATTGAAGAAATGCGAGAAAGCCAGGCTGATGTGCAGGATGAGATTCTTGCCCGTCTCCGCCGGATGTTTGATTCTGATTTTATTGTAAGTGTAGCATTTCCTACTTATACTTATGAATAAAGAAACTTATACCAATCAGAAAATTACAAGATAAATGTCAGGTGGTGAGAGAAGATGGGCGAGGTCTTATCGCAAAATGAGATAGACAGTCTGCTGAGCGCTTTAAGCAATGGTGAACTGGATGCGGATGAGATTAAGGACACAGGAGAGAAACAGGTTAAGGATTACGATTTTGCAAGGCCTGCGAAGTTTTCTAAAGAACATCTCAGAACGATGGAAATTATATTTGAACATTACGGAAGACTGTTGTCAACGAATCTTCCTGCGTATCTGAGGAAGAATATACAGATAGAAGTAATGAATTCGGAGGCAGTTACATATTCGGAATTTTCCAATTCCCTGACGAATCCGGTGCTTTTGGGAATCGTGAACTTCGCACCGATGCCGGGCAGTATCATTATAGACCTGGCGTCCAATCTGGGTTATGCCATGGTGGATCGTATGCTGGGCGGGGAAGGAGTTCCGCTGGAACGGAGCCGTGATTTTTCGGAAATTGAGCTGCTGATTATTGAACGTATTATGAATGTATGCATTAACCTGCTCAGAGAGCCTTGGGAGAATGTAACTGAAATACATCCAAGACTGGAACGGATTGAGACAAATTCTCAATTTGCGCAGTTTATTTCTCCAAGTGAGATGATTGCTATTATTACAATCAATATGAAGATCGGCGATGTGGAAGGTATGATGAATATTTGCCTGCCCTATATGACATTGGAAGATGCTATGGACAAATTGAATACCAAGTATTGGTTTTCTACAATGCAGGCACGGGGGGAGCAAGAGTATACGGAAATTATTGAGTCCGTTATTTCCAAAGCTCCTATGCCGGTTAAGGCAGTTTTAGGCAAAAGCGTAATTTCTGTCAGTGATTTTATAAATCTTCAGGTTGGAGATATTGTTCGTTTAGATAGAAAAGTAGAAGATGAATTGGATGTATATGTTGGAAATATTAAGAAGTTTACTGCTTTGCCTGGTGCGTCTGGCGATCTGTATGCAGTAAGAGTTACATCAGTAATCAGAGAGGAGCAGTGACGTTATGGATGGAATGGATGGAATGGATGGAGTTTTATCACAGGAAGAGATTAGCGCTTTGTTGAATGACGATTCCGGTTTGGATGCAGTTAATGGAGCAGATGATTTTGGCGTTCTGACGCCGGATGAAATTGATGCGATAGGCGAGATTTCCAATATCAGTATGGGAACAGCAGCCACAGCGCTGTTTTCTCTGGTAAACAGGAAGGTAGATATTTCTACGCCTGTAGTTACCTTTGCTACCTGGGATGATATTGTAGAAGCATATGAAAGACCCTGTGTGTTTATCAGAATTGCTTATACGGTAGGTTTGGATGGAAGCAACCTTTTGGTATTGAAAGAACAGGATGTTAAAATTATTACAGATTTGATGATGGGCGGAGATGGCACGAATCTGGAGGGTGAATTGGGAGAACTTCATTTAAGTGCAATCAGTGAAGCAATGAATCAGATGATGGGAAGTGCAGCTACATCTCTGTCGTCAATGCTGAATAAGATGATTGATATCAGTCCGCCTTCCGCTGACCTGGTAGATTTGAAAGATACCATAAGCGGAGAAGAAATTGATGAATTTCTGGCAGGCCGTTTTGTAAAGATTTCATTTAAAATGGAAATTGGAGATTTGATTAACAGTGAAATTATGCAGTTGTATCCGTTTTCTTTTGCAAAAGAAATGTGTTCCAGTGTTGCAAATAATATGGAGGCGGATGTTTCTCCTGCACCGGCAGATGCAGCGCCCGCATCTCAGCCTGCACCGGCACCCCAGCCTGCGTCGGCACCTCAAATGGGTCAGCCAATGATGCAGCAGCCAATGATGGGTCAGCCGATGATGCAGCAGCCAATGATGGGCCAGCCGATGATGGGAATGCCTATGGGTGATATGTCTCAGATGTATGCTCAGCAGCCAGTCAATGTACAGCCGGCTCAATTCCAGGCATTTTCCGGTGATTTTAATCCGATTACCCAACAGGAGAATATTGGGCTGATTATGGATGTTCCTCTTGATGTTACAGTGGAACTTGGGAGAACCAGTAAATCAATTCATGATATTCTGGAATTTGCGCCAGGTACAATCATTGAATTAAATAAGATTGCAGGGGAACCGATTGATGTGTTAGTAAATGGTAAATATGTAGCCAAAGGCGAAGTAGTAGTACTGGAAGAAAATTTTGGCGTACGTATTACCGAAATAATAAATAACTAAGAAAACAAATAATTTAAAGTGATATCAAGGAGAAGAAGACATGGCAAAGAATATTTTAATTTGTGATGATGCAGCATTTATGAGAATGATGATCAAGGACATTCTTACCAAGAATGGCTACAATATTGCAGGGGAAGCCGAGAATGGCCTGAAAGCAGTAGAGAAGTATAATGAGACAAAGCCGGATTTGGTGCTGATGGATATTACCATGCCGGAAATGGATGGAATTCAGGCATTGAAGCAGATTAAGTCTGCCGACCCCTCTGCATGTGTGATTATGTGTTCTGCAATGGGCCAGCAGGCAATGGTTATCGAAGCGATTCAGTCTGGGGCAAAGGACTTCATTGTAAAGCCTTTCCAGGCAGAGCGTGTGTTGGAAGCTGTAAAAAAAGTAGTTGGATAGCATGGTTTTACTGGAAATTTCCTCAGGATGGGAGAGTTTTTTCCAACTGGTTGGCATATTGTTGATTTTCCTGTTTGTGCTGGTGCTTACGTATCTGGTTACAAAATGGATTGCGGGTTACCAGCAGGGGATCACACTTCATCGAAATATACAGGTGATGGAAACATTTCGGGTAAACAATAATAAGTTTATTCAGATTATTCAGGTTGGAAAAAAATATCTGGTTATTTCCGTCTGTAAAGATACGATAAATGTACTGACAGAATTAACAGAAGATCAATTGACTTATTTTCCGTCTGCAGAAGACAGAAAAGAAATCAAATTAAATGAGAGTTTTCAGGAAATACTAGATAACTTGAAGAAAAAAATTCCCAGGAAGTAGGAAAAGCGCGATGAAAAAACTGAAAAAAATATGTTGCAGAGCTTCCCTGGCCTTTGGGACAATGACGCTGCTGCTTGCATTGTTTTTGATTTTCAGTCAAAGTGCATATGCAACAGGAACTGTTCAGGATAACAATCAGGATGAAAACCAACGGGTGACAGATGAGACAAGGCAGGAGTTAGGCGAATTGAGTCCGCCGAATACGCAGACGGCAGAGCGCGGTACAACCAATGGCTTTAATGTCAGTTGGAATAATGAAGAAGGTAATCTATCTGCCAATATTCGGATTCTGCTGGTGCTTACAGTAATTTCATTGGCGCCTTCTATTCTGATTATGCTCACGTCCTTTACCAGAATTATTATTGTGCTGCATTTTGTAAGGACTGCAGTGGGAACTCAAACGGTACCGCCTAACCAGGTGATGATAGGGCTTGCATTGTTTTTAACGTTATTTATCATGAATCCTGTGTTTTCTGAAATTAATGAAACAGTGATTCAGCCTTTAGAAGCCAATGAGATTAATCAGGAAGAAGCCCTGGAGCGGATAGAAGATCCAATCCGAAGATTTATGTATAAGGAAATGCAGAGGAAAGATTTAAAGCTGTTTTGTGATATTGCAGAGATTGATATGACAGGCATGGATTTAAGTGAGCCTGAGACGTTAGAGCCCATTCCCATGAATGTGGTAATACCGGCGTTTATTATCAGTGAATTGCGGACAGCATTTATTATTGGTTTTCTGATTTATATTCCTTTTATTGTGATTGATATGGTGGTTGCCTCCGTATTAATGTCTATGGGTATGATGATGCTGCCGCCTACTACGATTTCCATGCCTTTTAAAATTCTGCTTTTTGTACTGGCAGATGGATGGGATCTTTTGATTGGCAGCCTGGTAAAAACATTTCATTAAATAACAACCACTTGTCTCTGCAAGTGGTTGCAGAGTGTAGAGGTAAGAACAGATGATTACAGAAGGACAGGTACTGGATATTGCAAGAGAAGCATTGTTTTTGATTATCAAAGTATCCACGCCATTGTTGTTGATTTCATTGATTATAGGTCTGATTGTCAGTATTTTTCAGACAGTCACTTCCATTCAGGAACAGACGCTGACGTTTGTGCCCAAAATCCTTGTTGTCTTTTTAGGAATGATGCTGTTAGGCGGCTGGATTCTGGAGAATCTGACAGGCTTTATGACCGAGCTGTGGAGTAATTTTGGCCTGTATCTGCGTTAGGTTGAGACAGTATGATAAACTATGAGTTTACATTAAATACATTTGAATATTTTTTGATGATATTGGTAAGGGTTGCATCATTTGTCTTTATTGCTCCCTTTTTTGGAATGAATAATACCCCAGGTCGAGTGAAAATCGGACTTTCAGCTTTTCTTGCGCTGATTTTGTATCAGGTAATACTGCCAAAAGAAGTTTTGGAATATTCTGGAGTAATTGAGTTTGCCATCATCGTTCTGAAAGAAGGAATTACAGGTCTGCTCATTGGATTTGCGGCAAATATTTGTAATTCCATTATTGTGTTTTCAGGCAAAGTCATTGATATGGAAATAGGGCTTGCCATGGCAAATATTTATGATCCTACCACCAATTCCCAGTCAGGACTTACCGGGACCCTGTATAATTATTTTATTATGCTGCTTCTGATTGTAACCGATATGCATCATTATATTTTACGGGCATTTATTGACACTTACCAGATTATTCCCATTAATGGAGCTGTTTTTGACTGGAATCACCTTATGGGAACTATGACGATGTATGTGACAGATTTGATGGTGATTGGTTTTCGCATTGTTCTTCCTATTTTTGCAACCAGTATGATATTGAACTGCATTCTGGGAATTATGGCAAAGGTGGCTCCACAGATGAATATGTTTGCGGTGGGTATGCAGCTTAAAATTTTAATAGGATTTTCCGTTATGTTTTTAACCATTGTGCTGCTTCCGAACATTTCGAATATTATTTTTACGGAAATGAAGAGAATGATTGTTTCCATCATTGAAGGAATGTATTGAAATTGAAAGAAAAATCATGTTTTTTTATGGAATATAATCTGCAGTGGTTTGCCAAAGAAGGGAATGGCGGAGAGAAGACAGAGCCCGCTACATCTAAGAAACTGCAGGATGCCAGGAATGAGGGGCAGGTAGCGAAAAGCCAGGAATTAAACAGCGCCTTAAGCCTGATTGCATTGTTTGTGACTTTGAAAATATTTATTTCCTATATTGGAGAAAGTTTGTTTCACAGCTTTCCGGTATTATATCATAAGATTCCGGATATTATAGATGAAAGCATCGGAGGCATGTCGGTAAAACTGGCTACGACGGTGATTAATCATACGCTGGGTACAGTTGTAAAGATTTTGCTTCCGGTATTTCTGATTGGGTATTCGGTTGCACTGCTTACGAATATTGTTCAGGTTGGGTGGAAGGTGACTGCCAAGCCCATGAAGCCTAAGTTTAGCAAATTGAATCCCCTAAGCGGCTTTAAGAGAATCTTTTCCAAGGATTCCCTGTTTGAATTGTTAAAATCTATTGCTAAAATAAGTTTGATTATCTATGTGGCCTATACGGCAATCAGAGATCATCAGGATGAATTGTTTTTGTTATATGACATTCCTTTGCTGCAGGTAGTTTTGCTGGTAGGTTCTATTGTGATTAATGCCGGACTGCAAATCAGCCTGGTCTACTTGATTGTGGGAATTGCAGACTGGTTTTACCAGAAGCATAAGTTTAAGGAAGACATGAAGATGACCAAGCAGGAAGTGAAAGATGAATATAAGAATACGGAAGGAAATCCCGAGATTAAGGGACGTCAGCGTTCCAGGATGAGAGAAGCCTCTCAGCGGCGCATGATGCAGAGTCTTCCCAGTGCAGATGTGGTAATTACCAACCCTACCCATTATGCAGTGGCTATCAAATATGACGCAAGTCAGTATTCTGCCCCTGTTGTAGTGGCAAAGGGAGAAGATTACCTTGCCATGAAGATACGGGAAGCGGCAAAAGAACATCAAATAGAAATCGTAGAAAATAAGCCTCTGGCGCGAATGCTTTACGCCAACGTGGATGTTGGGGAAGAAGTGCCGCCAGAATTGTATCAGGCAGTGGCGGAAGTGCTTGCTTTTGTCTACAGTCTGAGAGAGAATAGATAAATTGCAGGAGTAAACAACGAAAGGAGAAATCAGCATGAAGAAGGCAGATATGGGAATTGCGCTGTATATATTGGCAGCGATTATATTTTTTATTGTTCCAATTCCTTCTATTCTATTGGATATCATGCTGGCATTTAACATATCCGTTGCGCTGGTGATATTGATGAATGCCTTATTTGTAAAAGAAGTGCTGGATATGTCTTTTTTCCCAACATTGCTTTTGTTCACTACTATTTTCCGTATTTCTTTGAACGTTTCATCCACACGTTTAATTTTAAATACAGGAGATCCGGGAAATGTTGTGCGTACCTTCGGACAATTCGTAGGTGGAAATGATTTGATTATCGGCGCTATTATTTTCGTGGTTATGATTTTGATTCAGTTAATCGTAATCAATAAAGGTTCTGAGCGTGTATCTGAGGTAACTGCAAGGTTTACCCTGGATGCTATGCCAGGTAAGCAGATGGCGATTGATGCAGATTTGAACACAGGAACCATTAATGAGAAACAGGCAAGGGAACGGCGTGATAAGATTCAGCAGGAGTCCAGCTTTTTTGGCTCTATGGACGGCGCCACCAAATATGTAAAGGGAGATGCCACCGTAGGCATTGTTGTTACTCTGATTAACCTGGTGGGCGGAATTTCCATGGGAATGACCAGGCAGGGACTGGATATTGGCGACGCCCTGAATCAATATGGAATCCTTACCATCGGTGACGGACTTGTTAGCCAGATTCCTTCTCTGCTGATTTCACTGGCAACCGGTATTCTGGTAACAAAAGCGTCCAAAGAAGCAGATTTCAGCGATTTGTTGATTCGGCAGCTGTTTGGAATCCCAAAAGTATTGTATATTGTAGGTGCGGTCTTAATTTTTCTGGGTCTTGCCACACCCTTGGACTGGAGATTATTCATTCCACTGGGAATAGCATTTTTGATTGCAGGCAGAAGTATGGACACCAGCCTTGGCATCGAAGCCATTGAAGAAGAAGTGGATATGGCAGAGGAGCAGGCAGAAGAAATACGAAGGCCGGAGAATGTGGTTTCCCTGCTTCAGGTAGATCCGATAGAATTGGAATTTGGCTATGGTATTATTCCCCTTGCAGATGTAAATCAGGGCGGTGACCTTTTAGATCGTGTGGTTATGATTCGAAGACAGATTGCATTGGAGCTTGGTACAGTTGTGCCGATCATTCGTCTCCGGGATAACATACAGCTGAATCCCAATCAGTATATTATTAAGATCAAAGGGATTCAGGTAACAGAAGGAGAAATTTTATTTGACCATTATATGGCAATGAATCCAGGATTTGTGGAAGAAGAGATTTCCGGAATTCCAACCTTTGAACCTTCTTTCCATCTGCCGGCTCTTTGGATCACAGAGAGTCAGAGAGAGCGGGCGGAAAGTCTGGGCTATACTGTTGTAGATCCGCCTTCCATTATTGCAACCCATTTGACAGAGGTAATTCGTATGCATATTGACGAATTGCTGTCTCGTCAGGATGTACAGAATCTTGTGAATAATATCAAAGAAACCAATCCTACTCTTGTGGAAGAGCTGATTCCAAAGCTTTTGGGAATTGGAGAGATACAGAAGGTGCTTCAGAATTTGCTGCGGGAAGGAATATCTATCCGGGATTTGCTTACGATTTTTGAAACCATGGCGGATCATGCAGCCACTACCCGGGATACGGATGTATTGACGGAGTATGCGAGACAGAGTTTAAAACGCGCAATTTCCAGCAAATATTTTCCAGCAAATGAGGTTACCAGTGTCATTACTTTAGATCCTAAGTTGGAACAGGAGATTATGGGTTCTGTAAAACAGACGGAGCAGGGAGCTTATTTGACCTTAGACCCGGAAAAAACCAAAGGGATTATGGCGTCGTTGGAAACAGAGATTGGCAAGTTGGAGAATCTTGGCAAGAATGCAATTATTATAACATCGCCGATTGTGCGTATGTATTTTAAGAAATTGACAGAAGACTATTTCAGGGATTTAATTGTTGTTTCTTATAACGAGGTTGAGTCCAACGTAGAATTACAATCAGTAGGGATGGTGAGCCTTTCATGACGATAAAGAAATTTCAGGGAAGAACAGAAGAAGAAGCCACTGCAAAGGCAAAAGAGGAATTCGGCCCCCAGACAGTGATTATGAATGTAAAGGAAGTAAAGCCTAAAGGTTTTTTGCGAACTTTTAAAACCTCTATCTTTGAGGTAACTGCGGCCATTGAGGAAATGGAACAGCAGTCAGCGGCCAAAGCGCCTGCACCGCTGCCGCCAGCGCCGGGAAATATCAATATAGCGGCAGATGAGCCTATTGCGATTCCTAAGCCGGAACCAGTAAAGGAGATGTTTGCTACTGTGGAAAATACATGGGCATCTTCTATGGGAGTGCAGACGGCAGTGCCGAATACAGAAGAGAAGAAAAAAGAAAGTGCAGCAGAGAATAATCTGGAAGAGAAATTAGAAAGCCTGCAGTCGCTGTTAGAGGAGAAGCTGTCGCCTCAGCAGCCGGAAGAACTGCCGAAGGAGGCTCCTGTGGATGAGAACTTTAAATTTATTAAGATGATTTACAGTATTTTACTGGATAATGAAGTAGATGAAAAGTATGTCAACCAGATTATGGATGAAGTGGAAAAAGTGATGAAAGGAGGCGCCAGTGTAGACCTGATTCTGTCCAGCATTTATCAGAAAATGATTTTAAAATTTGGACAGCCTCAGCCGGTTGAATTGTCAGAACGCAAGCCGAAAGTAGTATTTTTTATCGGCCCTACGGGAGTAGGAAAAACCACCACAATTGCCAAAATTGCGTCACGGTTCAAAATGGAGAAGGGAAAGAAGGTAGCGCTCTTTACCGCAGACACTTATCGTATTGCGGCAGCAGAGCAGCTTAGAACCTATGCAAATATCATGGACACTCCTTTGAATATTGTATATTCTTCCGAGGAATTAAATGAAGAAATCAAGAAATCTGAGGAGTATGATTTGGTTCTGATTGATACTGCGGGGTTTTCCCACAAAAACGAAGAGCAGCGAAATGAAACAAAAGAATTAATTGACAGGATACCGGGAGAATATCAGAAGGAAGTATATCTTGTTCTGAGTGCAACTACCAAATATCGGGATCTGATTGATATTGCAGATATATATAAGAAGAATTTCCAGTTTAAGCTTATATTTACAAAACTGGACGAAACCAGTTGTTATGGAAATATCCTGAATATGAAGCTGTATACCGGAGCGGATTTGTCTTATTCAACTTATGGACAGAATGTTCCGGAGGATATTGAGATTTTTAATACGCAGAGGATTGTAAAACATCTGCTTGGAGGAAAGTAAGTATGGACCAGGCAGAACAGTTAAGAAATATTGTAAAGAAAAATCAGCAGTGGTCCACATCGAAAGCGCGCATTTTTACCGTAACAAGTGGAAAAGGCGGTGTGGGCAAATCAAATGTAGTGGTAAATCTGGCGGTTCACATGCAGAGGCTTGGAAAAAAAGTCATTATTTTTGATGCAGATTTAGGGCTTGCAAATGTGGAAATCATGTTTGGCGCAATTCCTAAATATAATTTAAGTGATTTAATTTACCGAGGAAAGACCATACAGGAAATCATTACCCCGGGACCTATGGATATCGGATTTATATCCGGAGGCTCGGGAATTACGGGCGTTAATAATTTGTCCAAAGAAAAATTAAAATTTCTGGTGCACAATTTATCGGAACTGGATGGGCTTGCAGATATTATTTTGATAGATACCGGAGCCGGAATTTCAGATCATGTGTTGGAATTTGTAATGGCCAGTCCAGAAATCCTTCTGTTGGCTACTTCGGAACCCAGTTCTTTGACTGATGCGTATTCTTTGCTGAAAGCATTGCATCGAAATCCTGAATTTCGTCAGGCGCAGACAAAGATTAAGGTGATCTCCAACCGGGTGGTTACAGAAGAAGAAGGCATGGGGATCTATGAGAAGCTAAATGCCGTAGTAGGACAGTTTTTAAAAGGAAATTTGGAGTATCTTGGAATGATTCCCCAGGATGCAGCAATGGAAAAGGCGGTACGTCAGCAGCAGCCGGTAAGCATTCTCTATCCGGAAGCAAAGTCCAGCAGGGCTTTTGAAGTATTGACTGGAAATTTGTTGGATGGGAATACGGTTCCCTTATATGCAAAAAAAGGAATTATGCAGCTGCTTTCCCGCTTTATTTATAAGAGAGGTTAATGTATGAAATCCAATGTTATCAAAACGGGAGACAAAGTTGAAATCCGGATTCTACAGCAGGTAGAAAAGGGAAGAAGGCTGGGGGAATATCCGCCAGCTTATCGCAGTATTGTAGAAAATGTACAGGAAGACGGTTCCATGGAATTGCTGCTTCCAATTGTAAAAGGAAAAATAGACGCTCCCCCCAACGGCGTCAGGCTTGAGGCTCTGTTTTATACCAGAGGAGGAATGTATCGCTGTATTGCTCAGATTAAAAACCGCTACCTGAAGGAAAATGTCTATCTGATGCTAATGGAACTCAAGAGCCCATTAGAAAAATTTCAGAGACGCGAATTCTATCGGTTTGAGTGTATCATGGATATAGAATATATGGCAATTACAGATGAGGAAGCCGAAATTGAAGATATCACAGATTTGAAAGAACATCATAGGTTAACATATCCGGCGGATCTGAGCAGGGAGGCCATTGCAGTAGATATCAGCGGAGGCGGAATACGATTTGTGGCCCAGCAGCCAGGAAAAGAAGGCGGTTATTTGCTGATGTCCATCCGTCTGGCAAATGAGAGCATGGATTATCTTCTGGAAATCGTAGGAAAGATTGTAATTTGCCAGAAAATGGAGAACGAGAAATATGAATATCGGGTAAATTTCTTGATGAAAGATGAAAAGAAACGAGAGCTGATTATAAAATATATTTTTGAACAAGAACGCAGAAGCAGACAAAAAGGGTGATATGATGAAAAAAAATATTTTAGTGGTTGATGACTCTGCACTTATGAGAAGACTTATATGTGATATAATCAATACAGATAGTACATTTCAGGCAACAGATGTTTGCAAAGATGGCCTGGAGGCGTATGAAAGACTGAAAACAACCAGCTATGATGGTGTAGTTCTGGATGTGAATATGCCTCGGATGGATGGTCTGGAATTACTGGAAAAATTACAGCAGGAAAAGATTAAAGCTACCATTATTATGGTTAGCACCCTGACCGTGAAGGATGCGGATATTACAATCCGAGCCATGGAGCTGGGAGCGGTTGATTTTGTCACAAAGCCCTGTAATATTATTGAAGCAAAGGGAGAAGATTTCAAGGGGAGCCTGTTGCGCGTGTTAAAGGCCGTTGTCAGATCTGACAATGCAAAGAATATCCTTACATCAACCGCAAAAGCAGCAGAGAAGCCCGCTGCGGCAAAGTTTGTTCAGGCGCCGAAAAGAACAATGGTAAAAGGCGCTAACAGGCTGGTAGCCCTTGCATGTTCTACCGGAGGACCCAAGGCATTGCAGAGTGTAATTCCATATCTGCCGGAGAATATGGATGCTCCTATGGTGCTGGTTCAGCATATGCCGGTAGGATTTACAAAATCCATGGCGGATCGTTTGAATGAAGTCAGCAAGATTGCAGTCAAAGAAGCCGAGGACGGTGAAGTTTTGGGAAAAGGATGCGTCTATATTGCTCCCGGCGGGAAGCATATGGAGATTTTGAAGAAGCCAGATGGAAGGCATGTGGTTCATTTAAACGATGCGCCGGCTATCGGCGGACTGCGTCCCTGTGCTAATGTGACTTATGAATCTCTGCGAAACAGCGGGTATGACGAGATTGTATGCGTAGTGCTTACCGGAATGGGGGCGGACGGGACAGGAGGAATTCTTTCCCTGAAACAGAAAAAGAAAATCTATGTAATCGCACAGGACGCCCAGTCCTGCGTGGTTTATGGAATGCCGAAGGCAATTGCCGAGGCGGGCGCTGTAGATGAGGTGGTTCCCTTAACAGAAGTTGCACAAACGATAATAAAGAATGTGGGGGTACAGTAGTATGGATGTAAGCCAATACCTTGAGATTTTTATTGATGAAACAAATGGACATCTGCAGAACCTTTCGGATTGTATCATGAGTCTGGAGAAAGATCCGGAGAATATGGATACTATCAACGAGATTTTCCGTGCAGCCCATTCTCTGAAGGGAATGGCAGGAACCATGGGATTCAAACGCATGCAGCGTTTGACCCATGATATGGAGAATGTTTTTCAGGAAGTCCGCAGCGGTAACATGAGTGTTACCAGCGGTCTGGTGGATGTGCTGTTTCAGTGTCTGGACGCCATAGATGCATATCTGGAAAATGTAAAAGAAAGTTCAGAAGAAGGGACAGATGACAACGAGGCAATTATTCAGGAACTGAACGATATTCTGGCAGCGGGAACCGGAAATGCACCTGAACCTAAGAAGGAAGAAAAACCGGCAGTGAAGGAGGAGCCTGCGAATAATTCTGGCGGAGACAGATTTCAGAAGAAATATCTTGATATAGAATTTTCAGAGAAGGAAAAAGAAGAACTCCGGGTATCGGAAGAAAAAGGCATGAAGCTGTATGGCATGACAGTATACATCCAGGAAGACTGTCTGTTGAAGGCAGCGAGAGCGTTTCTTGTTTTTAAAGCAGTGGAAGATTACGGAAATATTATTGTATATAATCCAACCTCTCAGGATATTGAAGATGAGAAATTCGGTTTTGATTTCAGCTTTTATTTTGCCAGTGAATCAGAGTTGGATAAGATTATAGAAGTTTCCAAAGCTGTTTCTGAGATTGAAGAAGCAGTGGGAGAACAGGTTGAGTACAAAGAACTGACTGCGGCAGCAGCTAAGAAAGAAGAAGAGGCGGCAGCAGCAGCCAAAGCAGCAGAGCAGGAACGGAAGAAAGAGACTGCAAACGCTGTACAGGCCCCGGCAACCCCAGCTAAGGCGCAGGCTCAGCCCCAGAATGGGAAGAAGCAGAATACGGGCAAGCCGGTAACAAACAGGACGGTCCGTGTGGATATTGAGAAGCTGGATGCATTGATGAATCAGGTCAGCGAGCTGATTATAGCGAAAAATTCTTTGGTATCCATTGGCTCTACTTCGGATGGAGGCGTTAATGGTTCCAATTCCCAGGCATTCCATGAGCAGATTGAATATCTGGAACGAATCACCACAGGGCTTCACGAGTCTGTAATGAAAGTCCGAATGGTGCCCATTGAAAGCGTTGTGCAGAAATTCCCCCGGATGATCCGTGATTTGTCAAAGAAGCTGGATAAAAAGATGGAGCTGCACATGACTGGTGAAGATACTGAACTGGATCGTACCGTTGTGGATCAGATTGGCGATCCTTTGCAGCATTTGCTCCGTAATTCTGCTGATCATGGTCTTGAGAATGCAGAATTGCGTAAAAAGCGAGGCAAACCAGAAACGGGGTCTATTCACCTGAACGCTTTCCAGGAAGGAAATAACGTTATTATTGAAGTAAGTGACGACGGTAATGGAATTGATACAGAAAATGTTAAAAATAAAGCCATTGAGCGAGGATTAATTACGCCGGAACAGGGAGCCGCTTTGAGTCAGAAAGAAATTATTGATTTTCTGTTTATGCCAAGCTTTTCCATGGCAAAGCAGATTTCGGATGTATCTGGCCGCGGAGTAGGACTGGATGTTGTCAAATCCAATATTGAAGCTTTAGGTGGAGATGTGGAAGTGAAAAGCATTCTGGGAGAAGGTTCCAAATTTACGGTTCGCCTTCCGCTGACACTGGCTATTATTCAGGCTTTGATGGTGGAAGTACGGGGTGAGAAATATGCAATTTCCCTCGGTTCTATTGAAACGATAGAAGAAATCATGGCAGACGAGATTAAGTTTGTTCAGGCAAAAGAAGTAATACATATCCGCGGTATGGTAATTCCGCTGATCCGCCTGGATCAGCTTCTGGATTGCGAACCAGAAGAAGAAGAAAAAGAAAGCCTTACAGTTATTATTGTCCGCAAGGGTGATAAGTTTGCCGGACTTATTGTAGATGAATTGAATGGCCAACAGGAAATTGTTATCAAGTCCCTGGGCAAATACATTAACAACAGTACCAAGATTATCAGCGGTGCAACTGTACTGGGTGACGGTGAAGTGGCGTTAATCCTGGATGTTAATACATTATTTTAGGGGGTGTTACTATGGCTAACAATATATCTGTGGTAGAAGATGGCAAAAAGCAGTTTATCGTAGTGAAAATCGGCAGTGAACAATATGGAATTGACATCAGTTATGTGGATAATATTGTCCGTATGCAGAAAATTACCAGAGTGCCGAAAGTACAGCCTTATTTTAAAGGAATCATCAATCTGCGCGGGGAAATTGTACCGGTGATGAGTATTCGCACCAAGATGGATCTGGAACCGGACGTATTCACGGACGTTACCAGAATCATTATCCTGAAGCTGGAAGAACATGGAGTTCTTGGTCTCATTGTAGATGAGGTGAAAGAAGTGGTAACCCTTGGCCCGGATGAAATTGATAAAGTGGCTTACGACGCTAAGAACAGCAAAAGTAACTTTATTAATGGAGTTGGTAAACACGGAGAAGAACTGATTTCTCTGTTTGATACCAATAGTATCATTGATGAAACAGAAACTGTGTAGTTAGATTTGAAAAGGCTGTTGCAGCAAAATAGGAGTTTGAGCAGCAGCCTGTTCGTAATTAAGGAGATAAGAGCCATGGCGAAGTTTAGTTTGGATCAGGTTAATGAAATGTATTTTGATGTGCTGAAGGAGATTGGAAATATCGGTGCAGGAAATGCTACCACTGCGATTTCTAATATGCTGAACTTGAAAGTAAATATGGAAGTGCCTAAGATAGAATTTTTAACTTTTCAGGAACTGCCCACTGCGATTTCAGCAGAGGAAGAAACAATTGTGGGAATTTTTTTGGAGGTGGAAAGCGACATCAGCGGAAGCATGATGTTTTTGCTGAAAATGGATTCTGCTCATTATCTGGTAAATCACTTGATGGGAAGGCCGGATGATTATACAGAAGAATTTAATGAGATGGATCTGTCTGCAATTCGGGAGATTGGAAACATTATTTCCGGTTCCTATTTGTCGGCATTGTCAACTATGACAAACATGGTAATCACTGCATCTGTACCATACCTTGCCATTGATATGGCAGCGGCTATTTTAAGCGTGCCGGCGATTCAGTTTGGTCAATATGGAGATAACGCACTTTTGATACAGACAGAATTTGGGGACGATGTGAAAATACAGGGATTCTTTATATTAATGCCGGATGTAGATTCCTATGATAAGATTTTAACTTCACTGGGGATTGCACTATAAGAGGAGCAAGGAGTTATGGCTACAATTAAAGTTGGAATGGCAGATTTGAATATTTGTAAAGGTGATGATATGATTACAACCTTGGGGCTTGGATCTTGTATCGGAATTGCCGTTTACGATCCGGTTCTCAAAATCGGAGGATTGGCACATATCATGCTTCCAGACAGCACACAGATGCGGAATAATTCAAATATTGCCAAGTTTGCAGATACAGGAATTGAAGAATTAGTTAGACGAGTAGTGGCAGCAGGGGCCAATAAAAGACGGCTCGTTGCAAAGATTGCCGGAGGAGCGAAAATGTTTGAAGTCAGCGGGCTTTCTACCATTGGTAATGTAGGAGAGCGCAATGCACAGGCTTCCCGGAGAAAATTAAAGCAGCTTGGAATTCCCCTTTTAGCTGAGGATACTGGATTGAATTACGGACGTACCGTAGAATTGTATACGGCAACCGGGGAATTTCGTATTAAAGCAGTGGGCAAAACAATCAAATCTATTTAAAGGTGACAGGATATGAAAACAAAACAGGTGCCAATAATTATTACGCTGATTGGAGGACTCGCAATCTGCATTATAGGTTTTATCACGAGAATGGATACGAAGCAGTTTGTAAAAATATGGGTCATCGTTTTAATATCCTTTTATATCTTAGGATGTGTTGCGAAACTGTTGTTGGATAAAAATTTCAAGGAAGAACCAGAAGAAGCCACGGAAGAGGCAGCGGAGGGGGAAGAAGGAGAGAATGCTGAAGAAGCAGATCAGGCAGACCAGGCAGAAACTCCGCAAAACCAGGATGACTCCGCAAAAGAAGAAAAAAATAATACAGGCGGCCAATAGGGCAGTTCCTGTTAGTCTTGGGGGCTTTGGATGAACGCAGCAGAGAGAGAACGATTGTGGGTAGATTTTTTAAAAAGACCTACAACAGAATTAAGAGAACAAATTATTGTAGAATATGCATCGCTTGTCAGAATTGTAGCGGGGCGTCTGAGCATGTATCTTGGATATAATGTAGAATATGATGATCTGGTTGGATATGGGATCTTTGGCCTAATTGACGCTATCGATAAATTTGATGTAAATAAGGATGTAAAGTTTGAAACATATGCCAGCCTTAGAATCAGAGGTTCCATTTTGGATCAGATACGGAAAATGGATTGGATTCCTAGAACAGTGCGTCAGAAACAGAAGAAAATTGACGAAGCAATTAAAAAAATAGAAACACGAACTGGAAGGGCAGCCTTAGACGAAGAGATAGCCAATGAATTGGAAGTGAGCAATGAAGAGCTGCTGAACTGGCAGAACCAGCTAAAAATCACAAATGTGGTTTCGTTGAATGAATATGTGGAACAGGGAATGGAACCTACTATGGACGCCAGAGGAAACTCCCATTTTATTCAGCCGGAAGACGCCATTGCAGAAGAAGAACTGAAGAAAGTACTGGAGCAGTCTCTTGAGGTTCTTACAGAAAAGGAACGAAAAGTAATCACTCTGTATTACTACGAGGATTTAACATTAAAAGAAATCAGCAACGTACTGGAGGTGTCGGAATCCCGGATATCACAGCTTCATACGAAAGCTCTAATGAAGATGAAAAAAACGATGGGACCCTACATGAATATATTAACGGATTAGGTGGTTGATGCTATGGAGAGCAAAAATGGGTATTTCAAATTAGATATAAGAGATGTGGGAGTATTCCTTCAGGTATATCCGCCCAAAGAGGGTGGCACACCGCCGGAGTACAAGGAAGTAGTAGCTTATCTGGACGCAAAAGGTTATGGCATGTATGATGTAAAGGACTTGAATCATGCCTTAACTGCAACAGAAGGCATTCCGGAAGTCTACGTGGGCACATGGAACGGGAGTTATGAAAACGAACAGATGGAAGTGAATATTTCCATTGATAAAATGTTGGTTTTCTGTCGTTTCTATCCACCTTCCAACAAGGGAAAGCTGTTAACAGCAGAGGAAATTGTCGAAGAATTGTCCTTCCGTAAGGTTACTGTAGGGCTCAAGCAGGATGAAATTCAGAAGTTTCTTCAGGAGCGCCATTACTGTACAAATTATATTATGGCAAAGGGTATTCCGCCAATTAATGGAAAAGACGCCAAAATTGAATATTTTTTTAATACAAACCACAATCTAAAGCCTAAAAAGAACGAAGACGGTACAGTAAATTATTATGAGCTGAATACCATCAGCCGGGTAGAAAAAGGGCAGGTTCTTGCAAAGCTTCACAAGGAAGTTCCAGGAAAGCCAGGAAAGGATGTTTTCGGCGGTGAAATTCAGGGAAGACAGGCCAAAACACTGAAATTGGAGTTTGGAAATAATATTACGCTTTCCGAGGACATGACTGAGATTTATTCCGGCGTTACCGGCCATGCCAGCCTGGTAAACGGCAAAGTATTTGTGGAGGATGTGTTTGAGGTGCCGGCAGATGTGGACACTTCAACTGGAAATATTGTCTATGACGGAAATGTTACCATTAAAGGTAATATAAAGAGCGGATTTTCTGTAACCGCCAAGGGAGATATTGTCATAGAAGGCGTAGTAGAAGCTGCATTTCTCTCTGCAGGAGGCCAGATTATTGTAAAGCGCGGCATTCATGGCATGGGAAAGGGCAGAGTACAGGCAAAAGACAATATTATTACTAAATTTATAGAAAATGCCACCGTAATTTCTGGGGGCTATATTGAGACGGATTCTATTTTACACAGTCAGGTATCGGCTGCAAATGATATACGTGTCAGCGGCAGAAAAGGCTTTGTAAACGGCGGTGTGATCCGCGCCGGCAGCCTGATAGAAGCACAGACCATAGGATCCACCATGGGAACCCTCACCCGATTGGAAGTAGGGGTAGATCCTATGGTAAAGGAGCATTACGGAGAACTGCAGAAAAGTATTATTCAGATCAGCAAAGAACTGGAACAGCTGCGTCCTATTCTTGTCAATTTTAATGAGAAAATGCAGAAAAAGGAACCTTTAAGCGCTGATCGGATTCAGCAGGTTCAGACTGTTGCCCGTTCTTTTAAAGAAAAACAGCAGTTACTGAATAACCAGAGAAAAGAACTAAAAGAGATTCATGAGCAGATTCAAATGTCCCATAATGCCAAAATAAAAGTAAAAGGCAGCATTTATCCTGGCGTAACGGTGAATATTTCTGAGGTAAGCATGAACATCAAAAGCGAACGGACATTTTCAAAATTTGTGAAGGAGCAGGGAGAAATAGTGATCCGCACGTTGTAAAAGGAGGGTGAAACATGTCAATCAGGCCAGTGGAATTCAGCGGAGTGGTTCAGAGAAGCCAGGATGTCAGCACTTTGAAACAGAACGAGGATAATAAAGCCATGCTGCAGCAGCAGAATGTGCAGACACAATTTGCAAAAGACACTATGCATCATATGAAGCAGGTCAATCACGCCAATGATTCTGATAATCCGGAGAAAAAATTTGATGCCCGTGAAAAAGGCAGCAACGAGTATGAAGATCGCCGGAAGAAAAAGAAGAAGGCGGGTGAAAAAAATAATGGAAAGGTAAGCGTTAAAACCTCAGGCGGTTTTGATATAAAAATATAGGTAGGTACAAGTATGACAGCAATAGAAATTGTTTTATTGATAATCGGCGTCGTAATGATGGTAGCAAGTTTTTTCATTGCAGAGAAGCTTTCTAATCAGGATTTGGATAAGGTTGCCGAACTGAGTACGGAGGAAATGCAGCGTATTCTGGAACGAAGCTTGAACGACGCCCAGATAAAGGTAGACAATATGGTGGATCAGGTCATTGATCATTCCATTGAGAAATCCATGGAAGTGGTAGAGAGGGCATTAGATAAAGAGACCAATGAAAAAATGCGGGCAATCACAGAATATTCTGATACCGTGTTGGAATCTATTCATAAAACTCATAATGAAGTTATGTTTCTCTACAGTATGCTGAACGATAAGCATTCTGAACTTACAAAATATGCTGGAAATCTTGCACAGCTTGCCATTCATTTAGAAGAATTGCAGGAGCAGATTCAAAATACGGTAGATCATTCAGATGAGATTTTAAGCAGAAGCCAGGAAATGGCTGAGGCGCCCCGCAGGCCGGAACCGGTTCTGCCGGAAGAGCTTCAGATGCCGGAAGCTGAATTTTTTACAGAAGAGCAGGCAGCAGAAAAATCCAACCATAACCAGATGATACTGGACATGTACCGGAATGGAAAAGACGCTGTGGAAATTGCAAAAGAATTGGGACTTGGCGTAGGTGAGGTAAAACTCGTAATCGGATTATTCAGAGAGGAAGAATTATAATCTATGAAGCTGAAATATTATTTGCGGGGATTAGGAGTTGGTATCATATGTACTGCTATCATTATGGGAATTGCTTTGTCCGGAAATAAAAAGGAAACATTGACAGATGCAGAAATCATAGAACGGGCCAGGCTTTTGGGAATGGTGATGGAGGAAGAATCGGACAGTGGGGAACAGACTCCGGAGCAGAAGGAGATAGAAGATGGAAAAACGTCTGAAAATCAAGATTCCGGAGAAGAGCAGCCGAACAGTAATAAATCAATAGATACCAAAAGTGATGGGACAGAAGCCGGGAATCCGGATTCCGGGGACAGTAACAACATCCAAAATGCAGATTCTGCAAATTCAGATGAACAGACTGCTTCCGGGAATCGGGAAACGATAGAATTGGAAATCAAAGAAGGAGAATTTTCCGATGTGGTAAGCCGGAAGCTTTATGAGGCGGGATTGGTGCCTGACGCAGAAGAGTTCAATAATTACATGACCCAGAAAGGCGTGGATGATTCCTTGCGAATCGGGGTCCATTTAATCCCTGCCGATGCTACTGCCGATGAAATTATTGCAATTTTACAGGAAAAACCGCAATAGGACTTGCAAGTAAATTTTTCCTGTGATATAATTGCCAAGATAATATAAATCACATATGTGGATCTTGAAGCCGGTGCCCTGTCGGTGGCTTTGGGAGAAGAAGCATATGGAAGAATCTAACCAATGGAGGTAAAAAAATGGGCGTTATTTCAATGAAACAGTTATTAGAAGCCGGTGTTCATTTCGGACATCAGACAAGAAGATGGAACCCTAAGATGGCTCCTTACATCTACACAGAGAGAAATGGTATCTATATCATTGATTTACAGAAATCAGTTGGCAAAGTAGATGAAGCTTACAAAGCAGTGGCTGATATTACAGCAGAAGGCGGCACCATTCTTTTCGTAGGCACAAAGAAACAGGCACAGGATGCAATTAAGGCAGAAGCAGAACGTTGCGGTATGTTCTATGTGAATGAGAGATGGCTGGGCGGTATGCTGACAAACTTTAAAACGATTCAGAGCCGTATTGCAAGATTGAAGGCTATTGAGACAATGGCGGAAGACGGAACTTTTGATGTTCTTCCCAAGAAAGAAGTTATTGCACTGAAGAAAGAATGGGAGAAGCTGGAGAAGAATCTTGGCGGAATTAAAGATATGAAGCGGATTCCGGATGCAATTTTCATTGTAGATCCAAAGAAAGAGAGAATCTGTGTACAGGAGGCTCATACATTGGGAATTCCGTTGATTGGTATTTGTGATACAAACTGTGATCCGGAAGAGTTGGATTATGTAATTCCGGGGAATGATGATGCTATCAGAGCCGTTAAGTTGATTGTTTCTAAGATGGCAGACGCTGTCGTAGAAGCAAATCAAGGAACTATTGAGGAAGAAGCGGAAGAGACAGTGGAAGAATAGGCAGAAGCGGCGTAAATAATGATAGAATTTGTAGTATTCAACAATTATGTTTCACGTTTGGGAGAATAATTGCGTTCAATGCGAGGACAGACAGTATTGCCTGTCCTCAATTATGGATAAATGATATGTTCTAAGGTAACGAGCCGTACAGTGTTCTGTAAGAACCTGAGTTTATGGTAATGCTTTGGAACAATGACAGATGGAGGGATTAAAAATGGCTATTACAGCAGCAATGGTAAAAGAGTTAAGAGAAATGACCGGTGCAGGCATGATGGACTGCAAGAAGGCTTTGAATGAGACAAATGGCGATATGGACGCGGCTGTAGAATTTTTAAGAAAAAATGGACAGGCAAAGGCTGAAAAGAAGGCAGGAAGAATTGCAGCGGAAGGTCTTTGTACCGTTGTGGTGAAGGATGATAAGACAGCAGCCGTAGTGGAAGTGAATTCTGAGACAGACTTTGTTGCAAAGAATGATACTTTTAAAGCTTTTGTGGAAGCAGTTGCAACTCAGGCAGTAAATTCTAACGCTTCAGATTTGGATGCATTTATGGCAGAAGTTTGGAATGAAGATTCCAGCAAGACTGTGAAAGATGCTTTGGTAGAAAAGATTGCAGTAATTGGAGAGAATTTAAATATCCGCAGATTTGAGAAAGTTACAGCAGAAAATGGATGCGTGGTTTCTTATATCCATGGCGGCGGAAGAATCGGCGTGATCGTAGAAGCGGAAACTTCTGTAGTAAATGACACTGTGAAAGAAGCATTAACTAATCTGGCAATGCAGATTGCAGCTCTTTCTCCTAAATATGTATCCAGAGATGAGATCAGCGAAGAATATATCGCTCATGAGAAGGAAATCCTTTTGGCTCAGATTATGAATGATCCGAAAGAATCCCAGAAACCAGAGAAGGTTATCAATGGTATGATTGAGGGACGCGTTAACAAAGAGCTGAAAGAAATCTGTCTGGTTGATCAGGTATATGTAAAGGCAGAAGATGGAAAACAAACTGTAGGAAAATATCTGGAAGCTGTTTCAAAAGAAGCTGGAGCAACAGTTTCTGTTAAGCGGTTTGTACGTTTTGAGACTGGTGAAGGCTTGGAGAAGAAGCAGGAAGATTTTGCGGCAGAGGTTGCGGCACAGATGAATGCGTAGAAATTTGTCGAAATAAGGCGAATAGAGATAGGAATGAGAACCCTTGTAGGTGGCATGAATGTGCCATTTGCAGGGGTTTTATGTATTTTCTATAATAGCAATTGGAAAGATGGGTATAGAGTCTGTCTACAAAAAATATTGCAATTTACATATTTTTTGCATATAATAAGTAAAAAGAGATAATGATAGAATTCAATTCGTGAGGAGGTGTTGATATGGCAACATCAAGTATACTTACTAATATAAAGATTACAGATCCTAAAAAGGTGGAAGATTTTGTAGAAGCATTAGATATTTCAGCGCATGAACCAGAAAGGATACCTTCCAAACCTATTATTCCATTAGTTACTAATATAGGAGAAATACGAAAGTTCATGGGAATGGAGAATAGAGAGAATGAATGATTGTATAGCAGTAAATATCCAGGACATGCTTAAAGCAATCGGAGAGGAGAAATTATCAAAGCTTCTCTCCGATTTTTCGTGTCCTTTAAATAGGGAAGTGGAGGATTTTGTACGAAATAAATCCATTGATTTTGCACAAAGGAAACTTTCCATTACATATCTTGTTATGAAGAGAACGAATGAGGATAAAAACATTCTTGTGGGGATTTATACGTTATCTCATAAGGCCATCGAAATTACGAATTCTAATATTAGTAATACAACTCGTAAAAAGCTGTTGAGATATGCGGCTTTGGACAAGGATACCAATAAATACAATATTTCTGCATTCCTTATTGCACAGTTCGGAAAGAACAATGCCGTACCGAAAAAATATTCGATTACTGGAAATGAATTGATGGATTTAACATTTGAGTTGTTGAAGCATGTTCAGTATTGTGTTGGTGGAGGTGTTGTGTATTTGGATTGTGAAAATGTGGTAAAAGTTCTTGATTTTTATCAAAATGGTTGTAACCGCTTTAAAATATTTGGAGAGAGGGAATCAGATGTAGATCAAAAAAGGTATTTGCAATTACTTCGATTTTTTTGAAGAATGTAATATTAGGTTTTGATAATATGTAGAATAGGAAAAAGAAAGATTATAAACAACTCTTTATTGATTATTAGATACTGAAATTGCCTAAAGAGAATTATTTTTTAAAAATACATCATAATAATAGGAGAACGAATATGGAAAATTATTTGGAGAAATGGAATCCTTTGGAAATAATAAGTATGAATGCAGAAGAAAATTATAGAAAACTTGCTATAAGTAGTACTAAACAACAAATACGAAATATTTTGAAATCATATGTTGGGTATTATGATCCTTTTTGTGAATTGCTACAGAATGCAATGGATGCGACAGATAGAATGGCACATATTGTAAAGAACGAATATAGAAAAAAACTAAAAATATATATAGACTTATCAGAAAACAGTATTTATGTAGCAGATAATGGAATAGGATTTGAAAAAGAACAGTTCCGCGCTTTTTTGTCTCCAAATATTTCTTATAAGACAGATGGTCACACAAGAGGAAATAAAGGTGTAGGAACAACATATTTAGCATATGGTTTTTGTAAAATGCAGATGTATACTAAAACGCCATTTTTTAAGCAGTATGCTGAAATAAATAATGCCAAGAAGTGGATAGATGACAAAACAGGAGATGTAGATATGCCATTTGTTGAGTGTAAGGATGGTGAAGATAAAGCATTTCCATTTGATCAAGGAACGTCTTTTAAATTATTTTTTAAAGATGAAAACGGAAATAAAATCAAGGATTTAGCCTGGATAGGAGTTAATACGGCAGAGAGCTGGAATTATGTGTTATTAACGAATACACCTTTAGGACATTTGACTATAGACGGAAGTGATTCAAAAGTATTTTATGATTTATGTGTAAAAGATATAAGAGGAAAGACAACGAGAATAGAGAATAATCATGCAGAATTTTTTTATCCACATATGTTTATGAAACATACATCTATTAATATTGAAGATGTTATTGCATGGCAAAAAGCAGAAATAGAAAAAGGAAGAGATGGGACAAATATTCCTCAGAGATTTAATAAAAAACTAGGTCTTTATAGATTTTTTCAAACAAATGATATAATAAAATTGGCAGAACGGTCAAAAACGTTGTCTTCTGACGAAATTCAAATGTTAGAGGATTATAATATTATGGCATATGGATTTTTTTGTAATTCAGTGGACAGATGGTCAGATATTAATGAAAAATTTATTAAAGCTAGGAAAGGAGCAAATTGTGTATCTTATGGGTTACAATTAGCTACAGATCATATGATCCAAGGTTCGGCATTGCAAATCCCATTAACTTCAAGCATTGGGCATCAAAAACAATCTCAAGTTATAGTGCATTTTGAAGGGGCTGAACCAGATTTAGGAAGAAAAGGATTTCAGCCAGAATTAAAAGTGCTGTCAGAAAAAATTTCTACTATGATTGTAAGCTTGGGATTAAGTGGTTGGAAACGGCTTCTATCTGCCGATGGAAAATATAATCGTAGAGATAACGATGCTAAACAGCTACATGATTATATAAGGGAAATAGAAAATCATGAGCAAGAGAATCCTTTACTCATTAAAAATCAAGTATTCTTTTTACCTACTAAAAAGATTTCTATGACATCAACTCCGATAAGTGAACAGGATGTAGTGGTTCTATTTAATCAATTACTGGCGGGTGGCGTGATACGTTCAATTGAGTTAATGGCAGCAAGCACATTTGTGAAATATGATGGAGTTTTTAGAATACGTGTTTTAGAACCAATGGAAAATCATTATTTTAATGAAATAAGTAATCCTTTAGGAGTGGAACCAGAAGCCATTATTGAATCCGGGATACAAACAGCCCCTGGTTTTCTTGAATACAAATTTAGTTTTGATGCACTTATACAGGATTTTGACAATGAGGATAAGCATCCAAAGGATTTGGGTTTAGTTGTAGTGTGGACAATGGGAAAAGGAAGATGGAAAGAGAGATTTCAGACAATATCTTATTTGCTGCCTGATTATAGAGATAGGCGACCGTATCATGGTATTACCCATGAAATGTTTGATAGCATGTCTTCTAATCAGAGAGTTTTTTATTGTATCGTGTTGGAAGAACTTATTGAATATTTAAATGATCCTAACAAATATTATGATGAGTTTGGAGGTCAGTATAGTGAGGACTAATAAAAAAATATTTTTGATGTCTCTTAAATATTTGCTTAGAAATTAAATTGAGTAAGAGTTGGGGGAAGAACCTTACCCCCAAATTCCCCCAAATGGAAAATGGTTATCCCCCAAATTTGAAAAATGAGAAATCGGAAATTTTAGAAAGCAAAACGAATTTTCCCCCAAAATAAAATTTGGGGGATACGGTTGAAAAGCCGCTGTCTTAGAACAGTCAAAAATCACTGCAAAGCCAGTAAAATACATAGTTCCGGGGATGTGTGTCCGGGACATAAAAAAGGGAAAGTTCGCAAAACAGATGAATGCATAAGGCAAAGTTTGCCTGGTTATTTTGAATGAAGAAACCCTTGTGAGTGGCGTGGGAATGCTGTTCACAGGGGTTTTGGTATTTATATAAGCTTACTTAGCACAAAAAATGCTGATTGGAATCGTAAACGGTAGATAGTGGGTACCTATACAAAACTGGAGCAAACCTGTATGATAGA
>NZ_SRYA01000129.1 GCF_004793545.1 Petralouisia muris | reverse complement strand
ACTTATGGTAAAAGTCCAGAATGGTTTTCGCCTATCTTTGTGATATAGCCGCCTGGGCGGCTGTTAAATATTGTTCAGGGATACTGCACATTTTTCATTCACATAAATTCTCTAAGATGCAGAGGGGTCACACTGGACAAGGGGAGGGGTCAAAACCGTGACCACAGGGGTCACATTCACAGCCATAGGGGTCAGACCTTTTGCCGCAGGGGTCAAAACAGCCACAAAGGGGTCAGACTTGTGACCACTGTGGCCGTCCGTAACCGCCGCTCCCATGCTGCCCTGGCACAGCCCCAAAATCAAACAAGGGATTCCAGCAACAGCCAATGTGCCGGAACCCCTTGTTTTCAGCGGTTTTCCCGATATTCTGTTCATTCCCTTTGTATCAATTAAGCGGTTTACATTTCTATCTAATAGCCCATTTTGATACAATTTTATTTTCCCTATACTTTTTTATTTTGCCTCCAAAGGGGGTTCAAATGTAAAAAACGCCTTTAAAATAAGAAAACACTCCACATTCCCGTGAAGTGCAATCTGTATTTCCTATTTGGTTTTTACTGGAATCTCCATCCCGTTCTTAAAGGTGAACCGCACATCCTCCTTGCCATAGACCGTCACAAAATCCACCATGGCATACCATGCGCCCTCGTCAAAGTAATCCACCTGCTCTGGCAGTCCCCGCAGCACCTCCATGAAGTTCTCCATCATTTTCCGCTGTGCCTGTTTCTCCGTGATGGCTGCCTGCACTTCCTCCAGCCGCGCTTTCGCCGTTTCAAACCGCCCTACCAGTGCATCGTAGCGTTTGGCATATTCGCCCTGGTTCTGTGCAACGCGGGCGTTTTCCCCGATGCATTTCTGTATCAGTTCTGCCGCCACGTTCATCTCCCCGTTAAGCTGCCGTTCCTCCGCCTCCAGTTCCCCTGTTTCAAATGCCGTGTCCCTGATTTCCTCAAAGCCTGCAAGGATGCGGGTCTTCTCCCGGTTAATAGTATTCAGCGCCTTTATGAAAAGCTGCCGGATAGTTTCCTCATCCAGATGCGGCGTGGTACATTTCTCCCCACCGTCAAATTTGTGGTTGCACTGCCAGACCACCTTCCGGTATTTATCGTTGGAATGCCAGACCTTGGAACCGTACCAGCTCCCGCAGTCCCCGCAGCGAATTTTGCTGGAGAAAATACTCACGCAGCTATTCCGACCGTTCCCTTTTCCCCGTGACTGCATCAGCACCTGCACGTTGTCGAAAACGGCGGGCGGTATGATGGCTTCGTGGTTTCCCTCCACATAATACTGCGGTACTTCGCCCTCATTCACTTTTTTCTTTTTGGAGAGGAAATCCACCGTATAAACCTTCTGCAGGAGCGCATCGCCTTTGTATTTCTCGTTTGTGAGGATGGATTCTACAACCGCCTTGCCCCATACCTTTTTGCCGCCCGGCGTGGGGATGCCTTTTTCCGTCAGGATTTTGGCTATCTGGTATGGCGACCTGCCCTGCAGGAAAAGCCCGTAGATTTCCCGCACGATTTTCGCCTGTTCCTCGTTGACGACAAGGTTCCCGTCCTCGCCCCGGTCATAGCCGAGGAACCTTCCGAATGGCACCGTGACCTTGCCGTCTGCGAACCGCTTCCTCATACCCCAGGTGCAGTTTTCCGAAATGCTCCGGCTTTCCTCCTGCGCCAGCGAGGACATGATGGTGATCAGCAGCTCGCCTTTGGAATCGAATGTCCAGATGTTTTCTTTTTCAAAATAACACTCCGTGCCGTTGTCCTTCAGCCTGCGGATGGTGGAAAGGCTGTCCACCGTGTTCCTCGCAAACCTCGAAACGCTCTTGGTGATGATAAGGTCAATTTTTCCGTCCAGGGCATCTTCCACCATTTTGTTGAATCCCTCGCGGTGCCGTGTGGAAGTTGCACTGATGCCTTCATCCGAATACAGCCCGACAAATTCCCAATCCTCCCGGCTCTGTATGTAGGATGTATAATAATCGCATTGGGCGGCGTAGCTGGTCTGCTGGTCTTCCATGTCGGTGCTGACACGGGCATAGCCTGCCACCTTCCGCTTTTTCCGGCTGCTGATCGGGTCCGCCGTGAAGCGGTTGCGTGTGGCCGGTATCGTTGTCACATTCTTCGCCATGTCTGCGTCCTCCCTTCCCGAAAATGGTATTCCAGGCTACCGTCCTCCAGTGCCACGATTTCCTCTATCTGCCTTTCAAATTCCGCTTCGTCAAATTCCTCCAGTCCGAGGATGCTTGCGGAAATGCGCCGCAGTTTGAAATCTGCATAATTCACATTGTGGCATTCCACATTGCTCCGTTTCTTGCCGATGCAGTACCAGTACACCCATCTCCCGCCGGAATTCACCCTGTGGTAGGTGTTCCCGCAGATGGCGCACCGGATTTTCCCCTGGAAGCAGTCCGTAACCGTTACCTCGTGCCATGCCTGGTGCAGCCGCAGGTTCTTCCAGACCTTTGTGCCGCCATCGGAAAAGCGGAACTGCAGGTTGCCGTCTTTCAGGACGGTAACCTCCCTGACCTGTTTTTCGAATGCTTCCCCGTCAAAACGGTCCATCCCAAGAACCTGTGCCGAAACCGCCTCCAGTTCCTCTTCCCCGAAGTTCACGCTGGAGCAGGTCATTCCCACTTCTTTTTTGCCTCTGCATATCCAGTGGATATAAGTTTTTCCCCTGACTCTGCCCTTCTTCCTCGTAAACGGATGCCCGCATACCCCGCATTTTATCTTCCCTGTAAATGGGTAGGTCGGCACGGCCTCCGCCCGTTCTTTCAGGATTTCCTGAACTTTTGCAAAAATCTCCCTGTCAATGATCGGTTCATGGCAGTCTGAAATGTAATACTGCGGCAGCTCGCCCCTGTTCTTCACCTTGTTATGCTTGATGGGGTCTGCCACATAGCATTTCTGCAGCCGCCTGTCACCAATGTAAATCTCGTTTTTCAAAATGGTGTTCAGATGGCTGTAAGTGAAATCATATCCCCGCCAGGACTTTGCCCCACGCTTTTTTAGTTCTGCAAGGATATCCGATGCCGCCACGCCTGCGGCAGTCTGTTCAAGGATGAATCTTACAACCTCTGCCTCGTCCTCTTTTACCACATATTTTTCGCCGTCATAACGGTATCCGAGGACTTTCTTGTTCCTCACGCCGTCCGTGCCGTTCTGGTAGGTTTTGCGGATGCCCCACTTGGAATTCTCCGAAAGCGACCGCACCTCCTCCTGTGCGAAGGACGCAAGGATGGAGAGCATCAGCTCCCCGTCGCCGGAAAAGGAATGGATATTTTCCTTTTCAAACCGCACCTCCACGCCGATTTCCTTCAGATGCCGGACCGTGGAGAGCAGGTCTACCGTGTTCCTCGCAAACCTCGATATGCTTTTGGTCAGGATAATGTTGATTTTCCCTGCCTCACAGTCTGCAATGAGGCGGTTGAATTCCTCACGCTTTGCCGTCCCGGTGCCGCTGATCCCAAAATCTGCGTACACCCCGGCAAATTCCCACTCAGGGTTCGCCTGTATCAGATCATTGTAGTAGCTTACCTGTGCGGAAAGAGAATGGGCAAGGCGGTCCGTCTCCATGGAAACGCGGGCATAAGCCGCCACCTTTTGCCGCTTTTTCAAAGCCGGTATTTTCGGCTCTATCCTGCTGATTTTAGCCATTTCATCACTTCCTTCCGCTACCATTTATAATACGAAACCATGGCGGTTAGCCGATAACCCCGGCCTGCCATTCTTCCGCCTGCCACTCCCTGCCGGGTAGTCACATATAGCCATACCTTTCAAAAGAAGTCAACATTAATAAGCCAATCCAAAATGACAAAAAATTGGCCGAATAAAAGATGCATATTGTGTAATTTACAGAAAATTCATGTTCCCCTGGCATCAGTTAAAACAAGGCCGTATTTCCGGGCCTGCGCGATCAGTTTCATCTTTTTTGATTCATCCACGCGTTTCTGGACTTCTGCAAACCTGCTCTCATCGTATGCCTCCCCTGTGGTCAAAATATTGTATACAATGACCAGGAGTTTATGGCCAAGGGCAATGACTGCTTTTTTCATCCCCCGGCGTTTGGACAGCCGGTAAAACCATTCCCTCAGATAGTTCTTTCTCGCCCGTGTCGCCGCCCAGGCGCATTGGCATATCACGCATTTCACATAAGGGTTCCCTTTTTTTAAACGGTTCGATTTCTTCTTCCCGGCACTTTCATTATCCCCCGGAACCACCCCGGCCCAGCTACACAGATGCCCGGATGTCGGGAACATACTCAGATCCGTCCCAAGCTCAGAGATCATAGTGATTGCAGTCATCCCGCTGATCCCTGGGATTGTTTCCAAAAGGGCGATGCTCGGCTCATATTTTTGCGCACAGGCATAGATCTCCCTTTCCACATCCTCGATCTCTTTTAAAGACTGCTCATAATTGCGCACCAGCATGGACAGGAAAGCCCTGTCATGCCCATCCATCCTGCCATTCACGGCCTGCCTTATGACATCCAGCTTCTTCCGTGCCGTCCCATGCAGGAGGTTCAGGATCTCTTCCGGTTCAATAGAGCCTGCTTCACATAACTTCCGGATCAAAGCCATCCCTGTTTTCCCAAAAATATCCGTCAAAACAGTGGAGAGCTTAAAGCCGCATGCCTGGAGCTGCTTTTCGATCCGGTTTTTATGCCCCGTCATTTCCTGGACCAGTGTCCTGCGATATCGCGTCCAGTCACGCAGCTCACGGATCTCCCTTGGAGGGATATAGCTCGGCTCCAGGAGCCCCGCCCGCAGGAGTCCTGCAATCCACCTGGAATCCTTAATATCCGTCTTCTTCCCAGGCACATTTTTCATATGGTAGGGATTTGCCACTGTAATATTAAACTTAAAATCCTCCTCCGCCCCGGCTTCCAGGACATTGTAGATCGGGAACCAGTAAACACCTGTGCTTTCCATTGCAATGTCCCTGCAATTGTTTGCTTTCAGCCATTCCCTCATTTCTTCCAGCCCGGAAAGGAGAGTGGAAAACTCACGCACTTCTTCCTTCGGCTCTGTCCCAAGGCTGCCTGACAGCAGGCATGCCGCGATCATCTCCTTATGCACGTCCAGCCCACAGCATACTTCCAATAAATCCTTCATAATCCATCCTCCTCATCTAAAATCAAAAAATATCCGTCCAAATCTGCAGGATGGCTCATTTTGAAGGATTGGAATAATAATACCCGTGCTATTCCTATGCAGAGATCCTGCGATAGGGCAACATGAAACTGTACACCAAAATGAGCCCAGCCAAGATCACTCACGAGTTCGCAACTCAGTTAAATGCCGGAATCTCCCCTGCCCTTCCAGTATAACAGTCTGCGAAATCCCTGGGGAGCCGTTTCATACGATACTGTGAAAATACTTTCATGACCAGATCACTCTGAACGGCAGAAATAGCAAGCGTTATGTGAGAAAAAATGTCACAATAAAAAGTCCGGGAACTGTGCATAGTACACGATGCCCGAAAGCACAAAATATACGTTCGGCAGTGCGACGCCGTTGCCCCACATTTTATAATACGAAACCATGGCGGTTAGCCGATAACCCCGGCCTGCCATTCTTCCGCCTGCCACTCCCTGCCGGGTAGTCACATATAGCCATACCTTTCAAAAGAAGTCAACATTAATAAGCCAATCCAAAATGACAAAAAATTGGCCGAATAAAAGATGCATATTGTGTAATTTACAGAAAATTCATGTTCCCCTGGCATCAGTTAAAACAAGGCCGTATTTCCGGGCCTGCGCGATCAGTTTCATCTTTTTTGATTCATCCACGCGTTTCTGGACTTCTGCAAACCTGCTCTCATCGTATGCCTCCCCTGTGGTCAAAATATTGTATACAATGACCAGGAGTTTATGGCCAAGGGCAATGACTGCTTTTTTCATCCCCCGGCGTTTGGACAGCCGGTAAAACCATTCCCTCAGATAGTTCTTTCTCGCCCGTGTCGCCGCCCAGGCGCATTGGCATATCACGCATTTCACATAAGGGTTCCCTTTTTTTAAACGGTTCGATTTCTTCTTCCCGGCACTTTCATTATCCCCCGGAACCACCCCGGCCCAGCTACACAGATGCCCGGATGTCGGGAACATACTCAGATCCGTCCCAAGCTCAGAGATCATAGTGATTGCAGTCATCCCGCTGATCCCTGGGATTGTTTCCAAAAGGGCGATGCTCGGCTCATATTTTTGCGCACAGGCATAGATCTCCCTTTCCACATCCTCGATCTCTTTTAAAGACTGCTCATAATTGCGCACCAGCATGGACAGGAAAGCCCTGTCATGCCCATCCATCCTGCCATTCACGGCCTGCCTTATGACATCCAGCTTCTTCCGTGCCGTCCCATGCAGGAGGTTCAGGATCTCTTCCGGTTCAATAGAGCCTGCTTCACATAACTTCCGGATCAAAGCCATCCCTGTTTTCCCAAAAATATCCGTCAAAACAGTGGAGAGCTTAAAGCCGCATGCCTGGAGCTGCTTTTCGATCCGGTTTTTATGCCCCGTCATTTCCTGGACCAGTGTCCTGCGATATCGCGTCCAGTCACGCAGCTCACGGATCTCCCTTGGAGGGATATAGCTCGGCTCCAGGAGCCCCGCCCGCAGGAGTCCTGCAATCCACCTGGAATCCTTAATATCCGTCTTCTTCCCAGGCACATTTTTCATATGGTAGGGATTTGCCACTGTAATATTAAACTTAAAATCCTCCTCCGCCCCGGCTTCCAGGACATTGTAGATCGGGAACCAGTAAACACCTGTGCTTTCCATTGCAATGTCCCTGCAATTGTTTGCTTTCAGCCATTCCCTCATTTCTTCCAGCCCGGAAAGGAGAGTGGAAAACTCACGCACTTCTTCCTTCGGCTCTGTCCCAAGGCTGCCTGACAGCAGGCATGCCGCGATCATCTCCTTATGCACGTCCAGCCCACAGCATACTTCCAATAAATCCTTCATAATCCATCCTCCTCATCTAAAATCAAAAAATATCCGTCCAAATCTGCAGGATGGCTCATTTTGAAGGATTGGAATAATAATACCCGTGCTATTCCTATGCAGAGATCCTGCGATAGGGCAACATGAAACTGTACACCAAAATGAGCCCAGCCAAGATCACTCACGAGTTCGCAACTCAGTTAAATGCCGGAATCTCCCCTGCCCTTCCAGTATAACAGTCTGCGAAATCCCTGGGGAGCCGTTTCATACGATACTGTGAAAATACTTTCATGACCAGATCACTCTGAACGGCAGAAATAGCAAGCGTTATGTGAGAAAAAATGTCACAATAAAAAGTCCGGGAACTGTGCATAGTACACGATGCCCGAAAGCACAAAATATACGTTCGGCAGTGCGACGCCGTTGCCCCACATTTTATA
>NZ_SRYA01000128.1 GCF_004793545.1 Petralouisia muris | reverse complement strand
GTTCGGTAAACTCTTGTTCTTTTTCTCTCCTCAAAAATCGCAATTTCCTATAAAGCAAAAATAATGAGCGATGTTTCCCATCGCCCATTAAATCCTAATATGGAATTTTTATTATAACCTCTGCACCGCCTGTTTTATCGGAATTTTTAAGAGCAAGTTCCCCCTTGTGTTGCTTTACAATGCTGCTTGTGATATAAAGCCCCATGCCAAAGTGCATATTAGAGCTTCGGCTGATGTCGCCCATAAAAAACTGCTCCCTTGCATGATGCAAATCCTCATTTGTAAAACCAGTTCCCTCATCTATTATGGCGATTTGTAGAAAATCGTCTGGCTTTTGCACCTCTACATAGATTGTCCCTTTTGGTGGAGAGTAATCTATCGCATTGCCTATCACATTCATAATTGCCCGTTCCAGTAGTAATTTATCCGCTTTGAAAGTTCCTAAATTTTCCCCTGTTTCCATGTGTAAACAAATTTCTTTTGTAAGGCATAATGAATTTGCCTGCGCTTCAATCCGTTCCATATAATCAGCTATATCAAATTCTTCCAAATTGAGATGATACCCGGCTACTGTCCGGGATATATCAATCAGCGTCCTGATATAAACGCCCATCTGCCCGGAACTTTCTATAATATACCCCGCATATAACCGCTGTTCGTCGTCAAGCTCTGTTTCGCTTATCAAGTCGATATTTCCTTGAATGACAGTTAAAGGCGTTTTCAAATCGTGGGCAAGCGCCGCTATCTGCTCTTTTTGTAATTGTTCCGCACTCCATTGTTTCTCTAAAGATGATTTCAAATTATTTTTCATATCAGAGAAAGAACATAACACATCTTCAAATTCTTTGATTTTTGAGTGTCCCACCTCAAAATCAAGATTTTGTTCTGCCACTTTTTCTGTTGCTTCAAAAAGTGGGGAGAGCTGCGCCCTCATATTTTTTGCAAATTTCGCTGTTAATATCACGCAGACCGCGATACAGTTTATCCCCATGAGGATATATAGCAGAATTTCCGGTGAGGGAAAATGATTATAGAACCATTCATTTATAAACTGTGAGCCAATGTAATATTGAAGCACCACATATTCATTTTCACGGGTAACAAACAGATACTGCTTGTTGAGGTTTTCGTTTATCTTTCCAGACAGGGCATACTCCATAGCCCTGTCTAAATCTTCGCCCTCTAAAGACGTTTCCCGCATTTGATAATTCTTATCCAGTATGAGGTATTTGCACCCCATAGGAAGCTGTACATCTGTTAAATCCGGCGTTGCAGCAATAATTGGAACAAGATTTTTTGCGCTGCGTTCTGAATAATCCGCATAAGTAATAAAGCCCATTCTGGTTCCGGCAAGGATAAGGCTAAATGGAATAGCTACCGAAACCATTAGCCCAATCAGCAGCATACATAAAAATTTCCAAAAAGACGCTTTCAATGATGTTGGCTTTTTTATTCCCATTTGTACCCTATCCCCCAAACTGTCGCTATCGGCTGAATATCCAATTTGCTTAATTTCGCCCGGATATTTTTGATATGAGTGGAAATAGTAGAATTATCGCTGTCGCCCTCCAAGCCCAAAACTGCTTCATAAATCTGTTCTTTTGAAAATACCTGTCCTTTATTTCTTGCAAGGTATTCACAAATCAGATATTCGCTTTTTGTTAGGGGAATGGGTGTATCATCTACCCGCAGCTCCTTTGCGGACAAATCAATTTTTATCCGTTCAAAGGTAAGGGCGGCATGCCGTTCCCTGTGTTCCCGGCGTAAGTGGGCATTTACCCTTGCCCGCAGCTCCGCAATGCGGAATGGTTTTGTCAGATAGTCGTCTGCCCCCAAGCCAAGCCCGAATGTAATATCATTTTCCATTGTCTTAGCTGTCAAAAAGAGAATAGGGCAGTCCACCAATGAACGGATTTTATTGCAATAAGAAAATCCGTCCATATCCGGCATCATAATATCCAGTATAATCAAATCGTATCTGTTCAGCTTATCAAGCGGAACCTGTGCGGCAGACGTATAGGCAGTAATGAAATGTCCGTCTTTTTGCAGCCCATTTTTCACAAGCTCTAAAATAGGTCGTTCATCATCAACCATAAGGATTGCTGCCATAGTGTCGTCTCCTTTCGTTGCTCTTTTCGTATTATAGCATAATCCGCGAGGGCAGAAAAGCAGTCATTTCTGCTCTGCAATATAGTAGCGGTTATTTATTTTTACCGCAACCGCTTCTGTTTTATCCGTACCATAAATCTCGTAAACATCTGCGTAAAACCATTGTTCCCGCCCCTGTCCGGCGTTTTTTCCGTCCCAGTCAATCTTGTTCAAATCCTCTTTGGACAAAGGGCGTTTCGTTTCTGTATCGAATGTAACGCTTTCCGCAAGAATATCAATCCAGTTTCCTAATTCATCATTTGATACGATATCAGAGGTTACTTGATAAATAATCCCGTCACAAAGAAGCTGCGTTGCATTTTCGGGATTGATTTCAAACTTTCCACTCATAGACTGCTCTGTGTCCTTGAAGTCAAAGACCGTATCTGTGTCTTTGATATTTTCTTTTCCAACAGCTTTGTGATACCCTCCGTTTACATCTACAATCAGATAATCGTCATCGTTGGGTGCTGCGTACACATTCAAGAATGGGATAATATAAGCAGCCTCCGGGGCTTTATCCGCTAAATCTGCCAACGTCCGAAAGGTAGTGGTTTCTATGTTTTCTTGAAGCAATACTTTTCCTGTTTCGTCTACCGCTGCAAGCTGCCGGATATATCCAGTCCATTCCCCAAGTCCACCATTAGAAACGGTATCCTCCAAAATCGTGTAGTCGTTTCCCTTAAAGGAAAATTGCGTCACATTCTCTGCGTTCAAATAGCATTGCTCTTTATCACTGGAATATTCCTTGATTTTTTCCTGTAAAGAGCAGCCCGCAAGAGAAAAGCATACAACAAAAGCAAACAGCACGACTATAAACATTTTTCTGTTTTTATTCATAATTTTTCCGTCCTTCCCAATGAGAAAACCATAATAAGGTCAGCAACAAGCCACCTGTCGTTAATGCTGCAATCCATATTTTTTCCGTTCCATAGTTGAAAATTTGTCGGCTCAAAATATCCTTTACCCAATTCATAGACCATGAAAAGGGAATATACCTCGCTATGCCTTTTAGTTCGATATTGCTATATAAGATACATTGCAGACTTTCAAACACACCCCAAAACAGGGATAACCCTAATCCAAATTTGAAGCTAAGGAACAGGTGCAAGATGTATATTATCAAGTTACAAAAGGCCATCCCAGTGGCGGCTCCAATCAGCAATCCGAGCTGCACTGTATCAGCCATTCCCAAAAGATGTATGCCAATCACAAATAAAAGGAACAGAAAGAACAATGCAAATACCCCCGAACCATAAAGATAAGTTAATTTTGCAAGCATATTTTTGTGTCGGTTCGGTACAGCAAGCAGCGTTTGGAAGTGTGAAGCCTTTTCTTCCAGCGCAACATTCAGACCGACAATAACGCTTATCAACAATGGAAAAAACGTTGTCGTAATTTCTAATATCATTTTGAGCTTTTTACTATCTGCTGTGCTGCCATACTGGAAATAGTAAACAAGAAATAACAATGCCCCAATAGCAGGTATGCAAAAATGGATAGCCCCAAACGGTGTATGCTTCGTTTTTACCTGTTCAGAACGAACCGCATGAATAAAACCCATTTCCATCTACCTCCCTTTGGAAAAATCCTTTGCGTCGGCATAGGACAAAATAAGAAACAAGAGTATTGACAACGCAATGGAAATCATAATGGCTATAGAAAATCCACAATTTCCCGCATAAATTCCGTTTATTTCAATTCCCATAAGTGGCTTTGCCAGTTTTGCCGCCCAACAATACGGTACAAACCACCATGCTATTGTATTTCCTAATGCAGTAGCAGTAGATAGAACAATCCCAAGTATTGTATTTAACACAATCGGCACAAACATTCCCGTTTTGCGTGCTAAGTACAGGCACAAAGGGATTTGCCAGACAGACGCAAGGATAATCCCGATACTTCCTGCAACGCTGTGTAAAAGAGAATATACTGCCGTTGCCGGAGCAATGATATTACTGATAGAAATAAGCAATGCTAAAAATATCGCTGAAACAAGCAGTTTTTCGACTAAGATAATGCCCTTAGCAAATTCAAATTTTGAAAGGTTCACAGGCATAGAAAATACCGAATAGTATTTCCCGGCATTTTCTTCTTTTCTATGTGACAAAGAACATAAAATTGCGATTGCTCCCGGAAGCAAAAACGCATACCACCAGTAAAGTGTCATGTATTGATACCCCATAAATCCACCCATAAGCCACGCAAAAACAGCTGTGATTAGTGGAACAATGAAAATCAGTTTGTTCGATATTGTCCGCTTAAATTTCAAATGTTCTGATTTTAGATAGTCCATGCCTTAACCCTCCCTGTGATTGCTTTTTACAACGTCCATAAAAAGCTGTTCCAAATTTTCGTTTGCGTTCAATTTTCCCTCATATCCAAGAACGCCACCCGCGATAATGCCGATATGGTCGGCTATCTGCTGCACTTCTGAAAGAATGTGACTGGACAGGATGACCGTAATACCTTTAGCCGGAAAAGAACGAATAAGCTCTCTAAGTTCTTCAATCCCAATCGGGTCAAGCCCGTTGGTTGGTTCATCAAGGATGAGCAGCTTCGGGTTGTTTAGTAATGCAACCGCAATTCCAAGACGCTGTTTCATACCAAGAGAAAACTGTCCGGCTCTTTTCCTGCCTGTTTCCGTCAGTCGGACGATTTGCAGCACTTCGCCAATCCGCTTATCTGTCAGTCCTAAAATAGTAGTCCTTACTTTCAGATTTTCATAGGCGGTCAAATTTTCATAAAGCGGCGGCATTTCAATCAACGCTCCGATATGGTTTAAGTCGCTGCGTTTCCATGCGTGACCGTCAAATTCGATATTCCCAGAGGTCGGTTTCAAAATGCCCGTAATCATTTTGAGCGTCGTAGATTTCCCGGCACCGTTCGGTCCCAATAATCCATAGACGGAGTTTCTTTCAATGTTCAGCGATATGTTGTTTACCGCCGTCTGTCCGTTGAAAGATTTGCAGAGGTTTGTTGTTTTCAAAATCATTTCCATAGTCTGTACTGTCCTTTCTTTTGATTATGGAAAAAGAATAGCTGATGTTTTTGAAGATTTCATAAAGATAAGGAATCTTTTTAAAATCCTGATTAACGTCTGCCATATCAGTATAAGGTAAATGGGAGAAGCTAATTTTGCTTTATCGGGTTATCTTTTTCGGGCATCGGCAAGTTTAACAGCTCCTTTTGGTATGAGCCATGCCCGATTGATATTCAATATGCCCTCAATCCGATTTTCCTTACAGAGCCTTTGTGCCCGCCTTACCGATATTCCCCAAAGCTCCGCTGCGTCCTGTGCCGTCATATACTCAAACATTTCTGTTCTCCTCAAATTGCACGGTATCTACCATAGCCGTTTGAACAAACATATCAATTCATAAAACGCAAATTTTTATCCCCCAAAAAAGAAAAACGACAGAGCTTTACACCCTGTCGCTACTCCGTTATGTGTATAAGATTTCTTCCTCCACAATCTCCCTTGCACAAGCCCTTATGTTACCCAGCCGCCCTGTCCATTCTAAGGCGTTTTCTTCTTTTAGGCGTTCCGTTATGCCCTGTGCCTGTTTCATTCCCTCTATGAGCCGTTCAAAGCGTTCCTGCGCCTGCCTGTCAATATCGGCAAGGTAAGTATTCAGTCTGCCACTTGTGAGAAGATTGGTGTATGTAACCTTGCGGTACTGCTTCAGATAGTCCAGATGCCGCTGTCCCCATATGCCTATCGGCTGTTCTTTTTCGGCGGGTACAGTCAAGCATGGTACTAAGTAATCACTTTCTTTCCGATATGTACCTCCTAACTGTTCGAATAATGATTTTGCCATTTTGTAATTCCTCCAAATAAGATATTCACTCCATGTTGTTATGTCTGCTGTCTTAAACAAAATTTTGAGTTTTCTCCTTATCTGGTTTCATTCATCTTTGATATACTAATAAATATCTTATAATACAGATTAGTTAGAGGTGAGTTATGAATACGGAAGAAAAAATTGACCTGATCAAAAATTTGGCAGACTGTCTTGCCAATCTGCCAGTAACCCAAATACCTGCAACGGATGCCGGTATTATAAACTCTGTAAATCAAAATTTGCAGATGAATTTATAGAATTTTCCCTATTTTTCAAGGCTTTTTAAGCCTCATACAGTGAATTGATATGTATTTTCCCTTGTTTTTGCCCTTATGGGCAGTTTACAAGGGAAAGTTTTTTCTGAATGTATCTAATCGTTGCCCGCCACCTTATCCAAGAGCCTTGCGGAAGTCCGCTTTGCCTCCCTTGTGGCATGGGCATACACATTCATTGTGGTACTCACGTCAGAGTGTCCCAAGAGTTCCTGCACATCTTTCGGTGCTGCACCGTTTGACAGCAGATTGCTTGTATAAGTATGCCGAAGCTGGTGGAAGTGAAAGCCCTCAAATCCGTCCAGTTTCTTTGCGAGCGTCCTGCATACGATACTCAATGTACTCGGAGTTTCAAGGCAACCGTCTGATCTTAAACATACAAATGAGATTTCGTTGTAATCCATCGGAATGTCCTGCGTGTTTTCCAAGCTGTAATACTCATAGTAAACCCTGTTTTTGTCCTGCACTTCCTTGTAGTAATTGCGGTGGTACAGTTCCTCGTACTGCATTTGATTTTTAAGCTGTTCTTTCCTTGCCTTTTTCAGTATGGCGGTAAGCGTGTCCCCAAAATCAACCGTTCGCACTTTTTTGCGTTTTGTCGGTCCGATAATCATTTTGTGCTTTGCACCGTCATAGCGGACACTGCGCTTTACTGTAAGATACTGTTCCTCAAGGTTAATGTCCTGCCAAGTCAGCCCACATACTTCGCCAATCCTAAGACCGGCATAATAAGCTATCTGTATCGGCAGCACAGCAGGGGGATTTTTCTTTTCCAAGTACGCAATCAGCTTTTCGTATTCTTCATGGGAAATAGGCTGTGTTCCCGTATGCCCCATATCTTCCTCTGAAAATAAGTCCACTTCTTCAGCTTTGCGTTTCAGTTTGATGTACTGCATTGGATTGAACGTAATCAGTTGCTTTGGGAATACCGCAAAACGGAATGACTGCTGCAAAACCGCCGAGAAAGAGTGGATATAATCTTTGCTCAATCCCTTCTTCACTTTACCATCAGGGTAAGTCCCTCCGAAAGTAAGCAGGTCAAGGAATGTCTGCAAATGTTCCGCTGTTACGGTTTTCAGTCTGCGATCAGCAATCGGATGTTTCTTAATGCAACGGATAGTGCCGAGATAATTCTCAACCGTACCATTGCTGAGAGTGCCAACCTTTAATTCTTCCTCTGCCCATGTGTCTGTAGCCCAGCAAATTAAAGTTCCTGTCTCCCGCACAAAAACGTCAAATTAAAAT
>NZ_SRYA01000127.1 GCF_004793545.1 Petralouisia muris | reverse complement strand
AAAGCAATACGGGAAAATAGAATCCAATGTACTCTGAGAGTATAAGTATAAATTTCAGCGGCCTCGCACTCATAGCCGGGGTGGTAGCGGCGGGTTCTCCCTGTCCGGCGGTATTCCAGTGTTCCCGACATGGGGATTTCCTGTTCCGTAAGTATACGGGCTATCTTGGTCGGTCCGTTCCCCGCAAGACAAAGACTGTATATCTGGTTCACCACGGGAGCGGCTTCTTCGTCAATGATGAAATTTTCGTCCTCGTCCATGAGGTAGCCATACACGGGCTTGCTTGTGACAGGCTTCCCACTCATGCCTTTTGAGCGTTTTACTGCCCGGATTTTCTTGCTCGTATCCCTCACCAGCCATTCGTTAAAAATATTTCGCAAAGGCGCAAAGTCATTTTCGCCCTGTGCGCTGTCAACGCCGTCATTGATTGCAATGAAACGGACGTTTTTCTGTGGGAAAATCATTTCACCGATATGGACAAGACCACAAAAAACTATGCGGAGTTGCTGACAACAAATTCAAATATGCCATGGAGCAAAAAGCAATCAGCATTATTATTGCTGATTGCTTTTTTGCTGTTAATTGCTATATATCGCAGCTATATCGTATATTTTTTGCTTCATCTTTGCGCGGATATATAGAGGCTCAAGGCACTCGCACTTATCTCCAAAGCTGAGGAGAACATCATAGTAATATTCGTTTTCAATGAACGGAAAATTTACGATGTAATGCTCGTCATCATCTGGAAAAAAGTGGTCATAGGTGCAAAATTCAAGCACCCTATCCAGCACAGATTTATGGATGCGTATTTTAATTTCTGTTTGCATTGTTTCTATGATTTCCTCAAAATCCAAAATTGGTTTTTGATAATCCCGTGAAATAAAAGTTTCCTGTTTTATTTGCAAGTCTGACATACGAGATAGTCTGAATAGGCGGTAGTCGCTCCTGTTATAACAATACCCATAAAAATACCAGTGGCCGCTTTTCAATACAAGCTGGTATGGTTCAACTGTACGCACACTTCTATTTCCATGATGTGCGATGTATTCAAAGGAAAGCAGTTTGTAATCCTCTAAAGCTGCTTTAATCATTTGCAAGTATGGTTGGATATTTTTGTTGCCTGACCATGGGCTCAAATCTACGCAGATTTGATTTATCTTTATTTCAATATCATTCGCTTTATCGGCAGGGATGAAACTCTTGACTTTTGCAAGAGCGTTTACAAGTTCATCACCTCGTACCATGTTGGAAAGATTGGAAAGTCCCATCAAGATTGCAGAAAGATCGGCAGTGGAAAAAACATTTTTATCAATCTTATACTCTGGCATAATTTCAAAGCCGCCGCCAACTCCCGAAATTGAGCGAATGGGAACACCCGCCATATTGATTGCATCTATGTCACGATAGATTGTGCGAGGCGAAACTTCAAACATATCCGCCAACTCCTGTGCGCCTATACGCTTTTTATCAAGGAGCGTCATAATAATGCTAACAAGCCTGTCAACTTTCATTTCATAACCGCCTTTCCAAAATCCTCTTTCATTATAGATTGTTGCCATACTGCTGTCAACGATTGATTGGTACAATGAAAAAGCTAACAGCAAATAGAAAATGAAAACGGAGGAAAGTCATGATTACAGTCTATGTTTGTACCCTTGATACCCTGGCCGATTGGGAATTGGGGTATGCCACCGCAGAACTAAATTCTAAACGCTTTTTCAAAAAGGATGCGCCGAATATATCGGTCAAAACAGTCGGTATCTCAAAAGAACCTGCCAAGACAATGGGCGGCTTTACTATCATTCCTGACTGCTCCATCAGCGATATTGCGGTGAACGAAAAAAGTGTATTACTGCTACCAGGAGCAAACACATGGAATGAGCCGAAACATGGTGCTATTATTAAAAAGGCAGGAGAGCTTCTTTCAGCAGGTGCTACGGTATGTGCCATCTGCGGCGCCACTGTTGCATTGGCAAATGCTGGCCTACTGGATCACCGCCCGCACACCAGCAATGGAATGGAATACCTTGAAATGTGTTGTCCCCATTACAAAGGACAGCACTTCTATGTTGATAACCCTTCTGTTGCAGACCACAACTTGATTACCGCAAGTTCCACTGGGGCTTTGTTATGGGCAAGACAAATCATTGAACGTTTGGAAGTCTTTCGGCCTGATACGCTGGAAGCGTGGTATAACTATTTCAGCAGTGGCAAGGAGCAAGATTTCTTTACTCTCATGCAAACCTTACCAACCAGCAAATGACCTGCCCTTTTCGCAGATAAGAACATAATATATAAAACTGCCGCACGACGGCAAAAGAAAAAAAGCCGTCGTACAAGCAGCGTATTATCACACCCGGAGCGGCGACTTTGAGAAATCAGAGCCGCCACTTTTTTGCGTTTTGGCGGCAATAGGAGGATGCCGCCATGCGATTGCGAATAGATAGGCACTTGTCAAAAAAAGCCTAATTCCCGGAGTGGCGAACTCCACCCAGGCTTGCGAAAAAAGTCGTTTCCAGTCTGCCCATACCGTCACCCTCAGCGTCCGAATAGCTTTGTGCTGTTCGGGCGCTTTTGCTTTTTCTGTGGGCCGCTTCATCCGGCCCGGTGTCGTGCGCCCTGCCGGGGGCATTGCGCTCTCCGAGCGCGATGGGGAGCTGCACTCCCCAATCCCCTTGCGCAAATCTGACGTTTTTAGGATTTTGCCGGGGAGCGTGTGAAATGGTAGCACCCAAAATCCCTCACATGACCTACCAGCAGTACCGAACTGCCCGGAGATTGGTGCGGAAATGCTGCAACTACAATTACGGAAATTGTCTGCTGCCGGACAGCGGTGAGGAATGTATCTGTCCGCAGAGCATCACCTACTCGCTTGTATGTCGCTGGTTTCGCGCCGCCGTCCTCCCCCTGGACGCTGGCCTGTGCGCTGCCCTGCTCTATCGGGCCGACATGAAGAAATGCGTCCTATGCGGCGGCTCCTATCTGCCAAAATCCAGTCGGGCGAAATACTGGCCTGATTGCGCAGCGCATATGAAGCGAGACAAAGCCACCGAACGCAAGCGCAGACAAAGGCAGAAGTGTCACGCTTTAGGGCTTAAAAAGCCCTTGTAAACCAAGGCTTTCAAGACCGCCCTCAACGGGGCCTGATACATTTCCTTTCTGCCCTCGAAAACAGGCCTCTAACAGCCCACAGCGGCGGTCTGAACAGCCCTACATCAAGGAGGCTAATACCATGACCGACTACATGACGATAACCACCGAATTGCCGTCCTATTTCTTCTTCCCCTGGTTCCTGCTGAACATAGACTTGGCCCTTACCGCCAAGCTGACCTATGCCCTTTTACTTGACCAGGCGCGGCTGTCCCAGCTCAACGGGTGGACGGACGAAGCTGGGATAGTTTATATCATCTTCCCGATTGAGAAGATAGCCGAAATGCTCGGTAAGAGCATGACTACCACCAAGAACGTATTGGCGGAATTAGAGACGGCGGGGCTGATCGAGCGCAAACAACAGCAGTTCTCCAATCCCAATCATATCTATGTGAAACTGCCTGAAGGACAAAATTTTAGCCACCCCTGATGGATAAAAATTTGTCCTTCTCGATAGTTGAAAAACTGGCCGTGTAATAGGGCAGAAACCCGGCTGACGCAGGTAAAAAAGCTGGCCCCTAATAAGAACAATAACACGTATAAATAAAACGAGTGGGAGTAAATAGCGCTCACCTTTCGGACAAATGTCCACCTTGAAAATTTTGAAAACAAGGAGTTGCTTATGGAACATATCAGTTACAAGAAGCAGACCGAGATTGTCAATTTCCAGGGTCGGGAAATCCCGCTGGAAAACCTGCCCCCTATCCTCACCACGGAGCAGGAGGCGACGAAGCGCCGGTAGTTGGAGCAGCGGCTTTATGGAACGCTATCACGAACTCAGCCGCAGCGGTGATGATGTTCCACTTGACTATGGTGCATCTGCAAATGAACTCTTTTTCCCTGATACGCTGAACGATGTACTGGCAAAGAAGCTCCGAAAGGGAGATTTCATTGACGCCATTTTCTACTGTCCTTACGACATCCATGAACTTGTAGCGGAAGAATACCTATCCAAAATACTCTGGGAATTGAATGAGGAACACAAGGAGCTGCTCTTTCTCTGCACTGTCCGGCTGTTTAGCTCAACAAGGGTCGCTAAAATACGGAAGCAAAGTGACCGGAACATTCGCAAGGTGCATGGTACGATGCTCAAAAAGATACGAAAAAAGCTGCTTCCTGCACTTTTGGATAAGACAGAAAAGCAGCAGCCAATGACCTTATTGGAGAAAGATTTTTTAGAAGAATCTGGAATGGAGATTGATTCAGGGGAAAAGAAATTGTATAATGGATAATATAAAACTGAGTTATTCGGGTTACAATATGAAGTGAGGAATAGACTGATATGGGAAATATAAAAGCAGAAGAAGCAATGAAGGAATTAACACTGATGCTGTTATACCTGTCCCGCTTTACACAGGGAGAGAAGTTTCACGAAGCAACCGATTTTTATGCGTGGAAAGGCTATGATTTTGATATATTGAACGAATTGGACGATACAGACTATATCCGCCAGGGAAGTCATCCGTCCCGTTCCAAATCGGTATATATTACGGAAAGCGGCATGGAACAGGCAAAAGAGCTTTTATCCAAATATGGTATCAGTGATTGGAAACAGGGGTGAGAAAATGAAGAACCTTTTTGAACGCACCAGTTCTAATTGGGTGCGATACAGCGAATATGAATGGAGGGCGGCAGAGGACGGAACTCTGTACCTCACGCCCACCAAGACAGCACAGCCGAGTATCTACGATCCGCTGGCAGAGTATTAGAAAATTGTGCTGGATGCCATCAACATAGGACGCATGGGTATGAGCAAAAAGCCGGATGCCGAAATTCAGAAGGCTATCCAGCAATTTGCGGTGAAATACGGCTTGTTTGGACTGATGACTGCGTTACCTACCATGCCTAACTTTATGGAATATGAGGCGGTGTACCTGCCGAAAAACCATTTCATCAAAGAAGAAACCATGTCCACTGAAAAATATTTGGCACTGTTCTTCCCATTTGACAAACTGGATGTGATCAAGCGTGGTATCGAGTCCATGTGGAACATCCAGAATGACCGTGTTATGATGGCACTGGCTTTGACCATGACAGACAAGCCGATGGCGGTCAACATGAGCTTTCAGCGGGAATATGCGGAGCGGTATGAATGGATGAAACAGCAGTTCATCGACTGGGCGTTTACCTATATCAACAGTTTCCTTTATTATGAAGATTATGATACCCTGAACGATGAAACCCGGCAGATGATGCAGCAGAGTATGGCGGCATTCGGCGGCATCGCTCCAACCTATCATATAGCTCTTTTGGATAAGCCGACGATTATTTGGGAGTTTCACTCTCTCATGCTGGGAGTTCAGATGATGTTCAGCTTTATGCTGACCGACAGCGAAAACCCAATTAAGCTTTGCAGGCATTGCACCAAAGCTTTTGTCGCAAGCAGACCAAGTGCTGTATTTTGCAGCCCTCAGTGCAAGAATAAGCATAATGTTTACAAAAGCAGAGCGAGAAAAAACAGCTCTGATAGGGAGGCACAAGACAATGATTGATAGATGGATTGCTGAAGCAACCGAATGTGATTTCAAGGTCGCTCTGGAAATAAAGAAGCCAAAAAGCTGGCTAAAAAGCGTCAGTGCCTTTGCAAATGGTATCGGTGGTACTCTGCTTTTTGGTATTGATGATAATCGAAATGTGGTTGGTTTGACGGACGCACAGGCAGATGCGGAGGCAATCAGCCGCCTTATTAAAGAGCGTATCTCGCCATATCCCAACTTCATTCTTGTGCCAGAACGAGAGGATGGTAAAAATATTCTTATACTGACAGTCTCCTCCGGATACTCTACACCCTATTACTACAAAGCAGATGGTGTTATGGAGGCATATATCCACATCAGAAATGAGAGTGTGATTGCTCCAAGTTTTGCCCTGAATCAGCTCATATTAAAAGGCATGAACCGAACCTATGATACTCTAAACTCTGAATATGATTTCAAGGACTACGCTTTTTCCAAGCTACGAGAGAGATACAAGGTCTGGACTGGTAATAGCATGGAAGATAAACTGTTTGATTCCTTCGATACAAGAAACGAATATGGAAAACTGACAAATGCAGGTGCTTTACTGGCAGATGATTCTCCAATCAGACATTCCCGGCTGTTCTGTACACGCTGGAATGGTTTGGATAAAAGCGGCGGTATGGTGGATGCTCTCGACAGTGCAGAATATTCCGGCAGCTTAATTATCCTGCTCAATGAAGGTGCCAGCTTTGTAAAACGGAACATGAAAACTCGTTGGAAGAAAACAGCAAACTCTCGTATTGAAATGCCTGATTATTGCGAACGAAGCGTTTTTGAAGCCCTTGTCAACGCTTTGATCCATCGTGATTGCCTTATTTTAGGCAGCGAAGTCCATATCGACATTTATAATGACCGTCTTACGATCTATTCTCCCGGCGGCATGGCTGATGGAACACGAATACAGGAAAGAGATATATCCAATATTTCCTCCACTCGCCGTAATCCTGTTCTTGCCGATATTTTCGGACGGTTGGGCTATATGGAACGACAAGGAAGCGGCTTTAAGAAGATTACGGAATCTTACCATGCTGCTCATAATTATCGTAAAGAGCTGGAACCAGAGTTTTATTCCGATGTTACTTCATTCCAAGTCACACCGTATAACTTGAATTATGGCACAACAACAAACTCGTCTAATGTTACGATTGAGGATGAAAGCGTTGCGATTACCACTGGCTATGTTGCGATTGAGGTTGCGATTGATGGGTTAAACGCAAGCCAGACTACAATTCAGAAAGCAAAAGAGGTTTATAAAAACATGGGAACTGACGGTATCTTTGGTCGTTCCGACATTTCCTCTATTACAGGAGATTCCGTTACCGCTGCCGGCAAGCTTATCAGCAAACTGAAAGCCGCAAGCTTAATCGTACCGGTAAAAGGATATGGAAAAGGCAAATATCGATTTATCGAACCGCATAAGTAAAGTTTATGCCCGTTATCAGCCACACAGCCGACAACGGGCATTTGATTAAGCATATCATAGAGGGAACAATGATTTCCATGCGTTTGTTGCAGGCTTGGTCGATTTCAGCCAAGTGCTTGAACAGCGTTCCCTCCAGCACATAGTTGTTGTAGAGGATTTTACGGTACTCTTTTAGATAGCTGCGACGCATACCCCCATATTTACCGATTTGATATAACTGCTTTTCAATTCACCACAAATGAGCCGCAGTCATATGTATTAGATGGCAGAAACCACCCTTTACATATTAACTCTTGGTTGCTTATGGAATTGGATTCCCCGGAAAGCTCGTCCTCATGGGACAGTCTTGGGTAAAGGGCGGTAATGAGTTGCTGGGTGCTCTGTCTTAACATAAATTCCTCCGTTTCCGACAGCCAGCCCCACTATTCCGTACCTTGATTGTACCACATGGGGCGGCTGTCTGTATAGCGGCAAACGTGTCAAAATGCTTTCTTATGTGCGGTCAAAATGATGTTTTTTCTCAATGTCATTAACTTAAGGAATCTTTTACATTTGAATTGTAAAAGGTTCCTTTTT
>NZ_SRYA01000126.1 GCF_004793545.1 Petralouisia muris | reverse complement strand
GGAATGTAGGTTTCCACTGCGCCGGAATCACGGTTTCTTGACGCAAGAATATTCATCAACTTAACAAAATAAATATAATGTCGTATTATGACGTCCATTTTACAAATTACTTATTAAACTTAAACTTATTAGCCGCTTCTGGAAATTCAGGTTGGTGAGCCACCCATATACATGCCGAGTTCGCAGTCTGCATAACTAACAATAACGCTAAGACATTTAAACATTTCATTACACCTTTTCCAAAAATTTTTTTAACTTCCATGAGTTTATCCCCCTTTTTTTTAGCATCATACACCGATTTCCAAAATATTTAAATCCAATGTCCATATTTCGACATTTTATGTCCAAACTCTACAAACATGTTTCATCCTATAAATCTAAAAAGCTCCTTTCCAGACATCAAGTAATCCTCATTTTATTACCTGCCTGAAAAGGAGCTTGTTATTCTATTTAAACATGTAGGTATAAATTAAACTGCTAGCACTACCACAGCATTAAATTTTTCGTCAACAACATAATAATCTAAATATCCATTATACTGCTCAGCAATCTTTGAGACACTTGACAATCCAATCCCATGTACTCCAGTTTCTTTTTTCGTACTTATGAGTTTACCCCTTACCTCCTTCAACTCTTCAACAAAATCATTAACCACCTTAATCACACAAAGTTTTCCGCCTTTTTGCATAAATATTCTTACGACAACAGAAGCAGCCTTTTCTTTCTTTGATGCAGCTAAAATGGCATTATCCAGCAAATTGCCTAACATAGTAATAAAATCAACATCCTGAATGTGTTCCAAAATACAACCCGGTTCTACATATACATCAAAAAACACCCCTATTTTTTCTGTTTTAATACAATATTCAGATAAAATTATATTTAACATCTTATGATTGCAATATTCAGAAATTTCTTCTCTATTTAACTTTCCATTCAGTTTATCTACCACTTTACATATTTCTTCATTTTTTCTTTCATAAGCCAGTTGACCAATTACCTTAAGATAATGTGCTGTGTTATGCACAATTTCATTATAATTATCATTCCACTCAGCTATTTTAGTCAATCTATCTACTTCTGCTTTTTGATAAAGAATCTCTAATTGTTGTGTGGCATTCTCACTCAAATTCTCTGTATACTTTTGAAATGCATAAAATAATATCATGTTTCCTGCTATCATACATACAAAGAAAAGTGTCATTAATATCTTCAAAACCACATTACTTCCTACATCTATTCCAGAATAAAATATTGTAAGCATGGTTCCCAAAGTAGAAACCGGAACACATAAATATATCAAAAACAATTTGTTAGTCATTCCATTTTTTGATTTGCTAGCCATCTGCTTTAATACAATAAATACAATATAGTTCAAAAATTTTATAAGTAATAATTGCCATAAATATTCTGACACCGGTATCAAACCTGTTTTTGCCAACAATACTGTTGTAGTATTCGATAATACAATATACAAAAACTCCACGCCAATCATAACAATATATGCCATAATAAAATATACAAATCTGATTCCCAATTTAGAGTCAAATAATACTGTCACAAAAAGCCACAATACCATAGGAACAAGAATCAAATTCAACATATTACTTTGCAACATATTGACAAAAAAATTGTACCTATTGTTCCTGCACATACTATTTTGATATATTTTCTTTTTATTTTAATTTGAAAAAAATTATAAAAATAGTCATAAAGTAGAAAAACTTCAATAATACAACAGAAAAACAGGATAAGCAAATCTAACCACCCCATCATTCTCCACCTCTCTTATTAATATTTCTCTGCGATGCTTTTTGTAAAAATCTCGCGAAACTCTTTTTGATAAGGTCTTGATATGGATAAGCATTCACCACTATCCAAATAAACCTCATTACCTAATATTTTTTCAACATGACTGATATTGATTATATAACTACTGTGTGCGAAAGCCAGTTCGTAAAATTTGACTGATAACGTCTCTAATTTATCATCTACTAGTATCTGCCCATCAAATTTTGCTTCATCACAATCTGAGCATACAGTAATTTTACTACCTCTTTTTGCATTTTCTATGTATAAAATATTTTGAATATTGACTCTAATTACATTATTCCTATAATGTCCTACAATATATTCTTCTTTTGACTTTTTTTCTACTTCTTCTAAGATTTCTTTCAATTCACTTAGAAACTGCACATCCGAATATGATTTCAACAAATATCTATACGGAGTTACCTTAAAAGACTTGACTGTAGGAGTACGCACCCCTGAACAAAATACCAACACAGCATCTTTGAACTTATCACGAAATAATCTTGCAGTTTCATCTCCATCAATACCACCCAATTCCATATCCAAAATAAGTAAATCTAAATGCATGCTGGAATCAAAGCTACTAACTAACTCTTCTCCTGAACAGAACTCAAAAATTTTAAATTGGTATTGTTTATTACCTTTTGCTTGATTAATAATTTTTTTAATATATGAGATAAACACCTTGTCATCATCGCAAATAGCTACATGATACATAGGGTTTCACCCCCCCCCACTCTCTTTATTGTAATTTTTTATTATACCACGCCGCCATGCACTTTTCAACAATATTTTTCTTTATTTTTCTACTTTTTCTAATTTTCCATTTCTTCTAAAATAACACTTTCTATGTTTTATTATTTCCATTAATAACATTACATTTTGTATTATATATACAAACATCAAACTAAATATAAATTCATCAACATCAGATAGTACAGTTATTATTGCAATAATCACATGAAAGACTAATATAAACTTTATTTTTCTTTTATAAGTTTTCTTTTCATCTTGACTAATTTTTTTCATTTCCGTATCTACTGGAGATATAAAATATACGCAAACCATATTAAAAAAGAATATTAGCAGCATCCCGCTCATCGATAAATACATTTTTATATTCTCTATACCATACACTTGCAACAGCAATATTACATTTGAAATTACTGTACATTTCCAAATTTTATCTGCATGCCATCCTCCACAAAAACTCCTTAATGGAATATACATACCAAGAAAAAAAATCACCTCTTTAGTTTTCGAAAAGACTATTCCAATTGCCAAAGCGATAACTAAATTTAAAAAAACTTCACACAGCAAAACATATCCATATCTATATATCTTCTCATCCTCATCTGTCATTACATAATTTTGTGATTGCTTATTCACTAATGCATCCACTATCTTTTGAAGCATATCAACCCATTTATCCCTTTCAGTTTTCCGAATAATTTAACATACATAATAATGTGATTGTTTAACACATAATAATGTGATTGAACCCAATGTACTAAATTTAACAATTTATGTCCTAATTTTGTGCTATATATCTATATAGAGCTTCACTAAAAATTTGCACAACACTATATTGAGTTCATATTTCAAAAAGTCTCTCAAGCACAATTTCACCTTGAGAGACTTCCCAAATTATCGTTTCTTCCTCTTTGTTACTGCATCCTTCCCCGATTCTTTCATTATCTGGCTCATAAGTTCTTTATATTGTTCTTCAAAAGCGTCTGCCCCATACTGAAATTCCGGCTCTGCCACAGCTCCAAGCACGGAAGGCTCTGCCATTTCCACATCTTTCATTCGCTCCGGCTCTTTGGCAAGACTTTCCACCTTATCAAGTGCTTCATCCAGATGTTGCTCCATTCTCTGATACAGCTTTTTCTTTGCTTCAAAAGACTTTTTCACAAGCTCTGTTTTGGAGAACTTCTTTTCCTTTTCAGAATAATCAACCGTTTCCTTATCCGCAAAAGTACGGAAGGTATTAGCAATCTTCTGTCCTGCTTCCCTCATACCGCTACCAAAAGCATCCAATTTATTTATGGTATGCTCTATGTCTGCAATACTCTTACGGACATTCTCACGAACAGACTCCAGCTTATCCTTAACTCCTAAGAACTCCGACACCTTATGAAGTGCAGCTTTGCCTTTCGCTTTTGCTTCTGCCACAATCTCCGAAGCCTTTGCTTTTACCTCTATTTTGATTTCAAACAACTGCTGCTTCATCTTCTGGCATTGCTGTTCTAAGGATTCCACAGCCTTACAGACGGTAGCCTTTAAGGTCTTATCTGCCTTTTCCTGCTCCATCTTTTCAAGCTGTTTACGAACACTTGATAATTCCTCTGTTACCTGTTCAAGCCTTTTACCCATACCATCAACCAAAGTTGCCATTTCAAATACATTGTTTGCAGCTTCTCTCTGCTGATTCTGATTAAGAAGTGCAATCAGCTCCTGAATGATTTGGTCTTTTGACAATTCCATATTCTGTACTTGATCCATCGTATTCTCCTTTCCCATAGGGCATAACAGATTATTCCACTATGCCCCATGAATAGTTATTCCCCATTCTTAACGAAAGGGAAGATTTCTGTCCGGCTGTCTACTCTCTGCCCTTTCCATGCTCTGTGAAGTTGCCTGCTCCATTCCCTGATTCATGGCTTTGTCCCTCTCCTGTTGATAGCAGTCCATAAGTGCATCATACAGCTTCTCACGAAACTCCTTTGTCACAGGGAAACATACATCCTGGTACTGTGACTTACCGCCATTCTGCTTTACCATGTAGGAAGGCATCGCCACAAATTCCTTTTCCTTGTCTTGAATAATGCTGACATTGCTTACCACAAAGCAATCCTCAAAGTAGATACGGGCAAGACCACGAATGTTGCTGTTCTCTCTCTCAAAAGGCATTACCGCCACACGAAACTCCGGCTCCTGTGCATTTTCCGCATCCCTGCTTACCTCAGTCTTGCCGGACTGCTCCATTTCTGCATACAAGGAAAGAATATCGTCTGTTGTGGTCAAGCATTTTTGTAACACTTATGGCTAAAAAATAACATTTTATTATATAATTGCAGCACATAACCTACGATGCTATTCGTGCTTGATAAGGTGTACGATATCCATTAAAGCTATGAGGACGGACATGATTATAGGTGGCATACGCAAATTCTTCCACGGTCTGATAAAGTGCTTCTTCTGTCTGAAATTCATACAGATTGGCACATTCATTTTTTAGGGTGTTAAAGTATCTCTCCATTGGTGCATTGTCATATGGGTGTCCAGCTTTGCTCATGCTCTGTGTCACATGGACTGATTCGCAGAATTCTACAAATACCTTGGATGTGTATTGGGAACCCTGATCGCTGTGCAGAATCAGTTCTCCTTTGATTGCGGGCTGTGAATCCAGAGCCTTCTGTAGTGTGCGAATCGCAAGAACACTGGTAATGTGGCGGTCAGTAATGCTGGCAACAACACTCCGATCATGCAGGTCTATGATGGTACAGTTATATCTTACTTCGTGGTTGTCCAGAAACAGATAGGTAAAATCTGTACGCCATTTTTGATTGACTGTATCTGCAGTGAAATCTTGTTTTATCTTATTTTCAAACGCTTTGTGAGGCTTTGTGTGCGCATAATCTGGTTTTTTTGGACGGACAATGGAACGCAGACCAAGTTCAGCATTCATGTATTTATGTATGGTTGTAGGACTGTAATCATATCCTCTGTGCGCCAGATAGACCGTCATACTCCTGTAACCATCAACCCCGTTGTGGCTGTGGCAGATATCTTCAATCTGTGAAAGAACCTCTGATTTTTGGGTATAATAATCCGCCTTCCGGCGTTTACGGCAGTTATAATAGGCATTCGGACAGATTTCAAGCCGCCGCAGTAACCAGCGGACACCGAATTCCTCATGATGTTCATCTATAAATCGATAAGCCTCTAATCGATTTCCTTTGCGAAGAACGCCGCCGCTTTTTTTAAGAAAAGATTCTCCTTACGCAGTTCCTCAATTTCTCTTTTCAGTTTAAGCAACTCTTTCATGTTATCGTAATCGGCTATAGATTCTGGGCTTGTCTGGCATTCTTCGCGAAATTGTTTGCACCATGCAGAGATAGCGGCTTTGGATACGCCATATTCAGCTGTGATGCTTTTGAAAGTGCGTCCTTCTTCCTCATGGAGACGAACGATCTTCTTTTTAAATTCAGGTGTGTAATTTTGTGACATAATGAGTACCTCTTTTCTTGTAAATTTGATTATATCTCATTAGCCACTCCTGTTACAACTTTATTATAGCACTTCAAAGCCTTCTAAAAAACCTGGCAAAGGGAAGAAGCTTCCCAATAAGCATTCCGGCGTTACGGACGCCCTGGCCTCCTATGCCCTCACCCATGCAGAATTTCCCTTTTATTTTGAGCAGAGGCTTCAACAGGTCTTTCGCCTCGCCGCGATCCTTCCTTCTCTTAAAGACGGACTCATCCCTGCAGATGGCGTCACCCTTTCCGGCGATGGCGCCTGTGTCCATTCCCATGCATCCTCTTATGGCCATAAGGTCTGCAAATGCGTGGAAAACAACATCTCCCATTGCACTTGCAAACGCCATTTCTCCGATCCGGATGCTCACTGGGGCTGGGACAGCGACGATGGAACTTTCTATTTCGGACATACGCTTTACATGCTCTGTTCCCACAATGCCCGGATCGGCATTGACCTGCCACTGCATATCCGTTTCCTGGACGCCAGGAGGCACGACAGCGTCAGCGCCATTGTCTCCCTCCGGGAATTTAAGACCATTAACCCAGATATCCCTGTCAGGAATATCTGCCTGGACTCCGCCCATGACAACTATGCCACCTACGGGCTCTGCCAAAAATGGGAGATCCAGCCTTTTATTGACCTCAACAGTAACCGGGGACGGCCGGACTCCATTCCTGACGCCATCTCCATTGATGGGGACGGCACTCCCCTGTGTTTGGCCGGCCTACGCATGATCAACTGGGGATACTGTAAACAGAAGCATTCCCGCAAATGGAGATGTCCCCTTGCCTGCGGCAAAGTCGGATCCTGTTCCTGCAAAGACAAATGTTCTTCCTCTCCTTATGGCCGCTGCGTCTACACCAAACCGGACTGGGATATCCGGCTTTACACACCGGTTCCACGCGGAACCGATGAGTATAAGAAAGTTTATAACAACCGTACTTCTTGCGAAAGAGTGAACAACCGGGCACTCAATGACTGCCATCTCCATGATATGGGCATCCATACCAGAAAGCGTTATTCTTTTTTCACCATGATCATCTGCATCTGTATCCATCTGGATGCGCGGATGAAGAAACATTCGGAACAGGCGGCATAAACCTGTTTCTAACTTATATGGGTTCTCTGTTTCAAAACCTGCCATAGGGGAGGTTTAAAAGCCATGCCCTCCATTAAAATTTTTCGCTGCAATGTCGGGCATGCTCCAGTCCTGCTTATTCCCTTCCCGCTTTTTTCAGCCTGTAATTCCTGTTCTTTGCTTTACCTATCTACTTTCCGAGAGTACTCTGTTTTCCCAAGCAAGTCCTTCATACAATGGAAACAATACCCTTCTGTATGAGGATAAGGACATCCAAAGCATTTACTCTGCTTTTCTTCAACCGTTATTTCCGGCTGTTTCAAATCTTCCTTAACACATTTCTTTGCTATACATTGGCGATTGTTACCATGAAAATATCTGCATCGCATACAGCTTTTTAAATCACGCTCCAACCTTGCCTCTGCTGTTATAATCTCTATCGGTTTCGGAGCTTTTTGTACCTTTACATTAATTCCCACAGACAACACCGCCTCTCGCTCGGCGGAAAGCCTCTGTATCTCTTCCAATCTTCTGTCTGCCCTACCTGCTGCTTTAGCAAGTGCAAAGAATGTAATCCACACTAACACAACTCCGATACCTATAATTGCTTTTATCATCTGCCTTTCCCCCGTTTCTGCTCTGCTTTCTTTCTCTGTTCCTCCTCCATGCGTCTGGTAGTGTCAAATCTACCACTATATTTTTTGTTGCAAACCTTATAATTCCAAGGA
>NZ_SRYA01000125.1 GCF_004793545.1 Petralouisia muris | reverse complement strand
GCCATATCACACAACAGGAAGTCAATGCCGTATTTGACGAGCAGGTGCGGCTCTGTGCCGACACATTGCAAAAGAAAACGAAGGAATATACCGGGGACGATACGGACCGGCTGGGGGCTTTTAAGGCGGCGGCAGCCTTGCAGCACACCACGCCGGAGCGCGCCCTTGCCGGGATGCTGGCGAAGCATATCGTTTCCCTGTATGACATGTGCTTTGACAATGATACGGATTACGGGATAAGTACATGGGATGAAAAGATCACAGACAGCCTCAACTATCTGTTCTTACTGAAAGCCATTGTAAAGGAGGGACATACCGATCAGACGGATTGAAGTAAAAATATTAAACTGCCAGGCGGCCAGGGAGGCCGAGAAAAACATGGTCTTTGCCGCCCGGCTTACCCAGAGGGGCCATAAGATCGCCACAATGGACGACCTGATGGCCCTTTATGAAAAATCGTTCAGTGATGATACTGTGGCGGCCATCAGCGCCCTTCCCCACCCGACGGTCCAGAAATTTGCAGTGATCACCGCTGCTGTTGTAGGGGCAAGCAGGCGGTTCCTTTCACAGATCACCCGGCACCAAAACGAAGTAAAGTTTATAAGCGCGTCTTTGCAGTACAGCAATTATGCGGGGCAGGCGGATTTTGCCATACCTTATGAGATCATCACCGCCCCGGCAGCGGTCCGGGAACTGTACTTAAAAAGCTGCCATGATGGCATGGGCTGTTACGAAAAGCTGTGCGCCGAGGGGATCGGCCATGACGCGGCGGGATATGCCACACCCCAGGGGCTTCGGAATGTGCTGGTTATCAGCGCCACGCCCTACCAGTGGAAACACATCATCGGCCAGCGGGTATGCCGGCGCAATACGGACGAGACCCGGATCGTGCTACTGAAAATCTGGCAGGAGCTTTATACTTTAAGCCCGGTGCTGTTTGCCCCTGATCTCACAGGCCCCTTCTGCCAACAGGACAAATGCCTGGAGGGGAAAATGACCTGCGGAAACATGCTGAAAGCGGATATGACGCCTGAAGATATTCTGAAAACAGACTATCCGGCGCTTTGGGAAGGAGGCGGCGCATGAAGATCAAACTGATCGACTTTGGCGTGCCGGAGGACCGCCGCCCTTTCCGTCCGCATGGGAACGATGCCGGTGCAGATGTCTACATGCCCTATGACTGTACGTTACAGCCGGGGGAGATCGCAAAGGTCCCTCTTGGGTTTGGGATTGAAGTGCCGGACGGATATGCGGGCTATGTGTTTCCACGCACCAGCATGGCGGTAAAAGGGCTGGTCTGTGAGCTGCCGCCGGTGGATTCCGGCTACCGCGGGGAGATTCACGCGATCATCAGTAATGTAAGCAGCCAGACCCAGGAGCTTTCCAAAGGCTCCCGCGTGGGCCAGCTTGTAATTACTCCGGTTGTGATCGCAGATTTTGTTACAGAACTTGGCGAGCAGCGCGGCACAGATGGGTTTGGAAGTACAGGAAAATAAAAAAGTGACATTCCGGGAGTGATTCTTGGTTTATCGCCGGTAGTGGGATTGGGCATATCAGGAGGATTGCAGGATAAAATAAAAGAAAGGCAGCAAAAAGCGGCCAGCATCGTGGCCGCTTATTTTCTGCTATTGAGTTCTTTCATAATCCCCAGGATATAAGAAAGTGACCTGGAATCCAGTTTTTTTGCCTCTGCAATAAATTCCTGCAAGGCTTGCGGGGCCGGGTTCCCCTCGTCAAAAAATTCCTGGGGCGTCACACCCAGATATTCACAGATGTAAAGGAAGGACTGCATGGAGGGAAGGGACTTTTTGTTTTCAATGTTGTTAATGTAGTTATTTGCCTGTCCCAATGACAATGACATATCGCGTGCAGACATGCCTTTTTGAGTCCGCAGCTTTGCCAGCCGTTCCGGGACGAAATTTTCATACATTGCCTTTACCTCCTATTCCATAATAGATTGTACCTTACACCCTGTCCTTATTCGCAAAATAAAAAAGGGTATTTGCGTTGAAACACTAAAATAAATCTATTATAATTTGAGAAATGAAGAATACAAACTATCGGATGGAGGGAAAGAAAGATGGAAGGAAAGACATGCTGTGTCACCGGGCACAGAAATTTACCTCAGAAAGAGATAGGCCGTGTAAAAGCGGCCCTGCGGCGTGAAATCGATTCTGCTGTTGCGGACGGGTTTACCCGCTTTATGAGCGGCTTTGCAGACGGCGTGGACCAGTATTTTGCAGAGATCGTACTGGAAAAGAAAAAGACAAATCCGGCGCTGGAGCTGGTTGCGGTTATCCCTTATCAAAAGCGCCTGGACAGCCTGCTGGAAAAGAGCCGGACTTATGAAATGCTGGAGGCCTGTGCGGATGTTGTCGTCATGCAGGAAAAATACCACCCCAACGTCTATTCCCACCGGAACCGCTATATGGCCGAACACTCGGACCGGGTGATCGCCGTGTATGACGGGAGGGAAAAAGGCGGCACGGTCAGGACGATCCGGTTTGCGCACCAAATGCGGAAACAACTGCGAGAGATTCCGGTAGGAGTGATTATTAAACCGAAAATAATGTAATCTTATTAAGCACAGTGATAGAAAAATATGCAAAAATATGATAAAATATGCTCCATAGATTTACATACTGATAACTTACAAAGTTGAGAAAGGAAAATGCTACTGTGCTAAAAGATATTACGGGAATTAAACTTGCAGGAGGCGGCTTTATAAACCCAGTTGAATTGCGTTTATTTGATCCTTTAGATGGCAATAAAGTTAAGTTACCTAAAGGAACGATTCTTTATGGTAGAAATGGTTCTGGTAAAAGTACCATTGCAAAGGCAATAAAAAAGGTAGTAAAAGGTGGATACCCACATATAACGCAAGCTACTGTTTTGGATAAGGATGGAAATATAATCACTTTAACGGAAGATGAAAAAGAGAGGATATTTGTATTTGATGAAGAATTTGTGGATAGCAATATAAAATTGCAGGAAGCAGGATTGAATACTATTGTAATGTTGGGACGGCAAGTGGATTTGGCTAACCAAATTCAACAAGCTGAAAGAGAAATGGATATTGCTAAACAGGAATATGAAAATCAACAGGCACTTGTTTCAAACGAATATGAAAATAGGAACAATCCTAAATCACCCAAATACTATATAGACCAAATGAGGTATGCTTTACAAGGTGATGATAATTGGGCCGGACGAGATAAAATAGTTAAGGAAGGACGCCAAAATACTGGTGTGAGAGATGAAACATATAAACAATTTTTATCTTTTTCACCAGTCAAAAGTAGAGATGAACTCATTGTTCTTTTCAATGAAAAGCTAAACGCATTGTATCAGGCACAAAAGGGCGCAGAAGCTATAAATGTAAAAGTACCCAGATTTACAATGAAATATGACGATTCGGCAATCATGGACTTACTTGCTGTTAAAATTGAAAAGCCAATATTGTCTGATCGAGAAAAATATCTTTTACAGTTAGTTCAAAATGGAAAAAGTAATACATTGGCTGAAATGGCTGGTGTTTTTGGAGATGCTTCTATTAAGGAATGCCCCTTTTGTTTACAACCATTGACTAATGCCTACAAGAAAAGCCTTTTTGATAGTATTCAAAAGATACTCAGTAAAATTGTTGAGCAACATCAGCATGAACTGCAGAAGTTAATTGTTGAGGAAGTAAAAATAAATCTTTCGGCATATGAAAAACTTGGCGATAAGAAAACTGTTTGTGAGAACCTGATTGAACGAATCAATCAGTCTATTAGAGATAATAATCAGAAATTGCAATCAAAGATTGCGGACCCATATTCACCTATTGAGATAGACGTAACAACAGTGTCTGTATTGCTTGGGAATTTAGAAGATGCATTGACAAATTTAGAAGAATCAAGATTAGAGTTTAATAAAAGCGTACAAGCAACAGCTCCAATTAAAAAAGAATTAAACAAAATCAATGGGGAAATTGCTTATTATGATATTCATCAATTATCATCGAAGCATGAAGCACAGCAGCAAGAATATGTTTGTGCACAACGAAAAGAGACAGAAAAAAAGAATGTGTTTCTGCAAAAAAAGCAGTTGGTCGATGAATTAGAAGCTAATAGAAAAAATATACAAATTGCATTGAATGTTATCAATAATAGCTTGAAGTATATTTTTTTCTCAAATGACAGGCTGAGGATTGAATATCAGAATGATACATATGTGCTTTTGTCTAATGGACATGCGGTAAAACCATCAGAAGTATCTTTGGGGGAGAGAAATATCATTGCGCTGTGTTACTTTTTTGCTAATATAATGCAAAATAAAGAAATAACTACCACATATGATAAAGAATATTTAATAATTATTGATGATCCGGTATCAAGTTTTGATATAGAAAATAAGATAGGAATCATGTCTTTCCTGAAGTATCAATTAGGAAAATTTTTGCATGGAAATATAGATACCAAAGCTCTTGTTATGACACATGACTTGATGACATTTTATGATCTTGATAAAGTGTTTGAAGAACTCATCGGAGAGTGTGGTCAAAAGTTTCAAAGTAAAAATTTGAAATTTAATCGTTTTGAGTTAAATCAACAAACTTTGCAAATGTTTAGGTATAAGCAGAGGCAGGAATATACAGAACTTGTGAAAGTGATATATGAATATGCACTTGGTAATGGAAACAGTTATGATATTATTATTGGCAATATATTAAGACAAGTGCTTGAGGCGTTTGCGACATTTCAATATAAAAAAGGCATAGAAGAAGTGTCAACAGATTCATATATTTTGGATGCTCTGCCAGAAGAAGAATATAAATTGTATTTTTATAATCTAATGTATCGGTTAGTTCTTCATGGAGGAAGTCACAGAGAGGAACAGGTTAAAGCACTGGATGATATGAATTTCTTTAGTGTTGTTTCAAATACTGATAAGCAGAGAACGGCAAAGGATGTTTTATGTTTTATTTATCTGCTGAATGAAAAACATGTAATTTCTCATTTGAAGGATTACGGAAATTCAGCAAGTGCAAACTTGGAACAGTGGTGCAATGATATAAGGACGAGATCCATTGTTGAATAGGTATAGAAATATCACTTTTGTTATAACAACAAATGATTAACTATTTTAGAAAGGTAAACAAATGGATATAAAAAATTGTTATGCATTTGAAAATTCTGTTGCAAAAATATTTATTGAAGCGGGATATACTGTAAAGCAAGGCGTTCAATTAGAAAATAAAATAGGTGATATTGATATCATTGCGGAAAAAGATAAAAGAAAATTTTGTGTTGAAGTAAAATATTCTCGTATAACCGAGAAAGCTATTCAACAAATTTGTGATACTGCAGAATCAAATGAGATGATACCATTATTAGTGACAGCGTATACTATTGAAGAAAAAAGAAAGGAATATTATCAAAAAAGTTATGCGAATTTAATTTTTATAGATATTACTAATTTGCTCTTTGCTGTACAAAATAATGCTGAATTACGTAACGAGCTAATAGCCAGCCTACCATATGCTATTGACGATATAAAACCACAAAAAGGATTTATTCAAATAGATAGTCTTCGACATGATGATTATACAAATTCGTTAATTAAGGAGATGGAATGGTGTGAAGCGGGAAAATCACTTGCGAGAACATACGAAGTATTATGTGTTAAACTCTTAGAAAATATATTTTCGGAAGATTTAGCCTTATGGAGAGAACAGCAGAAATCAAATAAGGATTTGTACAGATTTGATCTTCTCTGTCGGATTAAGGATGGAAATCAAAAAACATTTTGGTCAATTATTGAAAGGTATTTTAATTCAAAATATGTGGTGTTTGAATTCAAAAATTATAGTGATCCAATTACCCAGAAGGAAATATATACTACAGAAAAATATTTATATTCAAAAGCACTACGAAGTGTTGGAATATTGATATCAGCACATGGATATGACGAAAATGCTTTTTGGGCAGCAAAGGGATGTTTGAGGGAGAATGGAAAACTCATTGTGTTACTGGAAACAAAGGATTTGATAGAAATGAATAAAATGAAAATTGACCAAGAAGATCCATCCAATTATTTGTTGGATAAATTGGATGAACTTCTTATGGAGTTGGAGAAATAAAAATCAATAACTATATGTTAAAATTGAAAGCATATATTATTTGTTTGCATAATGAATATCTGAAATTAAGAGCGGAGACTAAGAATGTCCTCGCTCTTTTTTATACCCGAAAAGGAGGTGGTATATATGTGGAACTTGATTACATATTTTCTTTGTTTTACAGGCGGTACGATGATAGGGGTTGTCCTTATGTGCCTGTTGCAAGCGGGAAAATTTGAGGACGAACAGAAAGGATTGAGGGAATGGAGGGATTGCGAATGAAGTTAGTAATTGCGGAAAAGCCCTCTGTCGCCATGTCTCTGTCGGCGGTCCTGGGTGCGAATGAGAAAAAAGACGGCTACTTAGAGGGTGGCGGGTATCTGGTAAGCTGGTGCGTGGGGCACCTGCTGGAACTGGCGCAGCCGGAGGCTTACGGAGAACAGTATGCCAGATGGCGCTATGGTGATCTGCCGATCCTGCCGGAAGAATGGAAATATGAGGTGCCGAAGGATAAGAAAAAGCAACTTGACCTTCTGTGCCGGCTGATGAAAGACAAACGGGTGGATTCTGTGGTGTGTGGTACCGATGTTGGATAGTGCGGAGGGGCGACAAACAAATACAAATAAAAAAGGGACTTCCTCAATCCTTAAAAGGCTATGACAGTATCGGTTATAGTCTTTTTTCATGCGGTAATTACCGTATGAAATGAACTCCTATTCCCCAAGCGGAGAAATACCCAACAACAGTATTCCGCAATCAAATCTCCCAACAAGTAACGAGAAAAAATCATATATCAACACCGAAACCAATCAATCATATCAATCCATATCACAGGAGGGCAAAGACCATGAATAAAAAGCAGGAACAACAGATTTTGGACTATTACAGTACCGCCGACAAATATATCCGTAGCAAGACACACTCCAATGCGCATCAGACTGTATTTACGAAAGAAAACGATAAATACCAGTGGCTTGTGTTGGAACAGAAAAGCCAGTGTGAAGTCGAGGTAAGGCAGACCGACAGGCATGGAACAATCACAGCGAGGGATAATTACGAACTGACAAAAAATCTCCCTAAGTGCGTGGGCGTGGAGCGTTTATGTGAGGGCGCAAATATACAGATACCTTTTAACGCTGATGAAATCAATCTGATTTACCAGTTTGGAGAACAGGGAAAAGCGGAAACGTGCGCCAGTCTGTCTGCTATTCTTCCGCAGATAAAAGACGATAACACAAAGCAGATAGTAAGTAGCACCTTAAAGAAATTAAATTCCCTGTCAGAAGAAACGTGTGCGGAACTGACCGCCACCACCAAAAGACGGAAACTGACCGAGCGTGACCACTCCATAAGGACAAGGTTAGCCAGAGCAAAGGAACAGGCAAAACAGCCGACAGTTTCCGAGGGAAAAAAGCACAGAACCCACAGCAAAGGAAAGGGGGATATGGCACTATGAAACTTTCCCGATACGAACAGGAAACGATTGTCAATTATAATGCAGGAGAAAAGACCGCCACCCTCTATACAAGGGATAAAGCGGTTATGCGGAAACTTGACACGCTTGTTGCCGACTTCCCCGACACATACAAGCTGACAGGGCAGGACGAGGTATCTAAGACCTATTCTTTTCCAAAGTCATACGTCTGCTACCGCAAGCCGAGGGCGTTCAGTACAGAGCAGAGGGAACGGGCAAGGCAGATGATGATTGCAAATAACAAGGCAAAGGGAAATTAAAGAAAATTTAATGGAATTGTGTATGCGTTTGTGGTAAGATAATGACATTGAACAATTTAACAAATCGTTAAGGAAAGAATCGAAGGTGGTGCAAACGAAAAAGCAGCTTTGATTTT
>NZ_SRYA01000124.1 GCF_004793545.1 Petralouisia muris | reverse complement strand
GCCCCCGCACCGGTTTCCAATATTCTTGTTAATTGTTTACAGCCGCCAGCTTTCCCATGACGATGAAGCGGCTCGCGCCTCCGGGCGTACAGGTGGAAAGGGTCAGCACCTTATTACTGGAAGTCACCGTAACATCGGTTTCAATGACAGAACGGCCCGCCATTTCAGAAAGCCATGTGGTGTAGGTCCCGTCATCCTTAAAGCTAAGCCTCCAGGGAGAAGTGTCGCTGCCGAACTCACTGGGTTTTGCCACAAACGCCGTGAAAATTTCCACGACATAGCCGGCGCCAGGGGTGACAAGGTACATCTGCGGGTGTCCGTCAAAATAGCTCTGTTCATCATATTCATTCAGCGCAGCGAACATGGAGCCGTCCCGCATGTTGTGGCCGTAGATAATGGTATTGCGGTCCGAAAAATCCTCCTGATTTTCATAGTCTGCAAACAGGCAGCCCGTCTTATTATAGGTGCCGTCATACAGATGGTGCAGGTAATACTCGTTATCATCTGCCTGCGTCACCGGGTAGTTAATGGCCGTATCAGGAAGGGTAAGCCATCCGATGATGTCCGGCCCGTTTTCCCGGAGCGCATCAAAATCCACTGTGGGGAGGATCACAGAAGGATCCTCCCCGGCAGGTTCCATTTCCGTATTATCGTCCTCCAGCGCTTCGGTCTGCTCCGGCAGCTCTACATGGGAAGCAATGTCCTCATAGGCTCCGGCGCTCTCTGAATACTGGCTAAGGTCGCATACCATCAGGAACCCGCTGCCAAGTGCCAGCAACCCACAGAGGGAAACCACCGCAATGCCAACAGCTTTTCTCTTTGGGGTATTTCTGCTGTACTTGCCCTTTTTGAAATAGACTGCGGCAAACAGCCCGCCGCCGATTACGGCCAGCGCCAGGAGCCCGCCATACAGAAAAATGAAATTGTCATCCCCGGTCTGCGGTACCGCTTTATCAGGATTAGACGGTGTGGACGGATTGGAAGGTGTTTTCGGATTATCCGGGGTATCCGGGGTAGTCGGTTTCTCCGGCTTTTCATTGAAGAACTGGACCGTCGCGGTTTCATCCGCCTTGATCTCCACGGTAGCAGCGTCGGGAATGATATAGTCCCTGCTTGCCCGGTTGGAGATTTCCGTTACGGTATAAATGCCAACACGCAGCCCTTTGACCTCGATCACGCCGGATTTCGGGCTGGTAAAGGTCTCACAGTAGGAGCCGTCCGCATTCTTAACTTCAAAAGCGAATCCATCCTTGCGCCCGTCGCTGGAATCCTTCGTGATTTTCAGATTTCCGCGGTATGCCTCATTGGTAAAGCCACGTCCGGCCTCGCCGTTTTCCACAACCGCCACCTGGCCGTCCTCGGTGATGGCAAAGTAGTAGGCGTTCTCGTCAAGCTGGTAGCCCTCCGGCGCCTTACTTTCTTTTACAAAATAGCCTTTTGCCAGAAGGCCCTCCGCGGTGTGGTAGCCCGCATCCGATTCTTTCAGGGTGCCGATCTTCGTATCTTCGGAATCAAATTCCTTATTGCCGTTGGCATCCTCATACAGCTCGAATACCGCGCCGGAGAGGAAACGCAGGAAGGTGTTGTTATCTTTGTCCTTTTTCTCCACAGAAGAAGGCTCGTCCACCGCCTCGGTTTTCATCACCTGCACGCTGCCGCGGATCAGGGTATTTTCCACTTTGATTTCAATGCGCTGGCCGTCCACCCCGATATAGATATGGTGCTGTTCGGGGCTTACCGTATAAAGCGCCGGAGAAGAAATTTCCTTTACAATCCAGTGGCCGTAAGGGATATTCTCAAAGGCAAAACTGCCATCCTCGGCAGTGGTGACAGTAAGCAGCGCATTTTCCACGGTAAATTCTTCCGTGTCCGGCCTGAATAATCCCATCAGTGCCCCGGATAGCTTCACATCTTCGCCACCCTCCGGGTTTTCACCGACTTTCACGCCGTCCACACGCCCGCGCAGCAGGTCATTGGAAACAGCCTCGCCCTCATTTACAAGAATCTGCACCAGCGCCGCCTCCTGGCCGGCATACTCAAAGACAACCGGATATTCTGTATCGGAGAGGATATAGGCGCTGTTTGTGGTGCGTTCCTTCACATAGTAGCTGCCAAAAGGCAGGTCGGAAGCAAAGGAAGCGTCATAGCCGCCCGCCTCATTCGGGTCAATGGAAACCACTTCCAGGAGCCCGCCCGCCGGGATCACGCTGCCGTCAAGGGCCGTCAGGTCTGCGGAAGCATACAGGCCGAAAGAAATATCCTTGTATTCCTCATTCATGCCGAGCCCAAAAAGATCGTCCGTTTCCAATGCTTTAAGCAGGCTCACATCCACCTTCTGGCGCTCGTCATAAAGTCCGATGGCGGTCTGCGTCACTTCCACAGTTTCACCCGCATAAGTAAGCTCGGCATATTCCGGCTGGGTATTTAAGACCATCCCCTCCGGCGCCTGGCGTTCCTCCAGACGGTAACGGCCTAGGTACAAAAGTCCGCTCTGGGCGGTTCCATCCTCCCCGGTGGTAAGGGTTTCCACAACCGTATCTTTTGCCACCCTAAGCGTACCGTCGCCGGTATAAATATCTTCATCCGCGATCACGTCATAGACCGCACCCGGAAGCCCGGCCACTTCATATACCGGCTGGTACAGGCCATCGTTCTCCTGGACGGAAGCGAATACCTCGCCGGTCTTGGTGATGGTAAGCTGCCCCTTCTGCGGCATATTGTACTGTGTAACCGTGACAACGGCCTCGCTGCCGTCAATGGTAAACGGCACCGGCTCGCTGGAAAGTACATAACCGTAGGGCGCTGCCACCTCGTAAAGCTCATAATCCCCGGTGTGCAGAGGCTCCGGCAGCATGAGCCAGCCTTCATCCGAAACATAGAACGTATCAAGGGTTTCCGGGTTCGGATAGTAAATATCCTGGGTGACAAATTCCCCGGTGGAGAGGTCCTTAATCTGGAAGCCCGTGCCCGTCATCGGGATAATATTACCGGTCTCCGCGTCGCATTTCTCCACACGCAGCCTTGCGGTAATGGTGCGGTTATTCAGGATATAGCTGTAAGTCTGTCCGTTGGAGGAAATAAAGACCGTAAAATCCGGGATAAACGCTTTGCCTTCTTCGCCGGCTGCCTGGTGGACCGTATAATGGCCATAAGGGAGCAATTTGGAGGAAGCAAAGCCGTCCCCATCGGTGGTGAGCAGATCGCGCTCACTTTCCTTTGCCGCGTCATAACTGCCCGCCGCCTTCAGGTAAACCTCAAAGACCGCACCGGCCTCCGGGCGCTCAATGACGCCTTCGTTGGGTTCGTCTGTATTTTCATCCCCGGACACATCCGGGTCCAGGTCGTCCGTATGCTTCACAAGCTGGATATTTCCGTAAATAACTGTTTCTGTCACCTGGTTCTCCGTGGTGTTCAGTTCCACTTCATACAGGGTCGGGGAAGCGCCCACCTCATAGACTGTATCGTTTAAGAGGTAGCCGGTGCTGGGATCAATCTCCCTCACCGTCCAGTTATCACCGCAGACATAGTATCGGGTCATAAAGCTGCCGTCCGGCCCGGTGGTGTAGGTGTCTACCAGCTCGCCATTGTTATAAATGCCATAAGTTGCACCGGCAAGGGTGGCGTCGCCCTGGGCGGTGCCGGTATCAGCGTCGCTCTTTACCACATGGACACGGAATTTTTTCAGGATATTGCTGAAATGCACCGTGGAGGTCTGGCCGCTTTCAATGGTGACATACTGTGCGGAAGGGGTCACATAGCGGTCCACCGGCAGCTCTTTCACCAGATAGGTGCCGGGCAGCAGCTTTTCTTTGATCTGCCCGTTTTCTCCGGTAGTGACGGTTTCCTCCACTTTATTTCCCAAAATGTCCGTACCTGAAATTTGGAAAGAAATCCCGGACACAATACCGTCCTCGCTGGTCTTAACGATCTTTGCGGTGCCGTAGGTCTCGGTCTTGATCTTTACAAAGAAGGAAACCGGGTCACTGGCGCCGGTCATCATGGTCTGGTAGCCAGGCCTCCCCCAGATCAGCATATCGTTGGCAACCGGAATATCCTTTCGGAATTCAAAGGTGACGGGGTCCATAATCATGTTCTTACTGGTGAAGGTGTACTTGTTCCCGTTTCTTGTGACAGAAACGCCGCTGCCTTTCAAAGTCTCCAGATTGATTTTCAGGTTATTGGTGTCCGTGACAGTCAGGGTGTAAACTTTTTTCTCCGTGTTCCATTTCAGCTCCAGCTCCGGTGCCTCGCTTTTCTTCGTGGAAGTAAAAGAGGGAACTGTGGAATGGGAAGCAACCTGTGAAAGAATCCAGTTGTAGGCTTTTTCCGCAGGACGTCCGGCAATCACGCTGAAATACTGGTTGGCGTCTGCATGGCCGTTCCCGTGACGGCTGTATGGGTCGCTCCGAAGCTGCTGTTGGTACTCCCAGAGGATGATCTGCGTCGCCATTTTATAATCGTCCTCGTTAATGCCGGACACAGGGAGGGAAGCGCCGGGTTTCCAGCCGTAGATGGCCGTGAGGGTGATCCCCCGTCTTGCCTCGGAAGGGAGAAGGTTTAAGTAATTGCTGTTGGTGCCGCTTTCCGATGTATAGGTATTGTCAGAAGTGTTATAGGCAACACCGCTTTCTACACAATAAACATGGTGGCTCACCCCGTCCGAATCCGTCAGCATATAATGCCGGTAGGCGCTGCCCCCGGAGCTGGTATGCACATCCATCGTTCCGTCAGAATTGTAAACCAGATAGGTGTAGGGCGCAGGGCTGTAATAATGCTGCCCATCGGAGCCGACATACTGGTCGCCGAGCCAGGAGCTTGCCTTCTGGCCCACGGAGGCGGCAAATGCCTGGGAGGGGAATACCCCACAGAGGCATACTGCGCAGAGCAGGAGCGCCAGGAGCCTTTTCAGGCCGTGCTTTTTCATATTTACCATAGAAATCCTCGCTTTCTTATATTTGATTGGAATACAAAAGGACAGCTTTACTCGCTGTCCTCCTGTTCCTTATTGATCCTGTCGTCAAAATCATCTTCGGAGAGATATTCCGGCTCTCCATAGGCTTCATCCGGGTCAAAGCCTTCGCCGTACCCGTCATCCAGGGAATCCTCGTCATCCTCTGCCTGCTGCTTCGGACGGACGATCTTCACATAATAGCCAACGCCTCCTACCGCAAGCAAGGCAACGATAATGAAGATAATCGTTCCAGCGCTGCCGTTGTCCTTTTTCGGCTGTTCAGTCTGTGCGGGTTCCTCTGTTTCCGCAGGTTTTTCCTTTCCGGTGCAGCCTTTCAGGTCATTTTTGCATACCGGGCAGGCGGTATTGACTTCGCCGGCCTCGCATTTATCCGTACAGGTGCAGACATCCTCTGCCGGGATCACGCTCATGGTGCCCTCGTTCTTTTCCGCCAGAGCCCTCAGGTCAGCTTCGGTAACACCGTTCAGGAAGTAGACATTATTATCGTCCCGCTTTCCATCAATGATAAGATAGAACACATTCCCGGCCTCGGTGGTGATCGTGTAAAACTGCTTATCGTCACCTTCGCCGGTGGCCGTATCTAACACTGTGCCGGTGCCATCCGGGGTAAACGCACCATCCGGGATGGAGGAAGTGTTTCCTGTTTCCCCCTGGGAATTGGAATTGCCGCCATTGGTGCCAGAGGCTGTATTGCTGCCGGCATTGGCACCCGCATTCGTACCCGTATTAGAGCCGTTCCCAGAATTGCTGCTTTGGGCGTTATTATTTGTACTGCCAGAAGAAGCAGCCTGCGCCTGTGCCGGTTTTACCGCCGTGCTGCCCTGGTTCTGCTGTACCGCGGCAGCAGGTTTTTCCGTGGGCGCCGGTTCCTCATAATAAGGATTCTCAAACTTCACGGCCTTTGAGCGGTTCCCGGCATAATCCTGGGCGTACACGCTTACTTGCTTTTCCGTGCCTGCATAATCCTTTAAGGTAACGGAAGCCGCCCCATTGGTCAGGGAATTGATACGGTTCCCGTCCACAAAGACCGCCTCCACGCCGGAATTATCGTCGCTGCTCTCTATTTTCAGCGTATCGCCGTCCAGAGAAGCAGCAAGCTCCGGCGGTGTGGTATCTTTGTCCCCGGCTGCATAAGCCGTCAGGGGCAAAGCCATGGCGCTTATGACAAGCATAAGCGCCAGTAGCAGAGAGATTTTTTTAGTCCTCATTCTTATCCTCCTGTTTCTGCAGCGTGCCATCCCCGGACGGGGCGGATTGCTGCGATTTCAGAAATTCGGCCAGCTGCTGGGGTGTCAGATGGAAGCTGCGGGCAATCGCCACATAATCGGTATTCTCCAGCTCCGTTTTCTGCTTTTCCAGGTCGCGGAGCTTGGCCTGCATCTCCGCAATCTTTGTTTTTGTCTTGTCGATCTCTTTCTCCAGTTTCTCAATCTTAGGGTTCAATTTATTACCTCCAATCTGTCAGGGCAGACGCCCGAATGTATAAAAGTGCTGCTGCCAGTAACTTGTGTTGATATTTGCATAGGAGATTGGGTCCCCACAATGGATCATCATGCCGTTACCCACATAGATTCCAACATGGCTTGCGCCGCTGGTATTATAGGTGCCCTGGAAGAATATCAGGTCGCCGGGCCTTGCATCCGCGCTTGATACAGGCGTGCACACGCCTAAAAGCCCGTCCGCGGTAAGCCGTCCGAAGTTCCAGCCTACGCCGCAATGGTTGACTACCCAGGAAACATAGCCGGAACAGTCAAAGGAAGTGGAAGGGCTTGCGCCTCCCCATACATACGGATAGCCTAAATACTTTTCGGCCTCCGCGAGCATAGCGGCAAATTTTTCATCTGCAAGGGCCTCCGGCGGGACGTCATAGTCAAAATAGTTCCCTCCGCCGCCTGCGCCTGCCTCCGGTAAATGCCGCCCGCTGGTATCGCCGGTATCGGCAAAATACAACGGGTTCATATACTGGCCGTCAACCAGCACCTCCAGGTGCAGGTGCGGCCCGGTGGAATTTCCGGTGCTGCCGACCTTCGCGATCACATCCCCGGCCTTTACCTCCTGTCCGGCAGATACAAGAATCTGTGAACAGTGGCCGTATTTGGTGGTAAGGGAGCGCCCCTCATAAGCCTCGCCCTCAATGGCAACGCACAGGCCGTATCCGCCGGCTTCACCGGCCAGCGTGACCGTGCCGTCATGCCCGGCTAAAATCTCCGTGCCCTGGGGCATCCCGATGTCAACGCCGGTATGGTAGTTCTTTCCCCCGCTGATCGGGTGTACCCGGTAGCCGTAGTAGCTGGTGACATAGGGCAGCCAGTTCGTGCCAAATACATTTTTTACATACTGCCGGTTGCCTTTGGTCTGCAATAAAATCTCGCAGATTTCCTTCTGGTCTGCGTTCATGCGTGAGACAACCAGGTTTTCAAGCGGCGTAGAAGTAAGCGTTACATTTAGGATGTGCCACTCATAAGGCACTTCTTCCTCTGTTTCCTCGCCGGTCTCCGGGTCAACGCTGGTTTCTGTCCGGTAGCGGGTTTCCGTTTCTTCTGAAAAAGACAGGGAATACTGCCCGTTAAACAGCTCCCGGAGGACGCCCTCAATCTGCGCATAGGTAAAATTCTGATAGGCAGAAGTAAGGTACCCCATCAGGACATAGGGATCATGCTCAATGGGGCCGATATTATAGCGGTACTCGTCATAGCCGGATCGGTCCGATTCCACACGGTTAACCTGCATCTGCAGGTCCGTTTCCCACTCGGTATAAACAAGCTCCGCATTGTTGATGTCCGCATCGTCCGCCAGATAGGTAGAGGCTGCAAGGCTCCCCAGCCCTCCGGTCCCCAGGTTGGAAAAGGAAGAAAACAGGGACGCGATCAGGAAAAATACCAGAAGGAGCAGGATCACGATCCCGCATATGACCGGGTGGCGCCTGACAGCACGGACCACTCCAGCAGCGATCTTTTCCGTGGTAACGGCGGTGTCCTTTGCCCGCTTTCCTGCCTTTTTCGCCTCTCTGGCTGCTTTGGCATACTGTCTTTTTATCTTCTGTTTCTGCCACATACGGGCAAGAAGGTTTTTCTTCAGCTCCGGGCTGTCATGCAAGGTCTGCCGGTAGGCAAGCCGGGCATTGGCCCTGGCTGA
>NZ_SRYA01000123.1 GCF_004793545.1 Petralouisia muris | reverse complement strand
GCACCCAGACATATATCAGTACGGATACGGAGCTGCTCCGCCAGTGCGCATTGGATGTAGGACGGATTTTGCGGACATTCAAAATAAAAAAGAATGTAGAGGTAACAGACAATGGCAAAATCATTATTTAAGGAACTGGGTGGCAAACACGAAAGGCAAGGCGATTATCTAATACCGTGTATAGCTTTACCCGCCGAAGAAGAACAGCCGATAGGCACATGGGGGCAGCGGCATTTTGATTATTTGAAGCAGTACCGCAAGGTTACATACACCAATCTTCTCACAAGCGGCAGGCTCAACGCTTATCTTGCCGACATTGACAGGCAGGCGCAGGAACGCTTTGAAAGGCTCATAGAGGGCATGAAACAAGGACAGGGCATAACGGAACGCCTAAAGGAAGAAAACGCCTTAGAATGGACAGGGCGGCTCAACAACATAAGGGCTTGTGCGAGAGAAATTGTGAATAGGGAAATTATCTACGTATAATAGAATGGCGATGGAGTATAAGAAGCTCTATCGCCTTTTTATAACAAGGTTATAGTAAATGGTGCAGCATGAGATAGCCCTTGACTTAACTAATCTAATTTGTTAAAATATAAATCTGATTAAGTATATGGGAGGTGCTATTTTGCCTAAAACAAAAATAGATAAAGAATTGGTTATCAAAGAAGCTGCATATATAGCGAATAAAATGGGCATAGAAAATCTTTCGTTGAAAACACTCGCAGCACAATTAGGTGTTAAGTCACCATCACTTTATAATCATGTTGATGGACTTGATGACCTAAAACAGCAGATTATGCTTTATGGGTGGAAGGAAATGGAAGATAGAATTATCCAAGTTGTAATAGGACTTACTGGATATGATGCAATTAGAGCTATGTGCCACGCTTTCCATAAGTATGCAACAGAAAACCAAGGGGTTTTCAGTGCTATGCTTTGGTACAACCAATTTGAAAATGAACAGACCAGAGAAGTAACTTCAAAGATGTTTTCGGTATTCTTCAAAATAACTAAATCACTGAATATTTCGCAAGATAATTGCTCTCACTTAGTTAGAATGTTTAGAGGGTTTTTAGAGGGATTTGCATTACTTGAAAATCATCGTGCCTTTGGGAATGTACAGTCAATAGAAGATAGTTTTAATTTGTCAATAGATATTTTGATTGAAGGGATGAAAAAATTAGAGGAGAAATGGTAGCATAATGGCATATCAGTAAAAAATATGAAAAGAAAAATTAAAAAAGCTATTTGCGTAATGATATTGCTGGCTTATGCCATCACATTTGGAAATAATACGGTTTTGGCAAACACAAATGTGAAATATGATAATATTGACAACCAATTAAAGAGGGAACTGGATGAATTACATATCCCGGGAATGGCAGTTACCATTGTAGATTCAAAAGAAGTTCTGCTTGCTGAAACTTATGGAAATTGTAAAAGCATAGATACACCTTTTATTATAGGGTCTATAAGCAAATCATTTACTGCGTTAGCCATTATGCGGCTTGTGGAAGAAGATAAAATTGATTTAGACGAAAAAATTTCGGCTTATATTGACCCCTCAGCTTATTTTATAAATGAATCAGATGGAGATAGAATCACAGTAAGACAGCTTTTGAACCAGACAGGCGGCTTAGGCACATATCAGCGTTTTGGCAATGCAAAAATAACAGAGAGTTACGGTCAGCATCAATATGCAAATATCAATTATGGCTTGTTGGGCGAGATTATAGAAGCAGTCAGTGGAGTTAGTTATTCTGAGTATATGAATAAAAAAATTTTTCTGCCTCTACATATGGAACACACGGCGGCGACACTTGAACAAAGTAAAGAAAATGGATTAATCAGAGGGTATCAAAATTATTTCGGGTTTCCGATTGCAGAGGAGCCAGACTATCCCGATGAACATTCGTGGTCTACCGTTCCAGCAGGTTATTTGAGTTCCAGCGTATCAGATATGGCAAAGTATTTGCAGATGTATCTAAACGGGGGAATGGGAATTATCAGTCAAGACAGCTTAAACACTATGTTTTATGAGAATGTATATGTAGATGATAATACGCCCTATTATTACGGAATGGGATGGACTTTGACAGAAGAATATACAGAGCCTGTATTGGGGCATTCTGGATTGGTTGAGAATTATATTTCAAATATGTTGTTGCTACCAGAAAGCGGATTAGGAATCGTCATTCTTATTAATATGAATGACTATCTGGTTACCAATCAGTTGGCAGATATTATAAGCAAAAATGTGATATTTGCTATTTTGGGTAAAGAGCAATATAAAGTATCTGGCAACCCATATATTGTAAGGCATTTGTTGCTGAATGTGGCATATTTTGCGTTATTAACAACAGCAGTATATCCAATAGCAACAATAAAAAAATGGAAGAAAAAGAAACGGACAAAACCGTTGACCGCTTTTGATATTATAAGACATGGTATATTACCGCTACTTTTACTTTGCTTGCCCGAAATGATTGGTGTTCCAATATGGGTGATATGGTATTTTGTAAAAGATGTATGTGTTGTTTTGTTGGTAAGTTCAAGTTTGCTTTTTTCAGTAGGATTATACAAGATATTTTATAGGATACATTGGAGGATGAAAATGGAAAAATTTGAATGGATACGTTGTCCCGTATGTGGAAATAAAACTCGAAACAGGATAAAAGAAGATACAGAACTGAAGAATTTCCCCCTTTACTGCCCGAAATGTAAACATGAAAGTTTGATAGAAGTAAAGGATTTGCAAATAACCGTTATCAAGTAATTGGATACTAAGTGAAGCTGAAGAATGAAATCAAAAACAGAAAGGTTAGAAAATGATATGGAAAGTAATATTCTTGAATTTGAATGTGTAGGGTTAAATGATGGTGGAAAATTCCCTATTGAGAATACAGGCAGAGGGCAAGATATTTCACCAGAATTTATCATTCAGAATCTAAATACAAATGCAGTTACTTTGATGATTACGCTTGAGGACTTGAGCCATCCGATAAAGGGATTTACGCATTGGATTATTTGGAATATTCCTGCAACAGATAAAATTATAAAAGCAATTCCGTCAGGGAAATCAATATCTTCATTACAAGGTGCGATACAAGGAATTGGGTATGGCTTTCATTGTTATGCAGGACCGAAACCGCCTAAAGGAAAATCTCACAAGTATTGCTTTACTGTTTATGTATTAGATTGTAAACTTGATTTGTCCCCCGTTTCTTTCAAACGAAAAGTTTTGAGTAAGGCTAATCGCCATATTATTCAGAAAGGAAGAATTTATGGGTATTTTGAATAAATAAGCATGGAATACGTTGATAAAAGAGCCAGACGCACAGACGCAGAGCCGATGAACGTGTGAAATAAAATCACAGTTCGTTGGCTCTATTTTATTTCATAAGGTTTTAAGGCAAACGCCCACCATATAAAAAAACGGTGTTATGGTGGGCGGTATTGCTATGCCCGAAAAGACTTAACAGACACTCTCCAGACCTGTTTTGAAGTTTGGAGGGATTTTTTAATGTCCTTTTTTCGGGCAGTATCCTATCTGCTCATACAACGCAGAGTTAATCCATATATAGCATATCGGGGAATGGCAGGAAGCCAGTTAAAAAAATCCCTGTTTATGCAACGCTACTTCTCACCATGAAACCAGAAGTAGAATCTCCACTTAACAGAATATATATCTCCTATAACCGTAGAGGTCACAGTGCCTTTGCGGTTTTTCTTTTGTCGTTTTTTATCAGATTATGCCGCAGGGCTGTATGTGGTATTCATTGCCGCTCCCCGCCCTCTCCATCTGGATTTTAGCATTTCAAAAATTCAGATGGGAGGTACTTACGGTGAAGTATGCACCAAGAAAAGTATATATCAGAGAGAATAGCGGCTATGTGGAACTGTCCTATCGGGATTTCTGCCGCCGCAGGCAAGCCGACCAGAGCTACATGGACAAGCTGTTTATCCCCGTGCAAGGCTGCCTGCTTGAAGTCGTGCGGGAACAGTATGCAGATTTTTACAAGGATAAAGAACGGTGGCGTTATCTGAAAAAATTGGACACCAAAAACGGTCTGCTGTCGTTGGATGGCTTTACAGACAGTGAAGGCAATGTCATTGACTTCATAGTTGATGAAGCAGTGGACGTTATAGAATCCGCTGTCCATGTGGTGATGGCGGAAAGGCTGAAAACTGCCCTGTCTTTGCTCTCGGACAGTGAGCAGGCATTAGTAAAGGCAATATTCTATGAAGAACTTTCCGAGAGGGAAGTCGGATTGCGATTAGACATAACACAGAGCGTTGTCAACAAACGCAAAGCCAAAATCCTTGCGAAGTTGAGAAGGATGTTAGAAAACTAAATTTTATGGCGTTCAGCCCCCTTGTTTTTTCCTTTGGGAAAATGAGGGGGCTTTTCTTGCCCTCTCAATCAATTTCGATTGGAGGAAATAAGATGGCATACAACCACGGATGGGAGGACAGGAAATGGCGTATCTGGAAAGAAGCGGAAGAAAAGATTTTGCGTGAGTGTGGCGTTGACGAAGCGGTCATTGAGCAAATCCGCACAGACGACAGGGCAGATTTTAATTCCAACAGGCGGTTTTACCGATGGGCGAGCGACTTCGGCGAGTACCTTGAGGGCATAGCGGATAGGGAGAAGCAGGCGGAGGTAAAGTCTGTTTCTGATTTACTGGACGAGATTGAGGACGAAACTCTGTACCTTACCTTAATCACGGTAGATAAACGCACGTTACAAATCGTCCTGCTGAAAATGCAAGGCTATTCCACAAAGGAGATTGCCCCGCTTGTGCATTTAACGGCAGGGGCTATTTATGCGAGGTTAAACCATCTGCGGAAGAAGCTGCGGAAAATTTTATAAGCGTCTCATATATCCTGCTTTCCTATGGGCTATCGGGTGGGGAGAGAAAAACTCTCTCCTACTTTTTAGCAGGAGGAAAGGAAATGGCATACGGGGCAAAGGCGTACACGCTTCGGGAGGAATCCACGGAAAGCGGCACAAAGTATTTTATCAGCTTTAAGGACGGGCAGGGGGAACACCACGAACTGGAAGTGTCAGAACAGCTATTCTTTGAATTTAGGCAGATGGAAAGGAAGAACAGAAACCTTCAGCAATGGAATCAGCGGCACAGGGAGTTTAATGAGGTATGGGACGAAACGCTTTACAGACGTGCGTTAAGAGTGCCTAAAACGCTTGATGAAAGAATGATTGAAAAAGAACGGAATGAACTGTTTTACAAAGCTGTTGCCCGACTGCCAGAGATACAAAGACGGCGTTTCCTGCTGTACTACGAGTATGATTTCAACTTTTATCAGATAGCCGAGATAGAGCATTGCACCGCTTCCGCAATTCAGAAGTCTGTTTCGGTTGCGAGGGAAAAGGTAAAGGCAGAAATGAAGAAGTATCTCCAACCTTGACTATTACCGCCCGAAAAAGGAATCCGCTTTTTATCGGTGTGGCATTGGTAGCATTACATACTCTCACTTTCTTTTTGTGGGAGTAAATCCATTTTAAGGAGGTCAACGCTTATGTGCAGCAAAACAAAAGACAACACCCGAAAGGAGGAAAGTCATGCAGAAGTTACAGACAGTCAATGCCGACACGCTCCTCTATGAGCCGCTTGAGAAGCCGCCCTTTGTGGTGGATGGTCTGATACCCACGGGTTTAATTCTGTTCTGCGGCTCACAGAAAATCGGCAAGAGCTGGCTCATGTTAAAACTCTGCCTATGCGTGTCGCAGGGAATCCCCTTATGGGATATGCCGACACGGGAGGGCGATGTGCTTTACCTCTGCCTTGAGGACACGTTCTGCCGCATACAAGACAGGCTGTTCCGCTTGACGGACGAAGCAAGCGAGCGGCTCCACTTTGCCGTGGCGAGCGATAAGCTGTCGGACGGTCTTATCGTGCAGTTGGAAGATTATTTAAAAGAATATCCAGACAGCAGGCTCATTGTGATTGACACCTTGCAGAAAGTCCGCACCGCATCCAAAGACAACGCCTATGCAAGCGATTACGGGGACATCTCCCTTATCAAAGACTTTGCCGACAGGCATTCTCTTGCGGTCATTGTCGTCCACCACATCCGAAAGCAGAATGACAGCGACGTGTTCAACAAAGTGTCTGGCACGACGGGATTGACTGGAAGTGCGGACGCAACATTTGTTCTGGAACAGGAAAACCGTGCGTCCAATGCCGCCAAGCTGTATGTGACGGGCAGGGACACGCCCTATCAGGAGTTCACGCTCCGTTTCCGTGATTGCAGTTGGGAACTGGTGGAGCGGAAAGAGCAGGAACAGATTGAAAGGGAATCCATACCAGACATTCTTTTTCGGTTGGTGAAGTTTATGCAGGGCAGGGAGGAATGGACTGGAACAGCAACGGAGCTTCTGGAGCAGATGGGGGAAACGGGAATGCCTCCCAACATCATGACGAAGCGGCTCAATGAATACCGTGCCAGTTTCCTAAGCGAAAACAATATCCGTTACGGCTACCACAGGAAGAAAGGGTGCAGGGAGATTTCCCTCACAAGGCGGTCGGGTGACGGTGGTGACGGTGATGACGGTTAGATTGGGATACCCCCTGCTGCTGTCACAGTCATAGCAAATGTATGTAAAATCGGCGGTTCTGCCCTTCGGGAGAACACCCCGTAAACGCAAAATGCAGGCGTGGGCATTACTCGCCCTTTTCGGCTCGTAAAGCCGCCCCCTGCGGTCAGAAAAATCCTCCGATTTTTCCGACTGCGTTTACAGGGTGTAACACACTACACTTTGCCCTGCAAAGTCGTGTGCCAGACGTTCCCTCTGGACTCCCTTAATGCAGGGCTTACGCCCTGCCCATCCTCTGCCTTGCGGCTACGGATGGAAGAATGTGCGGTGACAGTTGGCGGCTCCCGTGGGGGTATCCCAAAAACACCGTCATCATCGTCACCAACCGTCACCCTTTGGAAGATTACCCGCCGAAAGAAAGGAAGATGAACTATGCCCTATGCAATCCTGCGTTTCCAGAAACGCAAAGCAGGCGGCGTTGCGGCTTGCGAACGCCACAACGAGCGGAAGAAAGAAGCCTACAAAAGCAACCCAGATATTGATATGGAACGCTCTAAATACAATTACCACCTCATAGCACCGCCAAAGTACACCTACAAAAAAGAGATAAACCGAATGGTAGCCGAAGCGGGCTGTAAAGTGAGGAAAGACAGCGTGATGATGGTGGAAACGCTCATCACAGCTTCACCCGAATTTATGAACCAGTTGCCGCCCGAAGAACAAAAAGACTATTTCCAGACAGCTCTTGACTTCATTTCGAAGCGTGTGGGAAAGCAGAATATCCTCTCCGCAGTCGTCCACATGGACGAAAAAACACCCCATATGCACCTATGCTTTGTACCCATTACTTTTGACAACAAGCTGTCAGCGAAATCCATCTTAGGCAACCAGAAATCCTTATCCGAGTGGCAGACCGCTTACCATGAGCGTATGTCCGCACGGTGGAATCAGCTTGAAAGAGGTCAGTCCTCTATGGAAACCAGACGGAAGCATATCCCCACATGGCTCTATAAATTAGGCGGCAGACTGGATAAACAGTATGAAGAAATCGTGTCTGCCCTCTCTAACATTAACGCCTTTAACGCAGGGAAAAAGCGTGACAAGGCTCTGGAACTGATTGCGGCATGGCTCCCAGACGTGGAGAAATTCTCTAAGGAAATCGGAAAACAGCAGACGTATATTAACAGCTTGAAAGAGAGAATCGGGCAGGAATCCAATTATGCGGGGCGTATGCGTAATGAAAAGTACGAGCAGGAGTTAAAGGTACAGAAAGCCAACCAGAAGATATTTGAATTGCAGAGAACCAACGAGCAGATGGGGCGGCTACTATCTAAAATCCCGCCAGAAGTATTAGAGGAATTACAACGAACAGGCAAAACCAGACCAAAAGAAAGGTAGAAATGTGAATGAAGAAACAGGATTTTAAGGTATTAAAGACCGCAGATTTATATCCGTTTCCCGACAATCCTTTTCATGTGGTGGAGGATGAAATGTTGTCAGAGTTAGCGGAAAGCATTAAGGAGTTTGGAATCGTAACGCCGATAATCACACGCCCGAAAGAGGACGG
>NZ_SRYA01000122.1 GCF_004793545.1 Petralouisia muris | reverse complement strand
CTTCGCTTTCCTTGCGGAGGTTGCGCTTAATGATAAAATGGCAGCCGTTTTCCATAACTCACGGAGCACGTCTCTGTCTTTACAGATACGGATCGTTTCCGTGACAGCCGAAGATATTTTTTTAAACATATCCGTTTTATACAAGATATGACGGTAAATATTTCTGACAGCAGAAGCGGAGCGTTTTCGGCGGGAAGGAATGCGCCATTGAAGTAAAGGTGAAAGTGCTTTATGGCGGTAAAGGAAATGACATTATCAGCCAGTATGTTGCGTTCACAAAAGTATATAATGAACAGATGAAAAGGCATGGGAGGAGCCGGGATGAAGAGAGGATCATGCGTACCTATGTTGCTAACGAAAGGCGTGAGGCGGTAAGAGAAGCAGTAGAAAATATGTTAAAGACCGGGAAGATGTCAGCAGAGGAAATTGCCGGGTATTTTAAGGAACTATCCGTGGAGGATGTCTAGAAAAATGACAGCCGCAGAATTTTCATATGGAACCCTGCGGCTGTTTTTCTGCCAGAATGATTAAGAAATGTCGGTGCTTTTCTGTTTTTCTGGCTGTCGGGTGTGCGCCTGTCCTAAAATCTTATCGACATTGAAGCAGACTGTATTTAATTCTTTTTGATAATCCCGGTAATAATGGTAAGTTTTCTGTGCCTCCTTTTTCTGTTGGAGAAGTTTTTCCCTTTCTGCTTTCAATAGCTTCATGGAGGGGAGCTTCCCATCTGCAGACTGCTCTTTCAGGAATTTCCTTGCGGATTCATAGAGTGTAATTTCGGCCGGATGCTCCTGCCGGAATTGCCCTTTATTCTTTGCTTTCACAAACTTTTGGTAGACAGATTTATTGGCAAGGTACTGGCCTGTGTAATGGATCTGCTCATTTACCTTCCGGAGGTTATCTTCCACAGACTTCAAATCTTTTCTGGAAGCGGAAGCATGGCCCTTAATCTCTGAAAAAGAATCTTCCAGGGAATCCCTTGTGTCATACCCATGCTCCTGTATATAAACGACCGTCTTAGCCATCTCTTTCAGGTTGGAAAGCTTCACTTTGTTAGCGTAAGCGGCATTTTGCTGTGCCTTTACGCAAGCCTGCAGATCGACCACCAGACGCAAATCTGACTTGATAAATCGGATTGATACAGCCTCCTCATGCAGTAGATTGGATGTGTTGGTTGCAGATTTCTTCGATTCCATATTACATTTTTCCACATCAACCGTTTTCTTTTTGTTTTCTTTATTCTCTGTATTTTCCTTAAACAGCTCCTGGAGGTAATCTTCTTCATAGTGTGTGCCGAGCATCCTTCCGGTGATATACTTGCTCCGTTCTGGATGGAGGAAGCTGAACCTACCCCGGCTGACCTTCAATTTGACATTGTATTTTTCCAAAAGCAAGTTCTGAAAATCTTTCCGGCTGCAGGAAACGGCTGCGGCATCTTCGATTGCAGACCGTAGAAATTCTTTCTGCGTCTGAAATTCTGTTTTACGTGGTGTAAGTCCGTCAGCACGGAGCTGTCTGTTACGTTCATCCAGTTTCTTTTGTCCTCTGCGCTTCGCATGGTATTCCCGGTCTGTAATTTTCTTTTCTGCAGGAGCAAGGAGGTCTACTTGGTGCAGATGTTCCCGGCGGCATATATCCATAAGTGATTGCTTTAAGTGTATCAGATAATCTTTAGATACATGATGCTTATACCCGGCACGGGAATCACAAGGGTGCTCCATAAAGTCTTGGCGTTCCACATCATATTTCCGCAAGCTGTTGATTACAATATGTACATGAATGTTGCCACTTTCATTATGCCCGTCCGTGTGGGTGCAGATAAGAGCCTGATGTCCGGGGAAGCTCTTCTTTGTATATCCCATGCAAATCTGTTGTGCCCGTTCCCCGGTCAATCCATTTTCTATTGCGTCCTTTGGATCGAAGCTGATGATGTAATGGTGGGATTTGATTTCATCATAGGATTCATTTTTGTGGTATAGGGCATTTAGTTCCCTGCACTCCATGTCGAACGTAAACGGATTACAGTTTATGCCGTTCATGATATATTCCTTTCGTGGGATCAATTCACCATTTTCATCAAGTATCGGTTTGTTCGTACTTTCATCATACTGGAATATGAGATACCGTTGTGCTTCTCCATAGTCGGCATTTTTACTTGCTATGTGTTTCAGTATTGCCATCCAAACTACCTCCGGCGGCAGAGTGGAAATCTCCCGCCATCTTTAAGACTTCATACTTCATTTCATAAATTCTGGCCACGCTCTGGTCGATTGCCTTACGCATCTCTTGTGAGTGGATGCCGCCGCTGTTAAAATGCCTTGCAATTTGGTTTAAGTTGTTCCCGATTTTCCAAAACTCTGCAACCAGCTTTTTCAACTCCGGCAGGTCTGCTACAATCTCATATTTAGCCGCGACCTTCTGCTTCATAATCTGTTTCCGAACATATTCAGCCGTTGGAAGATGTGTAGCCTTTGCGTTTTCAGAAACGATTTCATATTCCGTATCAGTAAGGCGGAGCATAATTTGGTGTTTGTGTCGTAGTTCCCTGTCCTTCTTTGGTCTTGCCATTGTATAGTTCCTTTCTGTTAAAAGTGTAAAAATGATAGCACTTTCCTTATTAGATGGATAAAAAAGAGTTCCTATAATAAAGCCGATTAGGGAACGCCAATGGGAAACGAAAGAGGGATTTTTACAAAAATATTTAGATTTCTCCGTGATTGGGACAATTACGCTGCGACTATTTTTAATAGGAGCCAATCTGCATATTTGAAAAATATGCAACAACCGAGGGCATGGGGAGCGGAATCCCCATCAAGTTTGCCGGGTAAGCAAAATCCACGAAGTGGGTTTGGAGTTACTCTGGCGAAACTTGCTTTTTATGTCAGAACTGACATAAAGGGCATTATCCGAGAAGTTTTCTGGAAATCACCGATAAACTGTGCTTTTCAGAATATCTCTTTGATAATGAAACTTCTCGGATAATGCTCTTCGAGTTTGAAAAAAACCTCTATAATAAAAGCCGATTATTGAGAAGAAGTGCCACTATAATAAAAATATCTATTAAAATAAATATTGACACTGGAAAAGTTATGAGTTAATATAGGGTTATATTTTAAAGAAAAGGTAGATATGCTATATGTTGGTGGTATCTGTAATGACAAAGAACAACTAAATTTAATAAAGAGGGTAAGCATTGCGAGTGGTAAGCACTAGGGATAGTGTTTTATTTGTGATACCCTTTTCAGTTTTCAGCATTATTGAAAGCTGGTTGTTTCTGCCTTACAGAATACTGCATACACGGGGAATTATTGTCTTGTTTTGATGAATGAGAAAAAGGGAAAGTATGACTGTAGAGGTCATGCTTTTTTTGTTTTAGACCAACTATGAAATGGAGTGCAAGTTTTAAGACATTGCGGGTATCCTTTCATGGAAAGCCTTGTTTTACTACGTCAATTTGAGACATATGGATTCGTGGTTTCAGTCTATTTATGATAGGCAGAAACCACGTTTTTTTGTGTCTTGAACTAAAATATATTTCATTTGGAGGATTTAAACATGAAAATGATACGGACAGAAAATATAACGAAAAAGTATAAACGGTATAAGAAGCAGGAGGGAGTGATAGGAAGCATTAAGGGTCTGTTCCATAGAGAGTATGAAGAAAAAATTGCGGTAGATGCCTTTAACATGGATGTGGATGAGGGTGAGTTTATAGGATTGATTGGACCGAATGGAGCGGGTAAAACTACCTTAGTGAAGATGCTGACTGGTATTATTGCGCCAACATGCGGCGAAATTCAGGTCATGGGATTTTATCCTAATAAGCTGGAGAAGGCATTTAAGCATCAATATGCGGTAGTTATGGGGCAGAAGAGTCAGTTGTTTTTTGAGCTGACAGCGGAGGATACGCTGAGACTGTTTAAAGAAATATATCGTATTCCAGAAGACGAGTATAGGAAAAATAAGAACTTTTTTGTGGAGCTGTTTCAGGTGCAGGAGCTTATGGATGTACAGGTAAGGACATTATCATTAGGAGAAAGGATGAAAATGGAATTGATTGTTGCATTGCTTCATAATCCCAAAATACTGTTTTTAGATGAGCCGACAATTGGGCTGGATGCTGTGGCAAGTAAACAGATTCGGACTTTCTTGAAAAATATAAATGAATCGAGAGGGACGACCATCCTGCTAACTTCACATTATATGGAGGATATTAAGGCATTATGCAAACGTTCTATTGTAGTAAATTACGGCAGAAAAATATATGATGGCGATACGGATATGTTATTTGAACAATACCAGAAGAGTAAGAAAATGACTATATACTTTGAGCATAGCGTAGAGCCTGATGTCCCGGAACATTGCAGGATATTAGAAAAAACAAATGACAAACTGGTGCTTGAAATACCAAAACAAAATACAGAAAAAGTTCTGGAATCGTATATAGGTCATTATCCGATCCGGGATATTGGAATTGAGGAAGAAGAAATAGGCTCTGTAGTAGAGCGTATCTATAAGGGGGTGTAAAACGTGAAGAAATATTTGGGAATTGCTAGGGTATATATGAAAGCGCAGTTAATCTGGAGAGCGGATGTATTTGTTGATGTGATTCTGTCAGTAGCTAGGATATTGTTTGCATGGATCTTATGGAGTATTTTGTTTGAAGGAAAAGAGCAGATAGCAGGATTGAAATTTCACACCATGATTTCTTACTATATCATAAGTTCCTATCTATTCCAGATGGAAAAGTCTGCTGAAATCAGCCAGCAGATGACGGGGATGTTGAGAAACGGCACTTTTTCAAAATATATGGTGATACCGGTACAGACACAGGGCTATTTTGTGGCGATGGAGGTCGGGAAGCTTGCATTTTCTTCAGGCATTGGCTTCTTAGCAACTGTTCTGTGGTTTTGTTTGTTCAGGATTTCCATTGTACATACAGTTAATTTGAAGATATTGCTATGCGGAATTATCATGGTTGTTTTAGGTCTGCTGTTTATGGCTCAGCTCAATTATTTCCTTGGGATTTTAACTTTAAAATTTGAGGAGATCAGTACCTTTCTCATGATAAAGGATAATTTATCAGCAGTTGTGACAGGAGCGGTGATTCCCCTTGCACTTTTGCCGGAATGGATGATAGCCAGCATGAGATTTCTGCCGTTCTATTATGTTACATATCTCCCAAGTATGCTGTTTATAGGAAAATGTGAGGATGAAGCAGTGACAGGCTTATTGGTTTTAAGTATATGGTGCATTTTCTTTATTGTTTTAAATCAGGTAACTTATGAACATTATCGAATTAAATATGACGGAGCAGGAATATGAAAGATAATCTTAAATTTTTGACAGAATTAATGAAATTAAGGCTATCCCATATCATGACATTCCGGTTGGGATTTTTTGGACCGTTTTTTATTGACGCCAGTTATTTTCTGGTTCAGCTTTTTGCCTTTGAGGCAATTTATGGGCATGTGGATAAAATTCGTGGATGGGGGCATGGAGAAATCCTTGTTTTTGTAGGAACATTTTCTCTGATTAATGCCCTTAACATGATAATTTATTTTTTTGGAGTGATTTCCATACCTGGAAAAATACAAACAGGTGAACTGGATTTGTATCTGACCAAACCGGTAAATCCGCTATTGCGGATTACTTTTGAAAAAATAAATCCAGGTTCCATACCGCTATTGGCTTTCAGTGCATGTATTATTGCGTATGGGGTGAAAGAAATAGACATGGGTTTTTCATGGTCTAATATTATTAAATATCTGTTTCTGGTTTTTATGATGACGATACTGTACTACGATATGGAACTCTTGATACGATGCTTTGCTTTTTTTGTTTTCTCTGTAAACAATTTAACGAAAATTGAGGAGACAGCGATTGACTTGTGTTTGAAAATACCAGGGATTGCTTTTTATGGAATTTATAAGTTTATTTTTTATTGTATATTGCCATATGGAATCATTGCAACGTTGCCGACACAGGCATTTATAGGGGCACTGTCAGTAAAGGGGCTGTTTTTTGGAGTAGCAATTGTGTGTATTTTTACTTTTTTTGCATTATCATTTTGGTCATATGGAGTACACAGATATGAAAGTGCAAGCAGTTAATTATTTTTTATAATAGGAGGGTTAAAATGGTTCAAACAGATAAAGTATTGGAATTTGATAAGATTAAAGAGAAGTGGATTGAACTGGCGCTTACAGAGTGGGCAAAAGAAAAGATTAAGGACACCGTTCCCAGCATGTCAGAGAATGAATTGATTGCAAGGCAAAGGGAGACAAGTGAAGCCAGGGAACTATTGGAGAAAAGCGGAAATCCGCCGTTGGTTTCTTTAAGTGGGATTAGAGAATGCATCCAAACGGCTGTTAAAGGAGACTGTTTATCCATTTCACAGCTTGAAGATATAGAAAAATCCCTTGTTGCTGTAATGCGGTTAAAGAATTATCTAAGCCGTTGTAAACAATGGGAAATATCGCTGGCATATTATAATGAGAATCTGGATTGTCTGGATAATCTAAAAGAAACCATTAGTATGCAGATTAGAAATGGCAGGATAGATGATAGTGCTTCAAAAGATTTAAAATCCTTTCGGGATGAAATTGAACGGAATGAAAGATGCATGCGGGAGAAAGTAGATGCAGTTATACGGGCGAATAAGGAAAGCCTGTCTGATAATTTCAGTACCCTGAGAAATGGGCATATTTGTATTCCTGTTAAAAAAGAATATAAATATAAAATAAAAGGTAATGTGATTGATAAATCCTCAACGGGAGGTACATTATTTATAGAACCAAGTTCTGTGGGGAAATATTATGAGACATTGCAGCTTCTACGGACACATGAAGAAAATGAAGAATATAGGATACTCTATTCTCTTTCTGCGATGGTGGCCGATTATGAGGAGATTTTGGAACAAAATATCAGTATGATAGAAAAACTAGATTTTATTTTTTCAAAAGGAAAACTGAGTTTAGAATATGATGGAGCAGAACCAAAGATTAATACGGAACGATATATCCGAATAGAAGATGGCCGACATCCCCTTATGGTTCCGTCAGAGTGCGTGCCGCTGCAATTTGAGATAGGGAAGAGTTTTGATGGCGTAGTTATTACAGGGCCTAATACAGGCGGTAAAACAGTTACAATTAAGACAGTTGCATTAAATTGTATGATGGCACAATGCGGTTTACACGTGGCATGTAAAAAAGCAGAAATTTGTATGAATAGTAATTTTCTGTGTGATATAGGTGACGGGCAAAATATATCAGAGAATCTTTCTACATTTTCAGCACATATTGTGAATGTTAATGAAATATTAAAAAAAGTTAATAGAGACAGCCTTGTAGTTATGGATGAGCTTGGTTCCGGCACAGACCCAACAGAAGGCATGGGAATTGCCATTGCAATATTGGAAGAATTACAAAAGAGTGGAGGATTATTTCTTGTTACGACACATTATCCAGAGGTAAAACAATATGCAGATAAAAAAGCCAGGATTGAGAATGCGAAGATGACCTTTGATAAGGAAAGTCTGAAACCTCTTTATCAATTAGTTATTGGAGAAGCTGTGGAAAGCTGTGCTTTTTACATAGCCGGGAAAATGGGAATGCCAGAAGAGATGTTAAAAACGGCAATGAAGGCGGCTTACGGAAAAGAGGAAATATCGGAAAATTTGAAACAAGTGGTTTCTAAAAATCATTTAGAAAAGAGGAGGGTATCTGGTATTCAAAAAAGGAAAAGAAGGAATAAGGCGGCACAAAAAGCTCTGGAATTTCAACTGGGAGACAGTGTTCTTGTATATCCAGATAAAAAGATTGGCATTATCTGCAAGACAGCCAATGAAAAAGGAGTTTTGAGAGTACAGATGGCGGATAAAAAAATATGGGTTAACCGCAAAAGAATTAAACTTCATGTGGCTGCGGAGAAATTATATCCTGATGATTATGATTTTTCTATTATTTTTGACAGCGTAAAAAATAGAAAGCTGCGGCATCAAATGGACAGAGGAAAGATTATAAAAGAACAAATTACTATTGATGACTAAAAAATATGTTCAGAAAGATAGTGATTTGGTGAAGAAAATATTGGTTGCTATATTTGCGGATGAGACCGAAATGGATTTGGATAATCTAGTATAATCCCAGCTCTGACGCTTAAAAAAATTAATTAAAAAACCTCCCATTTTATGGGAAGATG
>NZ_SRYA01000121.1 GCF_004793545.1 Petralouisia muris | reverse complement strand
ACTACACTTTGCCCTGCAAAGTCGTGTGCCAGACGTTCCCTCTGGACTCCCTTAAAGCAGGGCTTGCGCCCTGCCCCATCCTGCGCCTTACGGCTTCGGATGGAAGAATGTCGGCGTGAGAGTGACGGTTATGACTGGCGATAGGGGGTATCCCAAAATCACCGTCATCATCGTCATGACCGTCACGCATACAGATTACCCGCCGAAAGAAAAGAGGAATCATGCCATGCCCTATGCAATCCTGCGTTTCCAGAAACGCAAGGCAGGCGGCGTTGCGGCTTGCGAACGCCACAACGAGCGGAAGAAAGAAGCCTATAAAAGCAACCCAGATATTGATATGGAACGCTCCAAGAATAACTATCATCTTGTGAAGCCGCCCCGCTACACCTACAAGAAAGAGATAAACCAAATGGTAAAAGAAGCGGGCTGTAAGGTAAGGAAAGACAGCGTGATGATGGTGGAAACACTCATCACCGCTTCGCCAGAATTTATGAACAGCTTACCGCCCGAAGAACAAAAAGCCTATTTCCAGACGGCTCTTGACTTCATTTCAGAGCGTGTGGGAAAGAAAAATATCCTTTCCGCAGTCGTCCATATGGACGAGAGGACGCCCCATATGCACCTATGCTTTGTGCCGCTTACGCCCGACAACAAGCTATCAGCGAAGTCTATTTTAGGCAACCAGAAATCCCTATCCGAATGGCAGACCGCCTACCATGAGCGGATGTCCGCACGGTGGGGCGAATTGGAAAGAGGTCAGTCCTCAATGGAAACGAAGCGGAAACACATCCCCACATGGCTCTATAAGTTGGGCGGCAGGCTGGATAAACAGTATGCGGAAATCGTGTCTGCCCTCTCCGACATCAACGCTTTTAACGCAGGAAAGAAAAGAGATAAGGCGTTAGAACTGCTCTCCGCATGGCTTCCAGACGTGGAGAAATTCTCAAAGGAAATCGGCAAACAGCAGGCGTATATCGACAGCTTGAAAGAGAGAATCGGGCAGGAATCCGACTATGCGGGGCGTATGCGTGATGAAAAGTACGAGCAGGAATTAAAGGTACAGAAAGCCAACCAGAGGATATTTGAGTTGCAGAGAACCAACGAGCAGATGGGGCGGCTGCTCTCCAAAATCCCGCCAGAGGTATTGGAAGAATTGCAGAAAAGCAATCGAAATAGAGCAAGAGAAAGGTAGGAATGTGAATGAAGAAACAGGATTTTAAGGTATTAAAGACCGCAGACTTGTACCCGTTTCCCGACAACCCTTTCCATGTGGTGGAGGATGAAATGCTGTCAGAGTTAGCGGAAAGCATTAAGGAGTTTGGAATCGTAACGCCGATAATCACACGCCCGAAAGAGGACGGCAACGGCTATGAAATCATTGCGGGACAGCGGCGTGTCCGTGCTTCCGAGCTTGCAGGGATAAACACAGTCCCCGCTTTTGTCCTGCCTTTAGACCGTGACAGGGCAATCATCACCCTTGTGGACAGCAACTTACAGCGTGAAAATATCCTGCCATCGGAGCGGGCGTTCGCCTACAAGATGAAATCCGAAGCCATGAAGCGGCAGGGTTTCCGCACGGATTTAACCTCGTCACAAGTTGGGACGAAGTTGCGGACGGACGATAAGGTGGCGCAGGGCTTCGGCGTTGGCAGGATGACCGTGCAGAGATTTATCCGTTTGACGGAGCTGATACCGCCGATTTTGCAGATGGTGGACGAGGGGAAAATCGCCCTTACGCCTGCGGTGGAGCTGTCCTTTTTGAAGAAAGGCGAGCAGAAAAATCTATTTGCCACGATGGAAAGCGAGGAAGCAACGCCCTCACTCTCACAGGCACAGCGGATGAAAAGCCTAAGCCAGAGCGGGCGGCTTGACATGGATATGATATTTTCCATTATGACCGAGGAAAAGGGAAACCAGAAAGAAACCGTGAAAATTGGCATGGAAAGGTTAAAGAAATACTTCCCGAAAGGAACAACTCCCAAGCAGATGGAGGACACCATTATCAGACTTTTGGAGCGTGAATTGCAGAGGAAACGTGGCAGGGACAGCCGATAATTTTCTCTTTTCGGGAGGTAAGTACAGAAAGTTGAGGTAGGAGAATGAATAAAATCCAGTACGAGATTGTAAAGGAAATCGCCGTGTTGTCGGCAAGCGGCAGCGGCTACACAAAGGAAATCAATTTAATCTCATGGAACGGGAAAGAGCCGAAGTATGACATCCGCAGCTTTTCCCCCAACCGTGAGAAGTGCGGAAAGGGAATCACGTTGACCGCTGATGAAGCGGCGGCTCTCCTTAAAGCATTGCAGGAAGAATTGAACAGCGGGGATTGATTGTGTCTGATTGGCAGGGAGGGGACGTTTCCAGACGCTCCCCTGCCCTGTCTGGAAAGGAAGATTTGAGTATGGGCGAGGATAAAAAAGCAAACAAAAAGAAAAAGCGTATTGTGGCAAGACAGCCAGTGCAGATGATTGTCAGCCGTGAATATGTCGGCACACAGACCGTTGCTGAAGCATTCATCCCGATTATCTCCGAGGATATCCGAAAGAGCATTACAGAAAATGACACCTTCGACAATGAGGATATATCCGCTTAGAATGTACGCAATGGAACATGAAAACAGTTAGGGCAGATACGGAGGTTTTACAGTATGGCAGGAATCAAAGAAGAAAAGAAAATCTATTCAGTCGGCATTTACTGCCGCTTATCTAAGGACGATGGCACGGAAAACGAGAGTGCGAGCATTGCCACGCAGAAATCCATCCTCACGGATTATGTGAAAAAGCAGGGCTGGCACTTAGCAAAAACGTATGTGGACGACGGTTATTCTGGTACGAATTTCCAAAGGCCGAGCTTCCAGAACATGATTAAGGACATTGAAAACGGGCTGATAAACTGCGTGATTACAAAGGATTTATCAAGATTGGGGAGAAATTATCTTGACTGCGGGCTATATCTGGAAGTGTAATTTCATTTGAGAATATAAAGTTATATTATTTCTAAAATGAATGTTGCGTTGCATAATGCTGATTATTGCTTATGGGGAGGACTTAATTTATCATTTGCTCTATTTCGTTTATTTAGAACTTATAAATTTTTGTTGAGCAAATTAACAATAAGGAGTATAATAATAAAAAAATTATTTAGCAATTTGGCTAGAAATAGTAGAGAAGAATATTTGGGAGAGAGGATGACAAATGATACAAATTGCCATTTTTAACAATAAGGGTGGTGTTGGAAAAACTACATATTTATTTCATATTGCTAATCTTTTGGCAGATGCAGGCATTTGTACGTTAATGGTAGATTGTGATAGTCAATGTAATTTAACAGCATATGCACTTGATGATTCAGAGATAAAGAAAAGTTGGAGTGAGCGTGGAAATAGTATTTATAAGGTTATTCAGCCTGTTTCTGAAGGGCTTGGGGATATTAGAATGCGACAGGCACATTGTCTTAGAGAGAAATTATATTTAGTTCCAGGTGATATTGATTTGAATATATATGAAGACCGTTTAGGGGAGACATGGGCAAGTGCAAGCGTTCAGCCGGCGTCTATTCGTGTGCAGATAGCAATTTATAGGTATATTAAATTTGCTGCACAAAAATGTAATGCGCAGGTTGTATTGATTGATTTAGGTCCTAATTTAGGTGCTTTAAATAGAACCGTTTTAGGAGGATGTGATTATTTTATTACACCATTATCACCAGATTTGTTTTCGATAAAAGGAACACAAAATCTAGGAAATAAGTTTGTTGTTTGGCATGATGAATGGAAGAATAATTTGTATAAATGGAAAAAACCTAATAGTGGCATATCTATTGATGAGTTACCACATGGTGCACCAAAATTTTTGGGTTATGTTACACAACAACATAATATTCGAGATTCTAAATCTGGAATGACAATTGGTTGGAGTATATTTGGAAATCAGGTAGATGAAGCAGTTAGGCGAAATATTGTTAAACAATTAGAACCTTTGGAACAAAATGATAGCAAGCAAAATTATTTGTTGGGTAAAATCCCTAATTTACATAGTTTAGTGCCTTATTCGTTAAACGCACATAAACCAGTATATAAATGCAGTAGTTCTGATGGGTTGAAAGGTTCACATATAAGTAAAGCTAGAAATAGTAAAGAATTGTATCAAGATATAATTAATGAAATTCAAAGACTACTATAATGGATGTATTTATTGTTAGCGGGTTATATATTTCTGTCAATATGTTCCATAAAAATAAGAGGGTGTATACGGAGGAGACAAAATGAATATTGTCGGTAAAGTAATTAATGGATATTTATTTGAGGAGGCATTAGGCAGCGGAAGTTTTGGAGCTGTATATAAAGTGTCAAAGGCTAATAAAATCTATGCAGCAAAAGTTTTGTCAGAAACTTATATTTTAGATGAATTTAAACATGAGCAGAACCGTATTACAAGAGAAATTGATGTTTTAAAAACTGTAAAAGGGGAAAATCTTATAAAATATCAAGAAGACTTCTATTTTAAGAATGAATTTGGTGTATTGGAATATGTAATTGTAATGGAATATTTTGTGGGAGAAACACTTAGAAAGTATTTGAAAAAAGATGTTGCTTTGGATGTCTTGGTTAAGATATTTATTAATATCTTACATGGAGTTAGTGATTTGCATAATACTGTTATTGAAAATGAGGGTATTATTCATAGAGATTTAAAACCAGATAATATTATGATAGATGACGAATTAAATGTAAAAATTATTGATTATGGGTTAAGCAAAATAATAGATTTTTCTTCGATAACCTCGACTGGAACTCAAATAGGCTCTCCATTGTATATGTCGCCAGAACAATTAAAAGATAGTAAACATATTGATTATAGAGCAGATATTTATGCATTAGGTATTATATTGTATGAGATGTTGACAAAAAATATTCCATATAGAGCAGCTACGTTGCCGGAATTATTGATGAAAATTCTCAATGATCCAATTATTCCACCTAAACAGTATAATCCTAATATTAGTGATGGGATAGAGAATATAATTTTTAAGGCAACAGCCAAAGAGCCTTTTGCACGTTTTCAAACAATAGAAGAATTTATAGATGCTTTCAATAAAAAGGATGTTCAAGATGAGTTAGTAACATTAGGAAAATATTATGCATGGATATATCGGGAAAAGGATGTTACGGAACAATTTGAAAAAGAAAATAATGCAGATATAATCTATCCGATTCATGTTCAAAATTGGATGAAAAAATTACACCAGCATTTTGCAGATAATAATTTTGAAAATGTCATCATAGACCCTTCAACACAAAGATTGTCTTATGTTGCTTTTGGTAATACAAAGGGGCTTGTAGAATTGCCATATGCACCAGACAAAGGCGTAATCTCTCTAGAATATTTGCAGAATCCTCAAAAGCGGGCAGCATATATTGATAAATGGTATGCAACAGTATCAATGGGGAGAAAGGTAATTCTTCCATATCATTATATAAGTAATACAGATTATCCTGTTGAAAAAGTGGATGAGTGGATAAGAATGAATATTCAATTAATTGATGAGAGTTCAAAGGTAGTAGGTGATGAAATAGAAAAGTATGCCATGATTTCAATAGGGTTGGGACATTTGGTTTTTCAAGCCGAAAAAATATTATCGTATTTTGTCCATGCCAATGTTAATGGTTTTATTGTTCAAGTTTCAGATATGAGGCAATTGAATGAACAATCCTAAGGTAGTTATATTGACTTTATGGTTAATTTACAAAAATATACAGGAAAACCTGTAATTGCTTTAAAGGTTCCGATACCATTGGGATTAGCATTAATAGGGAAAGGAATACATGGTTTTTCTTTAGGGTTAGCCAGCATTGATTATTTTGATGAGCAGTATATAAAAGAAGAAAAAGATTCTTTCAATTTATATTCAAAATTTTACTTTCCACAAGTATTGTCTTTTTTGACTTATCCCAAAAAAGATACGTTTGCGTTTGAACAAATTTACTCTTATTTTGGGGGTTGCAATTGCAAGTGGTGTGTTGGTAAGACACCGATTGAAATAGGAACTGGGGATAAAGGAATCCAATTGCATAATTGGCAAATGATGTTGGAAGAAGTAGATAAATTTAATCAATATGAGGGTGATGAACGTATTATTTATCTAAAGAAAAGAGTAGACAATGCTTTACATAACTTAGATTCTATACCTAAAGATATAATTGCAAGTCAAAAGAATACCGATTATTACAAACTATTAAAAAACTTAAAAAAAATTTTATGAAAAAATGGTAGGTGTGTGGTTATGTTTTTGAATGAAACTGAATTAGTGGATAAATTAGTTCTTGATTTACAAGAACGGTTTGATACACAATATATTGTTAGGGAACTAAGGGGTGGTAATAATATTGCAGATGTGGTATATACGACCAATATAGATAGGAGTAATATAGTTTTTGATGAGTATTTTAATGCATATTACTATTTTAATGGGATTTACAGACATAAAAAGATTAGTTTGGATGATGTTAAAATTTCCAATGAAAAGGTTAATAAAAAATTCCATCATTTTCTTCGAGAGTTAGAAGAACTTGGATATATAAAAATAAACGATAATTACATTACTACCATAAAAAAAATTGATGCGGTTACAAGAAATTTTATAGCAGTAGAAGCAAAAGTATCAGACTGGAAGTCAGGATTGGAACAAGCAATTAGGTATAAACAATTTGCGAATGAGGTATATGTTGCATTAAGTTCTGAATATATATCGAAAGTCGATAGACAACAGTTTAAAAACCTCAATATTGGATTAATGAGCGTGTCGTCTGGAAAGTTAAAAATATCTATTAAAGCAAAAAAGATGCCAGTAGAAAAGTTGGATATACAATATTTTATAGCAGATAGATTTTTGAAGCAATTGAGATTAGTTGAGGAAATGTAAAAAATTTATGATCAAAAGGCACTCGTTACTTACCGAAGGAAAAGGTTAAATGACGGGTGCTTTTATATTTTCAAAAAATTAGAACACCATGTCTAAAATCACGCTCCCTTAGCGGCTACTGGGTGAGAGGTCAAATCCTCCCGCCCTATTTTATTGCCACGAAACGATTCCATAGATTACTGCTCCTTGATAACTTCACAGCAGCCGCCAGAGGGATACCCGCCGCAGGGACAGCAGAGCCACGACATAAGCCTGCCCGCTGCTCAATCCGTGCATGGCACAGACGGAGAAAACGCCGCTTTAGGAAAGCGTGGAACTGTATGGACTGGCTGCGTTACATACCCTTGCTTTAATGGCAGGGGTAAATAAATTCAAGGAGGGCAACGCCTATGTGCAACAAAACAAAACCAACATGGAGGGAGGGGTTCTATGCAGCAGTTACAGAAGGTGGATGCTGATACGCTCCTTTTTGAGCCGCTTGAAAAGCCGTCCTTTGTAGTAGACAGTCTTATCCCCACAGGCTTGTCACTGTTCTGCGGCTCACAGAAAATCGGCAAGAGCTGGCTCATGCTGAAGCTCTGCCTTTGCGTGTCGCAGGGAATCCCCTTATGGGACATGACGACATTGGAGGGAGATGTGCTTTATCTATGTTTGGAGGACACATTCTGCCGCATACAGGACAGACTGTTCCGTCTGACGGACGAAGCGAGTGGGCGGCTACACTTTGCAGTGGCAAGCTGCAAGTTATCAGACGGTCTTATCGTGCAGCTTGAGGACTACCTCAAAGCACATCCCCAAAGCAGGCTGATTGTTATTGATACGCTGCAAAAAATCCGTACCGCATCCAAAGACAGCGCTTACGCAAACGATTACGGGGATATATCGCTGTTAAAGGATTTTGCCGACAGGCATTCCCTCTCGGTGGTGGTCGTACACCATATCCGCAAGCAGAACGACAGCGATGTGTTCAACAAGGTGTCTGGCACGACAGGCTTGACAGGGAGTGCGGACGCTACCTTTGTACTGGAAAAGGAGAGCCGTGCATCCGATACCGCAAAGCTGTTTGTCACTGGCAGGGACACGCCTTACCAAGAGTTCACGCTCCGTTTCCGTGATTTCAGTTGGGGGCTGGTAAAGCGGCAGACGCAGGAGCAGCTTGCGGCGGCAGAGATTCCCCCTGTCCTTTTTCGGGTGGTGTCGTTCATGCAGGACAGGACAGAATGGTCTGGCACGGCTACGGAGCTTCTGGAGGTCATGGGGGAAAACGGGGAACTGTCCACGGTTATCACAAAATGGCTCAACCAGTACCGTTCCACGTTCCTTTATCAGAACGGCATCCAGTACGATTACCAGAGAAAATATAACGGCAGGAAAATAATCCTTGCAAGGTGCGGGGGGAGACTGTCCGAAAACTCGGATAATTTAACCTAAAGAAATAAAGATTGAT
>NZ_SRYA01000120.1 GCF_004793545.1 Petralouisia muris | reverse complement strand
TAATTCCCCCATGAATGGGGGCTAGGGGGCTGAAGTGTCGAAGACACTTTTTTATGGGATATTTTTTACATTTGTGAGAGGGGATTTGTGGAAATGCTTGACATGGCAGCAAAGTCTTTGTATAATAGTTATTGACTTTAAGTCAATAACTATTGAAGGAGGCGGAGGGAAATTGGCAAGGCCAGTGAAAAAACAGCCGGAACAGTGGAAGAAAGAGATTTTGGATGCGGCAAAGGAGTTGTTTTTATCGAAAGGTTATGAGGAAACTGCCATTACGGATATCATGGAGCTGGCAGGGGGCGCAAAGGGGATGTTTTACCGTTTTTTCCAGAGCAAGGAAGAGGTCATGCACGCTTTAGGGGATCGGATGTTTTTGGAGAATAATCCTTTTGAGGCGATCAGGGGGCGTTCGGATCTGAACGGACTGCAGAAGATTCGGGAAGTGCTTGCCTTTGACAGGGCTGATAGGGAACGGGAAGAAATCAGTACGCAGGCGATTCCCATCCTGAAAGACCCGCGCATTTTGGCGGCCGTGGTGGAGGCGAACCGGAGGGTGCTGACTCCTCTATGGCTGGAACTGATTGAGGAAGGGCGGCGTGACGGTTCTATCCGGACGGAATACGCAAAGGAGCTTTCCGAACTGTTGCCCCTTGTCAATTTCTGGTTTTTGCCGTCTGTGTTCCCAGCGGATGCGGAAGAAATCCGGCATAAGTGCAGGTTTGTCGCGGAGGTTCTTGCGGCAATGGGGCTTCCGATTATAGAGGATGAGATGGTTGGACGGATAGAGAGGATACTGGGAGGTTACAGGGAAGAAAGGAAGGAGTAGCGGATGGAGCAGAAACTGTTTACGAAAAATTTTACGCTCCTTGTACTGGGGCAGGCGAGTTCCCTGTTTGGCAATTATATCCTGCGTCTGGCGCTGTCCATGTATGTTTTAGAAGTGACAGGTTCGGCTGCTGTGTTCGCAGGGATTTTATCTTTAGCGACAATTCCGACAATCTTTTTATCGCCCATTGGAGGAATCCTGGCAGACAGGGCGGACCGGAGGAATATCATGGTGGTACTGGATGCGTTGACGGGAATGTCTGTTCTGTGCGCGGCGGTCTTTTTGTCCGGGGACAATGCTGTTGTAGTGATCAGTATGCTGCTGGTGGTACTGTCTGTTCTTGGGGCATTTGAAACGCCTACGGTGCAGGCGTGTATCCCGCAGATGCTGGCAGGCGATAACGTTATTAAGGGAAATGCGGTGGTAAACCAGGTGGCGTCCATTTCTTATCTGATCGCGCCTTTGCTGGGTGGTATCTTATATTCTGCTGTTGGCTTGAAGCCTGTGATGTATGCAAGTGATGTATGCTTTTTTGTCACGGCGTTGTTTGAATGCTTTATCAAATTGGGTTATCAGGCCAGGGAGTTTCAGGGAAATGTTTTGTCTATGGTAAAAAATGATTTTTCCGGCAGTATTCGTTTTATCATGAAAGAGCGGCCGGATATCATGAAGATGCTGCTTCTGGCAGCATTCTCACGCTTTTTTGTCATGGGGGTTACGCTGGTGGGGCTGCCCTTTCTTGTGCGGGCTGTGCTTGGACTGGACGCAAGATTTTATGGCGGGGCGGAGAGCGCGATGGCGGTTGCCACTATTCTGGGAAGTATTGCCGCGGGGCTTCTTACGGGGAAGTTAAAATCCGGTAGATTATCGTATGTGCTTGCGGTAATCGGTGTCTGTATCATTCCGTCAGGGGTTATATTTCTTTTCCCATTCGGCATGATGACAAGGTATGCTGTGATTGTTGCTGCCTTCTGCGGTATGCAGGCCGCGATCAGTATTTTTTCTATTTTTGCGGTATCCATGATCCAGCAGAATACGCCGGATGAGCTGATTGGGAAGATCATGGCTTATACATCCGCTGTTACGTTGTGGGCCCAGCCTGTTGGACAGATGATATATGGATTTTTGTTCGACAGGTTCCAGGGGATCGTGTATCTTGTATTGATCCCTTCGGGGATTGTGGTATGCGTGATTGGGCTGCTTGCCACGGGCTTTTTCAGAAAAATGGAAGAATAGCAAGGTAGCGCAGTAGACTGATAAAAGGTATAATGGGATTACGTTAATAACACGGCCAGATGAAGGTATCACGGTTTAATCTGGATACGGATTTGATTAGGGATAGCGCGTAAATATGTGCCAGGATGGAGGGAGAGGTTCAGGAGATTTATAGACATGGGCGGCGGTCTGGACGTGTTTGTGATAGGACGGAAGAGATAGGCAGAGGTACTTATGGAAGAAGGCTTTCCTGACGGGAAAGTGCTGATAGAAATGAGACAGGAGGTAGACAATGAGACAATCGCCAGGTTAGAGCCCCGGCAGCCAGGAACCGGGGCTGTATACGAGGAGGTGGACATGAATGGAGAGACTGAAATGCCCAAGGTGCGGAAAGCGTGTTATGGATATCCGCACGGAATCCCCGATGCCAGTGGAGGCACAGACCAGGTGCCCGAACTGCAATCATATTGTTACGGTGTACTGGGAACCAAAGAGTGAGAAGAAAAAGCATAAGAAAAGATAGGTGCATAGGCGGGACGGCTTCTGCGAGGGTGCGGGGGCCGTCTTTTTTTGGGGGTGGCGGTGTTTATCCTGCGGGAAATGGGAAATACTTGGATTATGCATGGAAAATTATGGCGTGGATGCCGTGCTGCTGTCCCTGCAGTGGCAGGAAAGGAGGCGGTGTGGGGGAGACTGTCCGAAAACTAATAAGTTGATGAATTAATCTAATAGGTAGATGCATTCGCAAATTAAGCGAGTGATTTTCATAAAAATAATGTACCTTGCTACGAGTTTTATTTTCGTAGCAAGGTCAGGTAAAAGATTCGTGAGAGGATCTGGAAATACCTGATTTTTTATTGCAAAAATTCAAATTTGATTGTTAGATTAATGCAATTTTCGGACAATCTGGGGGAGATGAGAATTCCTATAATGTGGTCTGCCCGTTCTGTGGGGATGAGAGAGGAAAGTGTAACTTCGTGGTGATAAAGAAGGGTGAAATCGTCAATGTCTATCATTGTTTCCATTGTGGAGCGGGTGGAAACATGTTGACGCTGTATGCGGACTTACAGGGGATATACGGAGAAAATCGTTACCTAAAATCCTACTGGATGATTCAGGAAGAACTGCCGATGGGAATAAAAGAAAGCAGGATACGCCAAAAGCAGGTGCTGCAAAGAGAAAAACGGAGCAGGAAGAAACTGGCGGAGCCGGTAGATTATGAACAGAGGGATCATGTTTACCGGGAGATGCTGAAATTGCTGAAATTATCCTTCTCCCATAAGGCGGATTTAAGAAGGCGGGGGTTAACAGAGGCGGAGATTTCCCGGATGGAGCAGTTGGGCTATAGAAGTATCTGTGCAGAAGATTCGGTATCCATTGCAAGGAGGCTCATCAGGTCCGGCTGTAACCTGAAAGGAGTGCCCGGATTTTTTGTCAACTGGAATCATGATTGGGAGGTTGCTTTTTATCGGAAGAACAGCGGCTATCTCTGTCTGGCCTGGTCGGTGGACGGATATCTGGCAGCGTTTCAGAGCCGGATGCAGGTCGGGTGTTTGTGACGGAAGGGATCCTGAAGGCGGAGATCACCCACCAGCGGACAGGGGAGACGTATATCGGGAACCCCGGAGTGGCAAACCACAAGGAGCTTAGGCAGATGCTGGTTCAGTTAAAAGAGCGCGGTCTTCGGGAGGTGGTGGAAGCAAATGACATGGACAAGCTGATGCGTCTTGACTGCCGGGAAGATTACGGAACTGCATGCAGGATTTGCAGCGTGGATGGCCCGGAATGCCCGAAAAAGAAGGAAAAGCGGGAGCAGATCCGCAAAGGGTGTGTGAGGCTTTATGAAATCTGCGGGGAACTTTCCTTAAGCTGTCACCGCGCGGCGTGGGATACTGATAAAGAAGGCATGTGGCAGGAGTTGTATAAAGGGATTGATGACTGGGAGCTTCGGGAACCGGAAGATTCCTATGGAAATGTGGCTGCTTAGTTGCTATAATGGATAGGAATAGAATCTGAGACAGAAAACAGTTTGAAGATGACGGAAGGAGTGTGAAAAGAGATGGAGATGAGAAAGAAGAAACTACCGATTGGGATTGAAAATTTTGAAAAACTTCGTTCCGAGGATTTTTACTATATTGATAAAACTGGGTTGATCAGGGAACTTCTTAACAACTGGGGAGAAGTAAATTTGTTCACCCGTCCCAGAAGATTTGGGAAAACGCTGAATATGAGTATGCTGGAGCATTTTTTCTCACTGAAAGGGGATAAGCATATTTTTGACGGGCTGGATATTTCTAAGGAAACTGCGCTCTGTGAGGAATATATGGGGAAATATCCGGTTATTTCCGTTTCCCTGAAAGGGATTGAGGCAAGAACTTATGAGACAGCTTATCAAATGGCAGTTCGGGTTATCATGGAAGCGGCGGCAAAGTTTTACTTCCTTCTGGAAAGTGAAAAACTGAATGAACATGATAAAGCAGCGTACAAAGACCTTTTGGATAAAAATATGAATGAAGGCACGTTTGGCAGCAGCTTAAGGCAGTTGTCGGGGATGCTGGAAAAACATTATGGTACAAAAGTGATCGTGCTGATTGATGAATATGATGTCCCATTGGCAAAAGCCCATGCGAATGGATACTACGATCAGATGATCTCCCTGATCCGGAGCCTTCTCGGAGATGCGCTGAAGACAAACAACAGTCTGAAATTAGCGGTGCTGACCGGGTGCCTGCGGATTTCAAAGGAAAGTATCTTTACCGGGCTTAATAACCTGAAGGTATTGACGGTTGCGGATGAGCGCTTTGATGAATACTTCGGGTTTACAGACAAAGAGGTAAGAGCCCTTTTGGAGTATTATGACGTACCGGACCACTATGAGGAAGTAAAGAAATGGTATGACGGTTACCAGTTTGGAAATGCAGAAGTGTACTGCCCGTGGGATGTGCTGAACCACTGCGACAGGATCAGGAGCAACCCGGATGTGCAGCCGGAAAACTACTGGATCAACACCAGCAGTAATGATGCGGTGAAACGCTTTATAGAAGAATCGGCAAATGCTGCGACCAAACGGGAGATTGAGCGTCTGGTGGCAGGGGAAGTCATTACAAAGGAAATCCATCAGGAGCTTACCTATGCAGAAGTTTACCAGTCTATTGACAATATTTGGAGCCTTCTTTTTACCACCGGATACCTGACTCAACGTGGGAAGGCAGAGGGGAGGCAGATAAAACTGGCGATCCCCAATCTGGCAATCCGGGATATTTTTGTGACGCAGATCATGGAGTTCTTTAAGGAGAATGTCCGGGAAGACGGGGAGATGCTGAACCGTTTCTGTGACGCTTTGCGGAATGAAGATACAGAAAAAGTAGAAAAGATTTTTACGGAATATTTAAGGAAGACCATCAGTATCCGGGATACAGCGGTAAGAATGGATATGAAAGAGAACTTTTACCATGGTGTTCTGCTTGGGATCTTAGGTGTGAAAACCCGGTGGGGGATTTCTTCCAACAGGGAAATGGGAGAAGGCTACGCAGATATCCTTGCAGAGCCGGATACCGGGGATATGGGGATCATCATAGAAGTAAAATATGCCCATGACGGAGATCTGGACGGGGCATGTAAGGAGGCATTAAAACAGATCGAATATACCAAATATGAGGATGACCTTGAAGACGACGGGGTAGAGAAGATCCTGAAGTACGGGATTGCCTGCTATAAAAAGCGGTGCAGGGTCATGCTGGCAGAAAACAGATAAAATAAATATAAGTATATAAAAGCTCTGAGGCAAGGTATGTTTCAGGGCTTTTTTCATGCCATCTGACAGATGAAAACAATCAGTGGCAGTTTAAAATTTTTAAACCGATCAAGGCATAGAAAAACGGGGCTGTTTTACGCAGCTCCGTTTTTCTATACCTTGATATAGTCCGCCATACATACGTCAAAGAGGTCTGGAAGGCCTTTTTAATTTGAAAAGAAAGCTTCCTTTATGGGAATATTCTGGAGGGAGTGGATATGGTTTGACTGTCAGGAGAACAGAACAGCCTGCTGGTTTATGGGATTACGCATAAGAAGAAGCATTTCCTGTCTGTGATAAAGGAAAACTTCCGTGATTTTACTTGTTTTGGCTGGCGGAACCTTCTGATGGACCAGGATACGTATGAGCGGTTTTTAAATATCAACACGCTGAATTCCAAAAATATAAAAGAGTGTGCAAGACTCTATGCCCTTTCTGACGAAAAAAAGCAGGTTTTAACCTGGGAGCAGTATACCTTTGAGGAAATCCGGTTGTTTGCTACTGTAGATATTGGTTATATAAAACTGTATCACTGTTTGGCTGGTTTGAAAATTGATGACCGCCTGCGGGTGATTCGGGAAATAGCAGGGAGGAATTGCCTGCCAAAAGATCTGTCAGAAGAACAAATGGACAAGCTTGGAATAATGCTGAAGCGGAAATCGGTTTCACGCTGGCTTTCAGAGGAACTGGGGCATGTGGAGCAGATTTCTTATGAACAGACAGTTCGTCTCCTAAGTGTATGGGATGAGGTCTGCCGTTTTATTCCGGGGATCCAGACAGGACACCATGCAGATTTTCTCCTTTACAGCTTGAAAGAACTGCACAATCTTCCTGATTTCCGAACAGCAATGGAACGGATGTTGGAGATTTTCCGGGCATTTTTATCCGGGGCGTTGGAGACAGAAAAAGAAAAAGCCAGATGGCTCTGTATTCCTGAAATCGCCGGGAGGTTCCATGAAGTGAAATATCATAAAAATGATCTGGAGCAGGAAATTGCATTACAGATTCCGGAGGATGTGCAGCAGCTTTGGATGAAAAATATGGAGATGAAGAAAAAGCAGATGAGACTGTGGGAAGAGGACCATTTACTGCCGATCATGCAGATTGGAGAAGCCCTTGGACATACCTGCCTTTCCTATCGGGATGGGGGATATAAAAGATGCCTGCTGTCCTGCTTTGACACGAATAAAAAGGTGCTGTATCTTTCTTTAGATGGTACGCTTGTGTTCCGGGCAATTGTCCGCCTGACCAAAGGGGCATTTCACAGAATGCAGGGAGAATACAGAGGGCTGGAGTTTGCGGATCTTACCAGGGAGGAAGCAGAAGCGAATGCAGAGAACAAGAGAAAAGAATATTTAACCTTGTTTTTAGAATGTCCGTATTTTAAAGGAATTTCAGAAGATAAGGAAAAGGAAGTTATCAGGCTGGTTTTGGAAATGCTGAAAAAGAAAACGAAACAGTTACAGGCAACGCTGATTTTAAGCGATACATACCATAAATTTTTGGTGGAGGGGAAACAGTTTATCCGTGCAAAGTATTACATGTATATTTCTGCCTCAAAGAATGGGGAACAGTATCTGGACAGCCTGGGAGGTATGGCTGATGCAAGTAGGGAAGGAAGCTATGAGAAGGGTTATTTTCTTCTTCCGGAATCCCTTATAAACCCCAAAACAGAGAAAGAGAAACGGCAGGAGGGTATAGTATAGATGGGTGAAGATATCATATTATGCTAGAAGGAAATCCGGCGTTTGCGGTGCGTGGTAAGGACATATGAATCACAGATGCGCGAACTGGAAAATGATCTGGAGCAGATGGCGGAAAATCAGATGCTTGGAGACGAGACAAGACGGGTTGCCAGGGAGATTTATAAAGTCTGGCGGCGGATACAGGAAGATTAGGGGAAGGAGGCGCTTATGCCGAAATTTGTGGAGATTGATTTGCTGGATAATCTGGAAAAGATTATGAAAAAGAATACCCAGAGCTATCAGGGGGATTTTTGGTACGACCGGAAGGAGCTTGAAGAAGTAGCAGCCAAAGCGGATGAACATACTCCACATGCTTCTGGTAATCAAACGGATATAAATTTCCAATTACCTTCCCGTCTTCCAGACCTGTCACTTCTACAGCATAAGCTAAAATCCTCTCGCTTCTCCCATCGCCATAATAAGTCCAGATATGATACGCTGCCGTTGCCTTTAGGTACACCCTCCGTTCTTTCAGGCACCAGGTACCACAGCGACGGGATATCCAGAGATATGTCCGCTCCCTGAGAGGCAGAATTCCGAGTATGTGCCAAGTGACAGTGTGGCGCTGGAAACGGTCCTGCGGCAGGAGGAACGGAAAAGAAGAAAAATGCGGTGTAGGAAGATTGAAAACCATATCCGGAATATCCGTAAAAATGCCGCATAGCTGTCAGAATGGTATTTCATGGGATACAGCAGCCTGGAAAGGCTGTTGTGTCCGCTGTCAGGATGGAACCGGTGATTCTTGTGGATTCTTTTAGGAACTTACCAACGTTTTTCTACGCAAAATGGCAAAATTTACCCATAGTGAA
>NZ_SRYA01000011.1 GCF_004793545.1 Petralouisia muris | reverse complement strand
TAATAGATTGAAGTGTGCAAAATGAATGTAAATAATTTTACGGTTTTTGTAACGGTATTTCAGAAAGCAGGTGCATTATGGATTATTGGGATTTATATAAAGATGTGTGGAATTTCCACAAGAAATATTCAAAGGTACAGACAGATGATGCGTATTGGGAAGCGGTAGTTAGTGAAAGCGGACAGATAGCAAGGAAGTATGATAACCATAAATTTGCGATTGCGTTATTATTGGCGGTCATTGATGAACTGGAACGAATTTATAAGGAGATGATGAAAAATGCAGACACAGCAGTATAAGGATTATATGCGTAGTGAGGAATGGGAAGCCAAGAAACAGGAGCGAATAGCCATAGATGGCGGTTGCGTGATGTGCGGCAGACCGATTGAGCGTATTAAAAAAATCAACGTCCATCATGTGACCTATGCAAGATTGGGCAATGAGAATGTGCTGACAGACCTTTGTACTCTTTGCGGTTCGTGTCACAAGAAGATACACGCTTACTATAACCGTAGGAGGGCGTGAAAGACTAGGTACAGCGCACAATCTTAACATCATAAAAAGAAAAATAATTAGCTGAAAATCAGCGGAAAAGAGGTAAAAATATGGGAAGAAACAGCTATCCACAAGGGCAGATTGATGATATGGAGCCGTCAACGGTACAGGAACTTGTAACATCATTAAAGCAATTACATGACAGGGGGAAGCCGGAAACGGACGAAGAAATCAAACAGCGGATTGATGAATATTTTTCATTTTGTCAGCAATCAAGTATTCGTCCGGGCATTGAATCTCTTTGTATGGCATTGCATATCAGCAGGACAACGCTTTTCAACTGGAATAACGGAACAGGATGCAGTGAGATGTGTCAAGAGTTGATACAATCGGCAAAAGCGTTTATAGGAGCATTTATTGAGCAAGCCATGTTAGGCGGCAAAATAAGCCCTCCGAGCGGCATTTTCTTAATGAAAAATTGGTTGTCTTATAAAGATGCTATCAGTATTGAAGAAAGCATACCAAACAAAGAGACAAAGCGTATTCTGACTGCTGCCGAACTGCCTAAACTGGGGGAGCCTACAAAGACACAAGGCGAGGATTTGCCGAAATTGGGAATGAAGCTGGATTATGAGGAGGGAGAAAATGAGTTTTAAAGCATATGTTGAAGAAATTCTGCAAAATGAAGTTTTAAGCGTGGTTAGGCAGAAGGGATATGTTCTTGAAACTGAAATCTGCACTATGATTTGTGAGAAATACAATATTTCCTTATACATAGTGCGAGCAACACTTAGAAGAATTTATCCCGAAATGTCGTTACTGAAAAGGCGTATGTCGGACGATCTGAAACGGTTTTATGGATTGGATGTGAAAGGCTATCCGATTGCATATCTGCCAGACAAATGATTTTTATGGTTACTATTAAAATTTTTATAAAGAAAGAATGAGGTATAAGAAATGGACTATACACGAATAGCAAAGCTACACAACAAAGTATTCTCTACACCGCAAGGAAGCCGGGAAAGGGAACAAGCTATAAATTCTTTAAGCGATTCAGAAAGAAAAGCAGTATTTAGCCTTGAAGAAGATTATATGCTTGGGCGTATCACAAGAAAGGAGATTACAGAAATGGCACAAAAAGGAAACGGAACTATGACCTATGAACAGTTTGTGAAGAAATCAGAAAGTGGCGAAAAGGGAACATTGAGAGAGTTATCAAAATTTGCTAAAGAATCCCCGGAATTATACCAGCAGTACCGGGAGAGATACCACCGGGAACAGGACGAGCAGACAAGGCTACACAATAGGCGATTAACTGAAAACACATTCAAAAATAAACCGTATAGTTTTAGATAGGAGGGAGAAATTTATATGAATCAAGCAGAGTATGAACGCATGGTGAAAATATATAATTATGTGTATTCCACACTTCCAAATACTCCGGAAAGGGAAAAACGGCTTGCGGAGATAGGAGAAGAAGATTCAAGTAAGTTATGGGATTTTTATTGTGGAATTTGTTCTGGACGAATAAAAGAGCCTGAACGCACAAACAGCGAGGTAAACACAATGGGTGAAAAGAAGATTGCAAGTTATGAGGATTTTATAAAAGCGTTAAGATATGGGGAAAATAATATGCTTTGCAAATTCAGGCGAAACAATCCTGAAAGATATGCTTATTATGTTGAACAGATGGGAGCAGGTTTTGGACGTAAAAATTCGTCGAAAACACGAGATATTAAACGGCTGGAGGAAGAACACAAAAAGCGTAGTGAAATTTTAGCAATTCCAGACACAATGGCAAGGCATAAGGCGATAGCTGAAAATATGACTCTGTTTGGACGATAAAGAGAAAACGAGGTAGATCATTATGGAAAAGGACACACTTATAAACAATTTGCTTGCAAATTATGGCAAATATGGCGTTACCAGAGCCGAATTAGAACCGATTATAGATGATGGCATACAGAACTATGATTTGTCATTAGATGCTATTTATAGTGGTTTGAGAATGAGCCTTGCATCTGCATTTAATGAGCATGAGTATTTCTCTTTAGATGATGTAATGGCGATAACCGGGGAGAGCCGGGAAGAACTTTTGCAGAGGATAGAGCAATGCAGACAGGAATTGATAGAAGCAGGAGAAAACCCAGACGAGTATTTCAAACCTGTAGAGCCACAGAGGGCAGCAGTCTATTATTTTCCTAACGGTTTGCATTAACGGAAATTATTCAAAAGAATATAAACAAAGGCAGGGTGTTGATTCCCTGCCTTATGCGTATAATATATTAAAGTGCCAACTTGTATAATGCTAACTGATTAAGGCTTACCCCCTCTTTTTCTGCTTCAATGGCTAATCTTTGATGCAAAGATTTTGGAAGCCTTACAACAAACTTACCGCTGTAATTGTTTGGCGCTTCTGGAATCGGTATAGAGAGATTATTTTCTATTTTTGTTTCAATATATCCTTCCAATGCTTCATTAAGGCTTTCATATAATCCTTCAAGTGTATCACTGGTACTTTGGCATCCGTCAAGTTCCAAAATTCTGCCATAGAAATAGTGTCCGCTTTCATCGTTCATTTCCTGTACTAATCTTGTATAGGGCAATTTCATATAATCTTTAACTTCCATGCTTTCCTGCTCCTTTCCGCTTGTTATGCTATGCCAGGATAAGGGGATTATTCCCCTATCCTATTCAGAACATCTACGACATAAGCCTTTTTTAATGGATTTTCTTGTTTTATTGTTATCAAATCCCCAGTTTCTTTATTCAGATAATGCTTATGGCTTCCTTTTTGCCTTGCCGGAATATAGCCGTATGCTGCTAAAACTTTGTCTATTTCTTCTGGTCGCATTCCATTTGGCTGTTGCTTCATTTTTTCAATTAACTTTTTTACGTTTGGCACTGTGATTATCTCCTTTCTTATATTATAGTATCATATATAGTACTATAAATCAATCATAAAATAAAGAATTGTTTCTAAGTCTGTAAAGTATCAAAAGTAATGTGAATAAAAATAGTATCAAAAGTTATTGACAACAACAATAATAAAATGTAAAATAGAAATATCAAAACAGACGAACGATAGAAGTGATACTGAAAGAGAGGGCGTTGCTTATGTGTATGTATGGATATTGCCGGATAAGTACAAAACAGCAAAGTATTGACAGGCAGATTAGAAATATTAAGGGCAGTTATGATAAGGCTGTGATAATACAGGAAGTATATACAGGAACAAAGCAGGACAGACCAGAATGGAATAAGTTGTATAAAAAAGCCAAAGCAGGAGATACTATTATCTTTGATAGTGTATCACGAATGAGCAGGAATGCAGATGAGGGCTTCTGTCTGTATGAAGAATTATATAATAAGGGTATAGAGCTTGTCTTTCTGAAAGAGCCGCATATCAACACAAGCACATATAAGAAAGCATTAGAGAGTAATATATCAATGACCGGAACAAATGTTGACTTTATCTTAGAGGGTGTGAATAAGTACCTTATGTCGCTTGCAAAGGAACAGATAAGACTTGCTTTTGAACAGTCGGAGAAAGAAGTACAGGACTTGCACCAGAGAACGAAAGAGGGAATTGAAACAGCAAGATTGAACGGTAAGCAGATCGGGCAGAAGCAGGGGGCAAAGCTGACAACAAAGAAATCTATTGAAGCAAAGAAGCAGATACAGAAGCATAGCAAGGATTTTAATGGTGCATTGTCAGATGTGGATTGCATGAAGCTGATAGGGCTTGCAAGAAATACATTCTATAAATATAAGAGAGAATTGAAAGCAGAATAAGGATTGTTTAGGCAGGGTTCATAATGGACTGCTGCCTTTTGTTTTTGTTCTAAATATCATGCCGTGGGGGTTTTATAGGGAAACGTCGCATAGGGGTAGTTAGTACCTTTTTCTGCCGGACATTTTCAAAAAGGCTTAGTCCTGCTGTTATTCTAAAATATTTTTGAAATATGCAAAAAGGCGGTTTTGTGATAAAATGAAAGAGAAGTCGTTGCTTTTGTGGGCTGACTTCTCTTTATATCCTGCATCTACTCAAATTATAGCAAAGGGGTAGGTGCATTGCAATGACGAATGAGCAAATTGTCTCTGAAATTAGGAACGGTTATTCTGTAACGGATTATATGCAATTACTGTATGAAAGCAATCTGCCATTGATTAAGAAATTCATAAAGCCATATGCCGCCTATGGAGGAATTATTGCAAGAATCCTATTTTGGATTGTGGGAAGCGGTACAGCATTATGAAACGTCTGCAAATGTGCGGTTTATGACTTATGCGGAATACTGGATAAGGCAGTCAGTACAGCGGTATCTTGAAAAATGCGGCTCTGCGGTGCGAATGCCGAGCCACACAAGGCAGAAAATAGCACGTTATAAGAAAACCGTACAGAAGTTGGAGCAGGAATCAGGCAGAGTGCCGACAGACAATGAAATACCTGATAAAATGCGTGTATCTGTTAGACTGCTGCCGGAATTGAAAATACAGATGCAGGGGGCAGCCAGTTTAGACACACCTTTAGCAGATGATAACAGTTTGACACTTTCCGATACCATATAAGCCGATTTTAGCCTTGAAGATGAAACAATAGATAAAATGTATGCCGAACACTCTAAAAGCCAATTATGGTGCATTGCTGAGCGTTTTACAAGCGATAGAGAGAACAGCATAATAAAAGAGATATTCATAAATAATCGGACAATGGCAGCAGTAGCCAGAGAGCAGGGCGTAACCATAGACAGAATACGCCAGATAAAGGAAAAAGGACTGCGGCGGTTACGGATAGGCAAGGCAAAGCGTGAATTATTGGAAAAATTTGATATTGTGGAAGCCGGAGCATCCAGAAACAGTATGAATAAATTCAATGAGCATGGGTTTACTTCTACAGTGGAGTATATTGCTTTATGCCGGGCAGAATTACAAGCTTTATTGTCAATGGAGTTCTCTCCTGGACCATCGTATGAAAGACAAAAAGTTTTTTCAGGGAAATCCCAAGCCCTATTGAAGAATCCTTCTATCTGGTGTAAAATTAATATCAGTGTTGTTTAAAGGAACCGTACATCAGCAGCATGATGCTGGATTAGATGTACCGGCAATTTCTTTGGAGGCGCCAAAATACTACAGAATCATGGAGGGATGCGATATGGACTGGAAAGATACAGAAGTAGTTTTGCAGGAAATCAAACAGAGGACAGAGAGGAATGCATATTCATTAGTCATAGATAAAGAAAAAAAGCCAGAGCTTTTTGACAGTAAATTTGGCGGTCTGCCTTACTGGGATCTGAATATGGAATATCCGTCAGACAGCGCCGGGAAAAAGCTGATGCTTCTGGCCCAGATTAATCTGGAACGGATGTTTCAAGAGACGGAACGGGAGGAACTGCTTCCCGATACCGGTATGCTTCAGTTCTTTATTGGGCTGGATGACGTATTCGGAATGGATTTTGATGAGCAGGACGTACAGAGGAATTTTCGGGTTGTTTATCATGAGAAAATAGATTATCAGGTAACAGAGAGTCAGATCCGCCAGCTTGAAATTCCAGACTGTACGGATGAGGAGATGGAAGAGTATACGCCAATCTGGAAAGAGACGGCATTGAAAATTACCAGAAAGCCTGTTTATATGGGAGAGGGAGATTATCATTTTCATAAGCTTTTTCATGAAATTGGCCGGGAAAAGTTTGGAAACCAGTACGAAGACCTTTCTATGTACCAGCTTTTGGACGAAGAAGCTTATGACAATCTGGTGGAGGAGGTTGCCAATGATGGACACTGGCTGCTGGGATATCCTTATTTTACCCAGACAGATCCCAGGGAATATGAAGAAAAATACCAGTATTATGACACACTGCTGTTTCAGATGGATTCTGATTATGGGGAAGAGGAAGATTATATTATGTGGGGCGACGCCGGAGTAGGAAATTTCTTCATAAACCGGGAAGATTTGAAGAAACGGGATTTCAGCAAAGTTTTGTATAACTGGGACTGCTGTTAAAACCTGGGATGCGAAAGAAACAGTTTCTTTTACCAACTGGGTTGAGATACGGAAAGGCACACAGAATGAAGGAAACCATGAAAAAATATCTGCCGGTACTGCAGGTTCTGTTATTTCTGTTTATGCTCACGTTTCTGATTTTGTATTTTAAAAATAAAGACAGAGAACAGGTGCAGGAAACAGAGATTGAGGACAGCGGGCAGAGGGAAGAAAAGAGTCTATATGCGGGAACTGCAAGATGGCTGGGGGAAAGTTTGAATGAGATCGATCAGATGGAGAATATTCAGCCTGTTGTGATTCAGGAGGAAAACGTTTATTCCTTCCTGCAGGGACCCCGCTCCTGGAGCGAAGGCATTCCCTGGTCGGGAGAATGGTGCAAATTTGAAGTGGAAGGAAATCCCTTCGGGGGCTTTGGGTGCGGTTTGTGCTGCATGGCAAATGTTTACAATACCCTGTCTCCCTATGAAGTTTCTCCCTGGGATATGTTTGAGCATGCAAGAATCGCTTCCGATTATACACCGGGCGGAGAATACGGAGCCATTGACTGGGAGGAAATGCGGTGTGCGCTGAGAGTCTGCGGGATCAGCGGCGAACTTCACAGAAAGCCCAAGTCTTATGAAGAATTTCAGCAGCAGATTAAGTCGGCAAAGTCGGCAATTGTTCTGGTCAGCAGCGGCAATGATGATTCCTTCTGGACAAATACGCCGGGGCATTATGTCAATATCTGGCTGTATCAGGAGGATGACACCGTATTTCTGGCAGAGCCTGGAAATCCTGAGAACAATCGTTCCCGGATACCTCTGCGCTACATTTATAATGCATTGAAAACCGTCAGCAGGTTTCAATACCTGCTGGTAAATGACTATGTTCATGAGGATAACCGGTGGCGGGCAAACGGAATTGAGGAGAGTTGGAACCGTCCTTGAAATCAGCTCATGATAAAAAGGCCATATCAGAGAAATTTCTGATATGGCCTTTTTAACGTTATTTTAATTAAAAATATATTTTTATATTGACAATAGTGTGTGACATACACTATAATGAGAAAAAGAGGTGATAATGTGAGTGAAAAAAAGGAAATCATGGAAAACCTTTTGCTGGAGCTGAGGCGGGGAACGCTGATTTTAAGTGTCTTAAGCCAGCTTCAAACACCGAAATACGGATACGCATTGGTGCAGAGCCTGGAAGAAAAAGGGGTGGCAATAGAAACAAATACCCTGTACCCCCTGCTGCGGCGGTTAGAGAAGCAGGGACTTCTGATAAGCGAATGGGAGACAGGAGGAGCTAAACCCAGGAAGTATTACAGAAGGACAGAAGCTGGCAATGAAGTGTATGAGAATCTGAAGGAACAGTGGAAGAGTATTTCCGAAAATATGGAGAAGCTATTGGAAGAAAATTAGAGGGTGTGCACTACAGGCACAGATTGGAGGCGCAGATGACAATGGAAAAGAATGAAATGATGGAGCGTTATATTTATGAGGTAGTCCGGAGGGTTCCGAAGAAGCAGAGGGAAGAAATCCGGCTGGAACTGGAGGAACTGATTTCTGATATGATGGAGCAGAAGGGAGCCGGGATGGAAGAGATTCTTACAAAATTAGGGGATCCCAGAGAATTTGCCCAGAAGTACAGCGGAAGGCATAATTATCTGATTGGGCCGGAGTATTATGGGGATTATTGCTGGATGATGAAAGTTTTTCTGATATCTACACTGGCCTTTCATCTGGTTTCCATTATTTTTCAGGCGGTGTTTTCTCCCGGTCTGCTGCTGCAAGTATCCTTTTATGTAGAAACGGTGTTTATCAACACACTGATAAGCCTGACAGGAGGATTTGGACTGCTGACATTGATGTTTGCACTATTTGAGCGTTACAATGTGAGAGTGCAGATTAAGATAACAAAGGAAAAGGACTGGTCTGTAGAGAAATTAAAGGCATGGACGCCGGCAAAGCTGCCTCCGGTTCCGGATGAAAAAGCCAGGATTCACAGAGGAGACTGTATCGTGGGAATTGTGTTTACTCTGTTGTTTGGACTGCTGTTGATATTTGCGCCGGAGTGGTTTGTCAGTATAAATGCAGGGAATAAAAGCTGGAAATTTGTGTCGCCCTTTAATCATGGAGCATGGAATGTGATTCTTCCGGTTCTGGTTATTGATGTTGCCATAGAATTAATGAATGAAATTATAAAGCTGATGACAGGCCGTTATTGCCAAAAAGTAATGATCAGCCAGATTTTGTCCGGTATTACAGAGATTATTTTGTCTGTTCTGCTGCTGAAAGTTCTGCCTTTCTGGAATCCCAATTTTGTCCGGGAACTGGAAGAAGCATTTGAATTGAAAATTACTTCCCGCACAGATTTGCTCTTTTATTGGAATGACGGATTGGTTTCCAATATACTGCTGACAGGCATAGTGTTAATTACGCTGGCAGAAATCTGCGTGACTGTCTATAAAACCTGCAGATACGGGGATTAATCATACGCTATTGCTCTGGCAGTTAAATATCGCAGCAGATTGCGCAGAACAAATCTTCTTATGCAATATCCTTTATGCTGATATAACTTCAAAGAATGGATATTAAAAATAATTTGTATAGGCAGGGGCAAAACAAAGTCCGGAACCTATTGACAAACCAATTTAATATGCTAAACTTATTTAGAGCGCGTTGGAAATCCATTTCCGCCATATGGCGGGAAGCAATTCCAAAGAGTGGACAAGGCAGTTACAACAGGAAAAGGCAGGTTACGATACATGGAAAGACAGGCATTATCAATTTTGGTTGAGAATACGCCGAATGTACTCAGCCATGTGTCCGGTTTATTCAGCCGGAGAGGGTATAATATTGACAGTATTTCGGCCGGCGTGACGGCAGATCCCAGATTTACAAGAATCACGATTGTATCAAGCGGCGATGAGCTGATTTTAGAGCAGATTGAGAAACAGCTTGCCAAGCTGGAGGATGTTGTGGACATCAAGAAGCTGGAAAATGGAAGTTCCGTATGCAGGGAGTTGATTTTGATTAAGATCCGTGTAAAGAATACGGAGCGTCAGGCAGTAATTTCCCTGGCAGAGATTTTTAAGACAAAGATCGTGGATGTGACCAATGATTCCATGATGATTGAGCTGATTGGAAGTCAGAGCAAGTTAGACGCATTCCTGGAACTGTTGGAAGGCTATGAAATACTGGAACTGGCAAGGACTGGAATTACTGGGCTTACCAGAGGATCTTCTGACGTGAAGATGTTTGACTGAAACACAGGTATGATCCGCATTTGCGCCGTATTCAGTGACAGTGCAGATACGATATTATAAATATTTTAGGAGGATAAGAAAATGGCAAAAATATTTTATCAAGAAGACTGTAACCTTTCTTTATTAGATGGAAAGACAATTGCAATTATCGGTTATGGCAGCCAGGGACATGCTCATGCATTAAATTTAAAGGAATCCGGGTGTCATGTAATTATCGGGCTGTATCAGGGCAGCAAGTCCTGGGCTAAGGCTGAAGCTCAGGGCTTTGAGGTGTTTACAGCAGACGAAGCTGCGAAGAAAGCAGATATTATTATGATCCTGATCAATGATGAGCTGCAGGCAGATATGTATAAGAGGGATATCGAACCGAATCTGGAAGCAGGCAATATGCTGATGTTTGCCCATGGATTCAACATTCATTTCGGAGCAATTGTTCCTCCCAAGGATGTAGATATTACTATGGTTGCTCCTAAAGGACCAGGCCATACCGTTCGAAGTGAATATCAGGAAGGCAAAGGAGTTCCCTGTCTGGTTGCAGTGGAGCAGGATGCTACTGGCAAGGCGCAGGATATTGCCCTGGCATATGCATTAGGAATTGGCGGCGCAAGAGCAGGCGTTTTGGAAACCACATTCCGTACGGAGACAGAGACAGATTTATTCGGCGAGCAGGCAGTGCTCTGCGGCGGCGTATGCGCATTGATGCAGGCAGGATTTGAGACGCTGACAGAAGCAGGCTATGACGCAAGGAATGCATATTTTGAATGTATCCATGAGATGAAGCTGATTGTAGACCTGATTTATCAGTCCGGCTTTGAAGGAATGAGATATTCTATTTCCAATACGGCAGAGTACGGTGATTATATTACAGGGCCGAAGATTATCACAGAAGACACCAAGAAAGCAATGAAGAAGATTCTTTCTGATATTCAGGACGGAACCTTTGCGAAGGATTTCTTGCTGGATATGTCTCCGGCAGGACGTCAGGTTCATTTCAGAGCCATGAGAAAGCTGGCAGCCGAGCATCCTGCAGAAGCAATCGGCAAGGAAGTGCGTAAGCTCTATAGCTGGAATAATGAGGAAGATAAATTAATCAATAATTAATCAAAATAACTGTGGTGCAATGCAGGCGTCCCTGGCAAAGTTTTCTGTCAGGGACGTTTTGCATTCTGTCACAGGAAACAAAAATATGATCTGCAGATCTGTTCAGCCAAGCGGGGTTATGCCGGTTTGCCTCCTTGGCGCTGGATTCAGAGAGGTTTTGAAACTGTGCTGCAGGATTCATAAAAATCAATAAAGTGCCTGAGGGAACTGGAAATTTTCACATCTTTGTTATAGGCAAAGCCCACAAACCGTTTATCAATAGGGATTTCAAGGGGAATTTCCAATAAGACGCCTGTTTTCAGTTCGTTTTGGACGAAATTGCGGATGACGCAGCCTGTTCCAAGGCTGATTTTGGACATCTCTATTAAGAGATCCATATTAGAGACCTCTATTACGTCCTGGGCAATGATGCGGCTGTTTTGAAGATATTCATCAATATATTGGCGTGTCATATTCTCACGGTCTAAAAGCAGCAGGGTGGAATGCTTCAAAAGCTGATGCTTTTCCACGCCGCGGATTTTCAGATTATGGAGATAATCTTTGGTGGCTACGAAAATATCTTCGATTTCCTGAACGGGATAAAAATCAATATTTTTGAGTGTTTCCGGCTGCCCGATTAGTCCGATGTCCAGTTTGCCTTCTTCTAACAGCTTTAATGTCTGGTTGGTGGAATGGCAGGCAATGGAAATATTGATATGGGGGAATTTTTTAATAAAATTCCGCAGATAAGGGAGTAAAATATATTTGCACAGGGTAGCGCTGACTCCAATGGTAAGGTTTCCCATGCCAAGGGCGATGGAACGGCGCAGCTTGTCTTCTCCCAGTGTCAGCGTTTCAAAGGCGGATTTGACATGGGTATAGAGCAGCTGGCCTTCCGGAGTCAGGGTAACGCCTCTGGAACTGCGCTCAAACAGCCTTACGCCAATGTTTTCCTCCAGTTTTTGGATGGATTTGCTGATGGCTGGCTGGCTGATATACAGTTCTTTGGCAGCTTTGGAAATATTTCCGGTATTGGCAACTGCATAAAAAATCCGATAAGAAGAAAGCGTCTGCTCCATAGTGGTGGTCTCCCTATATACCCATGAGCCAAATGATTTGCCAACAGGTTTTTGCTCTTTCAAGAAGAATCGTAAATCACTTGGCAAATAAATATGCGCTCGAGTATAACTTTAATTTATAATAATTATATTTAATATGTATTTCTATTATATCATGACATATGCTAGAATAGCAAGCAGAAAGAGAAACAGGAGGATTGAAATATGGGAATGACAATGACTCAGAAGATTCTGGCAGCAGCGGCAGGGCTTCCGGAAGTAAAAGCCGGACAGCTTATAGAGGCGAATTTGGATCTGGTGCTTGGGAATGATATCACTGCGCCGGTAGCCATTCATGAAATGGATAAGTTTACGGCAGACGGGGTATTTCACAAGGATAAGATTGCACTGGTGATGGATCATTTTGTACCTAATAAAGATATCAAATCTGCCCAGCACTGCAAATGTGTCCGGGAGTTTGCCTGCAAGCATGAAATCAGCAATTATTTTGATGTTGGGGAAATGGGAATCGAGCATGCCCTTCTTCCGGAAAAAGGCCTTACGGTAGCAGGAGACGTGATTATCGGCGCAGACTCCCATACCTGCACCTACGGCGCATTGGGAGCCTTTTCCACAGGCGTGGGAAGCACGGATATGGCGGCCGGAATGGCAACGGGCAAGGCATGGTTTAAGGTGCCCTCTGCAATCAAATTCAACCTGACTGGCAAGCTTTCGAAATGGGTCAGCGGGAAAGATGTGATTTTACATATTATCGGCATGATAGGGGTAGACGGAGCATTATACAAATCCATGGAATTTACCGGAGACGGGATCAGCAGCCTGTCCATGGATGATCGGTTTACCATTGCCAACATGGCGATTGAAGCAGGCGGCAAGAATGGGATTTTCCCGGTGGATGAAAAGGCAGTTTCTTATATGAAAGAACATTCTGACCGGGAATTTAAAATATACGAAGCAGATGAGGATGCAGTGTATGATGAAGAGTATACCATTGATTTAAGCGCTCTGAAGTCTACTGTGGCGTTCCCGCATCTGCCGGAGAATACAAAGACCATTGATGAAGTGGGAGACATTGCCATTCAGCAGGCAGTCATTGGTTCCTGCACCAATGGACGCCTTGAGGATCTTCGTACAGCAGCGGAGGTTTTAAAAGGAAAGAAAGTGAAAAAGGGCGTCCGCTGCATTGTAATTCCGGCAACACAGAGGATCTATTTGGAAGCGATGGAGGAGGGGCTGCTGAGGACTTTTATCGAAGCAGGCGCCATTGTAAGCACTCCCACCTGCGGCCCCTGTCTGGGAGGATATATGGGAATCCTTGCAGAAGGAGAGCGGTGCGTCTCCACCACCAACCGTAACTTTGTAGGGCGTATGGGGCATGTGGATTCAGAAATATATTTGGCAAGTCCGGCAGTGGCTGCAGCCAGCGCAGTGACCGGCAGGATTTCAGCGCCAGAAGAATAGGAGGGAAAGAGAGAATATGAAAGCCAGCGGAACAGTTTTTAAATATGGAGATAATGTGGATACCGACGTAATTATACCAGCGAGATACCTGAATTCTTCCGATCCGAAGGAATTGGCGGTTCACTGTATGGAGGATATTGACAAAGAGTTTGTCAGCAAGGTGCAGCAGGGAGATTTGATTGTGGCAGATAAGAACTTTGGATGCGGATCTTCCAGGGAGCATGCGCCTATCGCCATCAAAGCTTCTGGGGTGAGCTGCGTCATTGCAGAGACCTTTGCACGGATTTTTTACCGGAACGCCATCAATATAGGCCTGCCGATTATTGAATGTCCCGAAGCGGCGCAGGGCATTGAAAACGGGGATGAGGTGGAAGTGGACTTTGACAGCGGTGTAATTACCAATAAGACAAAGGGAACTGCCTTTCAGGGACAGGCGTTCCCGGAGTTTATGCAGAAGATTATCAAGGCAGAAGGCTTGGTGAACTATATTAATCAGAAGGGATAGACAGTTTCTTTAAGTAATTGATATATTTTTCTGAAATTTTTGTGCGGCTGTAGATTTCGGCATATTCACGGGGAGAGTAAGGCTCCAGATAATTCATCTGAAAATTTTTGGAGATTCCGTGTTTTTTTGCCAGATCTACAGCTTTATTGTAAGCAATTGCAGCTTTTTCTTCCGAACGGTAGGTTCCTACCGTGTAATTTCCATTGATATGAATTTGTACTTTATAAAGCTCCCCATTGGATGAGGTGATTTTTTTCACGCCGTAGTACCGATTGACTACAATAATATTAGAATACCGGAAATCTGTGGAATCTTCGTTGGCGAAATAGTAGTCCCTGCCGGCAACTGCATAATTTTTAATGCCATAACGGGAAAGAATATTAATCTGCATCCCGTAATCGCTGACAAAAAGATGTCCCTGCCGGCGCATAATTTTGTGGCTGGAATAATAAAAAAGATCGTCAATGTCGAATTTTAGCTCGTCTGATTTGGAAATATAGTAAATAAAATAATTATTCCTCAAATAGATAGGATTTTTAAAATAAATAAGATTATCCCGAAAATTCAACAAAGAAATCACTTTACTAAAACTTAAAATAGTTGGCAGAGAGAAAGCGTCTTCAAAGGAGACAGAACTGTCCTGCAGCAGCCGAACAGCTTCCTGATAAGCAAGGTTTGCTTTCTCTTCGGTATCGAAGCTGCCCAGAGATATATGCTTACTGCGAAAAGTGATACTGGCGCGATAATAGGCAGTTTTGTTTTTTTTGTAGGCTATGTAAACACCTGGCAGCATAGTACCCTCCATAAATTATATTTCCATGTATTTTTTTGTGAAAAAAATACAAAATAAGTATATCACAAAACGAAAGAAACGCAAGTTTTTGGGATACTGAAAATGGAATGGTAAATTATGGGAAAGTCAAATGGAAAAGAGGAACGAATATGTTGACAATTCAAAACTTACTAAAGAATGTATATTGTTACATTAAAAATATATCCAAAAAATCCTATCGGAATTGCGCAGTTCTTGTTTCCGGTTTTTCGGTATTTGCGATGGTTTCCTTAAATACCCATGGATTTGGCGGTGCAGGAAAAAACAGAAGCGTAGTGGAATGCAGCAATATGCAGGGAGCAAAAGGGGAGATTCAGTCAGAGAATTCGGAGCAGGAGAGCGTGGCGGCTATCGGAGATTTTGCATCCTCCTGCAAGCAGGCAATAGAATCAGAACAGAGTAAAATGAAAGAGGCGAGAGAAGCAGAGATTCAGAAACGGGAGGTAACGGCAGTCTGTGCCAGTGTGGAGCCAGTTCACAATGAAATGCAGCAGCTTCCGGTGAACCCATACGGCGATATTTCCATTTCTGAGGAAGATTACGAAGCGCTTCTTCGAATTGTACAGGCAGAGGCAGGCGGAGAAGACGAGCAGGGAAAAATCCTGGTGGCAGAGGTGATTTTAAACCGGGTGCTGGCAGAAGATTTTGCTTCCACAGTTTCTGATGTGATTTTTGAAAAGAGCGGCGGAAGCCCTCAGTTTGCGCCTACTGCAGATGGAAGATATTACTCTGTGGAGGTAACCGGCAGTACGGTAGAAGCAGTGGAAAAGGCTATCCATGAAGAAGATTTGTCTCAGGGCGCACTGTTCTTTTCTGCCCGAAGAAGGGCAAATCCTTATGATATGGCGTGGTTTGACCGTAATTTAACCTGGCTTTTTCAGTATGGCGGGCATGAATTTTATACACTTCCCTGATATTTTTATGCGCTGCTGCATTAAAATTGTATAGCATGCAGATTGACATGAAAGAGGAAAACTTTTATAATGAGGGGTGTCCCGAAGCAGGGACGCCCTTTTTTGTGATACATGGGCGTCTGAGGGGCGGCATGGGAATCTTCCCGACTGAGGATGGTTTCTTTTCAATCTTAAGATACGAAGAATAATAAAAGGGTGGAATAGAATTATGCTGTATGTAAGTACGAGAAATGACCAAGAGAAAGTAACGGCTTCCCAGGCAATTTTAAAGGGTCTGGCAGAAGACGGGGGATTGTTTGTGCCAGAGGAGATTCCTTCTCTGGATGTGCCGGTGGAAAAGCTGGCGGACATGACCTATCAAGAGACGGCTTATGAAGTGATGAAGTTGTTTTTTACGGATTTTACAGAGGAAGAGTTAAAGCAGTGTATTGCAAGGGCTTATGACGGGAAATTTGATACCGAAGAAATTGCTCCGTTGAAGAAGGCAGGTGACGCCTATTTTCTGGAATTATTCCATGGGGCAACCATAGCCTTTAAGGATATGGCTCTTTCAATTCTGCCTCATCTGATGATTGCTGCTGCAAGGAAGAACCAGGTGAAGAACGATATTGTGATTCTGACGGCTACTTCCGGAGACACTGGCAAAGCAGCCCTGGCAGGATTTGCCGATGTAAAGGGAACGAAAATTATCGTCTTTTATCCCAAAGACGGCGTAAGCCCCATCCAACAGAAACAGATGGTGACCCAGCAGGGGGAGAATACCTTTGTGGTGGGGATTCACGGTAATTTTGACCAGGCACAGACCGGAGTGAAACAGATGTTTTCTGACAAGGAGTTAGAGAAAGCCATGGAAGAGACAGGATATCAGTTTTCTTCCGCCAATTCCATTAATATTGGCCGCCTGGTTCCTCAGATTGTGTATTATGTATATGCTTATGCAAAAATGGTGCAGAGCGGGGCTATTCAGACCGGAGAGCTTATCAATGTGACTGTTCCCACAGGTAACTTCGGCAACATTTTGGCGGCTTTTTATGCAAAAAATATGGGGCTGCCCATTGGAAAGCTGATTTGCGCTTCTAATGAGAATAAAGTGCTGTATGATTTTTTTGCCACAGGCGCCTATGACAGGAACCGTGAATTTGTGCTGACTTCTTCTCCTTCCATGGATATTCTGATTTCCAGTAACCTGGAGCGTCTGATTTACTGGATTGCGGGAAATGATGCAGAGAAGAACCGCAGTCTGATGAAATCTCTGCAGGAAGAGAGCAGATATGAGATTAGCGCTGAGATGCGCAGTCAGCTTTCGGAATTTTATGGTAATTATGCTGGTGAGAATGAAACATCATCCATGATTCGGGAGACTTACCAAGAATTCGGATATATTATGGATACCCATACGGCGGTTGCAGCAGCAGTTTATAAGAAATATCGGGAAGAGACAAAGGATGCGGCTAAGACTGTGATTGTCTCTACGGCAAGTCCTTATAAGTTTACCAGAAGCGTTATGACTGCCATTGATGAGAAATACGACAGCAAAGCAGATTTTGAGCTGGTGGACGAACTGGCAGCGCTGTCCGGGGTGAACGTGCCCAAGGCCATTGAAGACATCCGCACTGCGCCGGTGCGTCATACGCGGGTATGTGAAGTCAATGAGATGCAGGCCGTTGTGAAAGAGTTTCTACATATGTGATTTCCCTGGAAATATGGATAGAAGCGGAGCATAAGCATGTTTTGGATCTGTTTCTCCCAAAAAGATATCTCTCGCAGAATTCCTTGCTTTTTGGCATGGACTCTTCTGCAGGAGATGTCTTTTTTCTTGTTGATTCTTCTATTTTAGGGCGCAAAAGTCCCTTGTTGCTGATTTTGGAAACGCTCTTTTTCCTTATGCAGCTTTCTCCTCGACTTTCCCTTCTGGCGGTTGCCACATTTTTGCAACTCTTTATGGAGCTGCTGGATCTCCGGATTTTTCTGGCCCTTCTTATAAGCTTCCTACAGCCGGAAAGATATTATTGCGTTTTTGTCATTTATAATGCGAAATATTCAATTCACTTTTTTAAATTAATGTGCTTTAATAATGTTGAAAAAGCAGAAGGCTTTCTATATCAGAAAGGAGACAGATAGGGATAGGATATTGTTTTTAACAATAATAAGATCGGTTAAAGTTTAGGAGGAAAAAATGATACAACGGTAACAAAGATAAATCCGCTTGGAACGGAACGGATTGGAAAACTGATACTTACATTTGCTGTTCCATATCGGTTATGGCGGTTACAAATAACATACTGGTATCCTATGGCGCACAGTCGAAATATGGCGCAGAAATTCCCCTGATGATCATAGGCATTACCATGAAGGTGAACCAGATTGTTTCTGCTGTCCTGCTTGGACTGGCAACAAGCGCGCAGCCCATTTGGGGCTACAATTACGGCAACGGGCATTTTCTTTCAGGCAATCGGAAAGCCAACCCCGGCAACCGTCCTGTCCCTGTCCCGGCAGATTGTCTATCTGCTCTCGGCAACCTTATTGCTGCCGATGGCATTAGGAGTGGAAGGAGCGTTGTGAGCAGGCCCGCTGGCAGATGTGCTGGCGTTTATCACAATCCTGGTCATGCTGAAATTATACTGGAAAAAAATTTAGGAGGTAGCTATTTATGCAGGCAAAAATCATTACAATCAGCAGGCAGTGTGGGAGCGGCGGGCACAGCGTCGGAAGCGAACTGGCAAAAAGGCTGGATGTGCCATTTTATGATAAGGAGATCATTGAACTGGCAGCAAAGGAAAGCGGATTCCATCAGGGATTTATTGAGGAAAAAGAGGAACATATGAACAGCAGCGTATTCGGCATTGAGGGATGTGTTTCCATGATAGAAGATGCCTGCAGGGGTATGCATCCAGAGCTGTAAATTTCTGACGGAGGAGCCGGATTTATTTACGGGGACGGTGATGGATAATATCCAGTATGGAAAGCTGGATACCTCAGAGGTAGAGGTGATAAAGGCTGCAGCGCTGGTCAATGGTCAGGTGGTATTGATAAATTGCAAAACCGAATTATCACGATGTGATAGATTACCAACAGAAATGTGATTTTTTGATGCTGTGAGTATGGAATATTTTGATTATTAAAAAGGATTGAGCATGTTGAGAGCGTTTAAGAAATTGCTATAAAAAAGTTGACGATAGGGGAGTGCTTAGTGCATAGTCTTTGAGACTGATGGAAGAACTTGCGAAGATATTTACGATGAAAAAATATTGGGAATATAAAGTGCGGTGGTGGTAATAGAGACCACCGCAAGAGAGGATATTTACTGCCTTTATCACATTTTACCCCAATAGTTTGTTAGTTTCTGCATAAAGGAATTTCTTCTCGTTCGGCTTAATAATAAATGTTCTCCTTTTACTATGGCACAGTTATTTTCTATTGCCTCCACATGTTCCAGATTGATTAAATACCTGTTATTTCCACGGGAAAAATGGGTCTGGGTTAGAAGCTCTTCCACATTTTTCAGCGTTCCATTAGATAAGTAAATTCCATTTTTGGTATGGTATATCAGATTGTGACCTTTGCTTTCTATATAATAAATATTTGATGTATATTCACGTTTAATGCCGCCTTTCACAGGAATTATAATATATTGTTGATTTGTTTTTTGCAATCTGACAATTGCGCGTTTCAATTTCTTGTGCAATACAAAGTAAGAAACTGGCTTTAAGATATAATCTAAAGCACCTACTTCATATCCGCGTATTGCATATTGTGGTATGTTCGTAATAAATATAATGATTACATCAGAATCTTTTTTGCGAATTTCTTCAGCAGCAGTCATTCCATCAACAAATTTCATCTGTATATCCATTAAAATGATATGATACTGTGCTTTATAATTTGTGACGATATCGCATCCATCTCGGTACACCTTAATAAGGAAATCTTCTTTTTCCTCTTTTTTGTAGGTTTCTAAGTACTGCAGCAGTTTAGAAACGTATCGTTCATCATCTTCTACGACAGCTATTTTTATCATTTTAACCTATTCCCCCATTCTTTTTAAATTAGGAAATATTCACAAATATTATAACAAAAAAATTATGTTTGTACAATGAGAAATAAATATAGGGTATTGTGAAAATTATACAAAAAAGTTTTATGAGTGTCATAGGGTGAATCATAATATGTTGTCAAAGAAAAGGAGGGTGAGCGTAAATGGTCAGAATAGCTGTTGTAGAGGATGATAATTCATATGTTGGAGAATTGACAGAATATTTGAAAAGATATCAACAGATCTGTGAGGAAAAATTAGAGATAACCATTTATCAGGATGGGGATGAGATTACGTCCAGCTATAAAGCACAATTTGATATTATTTTAATGGATATTCAAATGAAATTTGTAGATGGAATGACAGCGGCAAAGGAAATCCGAGAAATAGATTCAGAAGTAATTATTATTTTTATTACAAATGTTTCACAATATGCAATTCGTGGATATGAAGTAGGTGCCTTAGATTATATTTTAAAACCTGTGTCTTATTTTGTATTCAGTCAAAAGCTGACACGAGCAATGGAAAGGATTAAAAAGCTGGAAAAAAAGGATATTATTATTCAGACTAAGGATGGAGTGGCACGTTTAAATGTTTCGAATGTACAGTATATAGAAAGTTTTGATCATAATCTGGTTTTTCATACAGAAGAAAAAGATTTTATTTCAAATATGACAATGAAATCTATTGAAAAAGAATTAAATAATTCGACTTTTTCACGTGGAAACCATTGTTATTTTATTAATCTTGCACATGTAGATGGGATAGAGGATGGTTGTGCTGTTATAAAAGGAAAGATGCTTCAGATTAGCCGTTCGCGAAAAAATGGATTCATGAAAGATCTAACAAAATATTGGGGGAATGAAAGATGAATATGGGAGATATCAATTCTATTTTACCAGATATACCCAGATTTTATACGGCACTGGCAGAATGGCTGGCTTGCATGCTATGCATTTTAAGGATGAGAAGAAGAATAAATAGTTGGAAACTGGTGGCAGTATCCGCAGTTGTGTTGGTATTGCAGTCCTTTTTTTTGATTCTGACTGATAATCAGGAAGACTTTTTGTGGATTGTGTGTATGGCAGTTGCGGTTGGGATTATGTATATTTTCATTTTTGCCTGCTGCAATTTGAGTGCAAAGGATGCGGGTTACTGTTGTGTGCGTTCCTTTGTGCTGGCAGAGTTTATGGCATCGTTAGAATGGGAAATAGAATGTTTTTTCTATATATCCGGAAATCTTTATTATCCGCACAATGATTGACTTTGGCGGCGTCGCCATACTATACGCATACCATGTTCAGAGAATTAATCTGCGTATACGCTATGAATTTGAAAGTATGCAGAACATATTACATAATCAATATATTCAGTATCAGCGCTCTCAGGAAGCAATAGAGCTTATTAACTATAAATATCATGACTTAAAGCATTATACTCTTGCGCTTAAGATGGAAGAAAATGAACAGAGGAGACGTGATTATCTGAACCAGTTGGAAGAAGAGTTAAAGGGTTATGGAATGCAGTATAAAACCGGAAATAAAGTGTTGGATGTACTGCTTACTTCAAAAAACTTAAGTTGTGCAAAAAAACAGATTGTTATGACCTGTGTAGTGGATGGAACATTATTCGATTTTATGGATAACATTGATATCTGTTCTATATTTGGCAATGCACTGGATAATGCCATAGAATGTGAGGAGAAATTAGAATTGGAAAAAAGACTAATTGAAGTGGCTGCTTTTTCGCAAAAAAAATTTCTGATCATCCGATTTGAGAACTATTACGAGGGCGAACTTGAGTTTTCGAGAGGATTTCCGCTTACGACCAAAAAAGAAACACAATTTCATGGATACGGTTTAAAAAGCCTTTGTTATACAGTTCGAAAATATGGTGGAGAAACGGATATATCCGCACACGATAATTGGTTTAGCTTAAAAATATTAATACCAATGTAATAGAAACAGATATGTCATGGATGGGCAAAATGTATAAAAAAATACATTGTAAATCATACATATTGTATATATAAACTGCAAATTATGCAAAAAAAACGACAGGTTACGGTGAAATATGTACAACAAAAGAAACCATGTTATAATTTCAAAAAGTTTTCAAAGAAAAAGGAGGAGAAAAAGATGGTTGATTTTTTGGCAGATATACTGCGGCCAATTGTTACGAGTTATGGAGTTAGTGAAGCGGATTTGCAGACTTATCTTACACAACTTATCGGATATGTGTATGTTATGCTTGCAGCACTGGTTGTGATGATAATTGTGTTGATTGCAGCGGTGAAGGTGAAAAAGGCTTAAAGCATATTGTCCGCTGGCAGGCTGTGCTGGCATTTGTGGCAATTGTTGTAATTGTAGTGAATGTCATTTGCTATGGTCCGATGTATGGGAATGTTTCCGGATTTCTGAATGCAGCAGATGTGACATTAAGTGATGATACAATAGCAAATAGCAGGGACATGATACAGGGTATTGGAGAAGAGGGGTTGGTTTTGGCAAAGAATGAAGGACTCCTGCCTTTGGCTCCAGATGTTAAGAAACTGAATGTATTTGGATGGGATTCTACAAATCCATTATTTGGCGGTACAGGTTCCGGTTCTTCCGACGCTTCAACGGCAGTAGGGATTCTTCAGTCATTTGAGGATGCTGGATATGAGACTAATAAGACGTTGACGGATATGTATGTTTCTTATCGTGCAGAGAGACCGACACTTGCGATGGGGACACAGGACTGGACCCTTCCAGAGCCTACAGTAGATGCATATACGGATGAAATTATGAAGGAAGCAAAGGATTTTTCTGATACGGCAGTTATCGTAATCGGTCGTCCTGGCGGTGAGGGGGCAGATCTTCCAATTGACATGAACGCTGTTATTAAAGGAACGTACAATCCGGCAGAAGAGATTTCAGCAGCACCGGATAATTACAATTATTTGAATGCTACATATACAAATAATGGTGATTACGATGATTTTGAGGAAGGGGAATCTTATCTTGAACTGTCTAAAACAGAAGAAGATATGGTGGAGAAAGTTTGTTCTGAATTTAATAAAGTGATTGTCATTATTAATGCAAGTAATGCAATGGAATTGGGATGGGTAGATGAATATGAGCAGATTGGTGCTGTGATTTTGGCTCCACCAGGTGGCGCTACAGGATTTTCTGCATTAGGAGAAATCGTAAATGGTTCCGTAAATCCATCAGGAAAAACAGCGGATACTTATGTTAAAGATTTATTTAAAACGCCATATATTAATAATATTGGAAATCATGCATATACAAATGTGGATGATTTGAAAAAACAGATTGCGGAGGCAGATTCTGCTTATGAAGGAAATATCGCATTTGTTAATTATGTAGAAGGGATTTATGTAGGATATAAATTTTATGAGACAGCGGCTGAAGAAGGTCTGATTAAATATGATGATTATGTACAGTATCCGTTTGGTTATGGATTAAGCTATACAACATTTGAAAAAAAGATGGAAAACTTTAAAGATGATGGGGATTCCATATCTTTCGAGGTGACTGTTACAAATTCTGGAGAAGTTTCCGGCAGGGATACCGTCGAGATTTATTACACTCCTCCGTATAATAATGGCGGAATTGAGAAAGCTTCTGCGAATTTGATTCAGTTTGAAAAGACAGAAGAGTTAGAGCCGGGGGCGTCCCAGACAGTTTCTTTTGTAATCAATAAGGAGGACATGGCTGCTTATGATTCTGAGGGAATAAAGATAAAAGGAGGAGGATATATACTGGAAGCTGGGGAATATATCATATCAGTGCGTTCGGACTCCCATACAGTAGAGGCAGAAGAAAAGTTTATGGTACAAGCAGATATTGATTATAGTAAGGATGGGCGTTCCAGTGATGTTGAAACTGCTGCGAATCAGTTTCAGGATTATGCACGTGGAGACTTTGTGCAGCTTTCCAGAGCCGACAGCTTTGCAAACTATAAGGAAGCTTGCGGAGAATTAAAAGAAGAGCAGTATGTAATGTCTGACGAAATCCGGGCAGCAATAGAAGAAGATGCAGTTGGAATTTACGACGGAACCTTGTATAACGAGGACTCGGATGAAATGCCGGTGATGGAAGCTGATAATGGTTTGGTGCTTTATGATATGGTAGGACTGGATTATGATGATCCAAAATGGGAAGAACTGCTGGATCAGATGAGTTTCGATGATATGGCAACTTTGATTAATGTAGGAGGATGGCAGACAGCAGAGGTGAAATCAATTGGTAAAATTGCAACCAATGACTGTGATGGTCCAGCCGGATTGAGTCACTTTATTACAGGGGCAAAAGGTACCGCTTATCCTTCGGAAGTATTGATGGCGCAGACGTGGAACAAGAAACTTATGTATGAAGCAGGACAGACAATGGGACAGGAATATAAAGAGGTCAGTAATTATGGCTGGTATGGTCCGGCTATGAATACGCATCGTTCTGCTTTTGCAGGACGGAATTTTGAATATTACTCAGAGGATGGCGTTCTTGCAGGGTATCTGGCTGCGAATGAAATTAACGGTGCGGCGGAGCATGGCGTATATGCATATATCAAACACTTTGCAGTTAACGACCAAGAAACAAATCGATGCGCTTTCTTATTGACATTTGCTTCTGAACAGGCAATTCGGGAGGTATATTTGAAGCCGTTTGAGCTGGCAGTAAAGGGTTTTGAAGGGAAAGCGCTTGCTGCAATGTCTTCATTTAACTTTATTGGTACGGAACCAAGTTGTGGCAATGAACATTTATTGAATAATGTTTTACGAGGCGAATGGGGCTTTCTAGGAATGGTTGAATCGGATTTTGATGGTTCATATGGATATATGATTACCGACCATTGTATTCGAAGTGGGAATGATTTAATGCTGGGATTTGGCACTGTTGAATCTAATGTCCTGTCAGACAAGAGTGCTACAGCTGTTAAGGCTATGCGGCAGGCAAGTAAGAATATTCTTTATACGGTTGTGAATAGTGGCAACTATGCAGGGGATGAGGATCCAGCAGGCGTTATGACAAATATGACAAAGTTATTTATTGCGTTTGATGTAAGCGCTGTGTTGATTATTCTTGCAGTGGAGGCAATACTGATTCTTCGCTATTTGAAAAAGAAAAAGGTTGTTTCAGAAGAATAAACGATAAAGAAGTGAATAAAAAGAGAAGCAGGAACTTCTGTGTGGAAGGGGGAAAGTTGCGATGGCAGCTTATACAGCTACCACAGCATCGCCCCCTTATTTATATAGTCATTAAAAAAAGAAGGTGAGAGATTTGGATATTAAGAATATGGTTCAAAAAATGAGTCTGGAAGAAAAATGTTATTTGCTTTCTGGAAAGGATTTTTGGCAGACCCGTTCTGTAAATCGGATGGGAATTTCGAATGTGACGCTTTCTGACGGACCTCATGGGATTCGAAAACAGGAGGGAGCGAGTGATCAGCTTGGTTTAAATGGAAGTGTGCCGGCTACTTGTTACCCTACAGCAGCTACAATTGCTAACAGCTGGGATCCGAAACTGGGAGAAGAAATTGGATCCTACCTCGGAGCAGAGGCTTCATCACAGGACGTCTGTGTGTTGCTTGGACCTGGACTTAATATAAAGAGAAATCCGTTGTGCGGGCGTAATTTTGAGTATTTTAGTGAAGATCCGTATTTGGCAGGAAAAATGGCGGCAGGGTATGTGAGAGGTATTCAGTCAAAGGGGGTTGGAGCGTGTCCTAAACATTTTGCAGTGAACTCACAGGAGCTCCGGCGTATGGCAAGTGATTCTGTTGTGGACGAAAGAACCCTTCGGGAAATTTATCTGACTGGTTTTGAAATTGCAGTGAAGGAGTCGAAACCAAAGTCGATTATGTCTTCCTATAATCGTGTAAATGGAGTTTATGCGAATGAAAATGAGCATCTTCTTCAGAAAATTCTCAGAGATGAATGGGGATTTGATGGTTTTGTGGTATCGGATTGGGGAGCCTCTAACGATCATGTGGCAGGCGTAGCAGCAGGCTCCCATCTGGAGATGCCGACTACAGGAGGAGATTCTGATGAAGAATTAATCCAGGCAGTAAAGGCTGGAAAACTGGATGAAAAGCTTTTAGATCAACGTGTGGAAGAGCTTTTAGATGTGATTCTGCCTCTGCGCGAAGCAGTGGATAAAGTTAAAGGCAAAAAATTTGATATTGAGAAGCATCATGCTATGGCAAGGAAAGCGGCAGAACAGAGCATTGTGCTTCTAAAGAATGAAAATCATATCCTTCCCCTTGCTGCAGGGAAAAAGGTGTCTATTATTGGTGATTTTGCAAAAACGCCTCGTTATCAGGGGGCAGGATCCTCTGTCGTGAATCCCACAAAACTGGAATCTACGTTAGATGTAATTCAAAATTTCCCGATAGAGTTCTTAGGATTTGCGGTGGGATATCATAGAACTGGAGCAGCGGATGCTGCGCTTGAAAAAGAAGCGACAGAATTGGCAGTAAAGGCGGATGTTGTGCTTTTGTTTATTGGACTGGATGAAATATCGGAGTCCGAAGGCTTAGACCGTAAGCATATGAGACTTCCGGACAGCCAGATTAGGCTGCTTGAAAAGATTGCGTCTGTAAACAAACATGTGGTTGCAGTACTTGCCGGAGGAGCTCCCATTGAGATGCCATGGATTGATAAATGTGAAGCGGTAATTCATGGATATTTAAGCGGACAGGCAGGTGCAGGAGCCATGCTGAATGCTATTACCGGAAAGGTTAATCCGTCTGGAAAGCTGAATGAGACATATCCATTGAGATATGAGGATGTTCCGTCTGCTCCATATTTCCCTTCTAAGGAACGTAATGCGGAATATAGAGAAGGATTATATATAGGCTACCGATATTTTGAAACGGTAGGAAAGAAAGTATTGTTCCCGTTCGGATATGGGCTGAGTTATACCACATTCCAGTATAGTAATTTGAACTTAAGTGAGACAAAAGCAGTTTTTGATATAACAAATACTGGGGATAGGGATGGTGCGGAAGTAGCACAGCTTTATATCAGTGCAAAATGTAGTGGAGTGTATCGTCCAAAGAAAGAATTGAAGGGTTTTACTAAGGTATTCTTAAAGGTTGGAGAAACGAAGACGGTAGAGATACCAATAGACAGGGATGCATTTCGTTACTTTAATGTGAAGACTAACGAATTTGAAATTGAAAGCGGGGAATATGAAATATTAATTGGAGCCAGTGCGTCGGATATTCGGTTGTCTGAGACGGCAGATATCATAGGGACAGGAGCCTCTTTGCCGTATGATATGCGACTGCTTAAGGATTATGCCTCTGGAGATATTACACAGATATCCGATCAGGAGTTTGAAACACTTTTAGGGCATAAGATACCGAACGGGCATTGGACTGGAAAGCTTGACCGTAATGACGCGATTTGCCAGATGTACTACGCAAAAAGCGGACTAGCAAGGATGATTTATAGGGTTATGACAAATATTGTGGATAAAAGCATGGCTAAGGGGAAACCAAACCTGAATCTGATGTTTAATTATAATATGCCGTTTCGAGCGATTGGAAAGATGGCAGGTGGAATCTGCAGTCAGGAAATGGTAGATGGGATTGTAACGATTGTAAACGGACATTTTTTCAAAGGATTTGGACAGGTGATCGGTGGCTTTTTCCGACAGCAAAAGGTCAGAAAAAGGGCAAAGGGCATGAATTAAAGTATCAATGGAGGTAGAACTCATGAAAGAAAACGCATTTACAAAGTGGTGGGGAGGATTTGCAGATAAACACCCCGGTGCAGCCAAGTGGATCCGTGAGGGAGGCCTGTTCTTCTTATTCAGTAACCTGGTAACCGTATGGCAGTATGTTTTAATTCAGTTTCTGCCAGGAGTCTTTTCAGCTTACAAAAACGTGGAGTGGATGTGGCCGGGAGTTCGGATGGAACTGTTTGGAGCGTCCTTTACCTTCAATGTTCTTGGCTACAGCGTGGCAGATGGAGGGCTCGCCTACTTTATCGGCTATCTGATCGCAACGTTTACAGCTCAGTGTATCAATTTTCCACTGCAGAGGAATATCACCTTCCGCAGCCATGGGAAGATTCCGCCGCAGATCGTGGGATATTTCGTCGGATGGGTTGGTGTGACCTTGGTGGTCAATTCCATTAACAGTATCTGGGTCGGCGTGGCCGGAACATTGGGAGTGCCGGATTTTATTTACAACATTATTACGACGGTTCTGACCGGAGGTGTGTCTATGGTGATTTTCTTCGTTGTCAATAAGATTATTTTCCCGGAGGGAGAGGCGAAGAAGGCTGAGAACTAGAGTTGAATATACATATATAGAGGAGAAAAGCAATGAAATATACAGCAGTTGTCTTTGATCTTGACGGTGTTGTTTGTTTTACAGATAAATATTATTATCAGGCGTGAAAGGCGCTGCAGATGAAGAAGGAATCTATTTTGATGAACTGATAATTGAATGCACCAATTTGCTGTTTCAGATCCAGGAAGGTGCATTTGATCTGGAGCCAGTAACTGTAAAGCCGGATAACAGACAGTGGATCCAGTGTCAGGCTGGTGCCTGCCATTAAGAGATACAAGAAAAAAGACATCTCCCGCAGAAGATTCTATGCTGAAAAGCACGGAATCCTGCGGGAGATGTCTTTTTGGAAGAAACAGGTCCCAAAAATGTCATTACCCGATAGCCCCTTCTTTTTAGCCAGCTCTTGCAGACAAGTTACTGTAAAGTATTGCCCGTTCTCATATGGCTGCCAGGCAGCAGTTTCTTTAGGAAGATGTGATAGAGAAAATAAAGTTCACAGTTCCAAAAGAATAGATCACCGGCAGCAGATAGCATGGACATTCCGTTGACAGTGCAGTATTTTCGTGACATGCAGGCGGCTGCAGATGCAATTCCAATGTGTAATCATTGGACATATTTACAGAATACAGACCATTGTGCAGGTTCAGAAAATCTTCCATGGAAGCACTGACATATTCGTCAAATTCCTCAAATTCTTCATCCACATATCTGCCTGCAAAGGCAATTGCAGTCTCGGAATCCATATCCAGTGCGGACAGGAAGGAAAAAGTACCGTCGATCATCTGAGATACGCAGTAATTTGTAGGAACTTCCGGCAATGTCATAATATTCAAAGGAGTAAAATCTTCTCCGATGAAACGTACCAGGTTGTTAAAAAGGAGCGTAATGTAGGTAATAATATTCTGTGTATCTTGCAGATCATCCGGAAGATACAGGTCAGCCAGCAGTTTATCCAGCATTGTTTTCTGTTCTTCCATCATATCCAGCTCATAAATCTCATATTCAGATTTATATTCCGTAATTAAATTCTCCAATTCAATATGTGTTACTATTTTCTGATCCACCAGAATCTGTCCCAGCAGCATATAGTTGGGAAGCTGTAGGGTCAGAAGTTTGTCCACTTGTTCAGGAGTGAGATAACCCAGTTCTACGGCAAGCTCTCCGAACCGTTTGTCATAGTGGGTCTGGGTAATGTAGACGTCTGCGACTTCACTTGCTGACATATAACCGGAATGGATTGCCAGAGTACCGAATTTCTTGTGGGTAGAGGATTGAACCTTCAAAGCCTCAATCAGCTGTTCAGGGGTGACAACCCCTTTATTAAGCAAAAAATTACCAAAAAACTGCGTATGCATAACTCTTATCTCCCTTCAAAACGCCCTTTTAAGATTTCTGCAATAGCAGAAGAAGAGAAAGGCTTTTGTACAAAATCGCGTGCTCCTTCTAAAATCGCATTTTTCAATTGCGTCTGTGTGCCCACAGAGGACACAACAACAATATAGGCTTTCGGGTCAAAGCTGCGGATGTCGCGGATTGCCTCTACGCCGTCTTTGACTGGCATAACAATGTCCAGGAATGAAAGATCCGGCTGGTGCTCTTTGTAGAGCTCAAAAGCTTCCTGTCCGTTGGATGCTTCGATAAAATTGTCATAGCCACATTTTTTGATGATGTCCTTTAGCTGTTTCCGTGCCAGAACAGAATCATCGCAGATTAATATTTTTACATTTTCCATTCGAATCGCTCCTTGCTGATTGATTTAGATATTCTAATTTTACACTATGTGGTTGGAAGTTTCAATCTTTTCTTTTATATAAATTCCATTTGCATTACTTTTCGACAACGTATATAATAATTTTTACCTTAAATACAATAATTTAAAGAAAGGAAAAGCGCAATGTTGGTACTATTTGATGTAATTATATTTATTTATGGAATCTATACTATTTATTCTTCCGTCAATATGAAGAGAACCGGACAGCTGAATAGTTGGTTTACCGGAACTGCGAATACTTCCATCCGGGACGCCAGGGGATATATCGACTATATGTATGGAAGAACCATCGTAATGGGCGCAATGGCGGCTCTTTATGGAGCGGCAGCATTTATCAATGATTATGTAACGCCCCTGACCGGAGTTATGCGGGCTTTGGTATTGCTGTTTCTGACTGTGTGCATTTGGTTCTATTTTTCCGTAAACCGGGCAAAACAAAAATTCTGGTGATTATCGCTGATCCATGGGAATGTATTCCCTGTGCGCCTGGACATTCTTGTAGGCAGGGCGCATAATCTTGCCGTTGTAGCTTAATTCTTCCAGACGGTGGGCGCTCCAGCCGGAAATTCTTGCGATGGCAAAAATAGGAGTATAAAGCTCTAAAGGAAGGTTCAGCATGCTGTAGGCAAATCCGGAGAAAAAGTCTACGTTGGGACTTACGCCCTTGTAAATCTTGCGCTCCTTTGCAATAATCTGCGGCGCAAGCCGTTCCACAGTGGAATAGAGCGCAAATTCTTCCTCCCGTCCCTTTTCTTTGGAAAGCCGTTCCACGAAAGTACGGAACAATTCTGCCCTTGGGTCGGACAGGGAGTATACAGCATGGCCCATACCGTAGATCAGACCAGCCTTGTCAAAGGCCTCCTTGTGGAGAAGGGCAGTCAGGTAAGCGCTGATTTCTTCCTCATCGTTCCAGTCATGGAGATGCTGTTTCATATCTTCGAACATTTTTACCACTTTGATGTTGGCGCCGCCGTGTTTTGGACCCTTCAGAGAGCCCAGAGACGCCGCAATGGCAGAGTAGGTATCTGTTCCAGAGGAGGATACCAGATGCGTGGTAAAGGTGGAATTATTGCCGCCGCCGTGCTCCATATGCAGGATCAGTGAAATGTCCAGAAGCTTTGCCTCCAGTGGAGTGTATCGGCTGTCCGGACGCAGAACATGTAAAATAGTCTCTGCGGTGGACAATTCTTCTCCAGGCGTATGAATGAAAAGGCTGGCTCCGTCATGGTAATGGCGGTACGCCTGATATCCATAAACGGAAAGAAGCGGAAACAGGCTGATTAATGTCAGGCACTGACGCAGTACATTAGGTATGGAAATATCGTCTGCCCGATCATCGTATGAGTAAAGGGTAAGGACGCTTCGCGCCAATGTGTTCATCATATCCTGGCTGGGCGCTTTCATAATAAAATCTCTTACAAAGCTTGTGGGCAGTGAGCGGTATTTTGCAAGCTGTCCCCGGAAAAAGTCCAGTTCTTCCCGGTTCGGGAGCTTTCCAAACAGAAGAAGGTAGGTGCTTTCCTCAAAGCCGAAATGGGAATTGTCGGAAAGTCCACGGATAATATCCTTTACATTGTAGCCCCGGTAGTACAGATTTCCAGGTGCAGGAACAGATTCGCCATTTACCATTCTGGTGGAGCAGACATCGGAAATTTCCGTCAGTCCTACCAGGACGCCCTTTCCATTCAGGTCGCGGAGTCCTCTTTTGACATCGTATGTTCCGAAAAGTTCCGGATTAATGGTGGCAGCCTGCTGATTTAATTCTGCCAGCCGGGTGATTTCAGGTGTGATTTCGCAAAAATAGTTTGTATTCGTGTTTGTGCTCATAAATTCCCCCTTTGAATCTATTTTCATTTTAGTAACAAAAACCCACAATATTAGGTTATCATACCATACTTTTTGTTTTTGATACAAGAAAAATATCTTGATTTTACGAAAAGTTCATACTTTATTTAAAAAATTTATATAATTTTTGAGGATTTTTTCATAGATTTTTTCCAGAAAATAGTTTAAAATAATGGCATAGCAGAAGTTTTTACAAAGAAAGACAAAAAAAGATTGACAAAGAAATAACAAAAGGCTATGCTATATGGTAGAGAACTTTAAAATTTTAAGGAGGAAGATAAAAAATGGCAACAAAGGCATATTATCCAAGAACAGAGATTGGGCCGAACAAAACTGGTTTTGCTAAGACCCGCTCTATTATTGAAGCCGCATTCTACGGTAACAATGTAGTAAAGGTGAACACCCTGAAGGAAGCATATGAGCTTGCTAAGAATTCTCCGGGAACTGTTGTAACAGACATGCCTGTATACAAAGGAGAGGAGTTTGGCTTAGAGCCTGATGCTAAGGTATTATTGTTCAATGACGGTTCCATTACAGGACGTTATGCTCCGGCAAGAAGAATTACTGGCAAACCAGGCGTGAATACCACAGAACTGGATAAGATTTTGATGGATGCGGTTTATGATACCAGATGGAAAACCATGTACCATGCAGAAGTATTTATCGGCCTTGATCCGGAATTTATGGTGAAAGCACATCTGTTGATTCCGGAAGGAGAAGAAAACCTCCTTTATTCCTGGATGCTGAACTTCCAGTATATGTCTGATAACTATGTAAAGATGTACAAATCATCCAAACTGTATGAGAATGAGCCGGATATTTATATCTTCTCAGATCCTCAGTGGGTTGGAACAGATAAAACGGATATTTCAGATCCCAACTGCTTATGCTATTTCAACACAGATACCAACTGTGCAGGAATTCTGGGTATGAGATATTTCGGAGAACATAAGAAGGGCACTCTGACCCTGGCATGGGCTTTGGCTAACAGAAATGGTTATGCTTCCTGCCATGGCGGACAGAAGGAGTACACCTTAGAGGATGGTTCCAAGTATGTTGCTGCTGTATTCGGATTGTCCGGATCAGGTAAGTCTACGCTTACACATGCAAAGCACAACGACAAATATCCGTCTATCAAAGTGCTTCATGACGATGCATTTATTATCAATGCAGAGACCTGCTCTTCCGTAGCGTTAGAGCCTACTTATTTTGATAAGACAGCGGATTATCCGACCGCATGTGAAGATAACAAATTCCTGCTGACTGCCCAGAACTGTTCCGCCACTTTAGACGAAGAGGGCAAGGTAGTTCTGGTAACAGAAGATGTGCGTAACGGTAACGGACGTGCCATTAAGTCCAAATTATGGTCTCCGAACCGTGTGGATAAGATTGAAGCGCCGGTGAACGCTATTTTCTGGATTATGAAAGATCCTACCATTCCGCCGGTAGTAAAATTAAAAGGAGCTTCTCTTGCTTCCGTTATGGGAGCTACTTTAGCAACCAAACGTTCTACTGCAGAAAGGCTTGCAGCAGGCGTAGATCCCAACGCATTGGTGGTAGAGCCTTATGCGAACCCATTCAGAACTTATCCTTTGGTGAATGACTATGAGAAGTTCAAATCTCTGGTGGAAAGCAAGAATGTAGACTGCTACATCATCAATACCGGTGAATTTATGGGCAAGAAAGTTCAGCCGAAGGATACCCTTGGCGTACTGGAAGCTATTGTTGAGAAGAAAGCAGATTTCAAACCATGGGGACCGTTCTCTGATATTGAAATCTTTGAATGGGAAGGATTTGTGCCGGATCTGTCTGACAAAGAGTATGTAGAGCAGTTAAAGGCTCGTATGCAGGACAGATTGAATTATGTTACAAATCTGGACGAGGCAGAAGGCGGATTTAATAAGTTGCCGGAAGATGCTGCCGCTGCAATTAAGAAAGTTGTGGATGAAGCAAACACATTATAAAGCGAATGGTTTTTATGGCTCCCACAGGATGCTTTTGTGTCCTGTGGGAGAATGTGTATTAAATGAAATGTATGGAAACTGTAAAGAAATTATTTGCAGAATATAGATTAGTTATGAATTAGTTGGAGATTTAAGAAATGAAAAGAAATAGAATTTTAATTTCAGTGCTTTGCTGTTTCCTGTTTGCTGTTTCTTTGTTTACGTTTAACAAAGGCGAAGTCCAGGCGGCAGGAAATTACACATTGCAGGTAAACAAGGCGACGAATGTAGTGACCGTATTCCGAAGCGACGGCACGCCGGAGCGGGCGTTTGTTTGTTCGGTGGGAAGCGCAACGCCTATTGGGACGTTTTATACCCCCAATAAATACAGATGGCACGAATTAGACGGTCCCTCTTACGGACAGTATTGCACCCGTATTGTTGCCGGCTATCTGTTTCATTCCGTATGGTATTATCGGAACGGGGATCTTGCTTCCCAGTCTTACGTACAGTACAATAAATTGGGAACAACAGCCTCCCATGGATGTGTCCGTTTGACAGTAGCGGACGCCAAATGGATCTATGACAACTGTCCTCTGGGAACAAAAGTTACGATAATTTATGGTTCTTCAGCCAATGATCCTCTTGGAAAACCGGCAGCAATTAAGGTTCCCAATGTAAGGGAAGGCTGGGATCCCACCGATCCCAACCCAGCCAATCCATACAGCGCGGCAATGCCGTCCATTGATGTCAGCGGAGCTTCCCAGACGGTTTCTTACGGAAGTGATTTTAACCCGCTTAATGGAATCACAGCCAAAGATTCCCTTGGAAATGATATCAGCGGGAAGCTGGCGTATGCAGGAAGCGTAGATACGAAGAAGCTGGGAGATTACAAAATTACATACCGCGTCACAGACGCATTGGGAAGAACGGCCTATGCAGATAAAGTTTACACAGTTGCAGATACCGAGAAGGCTAAAATTACTGGCGTAAAGAAAAGTCTGACAAAGGAATATAATACCACGCTTAAATTAAAGAAGAATGTAAAGGCTAAGACTGTAACAGGAAAAAGCCTCACCAAGAAAATCACCATTAAGATTATTTCTCCAGGAAGCAAGAAAGAGAAAACTTACAAGAAGAGCACTCTGAAGCTGAAGAAGCTTGGAACTTACAAAATCAATTACTACGTGACCAACCCGGCAAACGGACTGGTGACGAAAGTAACCTGCAAGGTGAAAGTAAGAGATACCAAGAAACCCAAATTCAGCGGAGTTGTTTCTCGGAAGACAGTGGAATATAATAGTACTCTGAATCTGAAATCAGGTGTGAAAGCGAAGCTGGTATCTGGAAAGAACATGACTTCCAAGATAACAGTCAAGGCTCAGGCGCCGGGTGAGACGAAATTAAAGAAGCTGAGCAGCAGCAAGATCAAGAGTTATAAATTTACAAAAATCGGCACTTACAAGGTGGAATTCTCTGTGGCGAATCCCAATAATAAAAAAGCGATTGCCACGGCGGTTATGAATGTCACAGTAAAAGATACGAAAGCGCCTGTTGTGAAAGGCGCGGTAGATCAAACGGTAGCCTTTGGAGCAAAACTGAACTTGAGAACCGGCATCACTGCAAAATTGATATCAGGTACAGATGTAACTGCTAATATCAAAGTTACCGTGACAACGCCTTCTAATGTTTCCAGTGAATTTACCGGAACCGACTATACCTTTACTCAGGCAGGCGTTTATACCATTGGATATTCTGTGGCAAATCCGGCTAACGAACAGGCAGTAGCCCAGGTAAGCCGGAAAATTACAGTGAATCCGGATACCCGTAAGCCTGTCATTGCCATTGACAGCAAAAAGGCGGCAGCAGCAGTGGCGGGAACGCCCTATGATGTTTATGCAGGAGTGACAGCATCCCTGGATCAGACAAATCTTACCAATGCGGTTACCGCTAAGGTTACGGACGCCAACAACCAGGAAATTGCTCAGACAAACAGAATGGTGACATTTACAGAGGCAGGCGTTTATACAATTACTTATACCGTACAGAATCCAAATAATCCGGCGGTTGCGGAGACAAAAACCTTTACGGTTACCGTAACTGTACAGAATGCGACTCCGGATAATGCGCCTTCCGCTCAGTCTGCACCGGAATTTATGAATCCCCAGACGGAAGCATCCGGGGAGGATGAAGTTCAGCCGAAAGAGCCTGAAGCGGATGAGGTTCAGCCTGAAGAGGATGAAGTGTTGCATGAAGAGCCTGAAGCAGATGAAGTTCAGTCTGATGAGTCTGAAACAGATAAAGTTCTGCCAAAAGAACCTGAAGCAGATGCGGTTCATGTTCAGCCAGAGACAGAGGAACCTGAAGTTCAGCTTTAAGAAAAAACTTAAGAAGAACCTGAAGTTCAGCCTGTTTTCGAAACTGTTACAAATTTACATTAATTTTTAGTTGATAATCAGGACATAATAAGGTATAATCATTTATAGGCTAGAAAGTATAATCCTGGGATGTTCGATACCCTGTTATTTTGAACCTACATTTACTTTTATGGGATTCTTATATTGCCGATTGGATGTCAGGCCGTCATAACGCAGCGGAAGGCAGAAGAGAGGTTGCGGTTACCCACCTGGCTTAGGCTAGGAGTCAAAATTGCAGGAAACGGCATTTTGGGTGTACTTTCCAGAAAAATTCTAAGGTACAAAAGATTTTTACAAAAGCGAATTTGCGCATAAGTTTCAAAAGATATGGAAAGAAATACGAAAGATTGGATTTACAAAAGACTCTTTAAGTACGAAAGATAAATTACAAAAGAGGAGAGGCTGCTTTGGAGAAAGGCAGCCTTTTCGCTTGATTGCAGCTATTTTTGCGCCGAAGCAAAATAATTGTGAGAATGCAGCCGTTTTGGGCAGGAGCAAAAATGATTGCGGGATGCAGCCGTTTTGGGCAGGAGCAAAATGATTGCTGAATTTAAAAAGGAACAGGAAACGTTGCATGAGAAAAGGATATTCATCAAAAAGGGAAAAATATTTGACGGCATTGATGGCAGTACTGCTTGTGGCGCTGGCGATTCTTTTTGTTCAGGCTGTCATGGATGAAAAGGTAATACTGGAATACAGCAATGAGTATGTGGCAATGGCAGAACTGCCGTCACAACTGAGTTTTACATATTACGAGGAAGAGGAATGGAAAGAAAAGTTAAAAGAAATTAATTCCGGAAAAAATCTAAATGGAAAACTTACCTTTGGAAAGCTGGAAAAATTGCTGGAACAGCTTTCGGTTCGGGAATATGTGACATATCCTGAACGATTTTCCTGGAAAAATGTGTCCCGCTCGGAGTGGAATGGGGTCTATGAACAGATTCTGGATTTGCTGGATACGGAGGGTAAAGTTTCTGCTACCAATTTAGTATTTCTTACTGATGAGACAGAAGGAGAGAAAGAGGAAGAGATTTTGCGGCGGCTGACCCAGAAGGGATATTACGAAGTGGCAGAAGGCGTGGATTATTTTCACTATTATGATATGTATCAGGTTTACGTGAAAGATAACCGTATTATCGGAATCAGCAGTGAATGCAAAGGTCCGCTGACTTTGAAAAATGTGTTTGTCCATTCTACCGCCCAGGAGAAGGCAGAAATTTTGTATGAGAGTCAGAAGATTCTTTTGGATATTGAAGGCTTGGAAGAAGATATTAAAGATACCATCTGCGATATGGAATGGACGGAGGGAAGAGTTACAGCAATTTATAAGAAAGAAGATATGATATCCGGAAAAGTTCTGAGTTTTAATGATAAACAGATTGAAATTTCCGGTTATGGAACTTTAGAGCACAACGGAACCTTAAAAATATATAAGACCTATGGAACCGTGGAAGAATTAGATGAGTCGAAGCTGGTGATTGGCAATCTGCAGGCGGATTTTGTGGTGGCAGAAAAGCAAGTCTGCGGAATTATTTTAAAGGAGCCTGCTTCCATTGAAACCATTCGGGTGCTTTTGCTGAATGAAGAAAGTCCCTATCATGAGAATCCCGTGTTTGTGACAGATGCAGGAGGAACAGTAACTGTGGGAGATAAAACGGAGGAAATCAGTCCGGGAAACCCCATAACAATGTCAGAATTTTTTGGAGAAAGTCCGGATTATGTTAAAATTGCATTAGAAGATGAAAATGGAAGGATTTATTTTTCAGATGGAGCCGGAGCGCATACTTCTTTAGGATACCGGGGAACTATGGAGATTCGAAAGTATCCGGAAGGGTATGGAGTGGTGAACGAATTGTCTCTGGAACAGTATCTGTACGGTGTGGTTCCCAGTGAGATGCCCTCATCTTATGAACGGGAAGCGCTGTGCGTGCAGGCTGTTTGCGCCAGAAGCTATGCGTGCATTCAGCTTATGAAGGGAGATTACGCTGCCTTGGGGGCTCACGTGGACGACAGCACCAGTTATCAGGTCTATAACAAACAGGAAGAGACGCCTCAGACGAACTTAGCGGTGGATGATACCATAGGCGAAGTGATAAAATATCAGGGAGAAGTTGCAGAGGCGTATTTTTTTTCCACTTCCTGCGGCTATACGGGAGATATGGGGTTATGGAATGTGGGCGGTGAAGAGCGGTTTGGATATCTGCAGGGAATTTCCCTGCTGGCAGAAGGAGAGGAAGCGGATATTTCCAGTGAAGAATCCTTTGCCGAGTTTATTAAAAATAAAGACATAGCTTCTTATGACAGTGACAGTTCCTATTTCCGCTGGCAGGCAGAAGTTATGGCGCTGAAAGAGACAGAAACCGTGAACAATGCCATTATGGAACGGGCAGGCGCCAATGCATCTAATGTACAGTTTCTCAAAGCGGATGGTTCAGAAGGAAAAGCTTCTGATTTGGCAGGATTCGGGGCATTAAAGGAAATTTCGGTAGGAGAGCGGGGAAGCGGCGGAGGCGTTAAGGTGCTGCGTATTTCCTATGAAAAGGGAACGGTAAATGTAATCACAGAATACAATATACGCTATGTGCTGGGAGCCGCTGCAGGCAAAGTTACAGATAATAAAGGAGAAGCCATAGACATGAAGCTTCTGCCCAGCGCTTATTTTACCTTGACGCCTGTGGACCAGGGGTATCTTCTGCAGGGCGGAGGATACGGACATGGAATCGGAATGAGTCAGAACGGTTCGAATGGAATGGCAAAAGCCGGAATGAATTATGTGGAAATCCTGACGAAATTTTATCAGGATATTACGATAGAAAATATTTATAATGGGGAATAATTATGTTTTGGAAGATTGTGGCAAGAACCAGAGCTTTTCTGGAAGAATGCAGGAGGGATAATGTCAGCGCATATGCGGCTCAGGCGGCGTTTTTTATCATAATGTCCCTGATCCCCTTTATTATGCTGTTTATTTCTCTGATTCAGTATACGCCGGTGACGAAAAGTATGGTTATGGAACTGGTGAACCGGCTGATGCCGGAGTATATTTCGCCTTTTCTTATTGGAATTATTCATGAAGTCTATAATAATTCTGTGGGAATTGTGTCGGTGGCGGCGATTATGGCAGTCTGGTCTGCCGCTAAGGGCATTCATTGTTTAACGGATGGATTAAACAGCGTCTATGACATTGAAGAAACGCGAAATTGGATTTTCCTGCGGTTTCGGGCAATACTTTACACATTAATGTTAGTGATTGCAATTGCAGTTTCCCTTACGCTGATGGTATTCGGAAACAGTCTGCAGGGATTGATTGTGAAATATATTCCCATCGTGGCGGATATTACATGGGGCATTCTGCAGCTTCGTTCGCTGATACTTCTTGCTGTTCTGATGCTGTTCTTTCTGATGCTGTTTAAAATGCTTCCCAACCGCAAGGCCGCTGTGAAGCATCAGATTCCAGGCAGTATTTTAAGCGCCGTGGGATGGTCGCTTTTGTCTTTCGGAATCTCTGTTTATGTGGATTACTTTAATGGATTTTCTATGTACGGCAGCCTGACCACCATTATTCTGGTTATGATGTGGTTGTATTTCGGCATTTACATTTTGCTTGTATGCGCAGAAATTAATAAAATGTACGAGGAGTATCAATTAAGGAAAGAAGGATGAAAATGTGGTAATGACATTTCGAACTGAATGTGATAAACTGTAAACAGTGTGCCGGGACGGGAAAGTCAGAGCACAGATCGGTTCAGATTTCCTGCTGTTTGCCCAGCAGGCTGAGCCTGACAGAAGAACGACAGTTTGGAGGAAGTCATATGGCATCAAAACCTAAGAATACGGCAAAAGGAAAAAATGCCAGAGGAGCCGGCGCCTCTGGCAGAAAAAATGGATCAAACAGAAACAGCGGGGAAGTATCTTTTGGAAGTGAAGTGACGCTTCTGATTATACTGGCTGTTTGTATTATAATGTTTATCAGTAACTTTGGAATTGGCGGATTTGTGGGAGAGAAGGTAAGCGGTTTTTGCTTTGGATTGTTCGGAATGATGGCTTACCTGTTTCCGATCTGCTTTTTTGTGGGTGCAGCTTTTTTTGTATCGAACAAAGACAATGGAATTGCCATTATAAAACTGGTGGCAGGAGTTGTGTTTGTGGTATTTCTGTGCCTTTTTATGGAATTAATTGCAGGGGATTCCAAAGAGTATCAGGTGCAGGCTTCTTTTCAGTATGCGGTGGAGCATAAAAGCGGCGGCGGAGCAGTGGGAGGGCTGTTGGCGTCTGTGTTATGCCCTGCGATTGGAACAGCCGGAGCTTATGTGGCAGATATTATTGCGCTGATAATTTCTCTGGTGCTTTTGACGGAACGTTCTTTTTTGAAAAGCGTAACGAAAGGAAGCCGGAAAGTATATGATACTGCCAGGGAAGACGCAGCAAGGCGCAGGGAAATCAAAGAATCAAGAAAGGAAGAACAGGCCCAGCGGCGGATTGACAGAAAGGTAGAAGGGGTTGCGCTGGATACGAAGATTGTGCCGGTATCTTCCCGCCGTTCTGACAATATCAGTGAATTAAAGCTGCCCAAGGAAACGGAGGTATTTTCCAGAGAGTTAAAGGAAAAGCTGTTTTCCGGCAAGGAAGAGATTCAGAAAAAAGCAGTGGGGAATATGGAATGGGGTTCTCAAAAAATGCGTACTTCTGCTTCCATTCTGGAAATGCCTGTGAAATCAGAGCCGAAAATTTCCATAGACAGTTTGTCTGAGACAAAACCGGAACCAAAGACAGAACAGGCGTTTTCCAAAGAACTGTTTTCAGAGCCGGTAGTGGTGGAAAAAGTACGCAGAAGCCCAAGAAAGAGAAAGACAGAATTAGAACCCGTCTCAGAGGGCACAGAGAAGCTTTGGAGGCCGGAAGACAGTGAAATTCTGCTTACCAGTGAAGAACCGGTAGTCATTCATTCAGAGCCTTCCGGAGGTCTGGAACCAGAAATCTTGCAGCTGACGGAAGAGCCTGCAGGCATGACAGGGAATTTGATGGAACCAGAGCTTTCAGAGGAAGTGTTTGCCGGATTAGAAGCAGCTATTATAGCGGAAGCGGACGACGGTCTGGAAAGAGTGTCAGAACAGGATGCAGGAATGGAGCCTGCAGTAATGGAATTTGCAATGGAATCTGCATTGCCTGAGGCGAAATTATCTTTCGACACGGGAGCGGCAGAGCCAGAGAAAGTGAATTCACAGACATCCCAGGCACCGGCAGAGAGAACGGCCCGGCAGGTCTCTTCGGAATCAGCAGGAGCGGGATCCCGGCAGGCCTCCTCTTCGTTGGCAGAAGGAGGAACAGCTGCGGTATCTCCATCAGCGCCGAAGCCTGTCATACCGGAGAAAAAAGAATATGTATTTCCTCCAATTTCCCTGTTAAAGAAGGGAACCAACGCTCAGGGAGATTCCATGAAGCATCTCCAGGAAACAGCCCTGCTGCTGCAGCAGACCTTAAAGAATTTCGGCGTTAATGTCACAATTACAGATGTAAGCTGCGGGCCTAGCGTAACCCGTTATGAAATGCAGCCGGAAATGGGCGTAAAGGTCAGTAAAATAGTAAATCTTGCAGATGATATTAAGCTGAATCTTGCAGCGGCAGATATCCGTATTGAAGCGCCTATTCCCGGAAAAGCGGCAGTGGGAATTGAAGTTCCCAACAAAGAAAATGTAATGGTGCGTTTTCGGGATATGATAGAAACGGACGAATTCCAAAGCCATAAATCCAACATTTGCTTTACGGCCGGGAAGGATATCGGCGGAGCGGCTGTGGTGGCGGACATTGCCAAGATGCCCCATCTTCTGATTGCAGGGGCTACCGGCTCTGGGAAATCCGTATGTATCAATACGATTATAATGAGTATTCTCTATAAAGCAGATCCGGAGGATGTGAAGCTGATTCTCATTGACCCGAAGGTAGTGGAATTAAGTGTATACAACGGGATTCCCCATCTGCTGATTCCGGTGGTGACCGATCCCAAGAAGGCGGCAGGAGCCTTGCATTGGGCAGTGGCGGAGATGATGGATCGGTATCAGAAATTTGCAGAATGCCAGGTGCGGGATTTGAAAGGATATAATCAGAAAATAGCGGCCATAGAACAGGTGGAGGATGAGACAAAGCCGGTGAAAATGCCGCAGATTGTTGTGGTTGTAGACGAGCTGGCGGATCTTATGATGGTGGCTCCGGGAGATGTGGAGGACGCAATCTGCCGTCTGGCTCAGCTTGCCCGGGCAGCGGGAATTCATTTGATTATTGCCACCCAGAGACCTTCCGTAGATGTAATCACTGGTCTGATTAAAGCAAATATGCCCTCCCGAATTGCTTTTTCCGTGTCTTCCGGCGTGGATTCCAGAACCATTCTGGATATGAACGGGGCTGAGAAGCTTTTGGGGAACGGAGATATGCTGTTTTATCCCCAGGGCTATCAGAAGCCTTTGCGTGTCCAGGGCCCCTTTGTGTCAGATCCGGAAGTGGAGGCAGTGGTGGATTTCCTGAAAAAGCAGAGCACAGTGGTATACAATCCGGAGATAGAGCAGAAAATGAATACGGCCTCTGCCGGTTCCGGTATGGGATCAGGCGGCGGAAGTGAAAGAGACGCTTATTTTGTGGAAGCCGGAAAATTTGTGATAGAGAAAGAGAAAGGTTCCATCGGTATGCTGCAGCGGATGTTCAAAGTTGGGTTCAACCGGGCGGCAAGAATTATGGATCAGCTGGAAGAGGCCGGCGTGGTAGGTCCGGAAGAGGGAACAAAGCCAAGAAAAGTACAGATGTCGCTGGCAGAATTTGAAGAATATGTAGAAGAGCATGTATAAATGAGTTTTGTTAGATTTATATCTATCATAAAGCATCATCTTGTGGTAGTATAAACATATAAAATGCAGCAGAAAAAGAACAGGTCGACATATGGAGGAAAAATATGAAAACAGATATTCAGATTGCACAGGAAGCGGAAATGATCCACATCAAAGACGTGGCGGCACAGTTAGGAATTGAGGAAGATGAACTGGAGTTGTATGGAAAATATAAAGCAAAATTGTCCAATGAACTGATGGAACGGGTCAAAGATGAAAAGGACGGTAAGCTGATCCTTGTTACGGCCATCAATCCCACTCCCGCAGGAGAAGGCAAAACCACCACCAGCGTAGGATTGGGGCAGGCGTTCGGAAAGCTTGGAAAGAAAGCAGTCCTTGCACTGAGAGAACCGTCCCTGGGCCCCTGCTTCGGAATCAAGGGAGGAGCAGCCGGCGGAGGATATGCACAGGTGGTTCCCATGGAGGATTTAAACCTTCATTTTACTGGAGATTTTCATGCGATTACTTCCGCAAATAATCTGCTTGCGGCTCTTTTGGACAATCATATTCAGCAGGGAAATGTTCTTGGCATTGATCCAAGACAGGTAATCTGGAAACGCTGCCTGGATATGAATGATCGGGTGCTTCGGAATATTGTTGTGGGCCTCGGAAATAAAATGGACGGAATGGTGCGGGAGGATCATTTCGTGATAACGGTAGCCTCTGAAATTATGGCAGTGCTGTGCCTGGCAGAGGATATGGCAGATTTGAAGAAGCGTCTGGGCAGAATGATTGTAGCTTATAATTTTGAAGGGAAGCCGGTAACGGCAGATGATCTGCAGGCTACAGGAGCTATGGCTGCCTTGCTGAAAGACGCAATGAAGCCCAATCTGATTCAGACATTGGAGCATACGCCAGCCATTGTCCATGGCGGGCCTTTTGCCAACATTGCCCACGGCTGCAATAGTGTCCGTGCCACAAAGACAGCCTTGAAGCTGGCAGATTATGTGGTGACAGAGGCAGGTTTCGGCGCAGATCTGGGCGCAGAGAAATTTATGGATATCAAATGCAGGATGGCGGGGCTGAAGCCGGATGCAGTGGTGCTTGTGGCAACGATCCGGGCATTGAAATACAATGGCGGAGTTCCCAAATCTGAGCTTTCCAGCGAGAACCTTGCAGCATTGGAGAAAGGAATCGTAAATCTGGAGAAGCATATTGAAAACCTCCAGAAATATCAGGTTCCTGTAGTAGTAACCCTGAATTCTTTCCTGACGGATTCCAAAGCGGAGACAGAATATGTAGAACAGTTCTGTAAAGAGCGGGGCTGTGAATTTGCTTTGTCAGAGGTATGGGAGAAAGGCGGAGAAGGCGGCGTTGCGCTGGCCCAAAAGGTGCTGGAAACCTTAGAGACAAAAGACAGCCGGTTTGCCCCTCTTTATGAAGACAGTCTCTCCCTGACAGAGAAGATAGAAACGGTGGCAAAGGAAATTTACGGCGCCGACGGCGTAACTTATGGGCCGGCAGCCATGAAGGAGTTAAAGAGAATTGAAGAGCTGGGAATGGGAAGCTTCCCGGTATGTATGGCAAAGACACAGTATTCCCTCTCTGACGATCAGACAAAGCTGGGGCGGCCTTTGGGCTTTACGGTAAATGTACGGGAAGTATATGTATCGGCAGGCGCCGGTTTTGTAGTGGCAATTACCGGAGCAATTATGACAATGCCGGGACTGGGAAAGACGCCGGCTGCTTATCAGATTGATGTGGATGACGATGGAGTAATTACCGGGTTATTCTAATGATTTTGGATGATATATTTGAAAAAGGCGTTTACAGAAAGGAAAAGTCATGGCAGTAATCATAGATGGAAAAAAGATTTCTCAGCAGATCAAAGATGAGTTAAAAGAGAAAGTGGCAGCATTAAAGGCAGAAGGGAAAACAGGAGCTCTTGCAGTGATACAGGTGGGAGCAGATCCGGCCTCCAGTGTGTATGTTCGGAATAAGAAGAATGCCTGCGCTTATATAGGGATTGATTCACTGGCATATGAACTTCCGGAGGAAACGAAAGAGGAGGAACTCTTACAGTTAATTCAGGAATTGAATGAGAAAGAAGAAGTCCGGGGGATTTTGGTGCAGCTTCCCCTTCCCGGCCATATCAATGAGGATAAGGTGATTCAAGCCATCAGTCCAGGGAAAGATGTGGATGGTTTTCATCCCCAGAGTGTGGGAGCTATGACAATCGGAGAAGCAGGGTTTGTATCTTGTACTCCGGCGGGAATTATCCAGCTTTTAAAACGATCTGACATAGAAATTGCAGGAAAGCACTGTGTAGTCATCGGCAGAAGCAATATTGTGGGAAAGCCCATGGCGCTTCTGATGCTTCGGGAGAACGCCACGGTTACGATTACCCATTCTAAGACGAGGAATCTTCCGGAAATTTGCCATCAGGCGGATATCCTGATTGTGGCAATGGGAAAGCCTCAGTTTATCGGCGCCGAGTATGTGAAGGAAGGCGCGGTAGTGATTGATGTGGGAATCCATCGGGATGAAAATAATAAGCTGTGCGGAGATGTCAGATTTGATGAAGTTATGCCCATTGCTTCTGCCATTACGCCGGTTCCGGGAGGAGTAGGCCCTATGACGATTGCAATGCTGATGAATAATTGTGTGCAGAGTATAGAAGAGGGCCAAAAGAAATGAAATGTGCATATTGCGGCGCAGAGCTGAAAGTGGGATGTGTGTATTGTTCCGTTTGCGGGAAAGAAGCTCAGATTGTATCGGATTATAACCTTCTGGAGGATGATTTTTTACGGGGGCTTCTGAAGGAAAAGAAAGATAAGATACAGAAGAAACGCCGGTCTGAAAATAAGAAAGGAAAAGGAGCGGTTTCCTCAAATCAGAAGACAGGAAAAAAGAAGAAAAAGCCCATAGGCTTCCTGATTATGGCAGTTTTTCTTATTCTTGTCGTGGGGATTGTACTTCTGGTAAATTACAGTTGGAACAATTCTTATGACTATCAGATGAAAAAGGCAGAGGATTATCAGGGGAGAAAGGATTACCAGAAAGCGGAAAAGTGCCTGAAGCGGGCGCTGGAACTTGACGGCAGCAGTGAGGACGCCAGGCTGCGTCTGGCGGAGGTTTATCTTCAGCAGGAGGAATATGAGAAAGCCCGTATCATATTACTGGAACTGTTAGAGGAGGGAGAAGAGAGCAGAGAGGTCTGTGAGAGATTAATTCAGGTCTATGAAGCCCAGGAGGATTATGAAGCCATTGAGAAACTCAGCAGGGAAATAACAGATACAGAAATTCTGGAACTGTTTGAGGATTATCTGGCAAAGCCGCCGGTCATTGAACCGGAGGGCGGAATGTATCAGGAAGAAATTGAGGTAGAACTTACCAGTGAAGAAAACTGTAAGATTTATTACACTCTGGACGGTTCTGATCCAAGAGAGGGAAAAGAATATACAAAGCCTATTTTACTGGAGCCTGGTAAAAATATATGGATCCGCGCAGTTTCCTGCAATAAATTCGGGGTGTATGGGGAAGAAGAGCAGGAGCGTTTTATGATCAAGTTAACGAAACCGAATGCGCCTCATGTAGTGCCTTCCGGAGGGAATTTTTACGGACCGCAGACGATTACCATAACGGTGCCGGAGGGCTGCAGGGTTTACTATACCTGGGACGGAGCAGAGCCTACCCAGGAGTCCAGTCAATATACGGAGCCGATTAGCATGCCGGAAGGAAATAATGTGCTGTCTTTGATTCTGGTAGATAAATATGGTATGACTTCGGATGTGCTGAAGTGCAATTATGTTTATATTCCACAGTAAGGGCTGTCTGCGGCCCGTCCTTTGGCAGATGGCGGGATGGAAGAGATATGAAATACCTGGCAGCCGCTTTCCGGAATGGAGAGTGGCTGCTTTCAGAAATAATAAGGATGTGACATATGAAAGAGTTAAGCAGAATCCGAGAGGAAATTGATGGAATAGATAGTCAGATTGCGGCTTTGTATGAAGCCAGGATGCAGTTGACGGCGGAGGTGGCAGAATACAAATTATCGGTTGGAAAACCGGTGCTGGATAAGGCCAGGGAAAAAGAAAAGCTGGAAAAGGTAAAGGGACTGGTGCAGGCAGAAGAGAACCGTTATGGAGTGGGAGAACTTTTCGAACAGATTATGGCATTGAGCCGGAGGCGCCAGTATCAGATGATGATTCAGCATGGGCAGGGGAACGATATGGGATTTGCCCAGGTAGACAGTCTGCCTTTTTCCACCAATAAGGTGGTGTATCAGGGTACGGAAGGGGCTTACAGCCAGATTGCCATGAAGGCGTATTTCGGAGAAGCGATCGACAGCTATCATGTGGAAACATGGCGGGATGCGATGGAAGCCATCAGCAGCGGGCAGGCAGATTATGCGGTGCTGCCCATTGAGAATTCTTCCGCAGGAATTGTGGGAGAGAATTTTGATCTGCTGGTGGAATATGACAACTGCATTGTGGCAGAACAGACGATTAAGGTAGAGCATGCGCTTTTGGGACTTCCCGGAAGCAGCATTTCTGATATTACTCATGTATATTCCCATCCTCAGGCATTGATGCAGAGCGTGGATTTTCTGGATATGCACAAGGATTGGAAACAGAAGAAGATTGAAAACACTGCAATGGCGGCCAAGAAAATTGTAGAAGATGGGCAAAAATGCCAGGCAGCCATTGCCAGTACAGTGACGGCGGATATTTACGGTCTGGAAATTTTGCAGAACAATATCAATTACAGCGATGAGAACAGCACCAGGTTTATTATTGTTTCAGGGAAAAAAATCTGCCTGCAAGAGGCAAAGAAGGTGAGCATCTGCTTTGAAATTTCCCATGAAAGCGGTTCTTTGTATCATATGCTTTCTCATTTTATCTTTAACAACCTGAATATGGTAAAGATTGAATCCAGGCCCATTAAGGATAAGAGCTTTGAGTATCGTTTTTTCGTGGATATGGAAGGAAATCTGGGGGACGGAGCGGTACAGAACGCTTTGAAGGGACTGCAGGAAGGTGCGCTTTATCTAAAAGTGCTGGGAAATTATTAAATATGGCAAAATGGCTTATTGCATTCATAAATGCAGACGTTCCTGTTATGCCAAACTGGCGCAGGAAAAGAATCGAAAAGTACAGAAACAGAGGTTTTTAGGATGAAAAATACGGGAAAGTTGATTTTATACCGGAATTTTGATAAAGACCGGATTTTTAAGGATTTTACCCGGGTGCTGGAGCATTACAGAGATGATTTGTCCGGTTCTGAATCTGAAAAGCTGCAGATATTATGTTATGAGTGCTTGCATGAACTGATTGAACTTTCAGCAAGCCATGGGTTTGAAGGCAATCTCTGGCAGAATTACCTGACCTTTCTGCTGGTGAATCATGAAAACGCCTACAGCGTTTCTTGTGAAATCAAAGGCAGGATTCAGGGGAGCATCAATACTCTGGCTCTTCATGATTTTGGAATATTCAAGGAATTATTTGATTTTGATCTGAAAGAGCTGGGAGAGGTTCTTCAGATTCCGGAACTTGAGATACTGAAAAATTACAGACGGGCAGATCGGGATGGAAATGTATTTAACCGCAGGATACGGGATAGAATCTGTCAGTTGAGTGTTCGGCTGGAGCAGACAGATACCGTGGAGGAATTTAAGGATGAAGTGACGGAATTCTACAGGGAATTCGGCGTGGGAAAATTGGGGCTGCATAAAGCGTTTCGAGTTGAACATGAGAGAGATGACGTGAAGATTGTTCCAATTACCAATATTGCCCATGTGCATCTGGAGGATTTGATTGGATATGAATTGGCCAAGAAAAAGCTGATTGATAATACGGAAGCCTTTGTGAAGGGAAAACAGGCCAATAACTGTCTGTTGTTTGGGGATGCTGGAACCGGGAAATCCACCAGTGTGAAAGCAGTGATTAACCAGTATTATTCCCAGGGGCTTCGGATGATTGAGATCTATAAGCATCAGTTTCAGGATTTGAATGATGTGATTGCTCAGGTGAAGAATCGAAATTATAAATTTATCATATATATGGATGATTTGTCTTTTGAGGAATTTGAAATAGAGTACAAATATTTAAAGGCAGTGATAGAAGGAGGGCTGGAGAAGAAACCGGATAATGTACTGATTTACGCCACATCAAACCGACGTCATCTGGTAAGGGAGAAGTTCAGCGATAAGGCGGATCGAGATGACGAGCTGCATACCAGCGATACGGTGCAGGAGAAATTATCCCTGGTGGCAAGGTTCGGCGTTACCATTTATTTCGGCAAGCCGGATAAGAAAGAATTTCAGAATATTGTGAAAAATCTTGCCGGACGGCATCATATCCAGATGGCAGAGGAGGAGCTTCTGGCAGAAGCAAATAAATGGGAGCTGAGCCATGGAGGGCTTTCCGGAAGAACAGCCCAGCAGTTTATCAATTATCTGCTGGGAAAGCAGTAGTTCAGACTGTGCCGGAATCATCCGGCAGAAAGGAACGGGTATGAAGATTACGACATTTGCAGCAATTTACATCGGCTCATATGAAGTGAGCCTGAAAATATTCGAGATTTCCGCCAATCGGAAAATACGTTCCATTGATTATGTGCGGAGTCATGTGGAGCTTGGCCGGGACGCTTTTGGAAAAGGGGTGATCGGATACGAACTGGTGGAGGAGCTTTGCCAGATTTTAAAAGAATTCCATTCCATTATGAACGGCTATAAAGTGGACGGTTATGAGGCTTATGCAGGAAATGTGTTCCGGAATGTAAGCAATAAGCTTTTTATCCTGGATCAGATCCGGCTGCGCACAAAGATTGAAGTGACGGTGTTAAGCAATTCAGAACACCGGCTGATGGATTACAAGTCCCTGGCGGTTCTGCCCAGGTTTGAGAAAATGATACAAAAAGGAGCCGCAGTGGTGAATGTAGGCGGCGGCAGTATGCAGATTACGCTGTTTCGGAAAGGGACGGCCATTACTACCCAGCATATTGAGCTTGGCATTATGCGTATCCGGGAAAAGCTGTCTAAGATTGAGAATCTGGTTTCCCATTATGAAACCCAGATACAGGAATTGATTGACAAAGAGCTGGAGATTTTTAAGCGGATTTATATGCATGATCTGGAAATGAAATATGTAATTATCATGGGAGATTATGTGGCAGACATGACGAAAGGATTCTCGAAAAAGGACGAGGACGGAACCATAGAGACAGAACGTTTCTTAAAGCTTCTGAACAAATGGTATAAAAAATCTGCAGAGGAAATTTCTCTGGAATTAAATCTTGCCAACGAACATGATCCGCTGATCCTTCCCTCCGTAGTATTATATAAGCGCCTGACGGAAATGTTAAATGCAAAATATATTTGGGTGCCTGGCGTAAACATCAGCGACGGAATTGCCTGCGCTTATGCGGAAAAGAACCGTATGATTTACTTTGAGCATGATTTTGAGGAGGACGTGCTGGCCGCCGCCCGGAATCTGGCGGAACGCTATCAAGGGTATTCCAGCCATACAGAAGCGGTTTTAAATATGACAGTTACCATTTTTGACGCCATGAAGAAGGTGCACGGGATGGGAAAACGGGAAAGGCTTCTTTTGCAGGTTGCGGCAATTCTCCATGACTGCGGGCGCTATATCAGTCTGGTCAATCAATCTGAGTGTTCCTATCAGATTATCATGGCAACAGAAATTATCGGAATGACCCATTTAGAGCGGGAGATTGTTGCCAGTGCGGTGAAATACAATTCCCAGCCCCTGCAGTCTTACAGCAGCGTCAGCGATAAAATGGATCAGGAGGATTATATGGTGGTGTCAAAGCTGACTGCCATGCTTAAAATCGCCAATGCCATGGACAGAAGCCATAAACAGAAGTTTCGGAATATCAAGGCGTCGTTGCAGGAGAGGGAACTGGTGATTACGGTGGAATCTTCCGAGAGCATTGTGCTTGAGAAAGGGCTTTTTTCTGCCTATGCCAATTCTTTTGAAGAGATTTTCAGCGTAAAGCCAAGAATAAGAGAAAAGAAAGTGTTTTAGGGAGGTTATGAGATGGACGAAGAAAGGGATTTTCAGAATCCGGAATATTATGAAAACCGGGAGTTAAGCTGGCTGAAATTTGATCAGAGAGTGTTAAATGAGGCGAGGGATAAAAACATTCCGCTGCTGGAAAGGGTGAAATTTGTCAGTATTACGTCTTCGAACCTGGATGAATTTTTTATGGTGCGGGTAGCTTCTCTGAAGGACATGGTACATGCAGGCTATAAGAAAAAGGATATTGCCGGGATGACTGCAAAAGAACAGCTTGAGGCTATCAATAAGGACACCAGGGCGTTGGTGGAAACCCAGTATAGTACATATAATCGTTCTCTGGTGCCTCTTTTGCATAATCATGGAATAGAAATTATATCTGCCTATGAAGAGCTGAACGAAGAACAGGCAGATTATGTGGACCGCTATTTTGAAGAAACGGTGTATCCGGTGCTTACCCCTATGGCAGTGGATGCTTCCCGGCCGTTTCCTTTAATCCGCAATAAGTCTTTAAATATTGCGGCACTTTTGATGAAGAAGGGGGATAAGAAGGAAGAACTGGAATTTGCTACAGTTCAGGTTCCCTCTGTGCTTCCAAGAATTGTCAGGATTCCTTCTTCCGAGGAGGGCAGTCAGACTTTTATTCTGTTAGAGCAGATTATGGAACGCAATATCCACCGTCTGTTTTTGAATTATCATGTGGTATGCGCGTATCCTTACCGGATTATGCGGAATGCAGATCTGACCATTGATGAGGATGAAGCAGAGGATTTGCTGCAGGAGATTCAGAAACAGTTAAAGAAACGACAGTGGGGAGAAGTGATCCGTCTTGAGGTGGAAGAGAAGATAGATAAGCGTCTCCTTGGAATTCTGAAAGAAGATCTTCATATTGCACAAGAAGATATTTTTAAGATTAATGGCCCCCTTGATCTTACCTTCCTGATGAAACTGTATGGAATCGAAGGGAAAGATGAATTGCGGTATGCTTCCTATAAGCCCCAGCGTGTGCCTCAGATTGTACCAGGGGAGGATATTTTTGAAGCGATCCGAAAAGGCGACATTTTACTGCATCATCCTTACCAGACCTTTGATCCTGTGGTAGATTTTATCCGTCAGGCGTCTGCAGATCCGGATGTGCTGGCAATCAAACAGACTCTGTACCGCGTCAGCGGCAATTCACCGATTATCGCGTCTTTAGCCCAGGCAGCGGAAAATGGCAAACAGGTGTCGGTTCTGGTGGAGCTGAAAGCCCGCTTTGACGAAGAAAACAATATTGTCTGGGCCAAGAAGCTGGAAAAGGCAGGATGCCACGTCATTTATGGACTGGTAGGTTTAAAGACCCACAGCAAAATTGCCCTGGTGGTGCGCAGAGAGGAAGACGGCATCCGCCGGTATGTACATCTTGGCACAGGAAATTACAACGATTCCACAGCGAAATTATATACGGATCTGGGAATATTTACCTGTTCAGAGGCAATCGGGGAGGATGCAACTGCCGTATTTAACATGCTGTCCGGATATTCCGAGCCTGCTTCCTGGAATAAGCTTGTGGTGGCTCCCATCTGGCTGCGCAAACGGTTCTTAAAGCTGATTAAGCGTGAAATGAAGCATGCCCAGGCAGGAAGGGAAGCCTTTATCAAGGCCAAAATGAATTCTCTTTGTGACAGAGACATTATTGCAGCGCTGTATGAAGCTTCAGCGGCAGGCGTAAAAATCGATCTGGTAGTCCGGGGGATCTGCTGCCTGAAGGTGGGAATTCCCGGCGTCAGCGAGAATATTACCGTCCGCTCTATTGTGGGAAATTTCTTAGAGCACAGCCGTATTTTCTGGTTTCACAATGACGGACAGGAAGAGATTTATATGGGAAGCGCAGACTGGATGCCGAGAAACCTGGACCGCAGGGTAGAGATTATGTTTCCGGTGGAGAATGAAACGCTGATGGATCAGGTGCGCCATGTACTTTCCACACAGCTTGCAGACAATACCAAGGCGCATATTTTGCAGCCGGACGGAAAGTATGATAAAATAGACAAAAGGGGAAAGAAACTGGTAAATTCGCAGCAGCAGTTCTGCGAAGAGGCTAAAAAGGCCATTCCAAAGACAGTGAATGTATACCAGGAAAGGGTGTTTATCCCGGCGGAGCCGGTGGAATAAATGTAAGGGCAGCAGCGTCAGCGGACAATTGAGCTTATGCCCGTTCCGAAAAAAATTGTCAGCTTCGGAGAGTGGAGGGAATCTTATGAAACATAAAATATTATTTACGGATCTGGATGAAACATTGTTAAACCATGACAAAAGCATTTCGAAGAAAAATCGGGACGCCATTGCTGAAATGTTAGAGCAGGGGCATGATTTTGTACTGATGACGGGACGTCCCATTGCAACCGCAAGGCTTGCGGTGAAAGAGCTTGGGCTTACCCTGCCGCGATGCTATATGGTAGCTTTTAACGGTGCAGTGGTGTATGATTGTGTGGCAGACAGGATTCTGGCGGAACGCACCCTTCCCATGGAAGTGGCAAAGGACGTCATTCTTGAAGCCCATAAGGCGGGAATCTATGTGCAGACTTATCAGCAGGATACCATTCTGACCGAAAAGCATGGCCGGGAATTGGATTTTTATTTGAAGAATGCGAGAATGAGATACCGGCTGGTAGATGATATTTATGGAAGCCTGGAACAGGAGCCTTACAAAGTGCTGCTTCTGGATGTAGATAATCAGGAACGGCTGCTGGAGTTCCGCCAACAGCATCCGGAGCTTCTGGAACGCAGCAATTGCTTCTTTTCCTGTAATGAATATCTGGAATACTGTCCCAAGGATACGGACAAGGGAAGCGGCGTGAAATATATCAGCAAATTCCTGAATGTGCCTATTGAAAATACTGTGGCGGCAGGGGATGAACGCAATGATATCCCGATGATTCGGGCGGCGCATGTGGGCGTGGCCGTGAAAAATGGACATAAGGAACTGCAAGAGGCGGCAGATTACGTGACGGAACATGATAATGAGCATGGAGCAATTGCGGAGATTATTGAGAAATTTATTTTGAATGAGGATGTGTAAGGGAATGAAGATACGCAAAGCAGCTCCAGAGGATTACGGGGAAGTAATCTCTTGGCAGAGTTAAATAGAGAAAAAAGGACTGAACCGAAATAAAGTGTCGCTGAAAGCGGCTATGAATTACCCGACTGGATGCGTATGTGCTGTGCAAGTTGTGTATTGTGTGTGGGAGATAATTGTATGTGTACAAATAAAACTGTTATAATAAATCTATGGTAACATTTTGACAACAGAAAATCAGTAAGCCTAAATATAGTGCATAATTGAAATATAAATTCGGCAATTTTGTCAAAACGCTGACTGGTTTGCATGAGAAAGGGGCTGCCGCATTAAGAATACAACTACAAGATATGGTATAATTTCTTTTACAAAATATTGTATCTTGTATGTTTGTTTCTCAATGCAACAGCCCCGTCTCCAAAATATTAAATCATTCCTTACAGCTTCAAATCCTGCTTTACCTCTTTGATGCGTTCCAGAATTTCATAAGGAATCCGAAGATTGCCCTTTCCGGCGCCAAGCTGAATCTGGGGCTTGTTAGAACCGTGGAAATCAGATCCTCCGCTGATTAGCAAATCAAATTCTTCTGCAAATTTCATCAGGTTCCTTTCATCGCCGGGAGCATTCATGGAATAGATTGCTTCCAATCCAGTTAATCCCGCTTCCTTCAGGCTTTTGATAAAAGATCGGAGCCTGTCATGATTCATATGGCATAACACGGGATGGGCAAAAAATGCAAGTCCGCCGCCAAGCTGAATCAGCCGGATGGCTTCAAAAGGAGTGATTTTTTCCCGGGGGACATAGCATTTGCAGCCATCGCCCAGGTATTTGCGAAATACCGTTTCCCTGTCTTTGACAAGGCCGTGTTCCACCAGATAGCGGGCGAAATGCGCCCGGGTGATGACACCGTCCGGATTTTCCGCCAACAGGGCCTCTATGGTAATGTCAAAGCCTTCCTCCTGAAGAAGAAGGGCCATTTTCTCATTCCGTTTCTCTCTGGTATCCACAAATTCCTTTAACTGCTTTAAAAATTCCGGCTGCTGGGTGTCAATATAGTAGCCCAGAATATGGATTTCCGTACCTTGATAGTCTGTGGAGAGTTCCACGCCTGGAACAAATTCCAATCCAAGGGCTTCGGCGATGGGGCGGGCTTTTTCAATTCCGCTGATAGCGTCATGATCCGTAAGGGCAACCGCAGACAGCCCGCATTCCTGGGCATGTTTCATCAGTTCTTCCGGCGTAAGAGTTCCGTCTGATTCAGTGGAGTGGGTATGGAGATCAATTAATTTTTCATGTTCAGTCATAATCATCCTCTTTTCATTTTGTAAAATTGTTCTGCTATGATGGTATCAGAAATCGGCGGATTTGAAAAGCAGAATTATCAAAATAACCGAAAAAACCCTTGACACTAATGTAAAATCATGATAAACTCACAGAGTTGTAGGAAAAGAAAGTAGAGTATCCACTCTCACCGTAGCACAAGTGCGTGACTAATGGTTCATATTTGAAACAATCCGTCTGCATCATCCATCAGGAAATATTTCCGGGAGTTGTGAGTTATGATACAGAATGCGGTTCAGTTCAATATTTAGTGGATAGTCTGTCTATTCACTTTTTTTGTGAAATTAATTTTTGGAGGTGCAAGACCATTAGCGAGTTAATGATTAATGAACAAATCAAAGATAAGGAAGTTCGTCTAATCGGAGAAGACGGAGAACAGCTTGGCATTATGCCAGCCAGGGAAGCGATGAAAATTGCCAGAGAAGCAGAACTTGATTTGGTAAAGATCGCCCCTACTGCAAAGCCGCCGGTATGTAAGATTATCGATTACGGCAAGTACAAATATGAACTTGTGAGAAAAGAAAAAGAAGCCAGGAAAAAGCAAAAAACTGTTGAAATTAAAGAAATCCGTTTGTCACCCAATATTGAAACAAATGATTTGAACACAAAAATTAATGCAGCAAAGAAATTTATTTCAAAGGGCAATAAAGTAAAGATCACCCTGCGCTTCCGGGGAAGGGAAATGGCGCATATGCAGAGCAGTAGGCATATCCTGGATGATTTTGCAGAACATTTATCAGATATTGCTACAGTAGAAAAAGCTCCCAAGCTGGAAGGCAGGAGTATCAGCATTGTGCTGACAGAAAAGAAATAACTGGAGTTTAAGGAGGAACTAAAAATGCCAAAAATGAAAACAAGCAAATCAGCAGCAAAACGTTTTAAGAAAACAGGTACTGGAAAATTAAAAAGGAATAAAGCTTATAAAAGTCATATCTTAACCAAGAAATCTCCGAAGAGAAAGAGAAATCTGAGGAAATCCACAATTACAGACGCTACCAATGTTAAGAATATGAAAAAGATTTTACCATATTTGTAAGAATGAGTTAAGGAGGAAGAAATCATGGCAAGAATAAAAGGTGGATTAAACGCCAGAAAAAAACATAATAGAGTATTGAAACTGGCAAAAGGATACAGAGGAGCGCGTTCCAAGCAGTACCGTGTAGCAAAACAGTCTGTCATGAGGGCGTTGACAAGTTCTTATGCAGGTAGAAAAGAAAGAAAAAGACAGTTTCGTCAGTTGTGGATTGCCCGTATCAATGCAGCGGCAAGAATCAATGGAATTTCTTACAGCCAGTTTATGCATGGGCTGAAGCTGGCAGGGGTGGAAGTAAACCGCAAGATGCTGGCAGAGATGGCGGTAAATGACGCAGAAGGCTTTGCAACCCTGGCAGAGCTGGCAAAGAGCAAAGTAGCATAAAGGACAGGCTGGCGTTTTGCAGCCTTGGCTGAGACAGCAAAGACAAAGCGGCGTAAGGTATTTACAATGCTGATAAGCTGTGCTATAATAGCAGACGGCAGGGAAAGCCTGCATGGAATATGAGAAGCCCATATTCGGTAGCCGGACACTCCGACCGCTACTTAATATCTCATGAGATTTGGGCGATAATAATATTTGAGGAGGTTATCAGAAGATGATAGCAAAAGAAAAGAAACAGGCAATTATTGCAGAATACGCAAGAACACCCGGGGATACAGGTTCACCGGAAGTTCAGGTTGCAATCCTGACAGCAAGAATTCAGGAGCTGACAGAGCATTTGAAGGAGAATCCGAAGGATCATCATTCCAGACGCGGATTGTTAAAGATGGTAGGTCAGAGACGCGGTATGCTTGATTACCTGAAAAGATCTGATATTGAAAGATATCGTAGCTTAATCGAACGTTTAGGAATCAGAAAGTAGTTCCTTTCATGAAATAGAGCGGTTTTCCGCTCTATTTCTAATGTTAAGGTCTCACAGCATGGGTATGTCTTTGCAGGGCATTCGGCAGAAAGAAGTCCCGAGACCACTGAGCTGTATATAATGATTTGTATATAGCTCAGTAGTTTCGGTATCTTCTGCAGCATGTTTGATTCCGTATTATGCGGGACAAGGCCGGGAAACGGCGTATCCGGGGTTTCGGCTCATCCTGCTGGAAAGTTAAAGGAGAAAGAAAATATGTATAAACAGTTTACCATGGAATTGGCAGGCAGAACACTGAGGGTAGACATTGGAAGAGTGGCGGCTCAGGCAAACGGCGCGGCTTTTATGCATTATGGCGATACCGTTGTGTTGTGTACTGCAACAGCATCAGAGAAACCAAGGGAAGGAATAGATTTCTTTCCGTTAAGTGTGGAATACGAAGAAAAATTATATTCCGTTGGGAAGATTCCCGGAGGATTTAACAAGAGAGAAGGCAAGGCGTCAGAGAACGCCATTTTGACGTCCCGCGTCATTGACCGCCCCATGCGTCCATTGTTTCCCAAGGACTACCGGAATGATGTGACATTGAACAATCTGGTGATGAGCGTAGATCCCCAGTGCCGGCCGGAATTGGTGGCAATGCTTGGATCAGCCATCGCAACCAGTATTTCCGACATTCCCTTTGCAGGCCCCTGCGCAACCACGCAGGTTGGCATGATAGACGGGGAATTGATTATCAATCCCTCCCAGGAGCAGTGGAAAAACGGCGATTTGAACCTGACGGTTGCCTCCACCAGCGAAAAGGTGATTATGATAGAGGCGGGAGCCAACGAGATACCGGAAGATAAGATGCTTGAGGCGATCTACAAGGCTCATGAGATCAATCAGACTATTATTGCTTTCATCAATGAAATGGTGGCAGAAGTAGGAAAAGCAAAACATGAATATACAAGCTGTGCTGTACCGGAAGAATTATTTGCTGCCATCAAAGAGATTGTGCCTCCGGAGAAAATGGAAGAAGCCGTGTTTACCGATGTCAAACAGGTTCGTGAAGAAAATATCCGGAATATTACGGAACAGCTGGAAGAGGCTTTTGCAGAGAAGGAAGAATGGCTGGAGGTATTGGGAGAGGCCATTTATCAGTATCAGAAAAAGACTGTCCGCAAGATGATTTTAAAGGATCACAAGAGACCGGACGGACGCGCCATCGATCAGATCCGTCCTCTGGCAGCAGAAGTGGACTTGATTCCCCGCGTCCATGGCTCCGCCATGTTTACCCGGGGACAGACCCAGATTTGCGATGTGGTTACCCTTGCGCCTTTGTCTGAAGTTCAGAGAATCGATGGCCTGGATGAGAATGAAGTCAATAAACGCTATATGCATCATTATAATTTCCCCTCCTATTCCGTAGGGGAGACAAAGCCCAGCAGAGGGCCGGGGCGGAGGGAAATCGGCCATGGAGCGTTGGCAGAGCGGGCATTGATTCCGGTGCTTCCCAGCGAGGAGGAATTCCCCTATGCCATCCGTGCGGTGTCAGAGACTTTCGAGTCCAATGGTTCCACTTCTATGGCGTCCACCTGCGCTTCCTGCATGGCTTTGATGGCGGCAGGCGTGCCTATTAAGAAGATGGTGGCAGGAATTTCCTGCGGCCTTGTCACAGGAGAGACTGACGACGATTATATTGTGCTGACAGATATTCAGGGGCTGGAAGACTTTTTCGGCGATATGGACTTTAAGGTAACGGGAACCCATGAGGGAATTACCGCAATCCAGATGGATATCAAAATCCATGGATTGACCCGGCCCATTGTAGAGGAAGCCATTCGAAGGACAAGGGAAGCAAGGCTTTATATTATGGACGAGGTAATGTCCAAAGCAATTTCCGAACCCAGAAAAGAGGTTGGGGAATATGCCCCCAAGATTATCCAGATTCAGATTGATCCGGCAAAGATCGGAGATGTGGTAGGACAGAGAGGCAAGACCATTAATGCAATCATTGAGCAGACTGGGGTAAAGATTGATATCAGTGACGAAGGCGCTGTATCTGTCTGCGGCACGGATCAGGCAATGATGGATAAAGCCGTTAAGATGATTGAGATTATTACAACGGATTTTGAAGCAGGCCAGATTTTTGTTGGAAAAGTCATCAGCATCAAAGAATTCGGCGCATTTTTGGAATTTGCGCCGGGCAAAGAAGGTATGGTCCATATTTCCAAGATTTCCAGGGAGAGAATCAACCGGGTAGAGGATGTGCTGACGCTGGGAGATATGGTGAAGGTCGTATGCCTTGGGAAAGACAAGATGGGAAGAATCAGTTTTTCTATAAAGGATGTTCCGAAGAAATAGAAACAGGAGTTTTAGATAAGGTACAGCCATTTTTCGTAGCAATATGAAAAATGGCTGTATTTTGCCAAGAGGATCGCTTACGTTCCAATACAGCCGCTTATGCTGCCAAAAAGCTATTTATTCCAATGCAGCTGCTTTAGCCGAAAAAAGCAATTGCACCCTGCTGTCGGCAGGCGGTAAAACAGGAAAAAGGACAATGATGAAAAATATTCTGATTATTGATGATGATATGCATATTGGAAATATGCTGGAAGAAGCGCTGAAAAAAGAGGGATACGGCGTGCTCCGTGCGTATTCCGGAACAGAAGCGTTATATGTGCTGTCTGGGACAAAACCGGATCTTGTGCTGTTGGATTTGATGCTGCCGGGACTGGAGGGGGAAGAGGTGCTTCCTCAGATAAAGGGAATCCCCGTCATTGTAGTCAGCGCAAAAACTGACATGGATGATAAAGTGAAATTACTGCTTGGCGGCGCTGCCGATTATGTGACAAAACCCTTTCACATAAAAGAACTGTCAGCCCGGATTGCTGTACAGCTCCGTAATTCCAAAACCACAAGGGCTGCTTCTGTTTTGAGGTTTGATGAAATAACCCTTGATACAGAGGCTTATACCGTGACCGTTGGGACGAATGAGATAAGGCTGACGCCAACGGAATATGCAATTCTGAAGCTTCTCATGGGAAATTCGGCGCAAGTGATTACGAAATCACAGTTGTTGGACCGTATCAGTGAGGATACTCCTGACTGTACGGAAAGTTCTCTGAAAATGCATATCAGCAACCTGCGGAAAAAACTCCGTGAGGCAAATGGCAGGGATTATATAGAAGCAGTCTGGGGAATTGGATTTAAGTTGCGGACGGAATAAAGAACGACAGAAGAAGAACTTGTCAGAATGTATGAGATATTTTCCCATAGCTGTTTTTCATGATCCTGCTGTCAAATCTTTACGAAATCTTTATGGTTTCCTTTACTCTTTTCTTTACTGTTATTTGATAGAATGCTGATATCAAATAAAGGAGGCTGATTTTTATGGATTATGTTCTGAAAACAAACGCTTTGAACAAATACTATAAAGGATTCAAGGCGGTGCATGGACTGTCTATGAATGTCCCCAAAGGAGCAATCTATGGTCTCATTGGGAAAAACGGCGCTGGCAAGACCACGTTGATCCGGCTGATTTGCGGGCTGCAGGAACCTACATCCGGCGAATATACGCTTTATGGACGGAAAAACACGGAGAGAGAAATTGTAAAGTCCCGCAGAAGAATGGGCGCAGTGGTGGAAACCCCATCGATCTATCTGGATATGACGTCAGAAGACAATCTCAAACAGCAGTACCGTATTCTTGGGCTGCCGTCTTTTGACGGGCTGGAAGACGTTCTGAAACTGGTAGGATTAGAGAATACCGGGAAAAAGAAAGCAAAAAACTTTTCTCTCGGTATGCGTCAAAGGCTGGGAATTGCAATCGCCCTTGTGGGAAACCCGGATTTTCTAGTTTTGGATGAACCTGTCAATGGCCTTGATCCGCAAGGCATAATAGAAATACGGGAATTGATTCTGAAACTCAACCGCCAGCAGCAGATTACCGTTTTAATTTCCAGCCATATTCTGGATGAATTGTCAAAGCTTGCTACACATTACGGGTTTGTGGATAAGGGCAGGATTGTGAAGGAAATGAGCGCTGCCCAGCTGGAAGCCGCCTGCAGGAAATGCACTCGCATGGAAGTGAGCGATACCAAAATTCTTGCCCATGTACTTGACGAAATGGGGATCGAATATAAGATTTTTTCAGATACCAAAGCTGATGTGTATGCCCAGATAAATGTTTCAAAGCTTACGCTGGCTCTTGCGGAATATGATTGCCAGGTAATTTCTATGAAAGAATTCGGGGAAAGCCTGGAAAGCTATTATGTGAATCTGATGGGAGGCGTAAAGAATGAATAAATTATTATCCGCAGAATTTGCAAGGCTTTCTAAGAGTTTTGTCTTCAAGATGGGATTATGCTTTTCGGCGGGGCTTGGAGCTTTTATTATTCTGATGCGGTGGATGGATGTGAAAAAGCATTCCCAGGCTTATGCAGAATTAGGAGCGGAATATTACGGTGCAGACGGATTGATTTTTGTCGGGGGAATATACATCGTATTTGCCGTTGCTGTTTTCGTAGGGATATTTATAGGGACGGAATATGGAGATGGAACCATCCGGAACAAACTGGCAGTTGGACATATGAGAAAAAATATTTATCTTTCAAAGCTGGCCGTCTGCGGGTTTGCTTCCCTGCTGATGCATGTCATGTATATTGTTGTTTCACTGGCGGCGGGGAGCCTGATGCTTGGCGGCACAACCATGGAGATCAAAGAAATTCTTGCATTTACAGCAGCGGGAGTGACAGCTATGTGGGCGATGACGGCAATCCTGCTTTTGATTTCCATGTCCGTCCAGAGCAAGGCTGCCGGTTCTGTGGCTTGTCTGCTTGTGACAATGGTTATGCTGTTTGCATCGCTTACCATCTGGCAAAAGCTCAGTGCGCCGGAATATTATGATACGTATGATTACGAGGACGAAAATGCAGGGGAAGCCATAACAGGGGAAGATGATACGCCTATTTACGTTGATGGAGATACAGGAAAAGCCATGACAAAGGAAAGAGTAAAAAATCCTCGATACTTGACAGGGACAAAGCGGAAAGTTTATGAATTTTTAAACAATTTTCTTCCTGTTTCCCAGCTGTACCAGATCGTTATGAACGATGCAAGCCATCTTGGCCTGATGGCGGTTTATGACTGCCTGATCATTTTGCTGACAGCGGGCCTGGGCGTTATTATTTTTAAGAAAAAGGACTTGAAGTAAGGAACTGCAACGGAATAAATTTCAATAGCGTTTCGTCACAGGCTCCTAAGGAGACGGTATGGGAACTTGGTTTATGGCCGTTATCGGCATTATGGCAGTTATTATCATTGCCCTGTTTGTAAAAATCCATTTGCTGCAAAGAGCCGCAGAGGAAATAGAACATGCCTTTGCCGACAGGCTTATGGCCGATACCAATACGCTGATCGATCTTTCCTGCAATGACAGGCATATGCGCAGCCTGGCAAACGCCATCAATCTTCAGCTGCAAAAGCTGCAAAAACAGCGGCGTCAGTTCCAGCAGGGAGATATGGAACTTAAGAATGCCGTTATGAATCTTTCTCACGATTTGCGGACGCCGCTGACGGCCATCTGCGGATACCTGGATATGCTGGAAGAGGAAGAAAAAACAAAAACAGCGGAAAGGTATCTTGCGGTAATCCGAAACAGGGCGCAAGTGATGACACAGTTAACGGAAGAGCTTTTTCAATATTCGATGGTTCTTGCGGGGGAAGATAAGCTGAATGCAGAGCCTGTAGCAATTAACCGTGTATTGGAAGAAAGCATCGCAGCCTTTTATGCTTCCTTAAAAAAACAGGGCGTCACGCCGAAGATACAGATTCCGGAAAAAAAGGTTATACGGATGCTGGATCGAACTGCCTTGGCCCGTGTATTTGCGAATCTTTTGCAGAATGCCATAAAGTATAGTGAGGGCGATTTAGACATTGTTTTGTCTGAAACGGGTGAAATTACCTTTTGCAACAAAGCCTCTGGGCTGAGCAAAGTGCAGGCCCACAGGCTGTTTGACCGTTTCTACACAGTGGAAACTGCCAGGACCTCCACAGGGTTAGGCCTGTCAATTGCGAAGACTCTGGTTTCACAGATGAATGGAACCATATCGGCGGAATATGAAAATCATCGGCTGAGCATATGTATTTATTTCAGCGACTGATAGGCAATTGGTAAATATAAAAAGAAATGTAGATTATCTCTCCAATATGTGGTAAGATAGAGCCGAATAGGAAGAAAAAAATTGAGAACCATAAGTAAGGATGGCATAATTGTGGAGGAAAGTATGGGAAGAGAAGATTACAGCAAAGCGTTTAAATTAGGAAAGAAAGATTATCAGACAAGGATGCTCCATGGAGAGCGTCCAATCCTGCAGGTGTTGGATGACATTCTGCCGGAGCGGGGCTCTTATTCAGAGGTGCCCATTGGACTGGTGCAGATTCCCATAGAGCAGATTGTAGGAACCAAGACATTCGGAAGAAGCAGTTCCTTTGCAGGAAATTTCATGCCGATCCTGCGGGAGGATACAGAATTTGCAGCCAAGTGGATGAAGCTTTTAGAGTCCCATCTGGAGGAAGGCATTCGTGAGCCGATAAAGGCCTATGAATATATGCATAAGTTTTATGTGGTAGAGGGGAATAAGCGGGTCAGCGTAATGAAATATGTGGGGGCAGTGTCCATTGCAGGGAATGTGACCCGGATTGTGCCGAAGGCAAACGGAGAAAAACAGAATAAAATTTATCATGAATTTCTTGAATTTTACCGCGTGGCTCCCATCAATTACATCTGGTTTACCCAGGAGGGCAGGTATGCCAAGTTGCAGGAGGCAGTGGGGAAGGAACCGGAAGAACGGTGGACAGAAGACGAACTGCTGAAATTCAGTTCCATCTATACCAGGTTCAGTGCGGAATATAAGGCCAAAGGCGGAGATAAGCTGAACATTTCTACCGGAGACGCCTTCCTTTCCTTTATTACCCTGTATGGGTATCAAGCGGTCGATGAGAAAACAACCAGCGAGCTGCAGGCGCTGATTGCCAAAAGCTGGGAAGAATTTGTTCTGTTGGGAGAGGAAACAGAAGTGGAGCTGAAGATGAAGCCCAACCAGAAGAAGAAATCTCTGCTGGATCTTCTGCATCTGCCCACATTAGCTCCACAGAAGTTAAAGATTGCCTTTATTTACGAAAAGACTCCTGGAACCTCCGCCTGGACTTACGCCCATGAGCTTGGCAGGCTCCATCTGCAGCAGACTTTCCCGGAGGAAGTGCAGACTGTCTGCTATGAAAACGGAACTCTTGACAATATTGACGCCCTGCTGGAGGACGCCGTGAAAGTGGGCTGTGATTTAATCTTTACTACGACCCCGCCTTTTGCGCCTGCCAGCGTGAAAGCGGCCATTGCCAATCCGAAAGTGCGGATTTTAAATTGTTCCCTGAATACCTCCCACCGTTACATACGGACGTATTATTCCAGGATGTATGAAGCAAAATTCCTGATGGGGGCCATTGCAGGGGCTATGGCGGAAAATGACCGGCTGACTTATATTGCGGATTATCCTATTTACGGAAACATAGCTAATATCAATGCTTTTGCGCTGGGGGCGAAAATGATCAATCCCCGGGCAAGAGTATTTCTGGAATGGTCTTCCAAAAAGGAAATGGATATTGAAGAAAGCATCAAAGAGAGCGGTTCTTCCATTGTTTCCGGAAAGGATATGATGATACCAGAAGAAGCGTCCCGATTTTTTGGGCTTTACCATATGAATGAGGGACATCCCAGGAATTTTGCCATGCCTTTGTGGCATTGGGGCAATTTCTACGAACAATTGATCTGGGCGATACTGGACGGAACCTGGAAATATGATGACGATCCGTCCACCAAGAAAGCCATCAATTATTGGTGGGGAATGTCGGAAGGAGTCATTGACGTGGTATTTTCCAAATATTTGCCGATCGGGCTGAAACGTCTGGCAGGGCTTTTGAGGGCGTCCATCAGCGCGGATCTGTTTAATCCATTTTCTGGGATTTTATACTCCCAGACAGGAGCAGTTTCAGAAAATCCAGACAAAATTCTGTCTCCGGAAGAGATTATGACTATGGACTGGCTGGCGGAGAATGTCATTGGAGCCATTCCCAGGAAAGAAGAATTGAAAGAACAGGCAGAGCCCGTGGTGAAGCAGCAGGGAATTAAGAAACAGGAAGGTTAAATGGCAGGATGAGGATACTGGCGATTGCAGATGAAGAGTCAAAAGGGTTATGGGAATATTTTGATAGGAAGAAGCTGGAGGGCGTGGATTTGATTATTTCCTGCGGGGATTTGGACCCTGCCTATCTTTCGTTTTTGGTGACGCTTACATCCATTCCGGTATTGTATGTACATGGGAACCATGACGGGAAGTACGACAAATCTCCGCCAGACGGCTGTATCTGCATAGAAGATCAGATTTATGTATACAAAGGAATCAGGATTCTGGGGCTGGGCGGTTCCATGCGTTACAGCGCCGGAAACCACCAGTACACAGAACGGCAGATGAAGCAGCGGGTGGCCAGGCTGCGGTTTCAGATTTTCCGAAGACGGGGATTTGATATTTTAGTGACCCATGCGCCGGCATATCAGCTCAATGACGGGCGGGATTTGCCTCATCAGGGATTCCAGGCGTTTCGTACTTTGCTGGAAAAATATAGGCCAAAATTTTTTCTGCATGGGCATGTGCATCTGTCTTATGGGGTGAGCCATAAGCGGTATGATAAATACGAGGATACCCATGTGATTAACGCATATGAAAAATGCATATTTGAATTTGAGGATGAGAATCCGGAGGATTCTTTGTCTGCATGGTAAATTCCATGAAGTGAAGCAGTGCAAAGGGGCAGGGTATAGTGTGAAGCGGCTATGGCAGAAGAAAGAGTGCAAAGCCTATGTTAAGGAACAGGCTTTGCATTTTTTTTGGGTTCCTCCTGTTTCCGTTTCAGCCATGCTTCATCATCTTCATAAAAGGGCGCCTGTTCCGGGAAGGCCTGCGTAATCTGTTCTTCAATCTGGAAAGCTTCATCCATAGCGGAATAGAGCAGGAAGTCCGCCGTAAAGAGAATAAACCAGATGCCGAGGAAGGGCAGCAACATGGAGGACCAGGGAAGAAACAATACCATTGCTGCCCAGTAAAGAAGAGTTAGCAGGGCACAGCCCAATGTCTTCCAAAAGTACCGAATCATAAATAACAGGCAGTTCTGGAACCGTTGTTTCCAAGACTGTTCAAATAATGCAATCTGAGGCCAATACAGAGAAAAAAACATGGTAAGCAGCAGAAGGCCAAAAAGATAGACTGCAATTGTGCCAAGGCTGGGAAGGTGCGAAGCCCACCAGAAAGTCATCAGCATGAAACTGTAAAAACCAAGCAGCAGGCAAAACAGGATGCCGGGTATGATAGACTGACGCCAATTCTGTTTCCAGGCGCGTTTGTAATTGTCCAGCCATTCCCCAGGGGCGTCCCGCAGGCTTCGGAATATAGTATCATGCATACAGGACAGCGCCGGGCCTGCAGTGATTCCGCCGATGATGCATGCGGGAATAAGCACCAGGATGCTGGAGGACAGGATAGAAAGCAAAACCCCGAAAGCAAAAGGGGAAAAGCCCAGCAAGGTCAGCAGGTTTACCGCAAAGAAACGTTTGAAATCACGGCCCACAAGTTCCCGGTAACGCCAGGAACCGGTCAGCCGCTGCCCAGTTCCCACTGGCAGGTTATGGTTTGGAAATAAATTCATAGCAATCCCTCCTTAGGTAAATTTTTTATTCAGCAGTATAAGAGCAGTGTTCTAAAAAATTTGTCATGATATTTCGTAAATCATCCTGAAAGTCCTCCTGGCAGGTCAGTTCCACGCACAGGGAAACGCCGGAGATGGAAGCGAATGCAGAGACGCCCCGGTCATAAGGGTTATCTTCATGGATGCAGTTGTAGGTAAGCAGTGTGTAAGATTGTCCATTGCAAGTGATTTCCTCTTCTTCTAAAATCTCATAGTTTGTCTTGGCGGCTTCCAGCCATGTAGTCATGTTTTTCTGTGCGGATGCAGCGTCTTTGGATTCCCCCAGCAAGAGATAGAGAGTTGCATCATATAAATTGGCGGTATCACCGTCGCTGTTTTCGTAAGGTTCTGGATCGCCCATCCCCCAGGATACATAGTAAAGGCCATCGGCAGCCAGGGTGCTGTTGTCATCCACCAGGACAAGGCGGCTGTCAGTATTCTCTACTTCCATGCTGTGGCCTACCAGGATGTGGGATTTGTTTTCCACAGGTTCTTTCTCCAGATTGGGAGAAAAAGGGGCACAGCCTGACAGCAGAAACGCCAGGCAAAGGAAAAAAATAAAATATGTTCTTTTCATGAAATTCCTCCTATTTTTCATTACGGTTTTCATCACTGTATCCATAAGTCGTTCCATAATTTATTACATTTTTCGGGGCTCGTTACCCGGTCTTTGGTATAGAAGCAGCGTCTTCCGAAATAGAGCGGAGCAAGCAGTTCTTGGTTGTCCCCAGTCACTTCTTCCCCGGATATGACAGTGGAATAAGAACCAAGCTCCATCCCGGAAAGGGCAGGGCAGTCTGCCCACAGGATAACTTTGTCTTCTATGGAATGATCCATTTCATCGGGGCAGCTTCCATCCGAAGAAGCAAGCAGCTGGTAATTCCGCTGGAAATCATCAGGGTCATCCATCAAGAAAAAATAGCTTTCGCAGTCTGAAATATCGCCCACCAGGGTAAGCTCCGAAGCATATTCGTAGTAAGCGATTTCTGCATCCTGGCTTTGGTTTCCGCTGATATACTGGTTGACTCTTACAATCACTTCCCCGTCTCCGTTAAAATCTTCGCCTGCAGCGGCAAATGATTCTTCCAGTGCGGATACGGTATCCTGGGGAAGTTGTGTCTTTCCGACATATGCAATCTGGAAATCAGGGGCTTTGTGCCAGAGACCCAGGGCATTCCCAACTACATTGCAGATAATGCCAAGAAGAATAATGCCGCAGATGACATACCATTTGTGATAATACCACCAGTTTTTCATAAGCATTACTCCTGTTCTGCAAAGGGTTCCAAGGTGGTTCCGCCAGGGACATAAGTCACGGGAAGGCAGACCAGAGGAGGCTTTGACATCATGTTTTCCTGGAGGAGAAGTTCCACGCACATTTCTGCAATATCCGGGATAGGCTGCAAAATGGTGGAGCAGATGTAGTTCTCTCCTCCAAATGCATGGATGCCGTCAAACCCAATGATCTGCACATCTTCCGGGACTTTTTGGCCCAGTTTGCGCAGGAGTTTTAAAACGGACCAGGCAACCCGGTCTGTGACGCAGAAAATGCCGTCAAAAGATAATTTCCCTTCTTGTATGTGTTCTTTTAGGAAATGTTCAAATTCTTCAAAGGAATCTCCGTCGTTTAATATCTTCATTTCGTAGGTAAGCCCCCGGGCCAGACAGCCGTTTTCAAAGCCAGACTTCCGTTTGTTGGGCTCATTGCTTAAGGAAGAACCGATGCGCAGGAAAGCGACATTTTTGCAGCCTAAGTCCGCCAACTTTTCAGCGGCAAGCTGTCCGCCGGCAAAATTGTCGCTGGCTACGCAGGGGATGTTGGCTCCCATGGAACGGTCAATGGATACAAAAGGCGTCTGTTCCTCTATCTTAAGGTTGGGGTTATAGGTCAGCCCGATAATCCCATCCACTTTGTTCTGCTGGGCCATTGTGATGTACTCTTGTTCCTGGTTGGAATCGAAGTCGGTACAGCAGAGCAGCATCCGATAATTCCGTTTCAAAAGGGCCATATTAATATAATAGGTAATGGATGCAAAGAAAGGGTCCTGGGTATTGGGGATTAAAAGGGCGGCAGTATAGGTTTTGCTGGCCTTCAGCCCCTGTGCGTAGCTGTTGACCTGATAATTCAGTTTTTGGATCGCCTCTTCTACACGGATGCGGTAGGGTTCGCCTACTGGCAGGCCGTTGACAACTTTGGATACCGTGCCAAGGGCAACGCCTGCTTCTTTTGCAACATCTTTCATGGTTGGAGCGGAATTTTCTTTTTTCATAAACATAAGCCTCCTTTACAGATATCAGTGAAACTTGCCTGAAATTCAGGTGAAGAATAGAAGATAGTTTCACCGTTTCATTCCTTATGTTGCTATTATACTGGAATGATTTTGAATTGTAAAGAGGATAGAAATAAAAATTTCATGAAATGTTACATGAAAACGAAAAAATGGAAATATGTACAAAAACAATAAAAAAGATTTGTTATAAATGACGAAAAATGGATAAATAACCAATAAAGTATAGGAAAAACATTGACTTATAACAAAGAAAATGATATATTTCAATCACCAGCAAAAATAACGTTTCATGAAAATGTGCGCACATATGAAACACAATATGACAGAATAGAGAGGTTGTTTCATGAAATCTTACTGTCTGAGAAAAAGAAAGGAGAGTAAATTATGAAGAATCAAAAATCAGCCGTTGCGCTGCACAGCAAACCGCTGAAACAGCGTATGCTGGATAACTGGCAGTTGTATGCGATGCTCTTAATCCCCATCGTGCTGACCATTATCTACAAGTACCTTCCTATGTATGGCATACAGATTGCCTTCCGGGATTATAAGGCAAGCCGGGGAATGTTTGGGAGCGAGTGGGTTGGCCTGAAATGGTTTGCGCGTTTCTTCTCTGCGCCAACGTGCGTACGGATGCTGAAGAATACGATATTGCTTAGTTTTTATAGCTTGTTGTGGAGTTTCCCAATTCCAATTATTCTTGCGCTGATGCTGAACCAGGTAAGGTTCCAACGTTTTAAACGAACCACACAGACCGTACTGTATGCACCCCATTTTATTTCCACGATGGTTATCTGTGGTATGATCCGTATCTTTTTAAGTCCTTCCGGCGGTTTGATTAACCTGCTGTTGGGAAGCAGCGTGGATTTCCTGACAGAGTCTTCTGCCTTCCGAACCATTTACATAGCATCCGGCATCTGGCAGGATGCAGGTTGGGGCATCATCGTTTATATGGCGACGTTGTCTAACATTGATACGTCTTTATACGAGGCTGCAAAGGTGGACGGCGCATCCTTATTCCAAAGGATTCTGCATATTGATATACCGGAACTGCGGTCTATTATGGTGCTGAACCTGATAATGAGCGCCGGCGGCCTGATGAATGTAGGTTTTGAAAAGGTATGGCTCTTACAGACGGATTTGAATAAGGCTACCAGCGATGTAATAGCCGTATATGTTTACCAACAGGGTATTGAAAACGCCAAGTACAGTTACTCTACGGCGGTGGGCCTGTTTAACACAGCCGTTAACATTATCCTGCTGATCGCAGTCAATAAGCTGGCCAGCAAGATATCTGAAGATACAAGTTTTGTTTAGGAGGTGCGGTATGAAAGCGAATGCAAAATCTGGAAAGCTGTCAGGATTTTCTGAAAGAACCAGCGATATCGTCCTGGTAGTGATTTGTGTGGTTGTCCTGCTTATTGTTGCTTATCCCTTGTATTATGTCTTGGTTGCCTCTGTGTCAAACCCATATGACGTATATGCAGGGAAAACCTTTCTTTTGCCAAGCCAGTTTACTTTGGAGGGGTATAAGTCGGTGTTTGCTGACCCCAGTATCCTGACGGGTATCCTGAACAGCTTTAAATACACGATTATTGGTACGGCATTTTCCGTTGTTGTGCTTTATCTGGCAGCATATCCGCTCAGTGTGAAGGATTTGCCTGGCAGGAAGTTTTTAAGTATTTTCTTTATTATCACCATGTATTTTGGCGGTGGCATGGTTCCTACCTATTTGATTGTAAAAGAGACTGGGCTGATCAATAACATGTGGGCGCTGTTCCTTCCGGGTGGCGTTGCTGTGGGGAATATGATTATTGTAAGGAACTTTTTTGAAAACAGCATTCCAAAAGAAATGATAGAGGCTGCGGAAATCGACGGCGCTTCCAAGTGGACCACATTTATCCGCATTGTAGTGCCTTTGAGCCGTTCCATCATGGCGGTTATGGTAGTGTTTTCTATGGTTGCTTACTGGAATGACTGGTTTACAGCAATGATTTACCTGCCTTCCCCGGAAAAGGCTCCGCTGCCCCTGGTTTTGCGCAATATATTGATTAAGAGTTCCGCAAGCGCAAGCCAGGCAAGCACCGTCGCAGGCGGTTTTGCTGAGTTGAACAAGATGACAGAGATGATTAAGTTCTCATCCATCATCATTGCGGCAGCCCCGATGCTGGTGATTTATCCATTTGTCCAGAAATACTTTGAAAAAGGCTTTATGGCAGGTGCGGTAAAAGGCTGATTGCAGAATGCAGGCCTGCCAAACGGCAGGCTGAGCACGAGGAAGGGTTTAGTAGAAAGGAAGTCATATTATGAGAAAAAAAGGATTGTGGAAAAAGCTGGTATCATGTATGATGGCAGTAGGCCTCGGGCTGTCGGCAGCAGCGTGCGGCAATGAGTATGCCCATCATGAAAAAGGGGTTGCCAATACAGACACTTCCCAGACTGATTTTTCCATTATGGGAGGGATGAGCGCCCTGAGCACGAGCTATGACCAGAAGGATGTGCTGAACCAGCTCCAGGAGGAAACGGGAATCCATATTAACTGGAACACCATGAGTGAATCCTTGAGCGAGCAGGTCAACATCAGTATCGCTGGCGGTGAACTGCCGGATGCTTTTATAGGCGTCGGATTTAGCAACTATGATATCTCACGGTATGGGGATGACGGCACGTTTATTGACCTGACCCCTTACCTGACAGAAGAATATATGCCGAATTTAACAAAGATTCTGGAGGAAAACCCGGATGTTCGGAAAGCCATTACGATGGATGACGGATATATCTATGGCCTTCCGGCAGGGGAACGTATGGGAACCGCCGGGATCGGCGCAGAAGAAGACTACAGTATTTACAGCATTCCCCAGTATTCTATGATCAACAAGGCGTGGCTGGATGATTTGGGACTGGAGGTGCCCACCACTTTAGAGGAGCTCCATACGGCGCTGAAGGCGTTTAAAGATAATGATATGAGTGCAAAATATTATGGGAATGCACCAGGAAGCACGATCCCTATGAGCACTGGATTTGACCAGTGGTGCTGGGGCCAGAACATTTTCTATGCGGGCTTTGGCTTTACCAATTGGCCCAATGATGTGTGCAATGACCTGGTGCTTGGGGATGATGGGAAAGTAGAGTTTGTATGCACTACGGATAATTACCGGGAGGCGCTGACTTATTTCCATGACTGGTATGCGCAAGGGCTGATGGACGTCGAAATGTTCAGCCAGGATGATACACAGTTAATTTCCAAATGCTCCCAGGGCTATGTAGGCGTTTCTACCTGGTGGTATATTGAAGAACTGATGGGTGATTATGCAAAAGATTATGTATTTTTGCCAGTCCTTGACGGGCCGGACGGCACCCATAACGTGACGCTGCGTACGGGAGGGCCTACCAACAGTGGGCAATTGAACATTACAAAGGCGTGCAAAAGCCCGGCGAACCTGCTGAAATTCTTTGACAGATGGTATGAACCGGAAATCGTAATGCAGCTTCACTATGGCCCCATTGGAACTTATTTCACAGAAAAAGATGAAGATGGCGTTTGGATGAGCATTACCGATGAGGAATCCAGGGAGAAATTTGGGAAAGGCTCCGGGGAGCTGCGTGGAGAACAGGAAGTGTATGGGCCGAAGCTTATCTTAAGCGATTATTACCTCAGTACCTTCAAGATGGAAGACCGTGCTATTGAAAGGCTTACAGATCTGTATGAATTCTGGATGCCTTATGTGGACAGCAAGACGGCTTATCCGGTGGATTGTGTATTTACGGGAGAAGAACTGGATGACATCGACTGGTACAAAGCAGACTTTGAAAGTGCTGTAGCGGAACAGGAAGGCTTGTGGATCAAAAACGGCGGGCCCACGGATGCGGAATGGGAAAGTTATATTGAGAATTTGCGTAAAAAATGCGGCATGGATAAACTTCTGAAAGTATATCAGGAAGCGTATGACCGATATGCCGGGGTAGAGAGTGAAGAATAGGAAATAAATACAGGAGGGTTTCGAAGGAATGAGCCAGACTTTGCGTGATGCACGGAGATATGAAGAAATAACAGAGAAAAGGATTGAAGCAGAAGAAAAGCCGGGATTTCATTTGGCGGCACGGGTAGGATGGATGAACGATCCCAACGGATTTTCCTTTTACCAGGGGAAATACCATCTGTTTTATCAATACCACCCCTTCAATTCCCATTGGGGCCCCATGCACTGGGGTCATGCAGTCAGCGATGACCTGCTGCATTGGACCTATCTTCCGGCGGCGTTGGCGCCGGATAGCGTATATGATGAAGCGGGATGTTTTTCCGGGAGCGCCGTAGAGCTTTCTGACGGCAGACAGCTTTTGATGTATACAGGGGTACATAAAGAGGTCCAGGAGGATGGAGGGCTGCGTGAAGTGCAGACCCAGTGTATTGCCATTGGAGATGGAAGGGATTATGAAAAGTATCAGGGGAACCCGGTGTTGGATGAAAAGAATCTTCCAGACGGCAGCAGTAAATACGATTTCAGGGACCCGAAAATGTGGAAAGCATCGGATGGGACTTTCCGGTGTGTAGTTGGAAACTGCGCGGCAAAGAGGGATGGTCAGATCCTCCTTTTCAGCAGCAAAGACGGGCTGGACTGGAAGTATGAGAAAGTCCTGGCAGCCAACCAGGGACGTTTTGGGAAAGCCTGGGAGTGTCCTGATTTCTTTGAACTGGATGGAAAACATGTATTGCTGACAAGCCCCATGGATATGCTTCCCCAGGGTCTGGAATATCACAATGGCAACGGAACCCTCTGCCTGATTGGAACTTATGATGAAACGGAAGAAGTTTTTACCGAGGAGCAAAATCAGGCCGTAGATTACGGCATTGATTTCTATGCGCCCCAAACCCTTCTTGCGCCGGACGGCAGAAGGATTATGATTGGCTGGATGCAGAACTGGGACACTTGCAACCTGCATTCCCCGGAACAGCCATGGTTTGGCCAGATGAGTCTGCCCAGGGAGCTTTCGGTGGCAGGCGGAAGACTGATTCAGCAGCCAATCCGGGAATTGGAAAATCTTCGTGGGGAAGAAGTGAGACATGAAAACGTTACCTTTTCAGGGCTTACGAGATTAGACGGAGTCCAGGGGCGGAAGATTGACATGGAATTGTCCATCCGGCCTCTGGATGAAGAGAATATGTACCGGAAATTTGCAGTCCGGTTTGCCCAGAATGACACTTACCATACTGCGGTAAGCTTCCGGCCCCTGGAATCCATTGTGAAAATAGACCGGAAATTTTCTGGAAGCAGAAGGGCAATCATCCATCAAAGACGCAGCCGGGTAAACAGCAGGAATGGAGAAATCAAATTACGGATTATCCTGGATATGTTCAGTGTGGAAGTGTTTGTTAATGATGGGGAACATGTATTGTCTGCAACCATGTATACAGATAAAGAAGCGGACGGCATTTCTTTTCTTGTGGACGGCGTGGCTACCATAGATGTGGTGAAGTATGATTTATTGACGGAGGAACGGAAATGAAAGGGATGGATGTAACGGCGTTAGGGGAACTGCTGATTGATTTTATCCAGAATGATGAGAGCAGCCAGGGCAATCCGATTTTTGAGGCGAACCCGGGCGGGGCGCCCTGCAATGTGCTGGCAATGCTTGCCGGACTGGGGCATAAAGTATCCTTTATTGGAAAAGTTGGAAAGGATTCCTTTGGAAGCTGGCTGAAAGATGTCATTGAGGATGTAGGGATTTGTGCGGATTATTTGTGTATGGATGATAAGGTGCATACAACCCTGGCGATGGTGCATACCTTTTCTGATGGGGACCGGGATTTTTCCTTCTACCGGAACCCCGGGGCTGACATGATGCTGACGGAGGAAGAAGTGCCGGAAGAAATCATCCGGGATTCTAAAATTTTTCATTTCGGAACTCTGTCCATGACCCATGAAGGCGTGCGGGAAGCAACCAAAAAAGCAATCCGTGCTGCAAAAGAGGCTGGCGCCTTGATTTCCTTTGATCCGAACCTTCGGCCGCCTCTGTGGGATGCGCTGGAGGACGCCAGAGCCCAGGTGCTGTATGGCCTTGGACAATGCGATATCTTAAAGATTTCTGATAATGAAATCCAATGGCTGTCCGGGAAAGAGGATTTTACAGAAGGGGTGGAGTGGATAAATGAAAGGTTTCAGATTCCACTGATTCTGGTTTCCGTGGGAAAGGCGGGGAGCCGGGCGCACTATAAAGGGGAACTGGTGGAAGTAGCGCCATTTTTGCAGGAAAACACCATTGAGACTACAGGCGCAGGAGATGCTTTCTGCGGGTGCATCCTGCATTATATTCTGGAACATGGCCTGGAGGAACTGTCGAAAGCGGATTTGGTAGAAATGCTGACCTTTGCCAACAGCGCAGCTTCCTTGGTTACCACCAAAAAGGGAGCCTTGCGGGTGATGCCGTCTAAGGAAGAGATTTTTCGTAATATGTCTTCGTAACGGGTCGGCAGCCCAGAGGAAAAGGATTTTGAAAATTTGTCTATGTGCAGGATAAGAACTGCGGAATAAGCAGGGCCGCAAACCGGTAAAATGGTTTGCGGCCCTGCTTTTTTTGCAAATTAAAAAATTTTTCTTGCAATATACCCCTATAGGGTATATAATGTTATCAGAAAGGAGGAATGCTAATGGCAGAAGAAAAGGAATCCTGCAATTGCCATAGAACGAAGGAGCGTTCCGAAAAGGAATACAAAGATTTAATCAACCGTCTCAACCGGATTGAAGGCCAGATCCGGGGCATTAAGGGGATGGTGGAAAAAGATGTCTATTGTCCGGATATTCTGATTCAGGTGGCGGCAGCCAATGCAGCGTTAAACAGTTTCAATAAAGTCCTGCTGGCGAATCATATTAAGACCTGTGTCACCAATGATATCCGGGAAGGGAGAGAGGAAACCGTGGATGAACTGCTGACGACTCTCCAGAAATTAATGAAATAACGCCAGAACCTTGAGAATTCAGGCGAAATGAAATAATGCCTGAACTTTGAGAATTCAGGCGGTTGGAAGCAGAGAATAAGTTCTGCAGAATAGTGAAAATTTGTTAAGAACAGAGGTGGTAGCATGGAACAGTATACAGTAACCGGCATGAGCTGTGCAGCCTGCAGCGCGCGGGTGGAAAAGGCAGTGTCACAGGTGGCGGGAGTTACTTCCTGTTCGGTCAGCCTGCTGACCAATTCCATGGGAGTGGAAGGGGCGGCGCCGGCGCAGGAGATAATAAATGCAGTCGAGGAAGCCGGATACGGAGCTTCCTTAAAAGGTGCGAAAGCACAGGGAAATCTGACCGGCGCAGCAGATGATATGTTAAAAGACAGGGAGACCCCTCTTTTAAAACAGCGGCTGTTTGCCTCCCTTGGATTTTTGATTGTGCTGATGTATTTTTCCATGGGAACAATGATGTGGGGCTGGCCCGTCCCTTCCTTTTTGGAAGGGAACCATGTGGCTATGGGCCTCTTGCAGCTTCTTTTGACGGTGGTTATCATGGTGATTAACCAGAAATTTTTCCTCAGCGGATGTAAGAGCCTGCTCCACAAATCCCCCAACATGGATACTTTGGTAGCGTTGGGCGCCGGCGCGGCCTTTGTCTACAGCACATATGCCCTTTTTGCCATGACAGACGCTCAGATGAAGGGGGATATGGCGAAGGTCATGACTTATATGCATGAATTCTATTTTGAATCGGCAGCCATGATCCTGACGCTGATCACCGTAGGGAAAATGCTGGAGGCCAGATCCAAGGGCCGTACCACAGACGCATTAAAAAGCCTGATGAAGCTGGCGCCCAAGACGGCAACTGTGCTGCGGGATGGAACAGAAACAGAGGTTTCCATTGAACAGGTGGCCAAGGGGGATATTTTCTTGGTCCGTCCAGGAGAAAATATCCCGGTGGACGGGATTGTGCTGGAGGGAAGCAGCGCCGTCAATGAAGCGGCGTTGACCGGCGAGAGCATCCCCTGTGACAAAACTGTGGGAGATGCCGTATCGGCAGCTACGTCCAATCAGTCCGGTTTTCTGAAATGCGAAGCGTCAAGGGTGGGAGAAGACACTACCTTGTCCCAGATTATCCAGATGGTAAGCGACGCCGCCGCTACCAAAGCCCCGATTGCAAAAGTGGCGGATAAAGTGTCTTATGTGTTTGTTCCCTCAGTGATTGGAATTGCCATTGTCACCTTGCTGGTCTGGCTTCTGGCAGGAGAAACCATAGGATTTGCCCTGGCCAGAAGCATCTCTGTGCTGGTGATTAGCTGTCCCTGTGCCTTAGGGCTGGCGACGCCGGTAGCTATTATGGTAGGAAACGGAATGGGAGCCAAAAACGGAATCATGTTTAAAACCGCCGTTTCCTTGGAGGAAACAGGAAAAATGGATATTGTGGCCCTGGATAAAACGGGAACCATTACAAATGGAGAACCCAGGGTTACGGATGTAATACCCGCGGAGGGTATTTCTCCAGAGGAATTGTTTACGATGGCTGCCGGGCTGGAGCAGAAGAGCGAGCACCCGCTGGCAAAGGCGGTTCTGGAATATGTCAAAGATAAAAAGACAGATATCCCGGAAGTTACCGAATTCCAGGCGCTGCCCGGAAACGGCCTTTCAGGTTTGCTGGAGGGAGATGAGGTATGCGGCGGAAATTACAAGTTTATCAGCAGCAGGGCTGAGGTTTTGCCGAAGCTGAAAGAGCAGTCCGAAGGGTTGTCCGAGGAAGGAAAAACACCGCTGTTTTTTGCAAAAGGAAGAAAAATCCTGGGAATGATTGCAGTGGCGGATGTGATGAAGGAAGACAGCGCCCAGGCCATACGGGAACTGAAACAAATGGGAATCCATGTGGTCATGCTGACCGGCGACAATGAAAGGACTGCCAATGCCATCGGCCGTCAGGCAGGAGTGGATGAAGTGGTGGCGGGAGTTTTGCCGGAAGGGAAAGAGAGCGTGATACGCACCCTGCAGAAAAAGGGCAAGGTTGCAATGGTAGGGGACGGCATCAATGACGCTCCGGCCCTGACCCGGGCAGATATGGGAATTGCCATCGGCGCAGGAACGGATATTGCCATTGATGCGGCGGATATTGTACTGATGAAAAGCCGTCTCAGCGACGTGGCAGCCGCCATCCGTTTAAGCAGGGCGACGCTGACAAATATCCATGAGAATCTGTTCTGGGCGTTTATCTACAATATTATAGGAATTCCCCTTGCGGCAGGAATATGGATTCCGCTCTTTGGATGGCAGTTAAATCCTATGTTCGGGGCAGCGGCGATGAGCCTTTCCAGCTTCTGTGTTGTAACGAATGCATTGCGGCTGAATATGCTCCGTATCCATGATCCAGGAAGGGATAAACCCCTGAAAAAGAAAAAAAGCTGCAAGCAGGAACCCGTTTATGATTCAGGCAGGCAAGGTGAAAATGTTAAAATTAAGGAGGATATAGAAATGGAAAAAACAATGAAAATCGAAGGTATGATGTGTGGACATTGCGAGGCTACCGTAAAGAAATGCTTAGAGGCGCTTGCAGAGGTGTCAGAGGCTGTGGTCAGCCATGAAACAGGAACTGCGGTAGTGAAATTGACAGGCGAGATTTCAGATGGGATACTGAAAAAGACAGTAGAAGACAAGGATTATAAAGTTCTTTCCATAGAATAATAATTCAGAACAGTAATTCACAAAGCTGCGCAGAATGCCAGGGGCAAGCCTGGAAAATAATTTTCAGGCTTGCCTTGGCATAGAAGGAAACCGATTTTCAAATCTGGGGAAAAAACCATATATTTTCTGATATCAAATAGGAAACCCCACAAAAAGACGGAAAATAATTTAAAAAATGTGAAAAAATACCACTATTTTTTCACATTTTTTTAATGTAATTTTAAAAAAATGTGTTACAATAAACTATAGTGATGCTTATACTCGAGAGCATACTGATTTGCGGAATGATTTGCTGTTCTTCTTGAGAGATTGAGAGAGTGGGAATCGGCCGGCAGGTCATTTGGCTCACGGGTACAAAAACTGGGGAGGTCCGTATATGGAAGATAATACAACCAGTGGATTACGTGAACAGCAGTTAAGGCGCAAACGGATCAGGAAGATGAAATCTACCATTATAGCAGGCGTGGTAATCTGGATTTTAGGGACAAGCATCCTGTCACTGTCTCTTTTGGTCAAGCTGCTTCATTTGGAGAGCAGGATGGAGGAACTTGCAGAATCTGTGATTTCCGTAGAGCAGGTGGTGGAGAATGTGAATGAAAAGAGTGCAGCTTCCCCGGATGGAAACGCCAAGACTGCAGATCCTGTCAAGAATGGGACAATACTGGAAAACGCACTGGAAGAAGGAGAGAGCCGGAAGGTATATCTGACCTTTGATGATGGTCCGAGCGAGAATACGGCGAAGATTCTGGATATTTTAAAAGAGAAGAATGTGAAGGCAACCTTTTTTGTTATTGGGCAGGAAGATGAAGAATCCAAAGAAATGTATCAGAGAATTGTGGCTGAGGGGCACACACTTGGAATGCATTCTTTTTCACATAAATACAGCGTGATTTATCAGTCTTTGGAGGCGTTTTCAGAAGATATGGCCCATTTGCAGTCGTATTTGTCGGAAGTGACAGGAGTGACCCCTGAGATACTCCGGTTTCCGGGAGGAAGCAGCAATCAGGTCAGCAACACGGATATGAGAGAATTTATCCGTTTCCTGAATGAGAAGGGAATTACCTATTATGACTGGAATGTGGCAAGCGGAGACGCCACAAGTCAGGCTTATACGCCGGATGAGCTGGTGCAGAATGTTATGAATGATGTGGGAAGATATGAGACGTCAATTGTATTGATGCATGATGCTTCCAACAAATCAGGAACAGTGGAAGCGCTGCCTGTAATGATTGATAAATTACAGGAACTTGGAGTTGAGCTGTTGCCAATTGATGAAAATACAACGCCGATTCAGCAGATACCGGCGGACAGTGTTCAATGAACAAAGGCTGTCTGAAACAGGCAGCCGCAGTAAAAAGCAAATAATTTATGGAGGTACATATATGAGCTTTTTTAAAGATTTCAAAGAAGATTTATCTCAGGCGGTGAACGAATTGCTTCCCGGGGAAGAAGAACTGAAAGCAGCCGCTCCGGAACATCCGGAACTGGTTGTAAATACCCTGGAGCAGGAAGTTGACGTACAGTCTGAGTTGAAGAAACTAGAAGGATTGTTTGAAAAAGTGGATGAAGTGGCAGCAAAGCAGCCGGAAAGGCCGGAGAAGCCAATCGTTTTGACGCCGGAACCGCCTAAGAAGAAAGCTGAGCCTGAGAGACCTGTAGCAGAACCAATTCAGGAACCCCAAAAGGAACTGAAAAAAGAAATAAAAACAGAAGAAATTGCGGCAAAAGAGCCGGAGCATAAGGAGGAAAAGATTGTGACTACGAAAGCTGTTGTAAATGAGGAAAATATGGCAAATGAGGAAGTGAACGCATCAGAAGAAAAAACTGCAGAAGCAAAGATTATTGCAGGGCTTTCTGCTGAAATTTCAGATGAAGTGACAGTAATTACCGAGGGCACTTCCCTGAAAGGTGATTTGGAATCCACCGGTTCTTTTGAACTGAGAGGCAAGATTGAAGGAAATGTACGCTGCAATGGAAAGGTAACCATTACCGGAAGCATCCACGGCAATGCGGAAGCATCTGAATTTTTTGCAGATGCTGCTAAGGTAGAAGGTGAGATTTCTACCAGCGGAACCGTTAAGATTGGCCTTGGTTCTGTAGTAGTGGGAAATATTACGGCAACCAGCGCAGTAATTGCAGGCGCAATCAAGGGTGATATTGATGTGCAGGGTCCGGTTGTGGTAGACACTTCTGCCGTAGTGATGGGCAACATCAAGTCACGTTCTGTACAGATTAACAATGGCGCAGTCATCGAAGGTTTCTGCTCCCAGTGTTATGCAGATGTGGATATGGAGACTTTTTTTGATAAATAAGAAAGGCATTCAATGAAGAGGATATTATTAAAGTTAAGCGGAGAAGCCTTGGCAGGCGAGAAGCATACTGGATTTGATGAACCCACCGTCACCCGGGTGGCAGAACAGGTAAAGCAGCTTGCAGCAAATGGCGTGGAAGTGGGAATCGTCATTGGAGGCGGCAATTTCTGGCGGGGGCGGACCAGTGAAACCATAGACCGCACCAGGGCGGATCAGATTGGAATGCTTGCTACAGTGATGAATTGTATTTATGTATCTGAGATTTTCCGATCTGTGGGAATGAAAACTCAGATTCTGACGCCCTTCGCCTGCGGAGCTTTTACAAAGCTCTTTTCCAAAGACAGGGCCAATAAATATTTTTCCAAAGGCATGGTATGTTTTTTCGCTGGAGGGACCGGACATCCGTATTTTTCTACGGATACGGCAACCGTCCTGCGGGCAGTGGAGATTGAGGCGGAAGGGATTTTTCTCGCGAAAGCCATTGACGGCGTATATGACAGCGACCCGAAGATTAATCCTTCGGCGGTAAAATATGATGAGATATCGATACAGGAAGTGATTGATCAGAAACTTGCAGTCATTGACCTGACAGCTTCCATCATGTGTATGGAAAATAAAATGCCCATGTATGTGTTTGGGTTAAATGAAGAAAACAGCATTGTAAAGGCGGTCAGCGGAGACTTTTCCGGAACGAAAGTCTTTCCTTAGGCCCGGTGGGGAATTTGATAGAAAATGGGAGGGTTTTGATATGGATGAAAGATTGCAGAAATATGATCATAAAATGCAGAAATCATTCGATAATCTGTTAGAAGAGTTTGGTTCCATCCGTGCAGGGCGTGCGAACCCCCATGTACTGGATAAGTTGAAGGTAGACTATTACGGAACGCCTACCGGTTTGCAGCAAGTGGCAAACATTTCTGTTCCCGAGCCCAGGATGCTTTTGATTCAGCCCTGGGAGCCTAAAATGGTACGTGAAATCGAGAAAGTGATTCTCACTTCAGATTTGGGAATCAATCCCACCAATGACGGCAAAGTAATTCGTTTGTCTTTCCCTGAATTGACGGAGGAGCGCAGAAAAGAACTGGCAAAGGACGTGAAGAAAAAGGGAGAGGCGGCAAAAGTTGCTGTCCGCAATATTCGAAGAGACGCGAACGACTCTCTGAAGAAACTGGGTAAATCCAGCGACATTTCAGAAGATGAAGTGAAAGAATTAGAAGATCAAGTACAAAAATTAACAGATCAATACATTGCTAAGGTAGATAAAGCAGTAGAAGAAAAGTCAAAAGAAATTCTTACAGTATGATATCTAATGTTTGAAAGGGGCATGGCGTCAGCGTCTGTCCTTTTCTTCATATCATTAGGAGGTTTTTATGAACATTCCACAGCATGTAGCTATTATTTTGGACGGAAACGGAAGGTGGGCCAGGCAGCATAAGATGCCAAGGAATTACGGCCATACTCAGGGAGCGAAAAATGTGGAGACCATCTGCAGGGAAGCCTGGAATATGGGAATAAAATATCTGACAGTTTATGCTTTTTCTACAGAGAACTGGAGCCGTCCCAAAGAGGAAGTAAATGCCCTGATGAAGCTTTTGCGCAATTACATGAAGAATTGTATCAAAACAGCAGAAAAGAACCATATGAGAGTCAGGGTGATCGGAGATACCTCGAAGCTGGATTCTGATATTCAGGAAAGTATTCGGCGGCTGGAAGAATTTTCCAGGAATCAGGATGGGCTGAACTTTCAGATTGCCATTAATTACGGCAGCCGGGATGAAATGCTGCGGGGAATGAAGAAGCTTCTTCAGGATTATAAAGAGGATAAGTTTTCTCTGGATGAGTTGAATGAGGAGAAATTTGAAAACTATCTGGATACCAGGGATATTCCGGCGCCGGATTTACTGATTCGTACCAGTGGAGAGCAGAGATTGTCCAATTATCTGCTTTGGCAGCTTGCTTACAGTGAACTTTATTTTACGGATGTGGCCTGGCCTGATTTTACAAAAGAGGAATTAGAAAAAGCTGTCCGTGACTATAATAAAAGAGACAGACGATTTGGCGGAGTTGGAGATTCTGCAGGATTAGAGGAGGCTTAAAAGTGTTCAAGACACGGTTAGTAAGTGGAATTGTACTGGTCATCGCAGCCCTTATTCTTATTATTGCCGGAGGTGATATTCTGTTATCCGGCCTTTTTGCGGTTTCTGTCATTGGATTGTTCGAGCTGTATCGGGTGTTCCATGTGGAGAAAACCATGCTGGGATATGCGGGCTATCTGGGGGCGGCGGTGTATTATCTGAATCTAAAGCTTTCTTTTATACCCGATTTAGAAGTGTTTGTGCTGGGACTGCTGGTACTTTTGATGACGGTTTATGTGCTGGCTTTTCCAAAATACCGGGCAGAACAGGTTTTTGCTGGATTTCTGGGAGTCTTTTATGTGGCTGTAATGCTTTCTTGTATCTACCAGACCAGAATGCTGGCGAAAGGAAGTTATATTGTCTGGCTGATTTTTCTGTGCTCCTGGGGATGCGACACCTGCGCTTACTGTGTGGGAGTACTGATTGGAAAGCATAAAATGGCGCCTAAATTAAGCCCTAAAAAATCTGTGGAAGGGGCGGTGGGCGGCATCCTGGGGACCATGCTTCTTACGATTCTGTATGGCTTCGCGTTTCAAGTTCAGATGCAGATTGCCAAAGAAGAAATCTTTCTTCTGGCTGGAATTACTGCCGTTGGAGGGTTCATTTCCATGATTGGAGATCTGGCGGCTTCTGCCATTAAGCGAAATTATGAAATTAAAGATTATGGAAAGCTGATTCCGGGCCATGGAGGGATTCTGGATCGGTTTGACAGCGTGATTTTTACAGCGCCGATTATTTATTATCTTGCACATTATATCTTATAAGAGGTTCATTTATGAAGAAAATTGCAGTGCTGGGTTCCACCGGCTCCATTGGAACCCAGACCCTTGAGATTGTACGGGAGCAGAAGGATATTGAAATTACGGCATTGGCGGCAGGAAGCAATGAAAAGCTTCTGGAAGCTCAGATTCGGGAGTTTCGGCCGAAAATGGCGGCTCTTTGGGAAGAAAAAGCTGCCCGTTCCCTGCAAGGCAGGGTGAAAGATCTGCCGGTTAAGATTGTGTCCGGCATGGAGGGCCTTTTGGAAATTGCCAGAATGGAGGAAACGGAAATTCTGGTAACAGCCATAGTAGGCATGCTTGGAATCCGTCCTACGATTGCGGCTATTGAAGCAGGAAAAACCATTGCCCTTGCCAATAAGGAGACGCTGGTAACAGCCGGCCATATTATTATGCCGCTGGCAAAGGAGAAACAGGCGCCCATTCTGCCGGTGGACAGTGAGCACAGTGCGATTTTCCAATCTCTCCATGGAGAGGATGGAAACCGGATACAGAAGATTCTTCTGACTGCCTCCGGCGGGCCTTTCCGAGGGAGAAAAAGAGAGGAATTACAACAAGTCCAGGTGGAAGACGCCTTGAAGCATCCCAACTGGTCCATGGGCAGGAAAATCACTATTGATTCTGCAACCATGGTAAACAAGGGACTGGAAGTGATGGAAGCGAAATGGCTGTTTGATGTAAACCCTGAGCAGATTCAGGTGGTGGTGCATCCCCAGAGTGTGATACATTCCATGGTGGAATATCAGGACGGAGCGGTGATTGCGCAGCTTGGCACGCCGGATATGCGCCTGCCCATCCAGTACGCCCTGTATTATCCCAGGAGGAAGAGCCTGTCAGGAAGAAGGCTTGATTTTTATCAGCTATCCAGCCTTACCTTTGAAGAACCGGATCTTGATATCTTTTTTGGGCTGAAGCTGGCGTTTTTAGCCATGGAACGGGGCGGGAACATTCCCACTGCCTATAATGCGGCAAATGAGAAGGCGGTGGCGTTGTTTTTGGAGAGGAAAATCTCATTTCTGGAAATTCCGGAGATAATAAATACATGTATGGAGCAATGCAGATTTATCAAACAGCCGGATGTCTCAGAGATCCTTGAAACAGAAGCGGAAGTGTATGCATTGATAGAGAGCAGGTGGTAAATTGAATATTATAATTGCAATAATTATTTTTAGCCTTATTATTTTATTTCATGAACTGGGCCATTTTCTTCTGGCAAAATGGAATGGAATCCGGGTGAATGAATTCTGCCTTGGCATGGGGCCTACCTTGGTTGGATTTACCAAAGGTGAGACAAAATATTCCGTGAAACTGCTGCCCTTTGGCGGCGCCTGCATGATGGAGGGAGAGGACGGGGAAAGCAGCGATGCACGGTCTTTTAACAGTAAATCTGTCTGGGCGCGGATCAGTGTGGTGGCTGCGGGCCCTGTCTTTAATTTTATCATGGCGTGGGTATTTGCCTTGATTATTATTGGAATTACCGGCTATGACCGTCCAGTTTTGTCCGGCGTAATGGAAGGATTTCCGGCAGAGGAAGCAGGGATTCAGGCGGGAGATGAGATTATTTCTATGAACGGCTACCGCACTCATTTTTACCGGGAGGTCAGCCAGTTTTCCCTTTTTCACCCGGGAGAAGATGTGGAACTTGTGTATGAAAGAGGGGGAAAGCGCCATAAGGTCACCTTATCTCCGAAGCTGGATGAGGAATCCGGCAGAGAGCTTCTGGGGTTAAGCGGAAGGCTCTATGACCGGGAGAAAGGAAATGTCATTCAGGTGCTTGCCCACAGCGTTTATGAAGTCCGTTACTGGATTATGAACACAATTGAAAGCTTAAAGATGCTGGTGACCGGGAAAGTGGGCGTAAATGATTTGTCAGGTCCGGTGGGCCTTGTAAAGATTATGGGAGATACTTACGACAGCAGCCAGTCAAGCGGCGGTACGGTGAGCGCAATGTTGAGTATGGTGAATTTTTCTATTTTTCTGTCCGCCAACCTGGGCATTATGAACCTTCTTCCGATTCCGGCATTAGACGGCGGAAGACTGGTATTTCTTGTGATTGAAGCGATCCGCAGGAAACGGATTTCTCCGGAGAAAGAAGGCATGGTGCACTTTGTGGGACTGATGGCTTTGATGGCGCTGATGGTCTTTGTGATGTTTAATGATATCCGGAATATTTTCTAAATGTGGCGGCAGCGTATCACTGGCAGTTTGGCGTATGGAATTTTCCTCTATGCCCGACAATAAAATATTCGCTTTTGCCGGAAAGAAAGCAGAATGGAGCATTTATGGAAGAAAAAATAATTCGCAAAAAAACAAAAGAAGTGCAGATTGGAAGCAAAATCATCGGAGGCTCCCATCCCATTTTGATACAGTCTATGACAAATACCAGAACGGAAGATGTGAAGGGGACCATTGCTCAGATTCAGAGACTGACGGAGGCAGGCTGTGAGATTATCCGCTGTGCGGTTCCCACTATGGAGGCAGCAGAAGCCCTTGCAGAGATTAAGAAAGGGATTACCATTCCTCTGGTGGCGGATATTCATTTTGATTATCGGCTTGCCCTTGCAGCCATAGAACACGGGGCGGATAAGATTCGGATTAACCCGGGAAATATCGGGGCAAGGGAACGGATTCAGGCAGTGATTGACGCAGCAAAGGAACGGAATATTCCGATTCGGGTAGGCGTGAACAGCGGTTCTCTGGAGAAAGAGCTGGTGGAAAGATATCATGGAGTCACGGCAGAAGGAATTGTGGAGAGCGCTCTGGATAAAGTGCATCTTATCGAGGAACTGGGATATGATAATCTTGTAATCAGCATCAAATCTTCCGATGTTCTGATGTGCGTAAGAGCCCATGAGCTGATTGCGAACCGGACGGATTATCCCCTGCATGTGGGAATTACAGAATCCGGAACGATTACCAGCGGCAATATCAAGTCTGCCATGGGGCTTGGCATGATTTTAAGCCAGGGAATCGGCGATACGATTCGGGTGTCTCTGACAGGAGATCCCTTAGAGGAAATCAAATCTGCAAAAATTATTCTGAGAACCCTGGGACTGAGAAAAGGCGGCATTGAAGTGGTATCCTGCCCAACCTGCGGGAGAACCCAGATTGATTTGATCGGCCTGGCAAATCAGGTGGAAGCTATGGTAAGCGACATTCCTCTGGAGCTTAAAGTTGCAGTGATGGGCTGTGTGGTCAACGGTCCGGGAGAGGCGAAAGAAGCAGATATCGGAATTGCCGGCGGAATTGGGGAAGGGCTGATAATAAAACACGGTGAAATTTATAAAAAAGTAAAGGAAGAGGATTTGTTAGAAGCCCTCCGGCATGAACTGCTGCATTGGGGTGAGTAATTATGAGCAAGCTGTTTTTTGAGGTTTTTCCGGATTTGAAAGTTCCTTCGGGACTGGAAAATCTGATGACAGAGGTAGAAGTGACGAAGGTTTCTTCCAACCGAAAGAGAGATCATCTCAGAGTGTATCTGTTAAGCAGCCGTTTGATTAATAAGGGAAATATTTACCGGCTGGAATCGGATATCCGCAGACAGCTTTTTCCCAATCACGACATTTCTGTTAAGATTATTGAGAAATTCCAGCTTTCCGGCCAGTATAATCCCAGAAAGCTGATGGATGTCTATAAGGACAGCGTAATGGAAGAATTTCGCACCTTCAGCCTGCTGGAATATAATGTGCTGCGCATGGCCCGAATGGAATTTCCGGAGGAAGACAGGATGCAGCTCACCTTTGAGGATTCTGTCATTGCCAGGCAGAAGTCAGAAGAGATGGTGGAGATTTTAGAGAAGATTATCTGTGAACGCTGCGGGCTGGATGTGAAGATTCATGTGGATTATCAAGAGCCCAAGGAAAAGAAGCATAAGAAAAACAGCGATATTCAGATTCAGAATGAGATACATAATATTATCAGCCAGTCTTCTTTGGGAGGCCGGGGGAATGGGCAGTCTTTGGAGCCTGGAGGAGACTGGAACGGGCAGCAGCCGCCAGAAAATGGGGAAAATCCTCAGATACCCTGGGATACGGGGAATGCTTTGGCGTCCCAGAATGGGGAAGCGTCTCAGCCGCCCTGGAATTCAGGAGCAATTCAGCATACAGGAGAAGCGAAAATCTTCCAGGGCATGGAGGATGGACAACAGCAAAATAACAGGAAATCAGCCAATGAAAATAATGGGGGACACAGCAGAAAAGGCTCCAAAGGGGATAAGGATTCCCACAGCGGTACAGGAGGTTTTTCTGGGAAAAGCCCATCTTATGGAAAGAGACGGGGCCAGTCCTATGGAGGATTTAAGAAGTCGGACAACCCGGATGTGGTATATGGACGTGATTTTGAGGAAGAACCAACCCCCATTGAGCAGATTGCAGGTGAAATCGGCGAGGTGGCAGTCCGCGGCAAGGTGCTGAGTTTGGACACCAGGGAAATCCGCAATGAGAAAACGATTATCATGTTTTCTATTACAGATTTTACGGATACCATTATGGTAAAAATGTTTGCAAAGAATGAAATTGTGCCTGAGATTACTTCCCATGTGAAAAAGGGGGCTTTTCTGAAAATTAAGGGGATTACCACGATAGACAGGTTTGACGGAGAGCTTACCATAGGTTCCGTTGCCGGAATGAAGAAAATACCGGATTTTACCACCACCCGGATGGACAGCAGCCCTCAGAAACGGGTGGAGCTTCATTGCCATACAAAGATGAGCGATATGGACGGGGTTTCCGAGGTGAAGGATATCATCAAGCGCGCCATGAAATGGGGACACAAAGCCATTGCCATTACCGATCACGGCGATGTGCAGTCCTTTCCCGACGCCAACCATGCGGTTTCCCCGGAAGATGACTTTAAGGTCATTTACGGAGTGGAAGCCTATTTGGTGGATGATCTGAAACAGATCATTGAAAATCCCAGAGGACAGAAACTGGATGACGCTTATGTGGTGTTTGATTTGGAGACTACAGGCTTTTCTCCAGTGAACAACCGGATCATTGAAATCGGTGCAGTGAAGGTATGCGCAGGGAAGATTACAGACCGTTTTTCTACCTTTGTAAACCCTCAGGTGCCCATTCCTTACAAAATCGAAGAACTGACAGGCATTCGGGATGATATGGTCTTAGATGCGCCGCTCATTGAAGATGCGCTGCCCGAATTTCTGAAATTCTGCGATGGAGCCATTCTGGTGGCCCATAATGCAGGCTTTGATATGAGTTTTATCAGCAAAAATTGTGAACGGCAGGGGCTTCCCTGTGAATATACCGTGATTGATACCGTTGCCATGGCCCGGGTGCTTTTGCCTCAGCTAAACCGGTTTAAGCTGGATACGGTGGCAAAAGCATTGAAGATCTCTCTGGAAAATCATCACCGGGCAGTGGATGATGCGGCCTGTACGGCGGAGATTTTTGTGAAATTTATAGAAATGCTGAAAGATCGGGGAATCACTGATTTGGATGCGGCAAACGAGCTGGGAAATACCTCCGTGGAAAACATCAAAAAGCTTCCCAGCCATCACGCCATTATTCTGGCTGCCAATGATACAGGGAGAATCAATCTGTATCGTCTGGTGTCAGATTCCCATCTCACTTATTTTCACAGGCAGCCCAGGATTCCCAAAAGTGAATTTATCAAGCATCGGGAAGGGCTGCTGATTGGTTCCGCTTGTGAAGCGGGGGAATTATACCAGGCTGTTTTGCGGGGCAATTCCGAGGAAGAAATTGCAAGATTGGTGCGGTTTTATGATTATCTGGAAATTCAGCCCTTAGGCAACAACGAGTTTATGCTTCGGGGGGAAGATCCTGCAGTTGCTTCCGAGGAAGAACTGAGAAACATTAACCGCAGAATTGTAAAACTGGGGGAAGAATTCCACAAACCAGTGGTGGCAACCTGTGACGTGCATTTTTTAGATCCGGAGGATGAGGTATATCGCCGGATTATTATGGCGGGAAAAGGCTTCAAGGATGCAGACAACCAGGCGCCTCTGTATCTGCGGACTACAGAGGAAATGCTGGAGGAATTTCAATATCTGGGCAGTGAGAAAGCAGAAGAAGTGGTAATTGCCAATCCGGGTAAAATTGCTGATATGTGCGAGAAAATTTCTCCGGTGCGCCCGGATAAATGTCCTCCTGTCATTGAAAATTCCGATCAGATGCTTCGGGATATCTGCTATAATAAGGCCCATGAAATTTACGGAGAAGAGCTTCCGGCGGTAGTATATGAGCGTTTGGAGCGGGAATTAAATTCCATTATAAGCAACGGCTACGCAGTGATGTATATCATTGCCCAGAAATTGGTGTGGAAATCCAATGAGGACGGCTATCTGGTGGGTTCCAGAGGATCGGTTGGTTCTTCTTTTGTGGCGACCATGGCGGGAATTACCGAGGTAAATCCTCTGGCTCCTCATTATTATTGCAGCAAATGCCATTATTGCGATTTTGAATCGGAAGAAGTTAAATCCTATGCGGACGCCGGCCGCGCCGGGTGCGATATGCCGGATAAAAACTGTCCGGTATGCGGGGAACCGCTGAGAAAAGAAGGATTTGACATACCTTTTGAAACCTTTCTGGGATTTAAGGGAAACAAGGAACCGGACATTGATTTGAATTTCTCCGGGGAATATCAGAGTAAGGCCCATGCCTACTGTGAAGTGATTTTTGGATATGGGCAGACCTACCGTGCCGGAACCATCGGTACGCTGGCGGATAAGACAGCATTTGGATATATCAGGAATTACTATGAAGAACGGGGAGTTCGGAAGCGGAACTGTGAAATCGATCGGATTGTTCAGGGATGTGTGGGAATCCGGCGGACCACCGGGCAGCATCCGGGAGGAATTATCGTGCTTCCTTTGGGAGAGGAAATTCATTCCTTCACCCCGATCCAGCATCCGGCAAATGATATGACCACGGATATTGTCACCACTCATTTTGATTATCATTCCATCGATCACAATCTGCTGAAGCTTGATATTCTGGGACACGACGATCCTACCATGATTCGTATGCTGGAGGATTTAACGGGAATTGACGCCCGTGAAATTCCTCTGGATGATAAGGATGTGATGTCCTTATTTCAGAGTACCAAGGCGCTTGGAATTGAACCGGAAGATATCGGCGGCTGTAAGCTGGGTTCCCTGGGGATTCCGGAGTTCGGAACAGAATTTGTCATTCAGATGCTGATTGACACTAATCCTCAGTCTTTTTCAGATTTGGTGCGCATTTCCGGCCTGTCCCATGGCACGGATGTGTGGCTTGGGAACGCCCAGACGCTGATTCAGGAGGGAAAGGCAACGATTTCCACGGCAATCTGTACCCGTGACGATATTATGACCTATCTGATTGGCATGGGGATAGAAAGCGAATTGAGTTTTACCATTATGGAAAGTGTCAGAAAGGGCAAAGGCCTGAAGCCGGAATGGGAAGAAGTGATGACCAGCCATAACGTGCCGGACTGGTATATCTGGTCCTGCAAGAAAATTAAATATATGTTCCCCAAAGCCCATGCGGCCGCTTATGTTATGATGGCATGGCGGATTGCTTATTGCAAAATTTTCCATCCACTGGCCTATTATGCGGCGTTTTTCAGTATCCGCGCCACCTCTTTCAGCTATGAGCTGATGTGCCAGGGCAAGGAGAAGCTGGAGTATTTTATGGCGGATTATGAGAGAAGGAAAGACACCTTAACCAAAAAAGAGCAGGATACCGTAAAGGATATGAAGATTGTTCAGGAAATGCATGCCAGAGGCTTTGAATTTGTGCCTTTGGATTTGTTTTCCGCCCAGGCCCATGCATTTCAGATTGTGGAGGGTAAGCTGATGCCGTCCTTAGACAGCATTGAAGGACTGGGAGACAAAGCGGCAGAGGCAGTGGTAGAAGCGGCGAAAGACGGGCCGTTTCTGTCGAAGGATGACTTCCGTCAGCGGACGAAGGTGTCGAAATCTGTCATTGATTTGATGGGAGATTTGGGAATTTTGGGAAATCTGCCCGAATCCAATCAGCTTTCGCTGTTTGATTTCTAAGCCGGGTTGACCAAAAAGGGGAAAAGTGGTATGTTAATAACAGAGCCCTATATTTTGGAAAAAGAGAGGATGGGAATTATGACGTACGAAGAATTTTTTAAAAAGGTAAAGGAAGCGTTTGCAGACGCAGATGTCAGCGGAATTACAGAGCACCTTGCTTATCAGTTTAACATTACCGGAGAAGCAGAGGGTATTTTCTATGTGGAGGTAAAGGAAGGCGAATTGTATGTAGAGCCTTATGATTACCATGACAGAGACGCTCTGTTTACCTGTTCTGCAGAAAATCTGATGAAAATTGCCAAAGGAAAACTGGATCCGATTCTTGCCGTAACCTTAAAGAAGCTGAAGGTGGAAGGGGATATTGATAAAGCTTTGAAGCTGAAAAGCTTAATTGGCGGGAAGAAGAAATAACCTGTTCAAGCAATCCATTTACTTTTTGGGGCTGTCGGAAAATGAAATTGATACACAAGATATGGTTGCGATATCGAAAGAATCACAATATATATTGCGGAAAATTTGTCATTTCCCCACAGCCCCATTGTCGTTATTGCTCCGTCCGTATATGTTCCAATACAGAACATATACGGACGGAGCAATGCTTATTCTTTTGCTTTAATCGATAAATTCAATATAATTTTCAGCCATTTTTCCAATACGTGCAAGGGCATACACTTCAATTCCCTGAGATTTCAGCTTTTCTCGTCCTGGCTGGAAGGATTTCTCAATTAAGACGCCAAGTCCTGCAATGGTGGCATGGGACATGCGTATCAGGCGGATTGCGGCTGTGGCAGCCTCCCCGTTTGCCAGAAAATCATCCACCAGAAGAACGTGATCCTCTGCTGTAATGTATTTTTTTGAAAGGGTCAGCTCATAATTTGTTTCTTTCGTAAAAGATGTGACGACAGTCTGGTACAAATCCTGATTTAAAATCTTGGACGGCTGTTTCTTTAAGATTACCATTGGAACCTCTAAGGCAAAGGCTGTCATCAATGCCGGAGAGATGCCGGAGCTTTCAATAGTGGCGACTTTGGTGATTCCTCTGCTGCGGAAATGATCGGCAATTTCTCTGCCCATATCCTGCATCAATGCAGGATCCACTTGATGGTTGATAAAGCTGTCTACTTTTAAAATATGTTCATTTACGGCCTTGCCGTCCTGTCTGATTTTTTCTTCTAATAATTTCATATATGATTCACCTCTGAGATTGGTTTGACTAAAATTTGACTCACTGCTATTATTATAAATGAAATGGAACCACATTACAATATCTATTGAAGGGAGATTTATGAAGATCACCATATTAGCAGTTGGGAAGATAAAGGAAAAATTTTATCGGCAGGCGGTAGAGGAGTTTGAAAAGCGTCTCAGCCGTTACTGCAAACTGGAAATTATTGAGGTGGCGGATGAGAGAACGCCGGATCATGCCAGTGAGACAGAAGAATTGCAGATCAAGGAAAAAGAAGGGCAGAGACTGTTGAAATACTTTCGTGATGATGCATGGATTTGCGCGCTGGCCATTGAAGGGAAGATGCTGGATTCGGTGGAACTTTCTGAAAAGATAGAAAACCTTGGAGTGTCGGGAACCAGTCATATGATTTTTGTGATCGGCGGTTCCCTGGGATTGGCCAAGCAGGTATTGAAGCGGGCGGATTTTTTGTTAAGCTTTTCCCGGATGACCTTTCCCCACCAGCTGATGCGGGTGATTCTGCTGGAGCAGATTTATCGGAGTTACCGGATTCTTTCGAAGCAGCCATATCACAAGTGAGGGCGAAAGTGCAGAAACAGGTGATGGATCTCTTAAAGGGCGCAGCGGTAACAGTTTTTTGCATTGGATGATAAATTTTCATTGCTACCGGCATCATTTTCCTGTATAATGGGTTACCAGGAAGAAAGCAAATGCGTTATAGTTTCATTGACAGGAGGAGCAAGAATGTCTCAAAGAAAAGATATCCATAAAGTGCTGATTATCGGTTCCGGTCCCATTGTGATTGGGCAGGCATGTGAATTTGATTATTCCGGTACACAGGCGTGCAAGGCGTTGAGAAGCCTTGGCTACGAGATCGTATTGGTGAATTCCAACCCTGCAACCATTATGACAGATCCGGAAACAGCGGATGTTACTTATATTGAACCTTTAAATGCAGAACGAATGGAGCAAATTATTGCAAAAGAAAGACCGGATGCATTGCTGCCGAATCTGGGCGGGCAGTCGGGTCTTAATTTATGCTCAGAACTTGCTAAAACGGGCGTTCTGGAAAAATATAAAGTACAGGTCATCGGCGTGCAGGTAGACGCCATCGAACGGGGAGAAGACCGGATTGAATTTAAGAAAACCATGGACAGCCTGGGAATTGAGATGGCAAGGAGCGAGGTGGCTTATTCTGTGGAAGAAGCCATGGAAATTGCAGATAAGCTGGGCTATCCGGTAGTGCTCCGTCCCGCTTACACCATGGGCGGCGCCGGAGGCGGACTTGTGTACAATGTAGAAGAACTGAAGACAGTCTGTGCCAGAGGCCTTCAGGCCAGCCTGGTGGGACAGGTGCTGGTGGAAGAATCCATTTTAGGCTGGGAAGAATTAGAGCTGGAAGTAGTGCGGGATGCAGACAACAACATGATTACCGTATGCTTTATTGAAAATATCGATCCTCTGGGAGTGCATACCGGAGATTCTTTCTGCTCTGCCCCGATGCTGACTATTTCAGAAGAAGTGCAGAAACGGCTCCAGGAGAAGTCTTACAAAATTGTAGAATCCATTCAGGTGATCGGCGGCACCAATGTGCAGTGGGCCCATGATCCCAAGACGGACCGGGATATTGTAATTGAAATCAATCCAAGAACTTCCCGTTCCTCTGCGCTTGCGTCTAAAGCAACCGGATTCCCCATTGCACTGGTGTCTGCAATGCTGGCAACCGGGCTGACCCTTGCGGATATTCCCTGCGGAAAATATGGCGCCTTGGATAAATATGTGCCGGATGGAGATTATGTGGTGATTAAGTTTGCCCGCTGGGCTTTTGAGAAATTCAAAGGGGTGGAGGATAAGCTGGGAACCCAGATGCGCGCCGTAGGGGAGGTTATGAGTATTGGAAAGACCTTTAAGGAAGCATTTCAGAAAGCAATCCGAAGTCTGGAAACAGGAAGGTATGGACTGGGACATGCCAAAGATTTTGATAAACAATCCAAAGAAGATTTGCTGAAATTGCTGATCACTCCTTCCAGCGAACGGTATTTTGTCATCTATGAAGCATTGAGAAAGGGAGCTTCTGTGGAAGAAATTCATGAGCTTACCAAAGTAAAACATTACTTTCTGGAGCAGATGAAGGAATTGGTGGAAGAAGAAGAAAAATTGGCTTCCGATAAGGGAAAGCTTCCGGCAGACGAAGCATTGATTACCGCCAAGAAACATGGATTCTCAGATAAATATTTAAGCCAGATTCTGGAGATTACAGAAGATGAAATAAGAAAGAAGCGGATTTCCCTTGGCCTGGAAGAAGCCTGGGAAGGCGTACATGTCAGCGGAACGAAAGACAGCGCCTATTATTATTCCACCTATAATGCCGAAGATAAGAACCCGGTGACAGAAGGAAAGCCCAAAATTATGATTTTAGGCGGCGGCCCCAACCGGATCGGACAGGGAATTGAGTTTGATTACTGCTGCGTCCACGCTTCCCTTGCATTGAAAAAGCTGGGATTTGAGACGATTATTGTAAACTGTAATCCGGAAACAGTATCCACCGATTATGATACCTCTGATAAACTTTACTTTGAACCTCTGACCCTGGAAGATGTTTTAAGCATCTATAAAAAGGAGAAGCCGGTAGGCGTGATTGCACAGTTTGGCGGACAGACTCCTTTGAATCTGGCGGCGGATTTGGAGAAAAACGGGGTAAAAATTCTGGGAACCTCTCCTTCTGTCATTGATTTGGCAGAGGATCGGGATCTGTTCCGGGCCATGATGGAGAAGTTAGAGATTCCCATGCCGGAATCCGGAATGGCAGTGAATGTAGAAGAAGCATTGAAAATTGCGGAAGAGATCGGTTATCCGGTGATGGTGCGTCCTTCTTACGTGTTAGGCGGAAGAGGAATGGAAGTGGTCTACGATGCAGAGAGTATGACAGGATATATGAATGCAGCGGTCGGGGTGACGCCGGATCGGCCCATTTTGATTGACCGCTTTTTGGGCCATGCCACAGAATGCGAGGCGGACGCCATCAGTGACGGAACCCATGCTTTTGTGCCGGCAGTGATGGAGCATATTGAGCTTGCAGGAGTTCATTCCGGAGATTCTGCATGTATTATCCCTTCTAAGCATATTTCACAAGAAAATGTGGCAACCATTAAGGAATATACCAGAAAGATTGCAGAGGAAATGCATGTACAGGGCTTAATGAACATGCAGTATGCCATTGAGAAAGGCAAGGTGTTCGTATTAGAAGCCAATCCCCGGGCATCCCGTACGGTGCCTCTGGTATCGAAGGTCTGCAACATCCGCATGGTGCCTCTGGCCATTGATATTGTAACTGCAGAACTGACAGGGAGACCTTCTCCGGTTTCGGCGCTGCAGGAAAAAGAGATACCCTATTACGGAGTGAAAGAGGCAGTATTCCCCTTTAACATGTTCCAGGAGGTAGACCCGGTATTAGGGCCGGAAATGCGCTCCACCGGGGAGGTGCTGGGACTTTCCCGTTCCTATGGAGAGGCGTTTTACAAGGCGCAGGAGGCAACTCAGATGAAGCTGCCTTTAGAAGGAACCGTATTGATTTCTGTCAGCGACAGGGACAAGCCGGAGGTAGTGGAAGTGGCAAAAGAATTTGCCGAAGCAGGATTTCAGATTATTGCCTCCAAAAATACCTGCAGGCTGATTCAGGAAGCCGGAATTGAGGCGGAAATGGTGCATAAGCTGAAAGAAGGCAGGCCAAATATGCTGGATCTGATCACCAATGGTAAGATTGATTTGATTATCAATACGCCGGTGGGGCAGGAACGCCACGCAGACGACAGCTACTTAAGGAAAGCAGCCATTAAGAAAAAAGTGCCCTATATGACAACCATGGCCGCGGCAAAGGCTACCGTCAGCGGTATCCTTTCCCTGAAAAAGCATGGCAGCAGCGAAGTGCAGTCCCTGCAGAAATTGCATGGAGAAATCTAAAATTTGGAAAATTAGCAAGTTGACTAATCCAGACAACTGATTTATAATGTAAACATCTATGCAGTTAACCAGGAGGTTCTTATGATAAAAAGTATGACCGGATTTGGATGCTGTGAGATTGCAGACGGAGCGTACCGAGTTACCGTGGAAATGAAATCAGTAAATCACCGGTATCTGGACATTGCAGTGAAATTGCCCAGGAAACTGATTTCTTTTGAACATGCAGTCCGTAATCTCCTGAAAACTTACATCCAACGCGGAAAAGTAGATGTTTACATTAATTTTGAAGATTGTACGGAGAATCAGATCAATTTAAAATATAACGAAGCCCTGGCAGCAGAATATGTAAAATATATCCATCAGATGGCAGATGCTTTTTCCATGCCCTGTGAGTTGGATGCTGTCAGTCTTTCCAGGTACCCGGAGATTCTGACGCTGGAAGCAAGAACCGTGGATGAGGAGGAGCTTTGGAACATTCTGGAGCGTGCAGTTTCCGGAGCGGCAGAGAAATTTGTCAACGCCCGTGTGCAGGAGGGGGAACAGTTAAGGGAAGATTTGCTGAGCAAGCTTACTGTTATGTCCGGATACGTGGAGCAGATCGAGGCGCGTTCTCCTGAGATTCTGGAAGAGTACCGCCGGAAGCTGACGGATAAGGTAAATGAACTGTTAGCAGACGCCCAGACAGATGAGAACAGAATTATGATGGAGGTTGCTGTGTTTGCAGACAGAATCTGTACAGACGAAGAGACAGTACGGTTAAAAAGCCATATTGCCAACACAAGGGACACTTTGGTTCAGGGCGGAAGCATAGGCAGGAAATTGGATTTTTTAGCGCAGGAGATGAACCGGGAGGCCAATACGATTCTTTCCAAAGCCAATGATCTTACCGTGTCCGATATTGCCATTAATTTAAAAACAGACATTGAGAAGGTGCGGGAGCAGATTCAGAACATTGAATAGGGGAAACGCAGATGAATAACAGAAAAGGTATCTTAAGCGTGGTTTCGGGATTCTCTGGTTCCGGCAAAGGAACCATTATGAAACAGCTTTTAGAGCAGTATCCGGACAGGTACGCGCTTAGTATTTCCGCCACCACCAGATCTCCCAGATCAGGAGAAGTGCACGGAAGAGAATATTTTTTTGTGCCTCAGGAAGAATTTGAGGCAATGATTAGGAACAACGCACTGTTGGAATATGCACAGTATGTGAATCATTACTATGGAACCCCCAGGGATTATGTGTTCCGGCAGTTAGAGATGGGGAAGGACGTAATTCTGGAAATTGAGATCCAGGGAGCGCTGAAGGTGAAGGAAGCGTATCCAGATACGCTGCTGCTTTTTGTGACGCCTCCGGATGCAGCAGAATTGAAAAAGCGCCTGACCGGACGGGGGACAGAAGATGAGGCCGCCATTGCTTCACGGCTGAGCCGTGCCTGGCAGGAAGCTCAGGGAGTGGAAGAATATGACTATCTGGTTGTAAATGACAGCCTGGAGGAATGCGTGCAGGAAGTGCATGGGATTATTCAGGGCCAGCACGCCAGGGTCAGGGAGAATTACCTGCTGATTGAGACAATAAGAGCAGAGTTAAGAGACTTTGCGAAAGGAGAATGATATTTATGATGCTTCATCCGTCTTACACAGATTTAATGAAGGTAGTAAACAGTGATGTTGAAATTGGAGAGGAACCGGTGGTAAACAGCCGTTATTCCATTGTTCTTGCAACGGCAAAAAGGGCAAGACAGATCATTGGAGGGGAAGAGCCTTTGATTGACAATATTTCCAATAAGAAGCCTTTTTCCATTGCAGTCGAAGAACTATACAACAGCAAGGTGAAAATCGTCGGGGAAGAAGAAGCGCCTCAAGAAGAATTGGAAGAGGATATGGAAATCTAAAAACCTATGTTCAGGTATACTCAAGAGCATACTTATTTGCCAAACGTTTTGCTGTTTTTTGAAATAATGAGAACCTGTTGGCAAATCATTTGGCTTACGGGTATAAATATTTACCACATTGTTTGCGGAATGGCAAACGGTGTGGTAATCTTTGGTTATACTCAAGAGCATACTATTTGCCGAATGAATTGCTGTTTTTTGAAATGATGGGAACTTGCCGGCAAATCATTTGGCTCACAGGGATAATTGGATTGGAATGGAGAGAGAATGAAAGTTTTATTTGTCTCACTGGGATGCGATAAAAACCTGGTGGATACGGAGTTTATGATAGGAGCTTTGCAAAAACAGGGGCATACCTTTACCAATGAGGAAACAGAGGCAGAAGCTATTATTATCAATAGCTGCTGCTTTATCAATGATGCGAAGGAAGAAAGCATAAATACAATTTTGGAGATGGCAGAATACAAGGACGCTGGGACCTGCAGGGCGCTGATTGTGACCGGATGTCTGGCAGAACGTTACCGGGAGGAAATCAGGAAAGAGATTCCTCAGGTGGATGCAGTGATCGGAACCAATTCCTACGGTGAGATTGGGGCGGCTTTGGAGGAAGTGAGCCGGGGCAGGAATTATGAACTGTTTCAATCCTTAGAAGGACTTCCGGACTTGCCGGCAGGACGTTCGTTAACCACAGGCGGCCATTACGCCCATTTAAAAATTGCAGAAGGATGCAATAAGAACTGCACCTACTGCATCATTCCTAAGATCCGGGGCAGATACCGGAGCGTGCCTATGGAAGAGCTTCTTGCGCAGGCAAAAGAGCTGGCAGAGCAGGGAGTCAAAGAATTGATCCTGGTGGCCCAGGAAACCACATGGTATGGAGTGGATTTGTATGGGGAGAAAACTCTGCATAAGCTGTTGGATGAGCTCAACCGGATTCCGGGAATCCAGTGGATACGCCTGATGTACTGTTATCCGGAAGAAATTTACGAAGAATTGATTCAATCCATCAAGAGGAATCAAAAGGTCTGCCATTATCTGGATATGCCCATTCAGCATATCAATAATGATATTTTAAAGCGCATGGGACGGCGCACCACCAAAGAGGAATTGACAGAATGCATCCGCCATCTGCGGGAAGAGATCGAAGATATTACGCTGCGAACCACATTGATCAGCGGATTTCCGGGAGAGACTCAGGAAATGCATGAGGAATTGATGTATTTTCTCAATGAGATGGAATTTGACCGGTTAGGCGCCTTTCCTTATTCTCCGGAAGAAGGTACGCCGGCGGCAGAATTTCCGGATCAGATAGACGAATACCAGAAATCAGTCTGGCAGGAAGAAATCATGGAGCTGCAGCAGGAAATCATTTTCGATAAGAACGAGGAAATGAAAGGCCGCTGCCTGTGGGTCATGATAGAGGGAAAAGTCGACGGGGAACAGGCTTATGTGGGCAGAACCTGCCGGGACGCACCGGACATTGACGGGTATATTTTTGTGAATGCAAAGGAGACGCTGATGACCGGAGATTTCGTAAAAGTAAAAGTAACCAGAGCATATGAATATGATTTGATTGGAGAGGTGATTGTATGAATTTACCAAATAAATTGACGATACTCAGAATGATTTTGATTGTGCCTTTTGTAGCGTGTATGCTGGTGCCGGGGCTAGGAGATGCAGGGATGTATGCATCCGTGGTTATTTTTATTATTGCAAGCCTAACTGATCTTCTGGACGGAAAAATTGCAAGAAAGTACGATTTGGTGACAAATTTCGGGAAATTTATGGACCCTCTGGCTGATAAACTTCTGGTAGCGTCTGCTTTAATCTGTCTGACGGCACAGGGAAGGCTGGCAGCATGGATTTCCATTATTATTATCAGCAGGGAGTTTATTATCAGCGGATTCCGCCTGGTAGCTTCGGATAACGGAATCGTGATTGCAGCAAGCTACTGGGGTAAGTTTAAGACTACCTTCCAGATGATTATGATTGTGATGCTGATTTTGAATTTTGATCATGAGGTATACCAGATTTGTGCAGTGATTATTACTTATGTTGCACTGATTCTGACCCTTGTGTCCCTGGTTGACTATATTATCAAGAATAAAGATGTATTGAAAGAGCAAAAATAATATTCTGTAAATCAGAGAAAAGGACGATGAGCGATGACGGTAGAATTGATTTGTGTGGGAACGGAGCTGCTGTTGGGAAATATTGTGAATACCAATGCAGCCTTTATCTCAGAAAAGTGCGCGATGCTGGGGCTTTCCATGTATTATCAGAGCGTTGTAGGGGATAATCCGGGACGTTTGGAGCATTTGCTCAGGATGGCAAAGGAACGTTCCGATGTGATTATCTTGTCCGGCGGTCTTGGGCCTACCCAGGATGATCTGACGAAAGAGACAGCCGCAGAAGTAATGGGAAAAACGCTGGTGGAGGACGCCAGGGCAAAGAATGAGATTCAGGAATTTTTGTCGAAGAGAGGACATGATATCACAGAAAATAACTGGAAACAGGCATTGGTGCCGGAGGGCTGCAAAGTATTGTATAATGCCAACGGAACTGCGCCGGGAATCATTATGGAGGACGGGGACAGCCGTATGATCCTTCTGCCGGGGCCTCCCAATGAGCTGATTCCTATGTTTGAGGAACAGGTATATCCCTATCTTCACAGCCTGCAGCCGGAAATCATCTGCTCGAAGATGGTGAAGCTTTGCGGAATCGGAGAGAGTGCGGCGGAGACGAAGATACTGGATTTAATCAATGAGCAGAAGAATCCCACGGTGGCTCCCTATGCCAAAACAGGAGAAGTCCATCTGCGCATTACAGCCAAAGCAGAGAATGAGAAAAAAGCATTTGCTATGATTGAGCCGGTGGAAGAAATATTGAAGCAGCGGTTTGGGGATTGTGTTTTTACCGATGATCCCCAGGTGACGCTGGAAATGGCTGTGGCAGAACTTTTAAAGAAGCATCGCCTGACGGTAACCACAGCGGAATCCTGTACGGGAGGGCTTTTGGCAGGCAGGCTGATTAATGTGTCTGGTATTTCAAAACAGCTTCAGGAGGGGTACATTACCTATTCCAATGAGGCCAAGGAAAAGCTGCTGGGGGTTTCCCATGCAACGCTGGAAACCTATGGGGCAGTCAGTCCTCAGACGGCTGCAGAAATGGCAGAAGGCGGAGCCAAAGCTGCCGGAGCGGACGTCTGCATTGCAGTAACTGGAATTGCAGGGCCGGAGGGCGGAACCAAAGAGAAGCCGGTGGGACTGGTGTATATGGGATGCTGCCTGCGGGGAAAAGTTTATACTGAGAAGAATTTCTACAGCGGAAGCCGCAGCAAAATCAGGGAATATTCTGTGGCAAGTGCACTGACGCTTCTTCGGAAGGTCATTTTAAAGGAGCTGGAAGAATAAAACCGAAGTATTCTGCGGCAAACGCACTGACGCTCTTTCAGAAAGTGATTGAAAAGAGGTAGAGGAATGAGAATTATAGCAGGAAGCGCCAGGAGCCTTCCGTTGAAAACTGTACCGGGAATGGAGGTAAGACCTACCACAGACCGGATCAAGGAGACACTTTTTAATATGTTAAATCCTGAGCTTCCCGGATGCAGATTTCTGGATTTGTTTGCAGGGAGCGGACAGATGGGGTTAGAGGCAGTCAGCAGAGGAGCCGAAGCGGCAGTGTTTGTGGAAAACAGCCGGAAAGCGGCGGCCTGCATTGAAGCGAATATAAAGTTCACAAAATTTACAGACCGCTGCACACTGCTTGTTAAGGATGCGGTTTCTGCAATTCGCTGGATGAATCAAAAAGAGAAGTTTGACCTGGTGTTTATGGATCCTCCTTATGGAAAGATGCTGGAAACAGAGGTTCTGTGCGCCTTATCAGAGTCCTCCTTGCTGGAAGAGGAGGCGCTGATTGTGGTGGAGACAGCATTAGATACCGATCTTGCCCAGGCAGAAGAGCTGGGATATCAGATTACAAAAGAGAAAACCTATAAAACCAATAAACATATATTTCTGCGGTTTGGCACAGGTGACGGGGGAAACAGATGAGAAGAGCAATTTATCCGGGCAGTTTTGATCCGGTGACTTTTGGACATGTTGACATGATAGAGCGTTCGGCAAAGATTGTGGACGAACTGGTGGTGGCAGTTTTGATTAATAATGCAAAAAAGCCATTGTTTTCTATAAAAGAACGTGTTAGTATGTTAGAAGAGATCGCAGGCCATATTCCGAATATCAGAATTACATCCTTTCACGGACTTTTGATTGATTATGCCAGGGAAGTGAATGCTTCCATTATTATTCGAGGACTTCGGGCGGTGACGGATTTTGAATATGAGCTTCAGATTGCCCAGACAAACCGGATTGTGAATTCAGAGATAGACACGTTATTTTTAACCACCAGTCTGGAATATGCATATTTAAGTTCTACGATTGTGAAAGAAGTTGCTTCTTATGGAGGAGATATTTCCCATTTTGTACCGGAGCAGCTCATAGAAAGAATTTATGCAAAATATAGCTGAATATAAGGAGCGTTACATATATGAGTAGCAGAATCGAGCAGATTATTGATGAGATCGAGGACTATATTGAAAGCTGTAAATATCAGCCCCTTTCTAATACAAAAATTGTAGTGAATAAAGATGAGCTGGAGGATTTGTTGTCAGAGCTCCGGAGAAAAACACCGGATGAAATTAAGCGTTATCAGAAGATCATTAGCAATAAGGAGGCAATTCTGGCAGACGCCCAGGCCAAGGCAGACGCCATTATTGCCCAGGCAGAGGTGCAGACTACCGAATTAGTCAGTGAGCATCAGATTATGCAGCAGGCCTATGCTCAGGCCAATGAAGTAGTGGTTATTGCCACCAACCAGGCCCAGGAAATTCTGGATAACGCCACCAATGATGCAAATAATATCCGCATGGGAGCGATTCAGTATACAGACGGCGTACTGAAGACTTTAGAGGATATTATTGGGAATGCCATGGAGACTACCAAGGCCAGGACAGAGAATCTTCTGAGCTCCCTGCAGGGCTGCTATGATGTAGTAAACGCCAATCGTGTAGAGCTGTTTCCAGAAGGCCAGGAGCCGGATGCATCCTCAGGAGAGGGCAGCGCCGGGAAACCTCAGGAGCTTCAGGTGACAGAGATATAATTGCCGTCAGGAACTCTGCAGCGCAGCTGCCGGGGATTGTCAGTGGATAAGCAGGAGGGCAAGAAGGTAGGCAGAGATGGTCTGGAATAGCTTTGTCAGAAGATAAGGAACCATGGAAAACCGGCACTCTTTTACCATGGAAGCCGTCTGAGCGAATCCGGAGATTCCGCCGAAGGCAGTATATGCCATCATCAGCGGATACGTGATGCTAAGATCCATGTTCTGCCCTGCTGTATAGGAAATTCCGTTGGTGATTTCTGTAAATCCAATCAGAAGACATTTCAGAATTGGATGGGACAAAGGAAGCAGCATTGTCATCTGAGCCAGAATAGCAAAGATGATAATGTAACCGCCAAGTTTAGCCAATGTTTCAAGTCCATTCATAATACCGGCATCTATGATTTGAAAGCTCATGGATGTCGTTTTTTTTAGAGGTTTCCCTGAAGAAGGAAGGCTTTCCTCAGGCACTGTGAAACTTCGGCGACTGTTTTGCAGCATATAGAGAACCAGCGGCGGCGTATACAGAATCAGGTAGCTTGAAATCCGCAAATCCGGCCGGTTCAGGGAGTCATTCAGAATAAAGCTTCCAATGAACACCGGGCTGATATTATTGCAGACACAAAAAAGCCGCTGTCCTTCTTCACGGGTCATTTTACCGGTTGTTACCAGATCGGCAGTAATTTTGCTGCCCATGGGAAAGCCAAACAAAAGTCCGGCGGTCAACGGGTATATTCCGGCGCTGCTGACGGGAAAAATATGTTTCAGCAGACGGTGAACTGCCTTGGCAAACCCGTCCAGAACGCCGGAATGAATTAATATGTAAGAGAGGATGGAAAAGGGCAGCAGTGTGGGCAGCATTTTTTCATACCACAGATTCAGGCCCAGGGTCGCTGCGCTTACCGCTTCTTCCGGAAATATTAAAATGTAAAGCAGAAATACAATTAAAATAACAGGGTATATGATTTTTTTCATAGTTTATTTTATGAATCAGGAAAAGAAATATGCTTGCTAAAGGTTTGCAGCGTGAAAATAAGTTTCACTGCTGCTTGTTGTATCTGAACAAACGAAAGGAACAGGTGATGAGAATGGGTGTTTGTGAAAATTTGGAGCCGAAGAGAGTGTTTGCATATTTTGAGGAAATCTGCAAAATTCCCCATGGTTCCGGAACTACGAAGGCAATCAGCGACTATTGCGTATCCTTTGCAAAGGAACATAATCTGAAATGGATTCAGGATGAAAGCAGCAATGTAATTATTTTTAAAGATGGTTCCAGGGGTTATGAAACATCAGATCCGGTAATTATCCAGGGCCATATGGATATGGTCTGTGAAAAAGAAAACCATGTAGAGATTGATTTTGAAAAAGACGGGCTGAAGCTTTATGTAGACGGTGATTTCCTGAAAGCAGAGGGAACCACGTTAGGCGGAGATGACGGAATTGCAGTTGCCTATGCGCTGGCAATTTTAGAAGATGACGCTCTGTCTCATCCCCCTCTGGAGGTTGTGCTGACGGTGGATGAAGAAATCGGCCTGTTGGGAGCGGAGGCCATTGATCTTTCCATGCTTAAGGGCAAAAAGCTTCTGAATATTGATTCGGATGAAGAAGGAATCTTCCTTACAAGCTGTGCCGGAGGGCTTCGGGCAGACTGCCGTATGCCTGTTTCCCGCACAGAGGCAGAAGGCATGGGATATGAGATTCAGGTGACAGGGCTTAAGGGAGGACATTCCGGCAGTGAGATTCACAAAGAACGGGGAAATGCCGTGGTGATTCTGGGCAGAGCGCTGTATGAGCTTCGGCAGTCATGTTCTGTTTCTCTGGAAACTCTGTCCGGCGGATGCAAGGATAATGCCATTCCCAGAGAAGCAGCTGCATGTATTCTTATATCAGAGAAGGACTGCGGGGAGTTGGCGGCTCAGATTGACAGGTTAAATAAAACGCTGAAACAGGAATATCGCAGCTCAGACGCCGGGGTTGAAATCTGCTTCAGAGAGCTTGGGCCAAAGAAAACAGGGATATTGACAGATGCTTCCCTCATAAGGATTCTGTTTATGCTCCGTAGCATGCCCTGGGGCGTACAGAATATGAGCATGGAAATAGAGGGACTGGTGGAGACTTCTTTAAATCCGGGAATTATGGAACTTACAGAAGAAGAATTCTGTCTGTGCTTTTCGGTGAGAAGCAGCGTTACCAGCAGAAAATATGAATTAACGGAGCGTTTGGCCTTTCTTACAGAATTTCTGGGCGGAGAGCTTGAAATGCACGGCGATTATCCTGCCTGGGAATATAAGCCGGATTCTTCGGTGCGGGAGCTGATGGCAGAGGTCTACAGAGAACTGTTTCAGGAGGAACCGCAGCTTAAGGCCATCCATGCAGGATTGGAGTGCGGAATCCTGTCTGGTAAAATTGAAGATTTGGACGCTATCTCCTTTGGGCCCAATAACTTTGACATCCATACGCCAGAGGAACGTTTAAGTATTTCTTCCACTGAAAAAGTCTGGAAGCTGATTCTGGAGTTTTTAAAACGCGCCAAATAATAAAAAAACGCGCTAAATAATAGAAAACGCATCAAATAATAGAAACTGGAAGTAAATTCGGAATTATTAAAACGCTTCGCATAATATACTTGGAGTAATGAAAAGTTTAAAAGGATACTATGAAAAAGCAGGTATGGATATGGTTGCTGATTCTTACTGCAATGGTCTGCTTTCTTATCAGCCTTACCGGTCAGATACAGCAGTTTGCGAAGCTTAGCAGCCTTTTGGCGGAGGAAGATATCAGAGAACTCCTGCGTCAGCAAAAAATCCCCACAGAATTGTTTGAGACTTTTTGCGGTTATGAGAAAGATTCCGAATATTCCAGATATGATTACATGTTGGGCTATCTTTTTACAGAACAAGAGGGGCAGCGGGAACTGGAAGAGTATCTGGAATTGCTGTATCAGTATCAGAAGTCAAAAATCCAGGAATTGTCAGAGATGGAGCAGGCGGTCTGGAAAGATTTGGAGTATTTTCCGGTTCCTTTGTCCCCAAAAGACAGTTCACTGGTTACCTCTTTTGAGAATTCCTGGATGTTTGACCGAAATTACGGCGGAAACCGGGGACATGAGGGAACAGATATCATGGCTTCTTTCAATGAGCGGGGGCATTATCCCGTGATCAGCATGACAGACGGAACCGTGGAAAAAGTGGGATGGCTGAAGCTGGGAGGCTATCGGATTGGCATACGTGCGCCAAACGGCGGGTATTTTTATTATGCCCATCTTTATGATTATGCCAGGGAGTTTCAGGAGGGAGAAGAAATAAAAGCAGGGGAGCTTCTTGGATTTATGGGAGACAGCGGTTACGGGGAGGAAGAAGGCACGGTGGGGAAATTCGCAGTCCATCTTCATCTTGGAATTTATGTGAACGATAAGAATGGCTCAGAAGTAAGCGTGAATCCTTACTGGGTGCTGAAATGGCTGGAAGAGAAGAGACTGAATTATCAGTTTTCACAGGAAGAGAAGCGGCTGAACGATCAGTTTTCACAGGAAGAGAAGCGGCTGAATGATCAGTTTTCACAGGAAGAGAAGCGGCTGAGCTATCAGTTTTCACGGGAGGAAGCAGAGAATGCAGATCAGATTGGATAAATACCTTGCAGATATGGGAGTGGGCACCAGAAGCCAGGTAAAACAGTATATACGGAAAAAACAGGTTCTGGTAAACGGCAGCCTTCCCGAAGGGCCAAATCAGAAGGTGGAGCTTACCGATAGGGTATCCTTTCAGGGACAGGAGATTTCCTGGCAAAAGCATGAATATTTCCTGTTTTACAAGCCTGCAGGCTGCATCAGCGCAGTAAGGGATAACTGCCATAAAACAGTTCTGGATTATTTTCCGGAAAACCGGAGAAAGGACTTATTTCCGGTGGGAAGGCTGGACATTGACACAGAGGGCCTTCTTCTGATTACCAATGACGGAGCCTTGTCCCACAATTTGCTGGCGCCGAAAAAGCATGTGCCGAAAACGTATGTTGCCAGAGTTCTCGGCAGGGTGACGGAAGAGGACGTACAGAAATTTGCCCAGGGCATGGAGATTGGAGAAAAGAATCCCACCCGTCCGGCAAGGCTTAAGATTTTGGAGTGGGAAGGAGAGGCTTCCCTGGTGGAACTGACAATTACAGAAGGAAAATTTCACCAGGTGAAACGGATGTTTGAGGCGGTGGAGAAGAAGGTATTGTATTTAAAGCGGATTGCCATGGGAGAGCTGAAGCTGGATGAAACCCTGCAGCCTGGAGAATACAGGAAATTAACCGAAGAAGAGCTGGAGAAGCTCAGAAAAGGCGCCGCATAACTGTCATTTCAGCAAAAGAGAAAGGGGATGAAGGTATGCTGACAATTTTTGGAAAAGTTCAAAAAGAACTCCAGGTATCCGGCAGGAACAGGCAGGATCTTAAGAAAGAAGAACGGGAGGAACAGGCACAGCAAAAACGTCTGGCAGATATGGATCCGCTGGTGCGCCAGCTCAAGCAGTACCGGGAGGATGCAGAGCAGATGCGAAAGAGCAATCAAATGGCGTCCATTGACACAAAGTTAAAGTCCGGCGGCCAGCTGACGCCAGAGGAGCAGGAATACTTAAAACAGAACAAACCGGACGCTTACCGGGAATATCAGGAGATCAAACAGGAGCGGGAAGCTTACAGGCGGCAGTTAAAATCCTGTAAAACGAAGGAAGATGTAGAAAAGCTGAAATTGAATAAAATGGGAAATTTTATGGCGGAGGCAAAAAAGACTGCAAATAATTCGGTGATACCCAAGGATAAGAAGAAAGCGCTGATGGAAAAGCTGCTGAAAAAGACCATGGGTCTGCAGGAAGAGCATATTGCTTTTACGAAAACAGCCCAGTATCAGAATCTTCCGGATGAGGAGGAAGCAACGGAAAAAGTAAAAGAAAAAGCCAAATCTTCTGGCAACAAGAAAACTGAGGAAATAAGAGCATCAGCCGATCCTGCAAAAGCTGCTGATTTTGAGGATGTGGAAGATGAAATTAAGGACTTTCTTACTACAGACAGACCAAGAGGATACGGCCTGGAATATTTTGATACAGATACAGGGAGCAGAAAAGATGCTGGAAAAGATACAATCGGTGATTTTTGATTTAGATGGAACGCTGGTGGATTCTATGTGGCTGTGGCATGACATTGACGTGGAATTTCTGGAGAAGCGGGGGCTGACCTTGCCAGAAACTTACCAGAGGGACATTGAGGGTATGAGTTTTACAGAAACGGCAGTATATACCAAAGAATTATTTCATCTTTCGGAAAGCGTGGAAGAGCTGAAGGAAATATGGAACAGAATGGCAATTGAAAAATATACATACGAAGTGCCCTTTAAGCCTGGCGCAGAAGAATTTTTAAAGTATTGTAAGGAACATAAGATTTCCGTGGGCATTGCCACCAGCAATTCCAGAGAGCTGGTGGAAGCTGTGGCTCTGTCCCTTCATTTTGACGACTATATTCAGGAAATCGTGACAGCATGTGAAGTAAAGCAGGGGAAACCTGCGCCGGACGTCTATCTGGAAGCGGCCAGCCGCCTTGGGGTGCAGCCGGGGCGCTGTCTGGTGTTTGAGGACGTTCCTATGGGAATCCTGGCTGGAAAACATGCAGGAATGAAAGTCTGCGCTGTGGAGGATAAGTTTTCAGCGGCGCAGCGGGAAGAAAAGCGGGAATTGGCAGATTATTATATTACAGACTACCGTCAGGTGCTTGCTGACAGATAAGCGAAAATAGAAACAGCAGTTTTTCGTAAAAATGAAAAAGGCTCTGTTGTCAATTGGCGGAAAGGATAAGGAGTAACTATGGATGGAAATTTTCTGCCTGTCTGCAGGAAAGATATGCAGGAGCGGGGAATTGCACAATTTGATTTTGTCTATGTGATTGGGGACGCCTATGTGGATCATCCCTCTTTTGGCCATGCCATCATCAGCCGTTTGCTGGAAGCCCACGGCTATACCGTGGGAATTATTTCCCAACCGGACTGGAAGGATAAAAAAAGCATAGAGCTGTATGGAGAACCCCGTCTGGCGTTTCTGGTAACCGGCGGAAATATGGATTCCATGGTGAATCATTACAGTGTTTCGAAACGTCCCAGGGAAAAAGACGCCTTTACCCCTGGAGGGGTGATGGGAAAACGGCCGGATTACGCTTCTGTAGTATATGGGAATCTGATTCGGCAGTCCTATAAGAAAACACCTGTGCTTCTGGGCGGAGTGGAAGCCAGCCTGAGAAGGCTGGGACATTATGATTACTGGAGCAATAAAGTGAAGCGTTCCATTCTGCTGGACAGCGGCGCAGACCTCTTGATGTACGGAATGGGAGAGCGCAGCATCCTTGCGCTGGCGGAAGCGCTGGACAGCAAAATTGCAGTGGAAGACATTACTTTTGTAGATGGGACAGTCTATAAGACCCGAAAAAAAGAGGATATATATGATGCTGTATTTCTTCCGGAGTTTGAAACAATAAGGCAGGATAAGGAAAGCTATGCCAGAAGCTTTTACGCCCAATACTGCAATACCGATCCCTTTTCAGGAAAACGCCTGGCAGAAGAATATCCCAATCAGATTTATGTGGTGCAGAATCCGCCGTCAAAACCGCTGACCCGGCAGGAATTGGATGATATCTACCATCTGCCCTATCAGCGCACGTATCATCCCTCTTACAAGGCGCTAGGTGGCGTGGAAGCCATTTCTGAAGTGAAATTCAGCCTAACCAGCAACCGGGGATGCTTCGGCGGCTGCAGTTTTTGTGCCTTGACTTTTCATCAAGGACGGATTATTCAGTCCAGAAGCCATGAATCCATGATAAAAGAAGCGGAAATACTGATCAAGGATAAGGATTTTAAAGGATATATTCATGATGTGGGTGGCCCAACTGCTAATTTCCGGTTTCCGGCCTGTGAAAAACAGCTTAAAAAGGGCATCTGTCCAGGGAAACAATGCCTGTTTCCAAACCCCTGTAAAAATTTAAAAGCCGATCACAGGGATTATTTGTCTCTGCTTCGGAAGCTGCGCAGCCTGCCGGGGATAAAGAAGGTATTTATCCGTTCCGGCATCCGCTTTGACTATTTGCTGGCGGATTCAGACCGGACATTTTTAAAGGAGTTGTGCCAGCATCACGTCAGCGGACAGCTGAAGGTGGCGCCGGAGCATATTTCCGATAAAGTATTGCAGTGCATGGGAAAGCCGAAAGCGTCCGTGTATCATCAATTTGCCCGGGAATATCAGGCGATGAATCAGAAGCTTGGAAAAAAGCAGTATTTGGTGCCTTATCTGATGTCCTCACATCCTGGTTCCACCCTGCAGGAGGCAGTGGAACTGGCGGAATTTCTGCGGGAGCTGGGATATATGCCCCAGCAGGTGCAGGATTTTTATCCAACGCCTTCTACGATTTCCACTTGTATGTACTATACAGGATTGGACCCGCGCACCATGCAGCCGGTGTATGTGGCTCATAATCCTCACGAAAAGGCCATGCAGCGGGCCTTGATCCAGTATCGGGATCCGAAGAATTATTCTCTGGTGAAAGAAGCCCTGGTGAAGACCGGAAGGCAGGATTTGATAGGATTTGACAAAAAATGCCTGATCCGGCCCAGGAAGGGAGAAGAATATAAGCCAGATAAAGAAAGGCGGAAACCTTCAGAAGCTTCCAGAAAGCGTAAGACGATTCGAAATGTCCATAAGGGAAAGAATAGCAGATGATGATGAAAAGGGGCTTTGCAGACGAAGAGGGAGGAGGATTAAGATTTATGTTATATCCGTTTATGACTTTAAATGATAATACGGAAATTGTGCATTCTGAAATATTAAATATGAATGGGAAAGAGCATGTAAAAGTATGTATTGAAAGACCGGTTTTCGGAGGTTTTCAATCTGTAGAATGTTATTTGCCTGAATATGAGTGGAAAAATAATGAAGGATTTACCAAAAATGATCTTGAAAAATTTCAGGAGTTTTTAGAATCGGCGGCGCACATTATTATTGAGCTTGCGCGAGAAGGAGGATTTGATAGTGCCTCAAATTTTTAAAATTGGTTCGTATGTTGTGTATTTTTGGATGAATGAAAATGATCCATTGGAGCCAGTTTATGTACATGTATCAGAAGGGATTCCTTCTTCAAATGCAACTAAAATCTGGATTACCAAAACGGGTAAAAGTTTGCTATGTAACAATAATTCCAAAATTCCAGACAGGAAATTAAAATACATTCAAGGTATTGTTGAGGCAAGAAGTGGTGAAATAATTCAAAAGTGGTATCGTACATTTGGGAAAGTAGATTATTATTGCTGAGCTTTAGTGTGGCACAGTGGGTTGTTTGTTTTGGAAAAAGGGAGGAATGATGCAGGAGTTCAAGATTGGGAAAAATGAAAAAGACCAGCGTTTTGATAAATATTTGAAGAAACTGTTGTCAGAGGCGCCGAACAGTTTCATCTATAAAATGCTTCGAAAGAAAAATATAACATTAAATGGAAACAAAGCAGACGGCTCTGAGAAGCTTAAGTTGGGTGATGAAGTGAAATTATTCCTGTCCGATGAGACTTTTCAGAAATTCTCAGGTAAGACAGCAGATGTTATCAGTCAGTATCCATATGTCCCTTTGGACATTATTTATGAAGATGAGGATATACTGGTAATCAACAAACCTATGGGAATGCTTTCGCAGAAAGCAGCAGCAGGAGATTTTTCCGCTAATGAATATATCATAGGTTATTTATTAAGGCAGCAGAAAATCACAGAATCCGATCTGCGGACCTTCCGTCCTTCTGTCTGCAACCGGCTGGATCGGAACACATCAGGTCTTCTGATTGCCGGAAAGAGTCTGAAAGGTCTGCAGAATATGGCAGAACAGCTAAATGACCGTTCGGTGGAAAAGTATTATTTATGCCTGGTAAAAGGGCGGATTGCAGAGCACAGTCTGGCAGAAGGATGGCTGTTAAAAGATCAGGAGAAAAATCAGGTAATCATTTCCAAACAGAAACTGCCTGATGCAAAATATATTAAGACGGAATATACTCCAAAAGCAGTATTTACCTTAGAGCGCCAATCTTATACGCTATTGGAGGTAAAGCTGATTACCGGGCGTTCCCATCAAATACGGGCACATCTGGCTTCTCTGGGGCATCCTGTTGTGGGGGACGGAAAGTATGGAGAGAAGCAGGTGAATATATGGTTTGCAAGGAAATTGAAGATCCATTTCCAGCTGCTTCATGCTTCCAGGATAAAGTTTACAGACGGCACAGAGTTGACGGCGCCTTTGCATGGAGATTTTCAGAAAGCGGTGGGGTATCTGGAGGCTAAGTTTCATCGGATATAAAAAATTTTGCCAGAAGAGATAGAGAAGTGAGATGGTGTGAATCGTTAACCACAATTATGAGAACTCGTAAAAGCTGAGGGGGCCGCCAAATAGGGTTGTTTCACGAAGAAAAATAAATAAGTGGCAGAGCATAGGTTTTATCGAGGGTAAAAGCTGCTATACAGAGTAGCATCTTACCCTCGACTTTTTGCTGCTCCCGGATTGCCTGCGGAATGGATGAGGAGCTGCTGTCTCTGGAGTTTGCGGATTGGATCGGAAATACAGGGAACTGGTAATTGATGTGATAGATGAGATAACAGATGATTTTTCCATTGCGATAAAATGGTTCTTTGATCCAATAACAAGTTTTTATTAAACCAGCCCCTTGATTCTTCAAAAAACATTGAGGGGATTAGAGGTATGCAACGAGATATATTGATGAAAACTAGTTCCATTTAAACCACATATAATAATTCCCATAGAATGTCCTTTTCTAAGCAGGAAACCAAAAATTGTCAATTTAAGATTTCCATTACTTTTTCGTACTTATTCTGATAGTGCTGTTTGCTTTTTGTAGATAATTTCTGAAAGCTTCTCGCTAATTTATTCTTTACAAACTCCTTACCATCTTCAATCCCCATTCCTTTTTGAACATAAGCTAGATACAACAAACTGGGAACACTATCAAAATGCGAAATTGCATCAGCATCAGCCACACACAATTCTTCAAGACTATTTTTCTCTAAATTTACACTACCCCTATGTTTTTTAATGCATTCTTGTACCATACGAATTTTTATGCTATCGTAACTATATTCTTTTAAAATGCTATGTGCCATTTCTGCCCCATGTATATGATGTAAATCATATAAACTATAATCTGTAATGGAAGCAATGTCGTGTAACCAAGCCGCAATCAAAACAACTTCTTTATCTGCTCCATATTTATCTGCCAAAATTTCTGCATTTTTTACCACTGCAACAATATGATAGTAACATCCCATCCCAAATTTATTTGTTTCTCTTTGACACCTATCATATATTTCTTTCTGTAAATTGCTTAAAATATCATTTCGCATATTTTTACCCCTGTAACTATTAACTTTTAGTTTTGATTATACCATACGGCAGACTATGTCCGCAACCTAACCCCAAAAGCAAACAGCTCTGACGCTTAAATTTATACTTATACTCTCAGAGTACATTGGATTCTATTTTCCCGTATTGCTTTATCAGCACAACCTTATTTAAGCCATAAAATCCCTGCACTCTGCTTTTGTGTCTTTCTGTTTTCATCTGCCTCTTCACCACCACCTTTCTCCATTATTCTTTATATAAACCGTATTTGTATCTTTTTACCTATCTCTTCCTTGTGTTCTTTTAACGGTGTCTCCTTCATGGATTCCAGTATCCTCTTGTGCTTTTGCTCCCTGCTCTGCTTTACCCTCTTCCATATCTTTTCCCAGGCCTCCATAAACTGGCTTATCATGTGCCCAATCTGAATCAGATAATAATGGTTTTTCATTGCCTGATAATTCCTGCTGTACTGGTGCTCCAGATTGTATCCCTGTCTTTTCTGTGCGTTAAATCCCTCATTCTCTATTTTCCAACGCATCCTCCCGCGTTCCACCAGTCCTGACACATTTTTTCTGGTGACCGGCAGATCCGTGAGAAACCAGAATTCTTTCCGGATTGTTTCTTCTTTTCGCTTTTTCTTGCCTTTTTTGCAGATCTTCTCCCTGCTTTCCCCATATTCTGCCAGGTTTACCTTATGTCCGTTATAATCAATATCTGTCA
>NZ_SRYA01000119.1 GCF_004793545.1 Petralouisia muris | reverse complement strand
TACAGGTTTTATAAGACCTGCAGATACTTTTTGCATTATGGAACTGTTAAAAACCAGAGTGATTTAGAATAGAGGATTTCGGAGGATAGCGGATTAAAAAATGGGGAAAGTCAAACATGGTGAACTGATTGAAATGCTCCTTTTGTATCTTTCAAAATGATGTATCAAAGGAGAACAGATATTAAGTGTATTTTTTGAAAGTTTATAATAATCATGATATAATGACGGAGGTGATTTGACAGAAATATGCTTAATATTTGGATATACATAAATTATGTGTTTGGTTAATTGCAATGAAGAGGTGAGTAGTGGTGCTGAAAATAGCAATATGCGATGATGAAGAAGTGTTTGGTCAACATTTAAAACAAATAGTAAGCCAGTTCTTTGATGAGAGAAACGTTGAACATGAAGTACGTTTGTTTTGTTCAGGGGAAGAGTTTGTGAAGCTTAACATGGATATGGCAAAATATCAGATAGTATTTTTAGATATAAATATGGAAGAATTGGATGGAATTTCAACCGCTAAGAGATTAAGGGAATTGTGCAAGGATGCATTTGTTGTTTTCGTGACTGCTTTTATCGACTATGCATTAGATGGATATGGAGTAGATGCCATTCGTTACATACTAAAAAACTCATCAAATTTTAATAAAAGTGTAAATGAGTGTATTGAGGCTATATTAGAAAAAATGCATTATGCTGTTAAAATTCATAGGTTTCCATTCAAAGAGGGAACAAAAGATATTAATGAGGATAATATCGTATATATCGAAAGTAATTTGCATCAATTGTGCTTTTATATTATGAAACATGAACTCGAAGTCTATAGGCTGGATGGCACGTTGAATAATATAGAAAATAGTCTTGATAATACTAAATTTGTAAGAATTCATCAAAGTTATTTGGTTAATATGAAATATGTTAAAAACATGAAGTTACAGAAGGCTATGTTGATAGATGGGAGGGAGTTGCCGATAGCAAAGCCCCGATATAAAAAAGTAAGAAAAATATTTGCAAATTATAAAGGAGCAATGTAATGATATCATATATTTCAGGATATATAATAATTCCGTTGGAAGTGATATGTTGCAAAATATTTTTTGAAACATTTTGCCTAAGTAAGAAGATTAAAATGTTCTACCAGGTATTATTTTGGGTTTTACTATGTATGTTAATATATATTCCTGCTATTTTTTTAGGAAATTTATATTTATTGAAACAAATAATAGTGATTGGAATTGTTGCAGTTGCGACAAAATTATATTGGAAGATTACATATAAGAAAAGTTTTATGTTAGCTTTTTTGTTTCAAAGTCTTCTTTTAGTTGCGGATTATGTAACCATTATTATAGATAGTTCGCTCTTAGCAGGAAGTATGAATCAGAATCAAAGTACACAGGGATTTTTGATTCTTCTAACCAAGATGGTATTATTTCTATTGATAATTATAATTAAAAGTACATTGGGACAAAGTCAGTTAGAATTTTTAGATGATACAGCATGGCTTAAATTTATGTTTTTTCCAGTTTTTACAATCTATATTATAATTGCACTCATCTATAAACCAGAACTTATGATAAATGAAACCCAAAAACAAATATTTTGGGTATTTGCTTTCGGGTTAGTTGGAATGAATATTATGCTTTTTTATTTGTTACAAGATGTAGCAAATAAAGAATGCGAATTGTTTGAACGGAGGATATTTGAACGAGAAGCAAAGCACAGGTTTTCACTGTATGAGTCCATGGTAGAAGCAACAAAACAGCAACAAGCATTGAGTCATGAATACCAAAATCAACTTGTTTGTATCCAATCATTACTTCATAAAGAACAATATAATAAGCTAGAAGAATACATGAAGCAGGTGACAGGGGTAGTACTAAAAAAATTTCATTATATTGATACAAATAATGCGATTGTAAATGCAATTCTGAATGAAAAGCATTCTCAGGCAATGGAACAAGATATTGTTATGGTGTATAAAATTGGTAATTTGGCAAAAATGACAATTGAGGATCAAGATATTGTATTATTGTTATCTAATCTGTTAAATAATGCAATAGAAGCATGTCAGAAGTGTATTAACGAAAAAGTAATTAAGGTGAAATTCATTCTAGAAGATGATAATATCGTACTTTCTGTAAAGAATACCTATGATGGTCATGTAATAACTTCGGAAGGAAGTTATACAACAACAAAAAAGAATAAAAGAAATCATGGAATTGGGATAAAAAACATGATACAAGTGATTGAAAAATACAATGGTTTTTATTCTATAGTACATGATGAAAATTTTTTTTCGTTTTCTTGTATACTCCCTAGATAGTCTTACCAGTGATGATGAGCTGATAAGGCTATTTTTTTGATTGATTTTGATGTTTGATGTCCCTAATGTAGAAAAAGTCAAATTCTGCAAAAAAAGGTTAAATACTGCGAAGGGGGTAGATTATTTATTTAATGTATTATATATTGTATGGCAGGAGGTAAGGCATGATAACAAAAGCAATTAAGTATTTAGTAAACCAGCTTGTTGAAAATGAGTTAATAGAGGAAATACAGCGAGATGAATATCTATATTCTTTGGAATGTTTCATTGAAGGGATATTAACGACAGGAAGTATATTGATACTTGCGATTTGCTTTAGAAAATTAATACCAACTATTATGTTTTTACTTTTTTTCTTTTCGCTCAGAAGAAGAACTGGAGGTTTTCATTTAGATACGTTTGGTAGCTGCTATATCGGAACGCTTATTTTATATGTATTGATTATTATATCAGCTGAATATATAATAAGGGAACCCGTATTGCTTGCATTATTAACAGTATGTGCATGTGTCTCCATTTTAATTATTGGAACTGTCAATCATCCTAATATTGACATGAGCAAAGAAGAATTGAAGGCAGCAAAAATGACATCAAGGCTGTTGGTTTCATTGTTGATGATGTTAGTTGGATTTTTATGGTGGGTTGGAACAAATATGGAAATTATAGCCTATATGTGTCTAGGTATTATATTATGTGCGAGTCTCCTAGTGATAGCCAAAATAGAACAGGAGGTGAAGTAAATGAATAAGACCAAAGAGGCTTTGAAGTTAGTTAAGAAAGTCGGTTCTGTTGCTGTAGAACAAAATTCTTATAAATGGCCACCACCATGCATGGGAATTTTACATCAGCCTCAAAGACCCAAGACAAAATGTAACACTGTTAAGTAATAGTGTAGATGTACAAAATGATAAAAGGAAGGTAGGTATTTGACAAATGAATAAGAAAAAAACAGTAGTAGCATTATTGCTTTTGACACTATGTATGGCAATTCCATTTGCTGGAGTAACAGCTCAGTTAGGAGTTAGCACAGTGGCGGCAACCAGAATCATCAATATCATTGATACAGGCTCAACAATTCTCACAATCATTTCATTGATTGGAGTAGTAGCTGGTGTTGGAGCACTTTCTTATGGATTTGTTGTTGCAGCAAAAGCTATGATTAAAAAAGTTGGCAAAAAGCTCGCTATCGTGTGGTAATCCTATTGTATATATCAGATAGTTGAGTGAATAAAACTTGGGCTGACTTTGGCCCAAGTTCTATTTTTTAAGGAATAAAGGAAACATATGATTCAGGTATTATTAGGAGTTTGGAAGAAAAAAATAAAAATTATTGATGATGAAAGTCTTTTCAAGGCGTTATCTGCTATGAGTCTGGCGGTCTTTACTATTGCAGTGGCAATTTGTGAAATATATTTAATGAACCGGAATGAATTTATCATTATGATTTTATTGAATGCATTTCAGATTATATATAATAAGCCGACGATATTATGCTCTGTCATGCAACAGAAGAATGCGGCCTTTATGATTAAGAAAAAGACATTTTTTCGGTTTGTACTGTTTCAGATTTTGAAGGAAAATGCTCTGTTGGTTGCTTTTGTAGTAATTCAGGCTGTTGTTTTTCTCTATTCTTTATTTTCCCTGAAGTTTGCCATAATACTGGCGATATGGGTGCTGGCGGTGGATATCTATCTGCTAGAGATATACAGCCGGGAAAAAAAGCTGTTGTTACTATTGTTGAGTGTCTGCGTTTTTGTATGGACGATACATTATAATATGTGGGTACTTCTATTTATGACCGCAGTCAATGCAAGGTATCTATATGGAACCTTACACCGGGAGGTGCTTGATTATGTCTTTATCAACCGTAGGCGGGATGTTTTTATCGGAAAAAGTGAAGTAACGATACGGCGGGTTAATTCATTGTTCTTTTTACGAATGCCGTTTCAGGAAATTTTAGAATTTCTGTATGAAATCATATTGGTATGTACGGTGCGATATTTCATACAGACAGATATAGCGTTTTATTTGTTTATTGCAGTCTTTTTAGTGGATATAGAACTGGTTCAGGACGAAAAGATGAAAAATTATGATAACTGCTATGGGAAAAGCCTGTTTTTAAATTTTACGAAAATAACGGAGATGCAGAAATTTCTGTTATCGGTGGAATTTAACTGTGTTATCAAGTATGTATTGTTAAGTCTGCCGCTTCTTATTATAGAAATTACTTCCCATACATGGGATTTGTATTTTGGCTTTTCGTACATAAATATATTAATTCTCGTTTTTGCAATTTCACACAGGTATTATTGTGCAACCGACTGCGTATTAAAAGTCCGGAAGCTGATTGAGCATACATGGTTCCGTATGGTTATGCTTTATCTCGTTTTATTTGATTTGGCACCGCTTCTTTTTGAAAAGGTACTATGGAAACTAGACGGTTATCAGCCTCTATACGGCTGTGTCTTTACCGCATGCATAACAGTACTGGTGTTGTTTGTTAAAGTCGAAAATATTGTAAAGGTTGCAGGAGAAGATGTCAATGAGAAGACAGTGTAAAAAAATTATAATTTATGGCAGTATTTATCTGGTATTATTAGGAGGACTTGTTTTTGTATTTGGAGAGTTGTTTGATATTGAGAGTTTTATCGGAGATGATATGGCACAGATTGGCAGAGGTTCTCTTTGGGAAGCAATAAGAATTGCCTATAATAATCTGAAAAACTTTCTTGGATACCTTTTGATTTATCCACTCTATCCGCTGATGTATCTGAAGGATTTGATTTTTACTTCATGGATGGTGGTTGTATCGTTTCGTATGCAGGGAGTAAGAGACACCTTTTTCCTGCTATTACCACATGCCGTTTTAGAAATACCAAATTTCATTTTATTTACCTATTTGTCCTTTTTGAATTTCAAGTCGTTTTGGAAGGAAAAAAACGTGACAGGAAAGGTGTATGTCGGAAGAATTTGGAAGTATCGGTATCATTATCTAGTCTGCTTTGCCCTGCTGTTGGTTGCGAGCTTGGTTGAGGGTCTTGTTACAAAGAAAATGTATTGGTTGTTTATCAATTAACGGTACAAAATAATCTCAAGGAAAGTGAGAGAAATGATTAAGTTAAAGGATTGTTCAAAAAAATATGGCGAAAAGGAAGTCTTTGCAGATTTGAATTATACATTTGAAAATGAAGTTTACTGGCTTCTTGGGAAAAATGGAGTTGGAAAAAGTGTTTTCTGCCGCTGTCTGGTCGGATTGGAGAAGTTTTCCACAGGATTGATAAGTGGTGAGCTGGGAAATGTTCTATTTCTGCCAGATACTTCTCTGGGGGAAAAATGGCTCACATTAAATGAAAGTATAGATTTGATGCTTTTTTATTATGGAATTCATATAAGTGAGGACGAAAAGCAGGAAATCAAAGAGAAACTGGAAATTGGAGACGGAAATGATTTAGTCAGCAGGGTATCCGTGGGAACAAGTATGAAAATTGGATTGTTTCTACTGTTCGTTCGGGATTTCTGGCAGACAATTATATTAGATGAAACCTTATCTCATTTGGACGTGCAGATGAAGGATAAGGTTGTCAGCGAGCTTTTTCAAAGAAAGGAAGAAGGAGCCGTTACGCTGTTAATCAATCACGGGAAGATTTTGACGAAAGAGGATAAATTCTGTATGAAAAAGATTTATTTGGCAGAGGACGGGATTTTTCATGAGCAAGAAAAAATAGTTACATCATAAATGTGGTTAATGGAGCAAAAAATAGAAAGTACTGAGAAAAGGTACTTAATTTATAGAGGAGGAAGGTATGAAGCAAAAGGCATTTAACTTAGGAATTATTTTGAGCCTTGTCATTGGCAGTGTGGTAGCATTTGGTCTGTATCTGGAGCGGTATCTGAATAACAATATACAGCTTATGCAGCAGATTAAAGATTTACTGAAAGAGACAGGAGTTTTGGAAAATAGATATGTTGCCTTTTTTGATATTCTTCTTGTGCTGTGTGTGCTTGTATTCTGGGTGTTGGAATTTATTTTATATAAAATTGTGTTCCTCTGTGCAAAGGTGAAGGTGGAGGATCTGCATCTGCTGATGGGAATCGGGGCTGGTTTGATTTTATCCATTCTGACAAGCTATGCACTGGTCGGACATATACATATTGTGCTTCTGACGCTTATCTCTAATTTTGTAGAAATTGTTGTCATCTTTTTTAGCCTATATGACAGAATTAAAGGCCGAATTAGAATGTGTGCCGCTGTCCGGGCAGTGTTTTTAGTAGCAAATCTTTTGATTTGTGTATATAAGATGTAAAGGGAGTGTTCATGTGAAAAATAAGTTACTCGTGGATTTCTTCGCATATGTTCCGAAATGGAGGAGTGCATGACAGAAAAAGTGATTGAAATAAGAAAGCTATGTAAAAGTGTCGGCAGGCAGAAGATACTGCATAATATCAGTTTTGATATTATGAAGGGTGAAGTTTTCGGTTTGATTGGACCGAATGGTGCGGGAAAAACAACACTGATGAAAATACTTGCTGGACTTATGCAGGGAGACAGTGGCAGTGTAAAATGCCATGTGCCGGGAAAGGGAAAGATAGGAGTTTTACTGGAGTTTCCAGCGGCGTATGATTGGTTGAGCGGTTACCAAAACTTAAAAATTCTCGCTAGTATGTATCAAGGGGTAACGGAGGCAGATATAGTGGATATTACCCGTCTCGTAGGTCTTGAGGAAGATATACATAAAAAGTACCGTGATTTTTCAGTGGGAATGAAGCAGCGTTTGGGAATTGCAATAGCCTTATTGAACCAACCGGAACTCTTGATATTGGACGAGCCAACGAATGGTCTGGACTTTGATGGGATTTGTGAAATGAGGACACTGATTGGACAGCTTACCGGAGAAAAATATTGTACGGTTATCCTATCAAGCCATATTTTAGATGAAATGGACAGGCTTTGTAATCGGGTGGCTTTTATAAAAAAGGGTGAGATTACTGGTGTTGTCGATGAAGAGGTTATCCATTCAGAAGGGCTGGAAACTAAGTATAAGGAATTAGTTGGAGTTGGAAGAAACGATGAGAAAAATGTTGAAAAGCGAATTTGTCAAGACATGGAGTTTGCGGACGAATCTGATTTTACTGGCAGTGCTTCTATTCATTAACTTCGTTTATGCTTTAAGCGTAGAAAAGCAGAGCACTGCATCATGGAAGGAAAATGCAAAGAAGTTGCATAAGGAATATGGGGAAGCACTTGAAGAATGTATCAAGGAGGACTTAAGCGAAAAAATGTATCAGCCCTTTGTCACGAAAACAGCATTGCTTGAATACTCTCTGGAGAAAAATATCCCCTATGGCGTGACATCGGTATTCAGCCATATGCTCAAGATGACAGAGTTTCTCGGTCTGTTTGTTATTCTTGTAGTATATCTGGGAAGTAAAATTTATTCAAATGAATATGATTCTCATACATGGAAGAATCTGTTTTGCACCGAAGTGAAAAAGAGGAAAATTTATCTGACGAAATTTATCTTTACAATCGGTTATCTGATATTGTATATGGCAGTTTTCCTGCTGCTCAGTGCAGTTGTCGGTCTGATTTACTTTGGCGGTGGCAGCACTGGTGTTGTGCTGACCTATTTAGATGGGCAGATAGTAGAAAATCATATTCTGGCAGAAATTTTTACCATTTATGGAATGTGGCTTATCAAGTGTTTGTTTTATGTTCTGCTCGTTCACACCTGTATGCTGTTTACGAGACAGAAAATGCTTTCCTTCTTAGGAGCCGTGGTGCTCATGATGATAGCTCCGTGGGTAAATATGCTGCGTGGAAACGCTAAGGTAGCACAGTTTCTGCCGTTTTATTATCTGAATATGAGCTTTGAGGGGTATGGCACAAGATTTTTCCTGTATTTTCTTGTGTTGGCGGGCTATAGTATACTGCTTGCTGTCATATCTTATGTTAAGTTTGTAAAATCAGAGTGGAAATACAGTTAGTCAGATACCAGAAATGAGCAAATTTGATTCATATAAGCTGTAGAAGGACTAAAATACCCTGGGGCAGGAGGACAAGGGCACTGAAAAAGTAGATATTATCGCCTATATTTGATATAATGTAAATATCAAGTGTAGTCTCGGAAAGTCCATGAAGAAACAGAAAAGAATTATGTTATATGAATGGGAGTGACGGGGAGGAATAAAAAATGCTTATTTCTGAGTGG
>NZ_SRYA01000118.1 GCF_004793545.1 Petralouisia muris | reverse complement strand
AAAAAGGAACCTTTTACAATTCAAATGTAAAAGATTCCTTAAGTTAATGACATTGTCTGTTTTCAGCGTTTCAGCATTTTCTTGGACTAAATCTTAGACTAAAACATCATTTCTTGAGCTAATTTAGTCCAAGATTTATTTTTTCAAATACCACCCAGCAAAGAGTCAGCAACAATTTAACTTTTAATACTATTAATCACTTTTATCATTTCATTTCGTTTTTTATCATGTTCAATTTTTGCCATCCTTGCATCCAAAACACTTTCAATTACATATCTAAATGCCGGAAACAACTCTTTGCATTCATTCTCAGAAAGCTGATGAATTCCTTTGCTTAATGCTCCATAAAATTTTTTGCGTATCGCCTGCAATTCTTGTGGAATTAAAATTTCGTTTCTATCTTCAACCAACTTTATTTTTTCTTCTACATGCGAATCCTTATATATCTTTTCATCCCAATTTTCTAATTCGACACATCGTTGATGCGATTCCTCAAGAAGACCTTCAAAAATCCGACGCAGATACACTAATGCCCCAGCACCTACACCACTGGCATTTAGCTGAATGCCTAACGTGTAATCCTTATATTTATCTCCAAGAATCTTACGATATTTTGAAGTGCCCAATAACTGTGATTCTGCTTGGGATGGGAATTGACCTATTTTTCGAATAATCAGACAATGCATCAATTTATTATACGCATTTACAAATTCTAATTCTCCCTCATCCTTCTCTGTCTCGCCACAAACAACTTTTTTAATATTATCTGGAAGATCATTATAAGCAATTTCTGGTTCAAGTATAATAAAATCCAATATATATCGGTGACTATAATCCAAAGAACAATTTCCTTCTTTTCTTAGGTCTCTTGTTGCACGTATAGTATTCTTACAATCATCAGCTCTTTCCTTGCAAAACTCATCCCAATTCTCTTTGTTTTTCAATAAATTATCAACTATACCCAATTCATTTCTTCCTAGACAATACTTATGTTGTTTCTCAAAGACATTAGTTTCACTTGGCAAATATTTAGATTTATCTTCCTGTTTTGGTTTATATGCCGGCTTTAAATTAAAGGTCATCTCACTTTACCACAACATGGGCATGGCAATAAGACGGGCTCCTTACTTGCCCATAATTCATTAAACGCTACCACATCATCACTTACGATCAATTCTTCAACCAAATTATCCTCTGATATATATGTTGGCGATGTCTTTGTTGGAAAGCAATCTATTAATACATCTTCATATAACCCAATATCTGTAAATAACTGTTCAAGTGAAAATTCACTTAAATGTCTTCGATTCAATATCTTCTTTATTTGTTCAAACTGAACCGCCATCGTACCACGCACCTCCTATTTCCTCTTCACAAATTATCCTCTGTCGGCAATACATATTTTTTAGTCTTATTTTTCCCTTCACCTCGGACAATTCCACATTTTTGAGCCTTATTCAATAGTCTGCTTGCTGTTTTATTCTCTACATTTAATAAATCTGCCGCAATGCCACTTGATATTTCATAATGTTTTTCGAGATACATTATGATAATATTCATCCTATCCTTTTCCTTATCGGACATTTTATCGGACATTTTTCTGCTTTCATCAAACCCTTCCCTAATAAAAATTGTTGTTTCTAAATAAGTTCTTCTTTCATCAGTCTCAAACAAAGGTTTGGGAGAACCATTTTTTGATAATGCATTCAAAATTTTAGGTATACCAGCCCCTTGCTTTTCAGAAAGGTCTATCTCTTTAAAAAATTCACCAATTCTTCTGTTTCGATATTTTCGTGCCCTCACCTTTCCTGCAGCGAACTTTTCCATATCCATATATCCATCAGGACCTGGAAAATTTATGATCATAATTCGGTCAATATATATCCGCACTTCCACTGGAACATCCTCTCTATAGAATTAGTGAAATACCGCATTAACAATCGCTTCTTCCAATGCATTATACGGATAATTCACGCATTTTACAGATTTCTCCTGATTCTCAATTTTGACAGTCTTCTCAATTATAACATTTGTTTTTATATAATCTAATACATCTGTTATCTGTTTCCATATCGGATCGGTAAATGTTTTTTCAAACATAATATTGCCTGCTTCCGCTTCCTTCGTATTAAACCTAACAAGATTAATTTGTGCTCCAGATATTAACTTATCCGGTCTTTCAGCAAACATTAATATTGCAATATTTCTTAATTCTAAATCCGTATCTGTCTCATTCGCCACTTCTAAGGCTAACAATAAATCATCCATATTTCTATTGTTTATTTCTATCAATAATGAGCTATTACTATCCCTTAAAAAATCTTCTAGATATCCCCTTCTAATAATATCAATATTTGCCTTGCGATTCACACGATCATCAAACGGAATGGCATTGAACTTTTCAAATAATTCTGCAATTTCTCCCTGTTTGGCAATCGTTGCCAAAGAGGCTGGTCTTATCCAATAGTACATTGTCTTATCCGGCTTATCACCTGTCTTTGGGGAATATACATCCTTAGGAGTTCTATACGGACCAGCATCACCCGGCGAACACTTCAGATAAAGTAAGTGTGTATCCTTATTTGGATAATTTACAATTTCTATCTGTGGAATATAGCGTGGCTCAAGTTGCAATACTGAAAAATTTCTTGTTATATTCTATCTAAAAGTTCCTTCGGAACCCCCTTGGGCGGCAAAATCAGAACACCATTATCCTCCTCCACGCCTATAACAATATATCCACCATTCACATTTGCATAATCATTAGCAAATGCGCAGATAGAATGTGTAATATCAGAAGGATTCCATCCTTCCTTATATTCAACTCTATTTCTTTCTACCACTTTACCCTCTAATAGCGTTTCTATTTTCAAAGATATCATCAACTGCATGACCTCCGTTCTGTCTTTAACCAGCAAAAAACTATGATTTTTTAAATTTTTTCTCTTTTATGTGCGTAATCACACTCCAGATAAACGATTCAAAAAAATTTCCATTATGTCATTTTCATGATAATCCCATTTACTTTCAAGCTCTTTAACTATTTTCTTTTTCTCTGCTTCAGTTAAAATAGAACCATCGTAGGAATACAGGAAAATTAATTCTATCAATTTCGCATTCCCCATAATCATATTTTTCTTCACATCATCCCAAATTATTTTTCTCCATATATCATTTTGAATCCAAAACACATTAGAAGAGAAATTTTTAATAATATCTTTATATTCCAAATTTTCTTTTTCCTTTATTCGTACCACAGCCTTTGTAAAGGGAATTAAAGATACTGGTCTAAAAAACACATGCCCTCCATCCTTATTTCTATATTTTCCTATGCCAGCTTCTACACTAAAAGCGTCTTGGCATGTATTAATAAGCGCAGTCCAATACGCTTCACATTCGTGTGTAAAGCATTCAATTACATCGTCACTTGGTCTATGTCTAATATATTCATTGACTTTTGCTTTGCCCTTAATTGGTTTTTCATCTAATCCCTTTACTGGTATATCTTTAACAAAAAGCCATGCCAACTCCTTATTGCACTCGTAATATGTTATGATGGTAGTTAGCGCTCTTTCGTTATTATCTGGTATTGCTTTAGTTTTTGAATCTAAAATTATGGGTGAATTTAGATTATCTCTTTAGAAGTTCTTATATGTCGGTATAGCCCGTATTTTCGGGCTTTCCCGACATTTTAGATATGGGGAGAAGTTCTCATATATCCTCAAAACCTTTTAGGTTTTCCCTCTCAATGGTAGTAAAAAAAGTAGTAAATTCTGCTGGCGGCTATGCGATCAACCTTTCCATTTCAGCCCTTGCGGAAGCGAAAGTTGCGTGTGCGTAATAGTTCAGTGTCATGGTGATATTGGAATGTCCCATGATATACTGTAACGCTTTCGGGTTCATACCCGCATTGGCTAAGTTGGTGCAGAACGTATGGCGTAGGGTGTGGGGTGTCATTACTTTGGGTAACGCTTCCTCATGGCACTTGTTGTACTTCTTTGCAAGTCCCCGAAACATGGTAGCATAATTCACATTCGTTTTCGGGCAACCGTCCCGGTTGAGGAAAAGAAAATTGCTGTAACCGTCAATGGTGATCTGCTTCGTTCCTTTGCGGTTCTCCAACACGCGCCCCAACGCTTCATACACTTTTTCACTCATTGGAATTTGTCTGATACCGCTTTGCGTTTTGGGCTTCTCTATGTAGTAGCCTGTTTCTGCGCTCCGTAAAAGCTGGTGGTCTACATTGATTACCCGGTTTTCAAAATCAAGGTCGGTTTCAGTCAGCCCGCAGAGTTCGGAAATCCTAAGCCCCGTTCCCAGCAGTATGATAACCTCGTCACGGTATTTCTGATAGACGCTATCACTTTGCATAAAGGATAAAAGGCTTTCTTCCTGTTCCGCTGTGAGGGGTACTTTTGGCTCTGTGTCGTCCTCGATCACGGTGTTGAGCTGGAAGTCGAAGGGGTTCTTCCTTATACAGTCGTCCTGTATCGCTGTGTAAAAAGCAGCTTTCAGAGAACGCTTGTCGTTGCTTATGGTCTTATAGGATATTCCCTTTTCTTTCATGCGCAACGCCCATTCTTTCGCGTCGGACAGCTTCACACTGTCAATAGGGCAGGAACCAAGTTTGTCCGCTTCCAGCAGCTTCATCAGCCGTTCGCGCCCCTTTGTGGCGTTATGCCTTACATTCCCCCGGTGGCGGTTCTGCTTTGCGTAAAGCTCGCAGACAGTCATTTTCTTTCCGATTGTGTCTATCCCGTCGTCAAGGTCTTTCTGTATCTCTTTTTCCTTTTCTCTAAGGGATATGTCGTCACGCTTCCCGGCTGGGGTCTTGTCCGTAGGCACTAACTTCCACGCATAGACAAATTGCACTTTACCAAAAGTATCGGTATATTTGTAAGCATATCTCCCGTCTTTTCTCTGGCTCTCTCCCGAACGCAAAATGCGGTTTCTATTGTCACGTCTTTTCTCCGACATTGTTTTTGCTCCTTTCCGTGTCGGAAAGAGCCTTGATATGCCTACATCTATTATAGCACATTCAAGGCTCTTTTTCACTATCTTTTTCGCTAAATTGCGTCCAGCGTCTCAATGACTTTTTCAAACTGTTTCCTCTTGATCTGAATACGGTTGCCGTTCAAGATTACCCAGCCCGCCGTAGGGTTTTCCTCTGCAAGTTTCCGCAGTTTGTTTTCCCCAATGCGGAAATATTTTGACGCTTCCTCAATGGTAAGCGTGTATTTTTCCCAAATAGGCACATCAGCATTGTTCATTCTATAAATCCCCCTTTCAAAAAATGGGTAAATGGTTAATAGTGAAAAAGGCTTAAATCGGACGGTTAGCAGCATAACCTCACGGGAGTTTCACCCCTGCATGGTTCTCATGCAGCCCTACCCATTGCCTGCGACGCTTTGAACGCTCGGACTGTGGCGGTAAGGGAGTATCATTATATATTCTGCGCTGTCGTCGCCCGCAAGCTGCTAAACTTGCTCCCCGGCGCGGTGTTGGTCGCTCGGCTATTCCAGCGGGGAATAGAAAACCCCGCCGAAATAGCGTCATGGCGCACCCGCCGTATGGCTCGGCGCAAAAGGGACGTATCCGATCTGCCCTATGCTGCGCCGCCGTTATCTTGCGCCGCTTTCTTTGTCAAGGTTCAAAATTAAGAGCTTGTCGGCTCACGGAAGCATACCGCGCTGGGCGGTATGCCCCGGTGAAACGACAAGCAGCCCATAAGCGGAAGCGCGGAAAGGGGGACGCGCCCCGCTGGGGACAGCCTGTGTTTAGCCTACGTTAAAGGCAAGGGTGCGGGTAATCAGCCGCACTTGCAGCCTGTTCTTCATTTCCTCGTCAACGTAGGAATAAGTATTGCCCGCGTCGTCTTTCAGCGTCCGGGTGCAAAGTGTCGCTATGTAACCCTCGTAATGCTTCAAGACTGCGCACATGGCTTCCGTGTCGCCGCCCGCCGCTGCTGCAATAACAGGGAACGGCAACAGGGCAACGGATTTTTTATTTCTGTTCATCTGTTTTTCCCTCCATATACAGTTTGATTTTTTCAAGCGCGGTTTTCCTGTGCCGGAAAATCGTACTGCGCACAACATTCAGCAGACCGCCTATTTCCTCGTCGCTCATATCCAAAAAGTATGACAAAAGGATAATGTCACGCTTCTTTTCGGGCAGGGCTTGTAAGGCTTCGCCAAGCAGCTCATTTTTCACAAGCACATCATAGCCGGACACTTCAAAGCGGTAGTAATCGCTCTCGTACTCGTCCAGCGTGTAGAGCTGTAAGAGTTCCGCTTCGCTCATTTCCGAAAAATTCACTTCAAGGGCGGCGCGTTTGGAAAGCTCCCGGTAATAACTTCTTGCTTCGCCTTTGAGGACTTTTTTCGCAAGTGCGTCATACTGATGTTGGATAGTTTTCATTTCAGAAGAAGATAGCTCCATAGAGTTCACCTCCTTCCTTCGTGGTGTAAAAGACAAAAGGCTTGTCCTTCCGTCCCCTTTCACACCCTATCCGTATGGAAAAGGCTCTTTTGTTGCGCTTTCCAAGCAGCTTTTTAAGAAAACCAAAAGGCGCAAAAAAAGCCTGCCCACAAAAAAAGCGGACAGGAAAAAAGGTACTAAAAAACTTATTAAGATGATTAGACAGTTCATACTTATGGGCGTAATTTTCCCCGGTGGTGGACGGGCTTTTTTTAATGTGTCAATGACCGTCGGATTTTGTCGATAAGCTATGTGCTTCATGGCGGCTACCTCCTTTAGCCGCCGCTCTTATTAGTGAAACCGCGTCATTTCTTTAGAGGGTAAAAAAACGGCGGCTTTGATTTCTCAAAAGCCGCCGTTTAAGAATAAGCGTGTGAAAATACCTCTGCTGGACGACGGCTTTTTTTCTTTTGCCGTCGTACGGCAGATTAACTTTCTATTTTTCTTTTATGAGCAAAAAGCCCTACTCCAATCAACAGAAGAATAATAAATGCAAGTAACGAAATAATGCTGCCACCTATTGTAGCTCTAACAGGATTGTCGTAATAAGATGATTTGTCAGAGAAGTATAATGCGATCCGGTATGCAAATCCATTCGGCACAATAAATCCGATTTCTGAACCAATGAAGAAGCAAGATACAAACCCATATATCACACCCGTTACACTCGCTATAATAATGTTTCTGCTTAAATTGATTACGATTGCTCCCGCACAAACAGTTACAGGAATTATTATGGCAGTTTCCAACAGAAAACCAGTGGTTATCGTCAGAAGTTCGGAAATGTCTGCGGTGGTTTTTCCTGTAATCTGTAAACCGAAAATCAAGCAAAAAAACAGAAACAGAAGCATCAATGCAAAACAAGTACCGATTATAAGGGCAACCAGAACTTTGGTTAAAAACAATTTATATTTCGGGTATCCGTAAGTTATCCAGTTGATATAAGTTTTGTTTTTATACTCTTGATAAAACAAAAAGCCCACAAGAATGAACAAGACCATTGGGAAAAACATTGCAAACTGATTATTCATAAAAAAGAATAGATCAGTCAATGCTTTTGTGCTGTCATTAAAAATAGCTCCTGCCCCTCCTGTTAATACCGGAAGCAAAGATAGCATCAAGAGAAATAAGAAAGACCATTCCCGCTTCTGTTTGTAAAATTCATTTTTTATCAATGTAATCATCAGACACCCTCCTCACTGGAAGTCATTATTTTTTCATAGAGGGCTTCCAATTCCTGCTCGTTATAGCTGTTTTCTAAAATTTCTACAATACGCCCATTCTTAATGAAGATCAGACAATCGGTAATAGCCGCAATCTCTGTGAGGTTATGACTTGATACCAAAATACAGTGATTTGGCGATTTTAGCCGTTCTTTCAAAAGAAGCCGGATTTCTTTTATTCCCATAGGGTCAAGCCCATTTGTTGGTTCGTCCAGCAACAAATACGTTACGTTCCCCAAAAAAGCCCGTGCAATGCCCAGCCGTTGACGCATACCAAGGGAAAGTTGCGAAAAAAGTTTGTTTCTTGCTTCCCACAAATTTACCTGTTCCAGTGCTGTCCTAATATCGGGATTGTTGATCTGCAAATATTTTGCATGTAACCGTAGATTTTCTTCTGCGGTCAATTTAGGATAGAACGCGGGATATTCAATCAGACTTCCAAATAAACGGCTGGAAACAGGCTGATTATCAGAAAGAATTTCCCCGGTAAAGTCTGTCAGTCCCAGCATTGACTTAAACATTGTTGTTTTGCCCGCGCCGTTTGAACCAAGAACACCATATATTTTTCCCAGTTCTAATGTAATGTTGATGTTATGGAGCAAAACAGCATTGCCTACCTCTAAATTCACATTATTAACCTGTAACATTTTGCACCTCCATTACTGTGTGAAAAGAAAAGTTAAAAAGCATAATACATAGACAATAAAAGCGGCTATGATAGGTTTTCCCTTTTGTCGTAACCCTTTTATTCCGTCGCTTAAAATTCCATTGATAGCAACTAAAAAGCAGACAGCAAGGGCAATCAAAGAAATAATTAAAGCAATCATAGAAATCATATAATTTACCTCCTTGCTGAATATGGTATCAAAAAGGTATAGGATTTCTCTATGAAAAGTCTAAGGAAAGTCTAAGGATAAAAAAGTGTCTTCGACACTTCAGCCCCCTAGCCCCCATTCATGGGGGAATTA
>NZ_SRYA01000117.1 GCF_004793545.1 Petralouisia muris | reverse complement strand
GCATATCTGGCATTTGAAGGAGGCGACTTTACATTATTTTTCGCTTTACATTAGCGCAACTGTGGGGAGTCCCCCAGCGAAGGAAACGCATCTACCTTGTCGCAGATTTTGCAGGGTGGGGTGCCGGAAAAATATTATTTGAGTCCGAAGGCGTGTCTGGGTATTCTGCGGAGGGCTTCCGCGCGTGGCAAGGAGCTGCCCGCCATACTGAGGAAGGCGCTGGAGCGGCAGGCGGCGTCCGGGAAGGAGTGACCTGCCTCTGCGACCAGGGCGGGCAGAGGATGGACGTGATGGAGGACGCTGCCTGCACCCTGCGGGCGGAGGCGCACCACCCGCCGTGTGTTTTGGATGCGGCAGGCTTCTGCACGGAGCATTCCGCACAGGCGCGGGGCATCGGCTATGAAGAGGAAACCTCGCCTACGCTCCGCGCCGGGACGGTGCCTGCGGCGGTAATGTTTGAGAACCATTCGCAGGACACGCGCTACACGGGACCGCTGGAAACCGCGCCTACAGTCAGCGCCATCTACGGGATGGGCGGGAACAACCAGCCTTTTGTGGCGGAGCCGGACACACCCAAGACCATGAAGGTGAGGGCTGGAAAATCCGGCGGGGGCAAGGGCATTTTAGTCCAGGAGGATAAATCGGCGACGCTCTCCTGCAATAACGACCAGACGGTGTTCGTGCCAGTGCAGGCTTACGGCATCTGCTCCAAGGAGAGCAACGCCATGAAGTCCGACAATCCCCACAGTGGATTTTACGAGGCGGCAACTGCCCGGACGCTGGACTGCAACTGCGGCAATCCCTCATCGAACCAGGGAGGGATCGCCGTGGTGGAGCCGGAGGGGATGTCGGCGTTCCACATCAACCAGAGGGACGAAGTCATCGACCTGCACGGGAAGTCCGGGGCATTGATGGCGACCCGGAACATGCAGATGCAGACTTTCGTCCTCCAGGGCTCCATGATCGGGCGGGACGACAAAAACGGGCCGCAGGGCAGCGGCATCAATAAGGATGTTTCTTTCACGCTGGATGCAACGGACCGCCACGCCGTGGCGCAGCCGACCTACTGCACGAGCAAGAATTCCCATTTCACGCGGGCGGAGAGGGAGCTGGCGAACACGCTGGTGGCTACTGATTATAAGGACCCGCCCGTCATCAACGATCTGAAGGAGGAGCCGGACTACATCGTGAGGAGGCTGACGCCTACAGAATGCGCGAGGCTGCAGGGCTTCCCGGACTGGTGGTGTGACGGCCTTGGCACGGAGGACCCCACAGAGGATGAGCTGGCGTTCTGGCGGGAGGTCTTTGAGACCCACCGGAAGATCATGGGGACTTCCAAAAAGCCGAAGACCGACAGGCAGATAGTGAAATGGCTGAAAAACCCCCACTCGGATAGTGCCGAATACAAAATGTGGGGGAACGGCATCGCGCTGCCGAACGCCTATTTCGTGCTTGCGGGCATTGTGTACTACGCCCAGTTCCCGGACTTTTTATTGTAACATTTTTCCTGCAGTTTCCCTTGCTATTTTTACCACTTTGAGTGATTAATGTAGTACCACAAAAAAAGGAGGGCAAACAGCATGGAAAGAAGATTCAACGCAACAGGGGAACGCAGGAAAGAGATGGTAAAGGCCATTTCCGGGATCGTCGGGATGAAGGCGGTCTACATGAGGATGCCGACCTGCGCATACGCCATCAGCAATTTTACGGTCAGCAAAGAAGGGACGCTGGCCTGGGATGAGCGCAGCAGTGAGGAACTGGTGGAAAAGGTCCTGGCAGGGCTGGCACAGGCAGGCTTCACGGCAGAGCCGGAAGATTCTACAGAAGAAGCGGGAGCAGCCGCAGAAGAAACCACGGAGGAACCGGCCACAGATGCGCCGGAGACGGCGGCAGTTGGAGAAACCGCCCAGGCAGAACCGCAGGATGCGGGCATCAGGCTTACGGTGTCGCTGCCGAGGGAGTCCTTCACGGACGCCGCCCTGGAGAACCTGCACAGGCTGGTGGACGCCAAGGCCGCCCTGATCAAAAAGGCGCTGGCGGTTGAGAGCCTCCCGGTTGAGGCGGATGAGGAGAAGGTCTCCTTCCCCTGGTTCGCGGACGGGCAGGATGGCGATGCGGCGAAGGCATACACGCATTTCATCACCGCCCTCTGCGACATGGCGCGGAAGCAGAAGCGTGTCACGGCGAAGGAGCGGCCGGCAGACAACGAGAAATACGCCTTCCGGTGCTTCCTGCTCCGGCTCGGATTCATCGGGGAGGAATACAAAAACGAGAGGAAGGTCCTGCTGAAGAACCTCTCCGGCAACGGCAGCTTCAAGAGCGGGGCAAGGAAGGGGGCGGCAGACAATGACATTTCCGAGTAGGGAGATTGTAGAGCGCGTCCGCAGGGAGTACCCTGCGGGGACGCGGGTGGCCCTGGTCAGGATGGACGACTGCCAGGCCCCGCCAGCCGGGACGGAGGGCGTGGTGGAAGGTGTGGACGACACGGCTTCTTTGATGGTCCGCTGGAACAACGGTTCGCACCTCCATGTGATCTACGGCGAGGACGAAGTCCGCAAAATATAGTGGGAGGAACCCATAAACTACACAAAATACGGCATCAAACCTTGTGTACTTTATGCCCGTAATTGACTTGCTATTATCCCCTTTTAGAGCGAATATGTGTACTACCGAAAGGGAAAACACACAAAACGGAGGTAAAAGGGATGAACGAAAAAATGGCAAGGCAGATAGCGGAAGCAAAGAAACAGACCATCGGGGTGGAGATAGAGATGAACGGCATCACGAGGAGCAGGGCGGCGAAGGTCGCGGCAGACTTTTTCGGAACAGGGCGGTACAAAGACACAGCAGGTCGGAACGGCTACTGCACCTGGAGCGCCTGGGACGCCGACGGCAGGGAATGGAAATTCCAGAGGGACGTCAGCATCGCGGGGCCGGACAGCGAAAAATGCGAGCTGGTGACGCCGGTCCTCACCTACGCTGACATTGAAACCCTGCAGGAACTTGTCCGGCAGCTCCGGCACGCCGGCGCGAAGAGCGACGCGGGGAGGGGCTGCGGGGTACACATCCACATCGGGGCAAAAGGCCACACGCCGCAGAGCCTGAGAAACCTCGCCAACATCATGGCGGGCCATGAGGGCCTGATCGCGGAAGCCCTCGACCTTGACCGGGGCAGGATGAGCCGCTACTGCCGCACGGTTGACCCGCGCTTCCTGGAGCAGCTCAACAAAAAGAAGCCGCAGACGATGGCAGCCCTCGCGGACATCTGGTACGCAAGCCACGGCGCAGGCTACAACCGCAGCGCCCACTACAACGACAGCCGGTACCATATGCTCAACTACCATGCGACCTTCACGAAGGCCACAGTCGAGTTCCGGCTCTTCCAGTTCGACGCCCCGGCAGACGGGAAGCGCAACGGCCTCCACGCAGGGCAGCTCAAGGGGTACATCCAGTTCTGCCTCCTGCTCAGCCAGATGGCGAAGGAAGTGAAGAGCGCAAGCCCGAAGCCGCAGCAGCATGAGAACCCCAAATACGCCATGAGGACCTGGCTCCTCCGGCTCGGCTTCATCGGGGACGAATTCAAGACCGCGAGGGAGGTCCTCACCCGCCGCTTAAGCGGGGACGCATCCTTCCGAAACGGGAGATAAACCGCAGGACCCAGCCTCCTGCCGCCTTACCCAAGCCGCAAAAAGCGGCCTTAAGGCAGTAGAAGGGTAGGCCCTTCGGAAAGGAAGGAAGACACAATGGAAAAAAGATATTACATCGCATACGGCTCCAACTTAAACATCCCCCAGATGCGGATGCGCTGCCCTGGGGCGAGGATCATCGGCACTTCGGTGATTGAGGGCTACCGGCTGCTGTTCAAAGGCAGCAGGACCGGCTCCTACCTCACCATCGAGCCGCAGGAGGGCGCGAGCGTCCCTGTGGCGGCCTGGGAGGTGAGCGCGGAGAACGAGGCGGCCCTGGACCGCTACGAGGGCTTCCCCACTTTCTACTACAAAAAAGAGATGGAGCTGCCGCTTAAAGGCATCCGGACCGGGAAGGTGCGGCTGCGGAAGGTTTTCGTCTACATCATGCATGAGGACCGCCCGCTGGGGCTGCCGAGCCGATCCTACATGGAGACCTGCAGACAGGGCTACCGGAGCTTCGGTTTTGACGAGGCGTTCCTGGAACGGGCGTATGCCGACAGCGCGGCGGGGGAGGCGCGGGAATTTCCGGGCGGGTGGAAGGCGGGGGACGCCTGCTTCCTGGTGACGAACCGGAAGAACGGCTGCACCGGCGCATACACCGTGCGGGCGTTTGACGGGAGGTACTTCTGCCTGCAGAACAGGAATGGGAGCCAGTGCCGCGCGTCCGCAGGGCGGATGTTCCGCAGCAGGGAGGCGGCGCTTGGAAGGGAGGCAGATGCGGAATGAAACACACGGACAGGAAAAAGAGGGTATGCCCCAGGTGCGGGCAGGCTTACCGCGGGAGGCCGGCAGTCTCGCGGGAGGATGGAAGGACATCCATATGCCCTGACTGCGGAACGCGGCAGGCGCTTGAAAGCATCGGTGTGGATGAAAAGGAGCAGGATGCCATCCTTGCAGCCATCCACAGATGCGCGGAAGGGGGCAGCGAAGGATGAAGGCATATGGCAGGAACCTCCGGTGGATCGAGGACCACCAGTACGGGGATGAGATGCACACCGGGATCGCCATGCCCGCGTCCGGAAAAAGGCGCGGGCAGAGGCGGAGGCGCTACAAGCGGCCGTTCAAAAAGTCGGAGCGGCAGCACTCCAAACACGTGATCCGCCGGGAGCTTGGCGGGGATCAGGCACCATAAACTACACAATTCCCGGCGCGGATATTTGTACAGTTTATGCCCGTAAATAACTTGATAATATGTGCTTTTAGAGCGAATATGTGTACTACCGAAAGGGAAAACAAAAAAACAAAACGGAGGTACACACCATGAAGAAGATCGAACTTTTTGAGAAGGCCATCGCAGAGAAAGCAGCAAGCCTTAAGGAATGGGGGATCAACCCGACACTGTTCTGGGCATACCGCAACAGCATCACGGCGGGCAACGACAGGATAGACTTCGGCGAGGCCATCTGGGACAGCGAGGTCGGGGAGATCACGGAAACGCTGAAGGAGAACGGCATCACCGAGTTCACCATCAGCAGCACCTTTTCCAGCCTGATCCCGACGCTTGCGGAATTTGCAAAGCATGGCTTCCAGATGGCGGGGCTGGCCGAAGTGAAGGCGAACTACACGGACTTCCAGACCCAGGAGCGGGCGGTCATCCCGGCGATCCAGATGGCGGCGGAAGAAGCGTAAGGCACGGGGCGGCCTGCCGGGAAGGAAAACCGGCAGGCCGGAAGCCCCGGAAAAAACTGGAAGGCAAAAAATACATCCGCAGGGCAGTGCGGGGCGAAGGAGGATTTTTTTTATGGCAGGGATGAAATGGTATAAAGTATGGCTGGTGGTTCCGGGTACGGATTTTAATGCGGAAGGCTGGCCCTGCGAGCCGGAATGGTGGAACGACATGGAGCAGGCCCCCGATGAGGAGACGGCGATCCGGCAGGCAAATGAAAAGGCCCGGAGGCAGTGGGAGGAGCCGAACCAGTATGAGCCTGGGGCGGAGGCACCGTCGGACAGGGAGCTTGGACAGGAATGCCCGGTCTGCACCGGGGCGGCGGAAGTCACCGACGAGGAATATGCGGAGTGGAAAAGAGAGATGGAAGAGTCGGTGGAGCTTCCGTTCCAATAGCATCCAGGCGGGTTTTCCGCAGGGCAACCGGGCCGGAAGGCTCTTTTGCCCGTGGCAGATATACACAGTTTCCCCAGCAGATGTTTGTGTACTTTATGCTCCGGATTTGCTTGCAATTATCGGCATTTAGAGCGAATATGTGTACTACCGAAAGGGAAAACAAAAAAAGAAAACGGAGGACACAGACCATGAAGATCAACGATGCAATGAGGATTTACAGACTGCCGAACCCCACCACGCCGGAAGATTTGGAGTGCAGATGGAGCAAGCTGCTGACCTTTGGCGACAGGGTGGTCATCGCCGGGTACTTTTTCAACGGCCCGAACAAGCCCTGCTACTTCGGGGCGGCTTACGAATTCCTGGGCGACGACCACACCTGCGAAGGAGCCATCGGACTCCGGGCGGCAAGCGGAGCCGAGTTCGAGGATGACGGCCACGCAATCGCCTGGGCGATGCAGCAGTAAACGAAAAACAGAGCATTACAAGAACGGAGCCGGAAGGCTCTGTATCTTGTACCGATAGATTGGGGCTTGCCATAGGCAGGCCAATTTTTATGCCATCTTCTGGAGGTGATGCCGATGGCGATGCGGAAGCTGAAAAAATACAGGCCAACAAAATTTAAGGCGAAGGACAGCCGCTATGATAAGGACGCCGCCGATTTTGCCGTGATGTTCATCGAGAGCCTCTGCCACACCAAGGGGACATGGGCAGGGAAGCCCTTTGAGCTGATTGACTGGCAGGAGCAGATCATCCGTGACATTTTCGGCACTCTGAAACCGAACGGCTACCGCCAGTTCAACACAGCATATGTTGAGATCCCGAAGAAGCAGGGCAAGTCGGAGCTTGCCGCCGCTGTGGCGCTGCTCCTTACCTGCGGGGACGGGGAGGAGCGGGCGGAGGTGTACGGGTGCGCCGCCGACCGGCAGCAGGCCACCATCGTCTTTGACGTGGCGGCGGACATGGTGCGGATGTGCCCTGCGCTGAATAAGCGGGTGAAGATACTCGCCTCGCAGAAGCGGATCATCTACACGCCCACCAATTCCTTCTACCAGGTGCTTTCGGCGGAGGCGTATTCCAAGCACGGCTTCAACATCCACGGCGTGGTATTCGACGAGCTGCACACGCAGCCGAACCGGAAGCTGTTTGACGTCATGACCAAGGGCTCCGGGGACGCCCGGATGCAGCCGCTGTATTTCCTCATCACCACGGCGGGGACGGACACCCATTCCATCTGCTACGAAACGCACCAGAAGGCGAAGGATATCCTGGAGGGCAGGAAGATCGACCCGACCTTCTATCCCGTCATCTACGGCGCGGATGAGGCGGACGACTGGACGGACCCGAAGGTGTGGAAGAAAGCCAATCCTTCGCTGAACATCACGGTGGGGATTGACAAGGTGGAGGCAGCCTGTGAGTCGGCAAAGCAGAATCCGGGGGAGGAGAACAGCTTCCGGCAGCTCCGCCTGAACCAGTGGGTGAAACAGGCGGTGCGGTGGATGCCCATGGATCGATGGGATGCCTGCGCCTTCCCCGTTTCCGAGGACGGCCTGGAAGGGCGTGTCTGCTACGGCGGGCTGGACTTGTCCTCCACCACGGACATCACGGCGTTCGTGCTGGTGTTCCCGCCGCTGGATGAGGAGGACAAATACTGTATCCTGCCGTACTTCTGGGTGCCTGAGGAGACGCTGGAGCTGCGTGTGAGGCGCGACCATGTCCCCTACGATGTGTGGGAGCGGCAGGGGAAGCTGATGACCACGGAAGGGAACGTGGTGCATTACGGCTATATTGAGAAATACATTGAGCGGCTTGGGGAGAGGTTCAACATCCGGGAGATCGCCTTCGACCGTTGGGGCGCTGTGCAGATGGTGCAGAACCTGGAGGGCATGGGCTTCACGGTGGTCCCGTTCGGGCAGGGTTTCAAGGATATGTCCCCGCCCACCAAGGAGCTGATGAAGCTGGTGCTGGAACAGATGGTCGCCCATGGCGGGCATCCGGTCCTGCGGTGGATGATGGACAACATCTTCATCCGCACCGACCCGGCGGGCAATATCAAGGCGGACAAGGAAAAATCTACGGAGAAGATTGACGGGGCGGTGGCCGCGATTATGGGGCTTGACCGGGCGATCCGCTGCGGGAACATCTCCTCTGAGAGCGTCTACGATACCCGCGGTTTGATTGTATTCTGACCGTAAAAATGCACAAACCCCGCTGAAAATGTTTGTCTAAGATACTGCCGGAATCCGCTTGCTATCCTGTGGCTTCAGAGCGAATATGTCACTTACCGGGAGGATATCCCGGAAATTATCTGGATGGAGGGATTTCTGATGAAGCCATATGGAGCGGAAGAAAGGTTTGGAAAATATGAGTGGGAGGATTTCGGCGGCTGGTCAAGGAACCACACAAAAGCGGTATCCATCCGCAGGTGGAAGCGGCCGCTGAAAAAGAGGGCGAGGCAGGTGTGCCGTACCGCTCTGAGACGGCTGGTCTGAGACGGCTTTTCCGGGGCATAAACCACACAAAAACTGCCCCGGATGTTTGTGTACTTTATGGCGGGAATTGACTTGCTATTACCGGCATTCAGAGCGAATATGTGTACTACCGAAAGGGAAATCAAAAAAGAAAACGGAGGTAACGCACATGAAGGTACACGAATTTATTGCAAAGCACAAGATCAAGGAATCCAGGATGCGGATCTACGACGCGGAGCTTGGGGATGAGGTCTACGGGATCTACGAGATGGGCCTCTACCGTGACTGCGAGGTGGTCAGGGCATACCCGCACAACGGAGACACGGTTTTAGAGGTTGCATCGGTAAACGGCTAAGACGGGACGGCACAGGGGGCGCTGCTTCGGCGGCGCCTTCCTGCTGTCCGTTTTTGGAAAGGAGCGTGGTATTTATGGGATTATTCAGCGGCTTGTTCCGGGCGAGGGATGCTCCCCAGAACAGGACGTCGGGGAGCGCCTACAGCTTTTTCCTTGGGAACAGCACATCTGGGAAAAGGGTGAACGAGCGCACCTCCATGCAGATGACGGCAGTGTACTCCTGCGTCCGGATTCTGTCGGAGGCGGTGGCGGGGCTGCCACTGCACTTTTATAAATACACGGAGGACGGCGGGAAGGAAAAGGCAGCGGAACATCCGCTGTATTTTTTACTTTATAGGAAATTGCGATTTTTGAGGAGAGAAAAAGAACAAGAGTTTACCGAAC
>NZ_SRYA01000116.1 GCF_004793545.1 Petralouisia muris | reverse complement strand
TTTACAATAGCCTTATCAAATATGGAGGTGATACAACTATGACATGGCCTTTTGAAAACGATACAAGCGCCATTACAAAAAAGTTGGCAAAACGAAACTTAAAATCAGATAAAAGTAGAAACATCCTCATTATCATTACGATTGCCTTAGCTACCTGTTTGATAATGACAACGACCTTGTATTTTTTTGCTTCGCAGCGAAAATCATTAAATGATGCGGCTGGGCGTTATCAAGCAGTTATCAATGAAGTCGCTAATGATACCATTACGAAATTAGTAAATGACGATAGGATTCAAGTGGGTGTAAGTCATTTGTTGGGTTTAGTATCTTATGAGGACTACAAATTAACCGTTCGTTCAATGGACGAAACGCTGATGAAATTAGCAAAATATCCTGATTTAGAGGGAGAATTGCCCAAATCTACAAATGAAATTGCTATCACAAAGGCGTTTCTTGATAGAGCTGGATTGTCCAAATCCATAGGCGATACTATATCGTTAAATCTGGGAGATGGAGAAAAAGATTATACCTTATGTGGTATTTTGCCTGTCGAAAATTCAAATTATTCCGTATTCGTGTCGCAGTCCTATATTGAAAACAAGATCAGCGAACCGGCATACTCCGCTTATATCCGTCTGAATGAATCTGATGGTTGGTCTAAGGCCGCTATACAAGCTGAATTATCAATATTGTGCAGAGAATTGGAAATACAGCCGGAGCAAATGCAGTTTTCAACATATTATTTTTCTCTCATTGAACAGAGAAGCAGTCAATATATCGCTGTAATAGCATTTATCAGTCTTATTATCGCTTTGGCTTGTACCCTTGTTATTTACAGTCTGTTCTATGTGTCCATAGCCAGAAAAACAAAAGAATATGGGAAACTGCGGACAATAGGGACAACTGGAAAACAGATGAAAAAAATCGTTTTTAGAGAGGGATTCCATCTTTCCGGAATTGGTATTCCGGTTGGAATATTAGCCGGTGCAATAGCGGGATATGTCCTTGTCCCACAAGGCTGGAACACTTTAATGGTATTTGTAATTGCCGCTGTCACAGCTCTGTTTGTGTATCTATGCGTTATGATTGCTGTAATTAAGCCAGCCCAAATTGCTGCTCATGTTACGCCTGTTGAAGCAGTCCGTTATATGGTGGGCAATAATGATGTAATGTCCAACAGTACAAAAGTGTTACATCGTTCTCTATCCGCGAAAAATTTAGCTTTCCTTAATTTTGCAAGGAACAGAAAGAAAACCGCTTTAACGATCCTGTCGTTAGGGGTATGTGGAATTTTGCTGATGGCAAGCTCTGCATATTTTAATTCCATTGATCCTTTAGCGATGGCGCGCAGGAGTTTTCCTTACGGAGAAATTCGCCTTGAATTAGGCGATTACGGGCCGCAGGCACATAACAGCGAACAATATTCAGAACTCCAAAAATCGAATCTGCTCACAGAAGATTTTAGAGAATCCATTTTGGACATAGATGGTGTGGAAGAAATAAAAGAATACCAGGGCACCGTTTTGAATGTTCGTATGCCAACGGGAGATATTGAACCGGTTGTTTCAGACGCATATATGCCAAGCTCTCAAAAATTGCTTGAAGAATATTTGATTGATGGTACAGCAGATTTGCAAGCACTACTCAATAATAATGGCATTATTATTGAAAATGGCCCACAGTGGAAAGAAACTTTTGGGTGGGATGCAGCGATTGGGGATGAACTTCTGATTGAAGTTGGCGGACAAACATTGGAAGTAAAAGTAATGGGAATTGTGGACGCTGATATCCCGTATGGCGGATATGATACGCTATTTATTCCTTTAGAAATGCTGTCAAAGATCATTCCTGTTGAAAACCTCAATTATCAATTTATTGTAGATACAGATGACAGTAAATGGGCAGCTGCAAAAGATGAAATCCAAAAGATAATTCCACCGACTTCCAGCCTCTATGTCAGTACCTTGAATGATTGGGCAGAGGCATACAACGAAAAACTATTGAATTATCGTATGCCAGTTTACATTTTTGTTATGTTTATCGGGGTTTTTGGCATTATCAATCTGCTAAACACACTGATAACAAACATCTTGACACGGAAGCGAGAACTGGGTGTTTTGCAAGCGGTTGGTTTGAGCAGTAAGCAGCTTTCAAAAATGTTATTGATAGAGGGCTTATTCTATACATTAGGGGTGCTGCTTCTTTCCATATCATGCGGAACTCTTATCGGGTATCTTCTCTGCACCGTCTTTAGTGCAATGAGTATTTTTGGAAAAGTAAGCTATCATTTTCCGACAGTTGAAATGTTCAGTTATTTTATACTGATGCTTGCTGTCCAAATGCTTTTCTCGTATTTGGCAATCCGGCAGATAAAAAAACAATCTCTGGTAGATCAAATACGGGAATTGTCATAAAAATTTTCGCAGTAGTGTGCCGATAAAGCTGCCAGTGGCAGGTTTTCGGCTGAAATGTCCGAGCGTTGTAACATTTCACCCCGATTTTCAATGAATTTTTTGGGCCGCTGTAACATTTCGCGGACATTTGGGTTTTACAATAGCCTTATCAACAGGCAGAAAGCCTTGAAAGGAGTTTTGAATATGAGCATTTTACAGACGATTGACCTAAAAAAGCATTACGGTGCAGAGCCGAACATTACCCGCGCCCTTGACGGTGTGAACTTCTCCGTAGACGAGGGCGAATTTGTGGCCGTTGTGGGAACCTCCGGCAGCGGCAAGTCTACCCTGCTTCACATGATGGGCGGGCTGGACACTCCCACCAACGGAACCGTGATTGTCCGTGGCGAAGAACTGGCAAAGAAGAACGACGAACAGCTCACCATCTTCCGCCGCCGCAACATCGGCTTTATCTTCCAGAACTATAACCTTGTTCCCATCCTGAATGTGTATGAGAACATCGTCCTGCCGGTGGAGCTGGACGGGGACACGGTGGATCAGAAGTTTTTGGACGAGATTGTTCACCTGCTGGGGCTGGAAGATAAACTGAAAAATATGCCGAACAATCTCTCCGGCGGCCAGCAGCAGCGTGTGGCGATTGCCCGCGCCCTGATTACCAAACCGGCTATCGTGCTGGCCGACGAGCCGACCGGCAACCTTGACAGCAAGACCAGCGCCGAGGTGCTGGGGCTTATCAAACGCACCAGCGCGGAGTTCCGGCAAACTGTCGTGATGATTACCCACAATAATGACATTGCCCGCCTTGCAGATCGGATTGTCCGCATTGAGGATGGCAGGATTGTGGAATAAGGAGGTGGCAGGCTATGACATGGCCTTTTGAGAATGACACCAGCGCCATTACAAAGAAGCTGGCAAAGAAAAGTCTGATAAGCGAGAAGCGCCGGAATCTGATGGTGGTGATCGCCGTTGCGCTGGCGGCGTTCCTAATCTGTTTTACAGGAATTGTTTCTACTTCTCTGATACAAATGCAGCGCAATCAGGTTGTCGATACTTATGAGGCGGTTTGGATGGGCGTAGATGAAAATGATATTGAAACCCTGAAAGGACTGCCGGAGTTTGAGCGCATAGGCGGCTACTATGTGCTCGGTGAGGAACTTTCGGAACAGGGCTATCATGCGTCCTATGTGTATTGTGATGCGCAAATGATGGAGATTACCAAGGCACAGATGGAGTTATTAGAGGGCCGGGTTCCTGAAAAAGCAAATGAAGTTGTCGTAAGCGAATACTTTCTTTCCACCTATGGAAACAATGCCAGGATTGGGGACATTGTGACCTTAGATACAGAGAGCTTTCATGGTGATTATATTGTTAGCGGCATTATGGACAGCATAAATGAAAAAGAAGCGAATGCCTGTGCCATCATTCTTTCCAAAGCTGCCCTGACAGAATGGAATGGGTTTGACCCGGCAGGGTATCGTGCCTATGTCCATTTCAAAAACAGCGAGCAGTTGGGCGAAGAACTGATGACCTCTTACTGCAGGGAAATTGCGGAGGAATATCAGCTTCCTATGCCCAAAATGAACAGCAAGTATTTTGTCTATGCTTCTAAATCCTTTGATTTTGCACTGATGGCTGGCGTGACTGCCATTGTTCTGATCGGCGGCTATATTGTGATCCAGAGTATTTTCCGTATCTCCATCAATGACAAAATCCAGAGCTACGGGCAGCTTCGGACGATTGGTGCAACGCCAAAGCAAATCAAGCGGATTGTAAAGCGGGAGGGACACAAACTCGGCAGTATCGGGATTCTGATTGGCACAGTGCTGGGCGTATGCGGCGGTTTTCTCCTGTTTTCCAAGGGATTTAACGCTGTTTCCTATGTGGCAACGGTTATTTTGACACTCATAAGCAGTTGGATCATGGTATCTGTTTCCATCCGTAAACCGGTAAAAATTGCGGCAGGGATTTCCCCGATTGAAGCCGTCCGTTTCACCTCGGTACAAAAGAACATCCGCGGCCGGAAAAAGAACATCAAGCTCAATCCTGTTTCAATGGGAATCGCGAATTTTAAGCGTGACCGCAAAAAGACAATCAGTATTATTGCCTCATTAAGCTTAGGTGGAATTATTCTGCTTGTGGTATCCTCCCTCGTTTTGCTGCGCTCCCCAGAGGCGCTTGCAAGACAGGTTTTCCCGGACGGTGACTATAAAATTTATTTGCTTTCTGAGTTGACAGAACAAGAAGTTATGGCGGCGGGAAATCCACTAAATGAAGAACTAAAGCGGGAAATTTTGTCCATTGATGGTGTAACTGATGTGATTGCAAAAAGGCAAAGCCTTCATGTAAATTATCGTGCCAACGGAATTGAGGGTGTTGGTATGTGTGATATACTGACTGAACAAAACTATTCTGCGGTTGAAGCTGCATTGATAGATGGAACTATGCCACCGGATGCGCGCAGCATCATAATTGATTCGCATACAAGTAACTATTATAATATAGGAGCAGGAGCAACAGTTGAACTTATCTCCGGAAAATCAACCCTTCCTGTTACTATATCCGGAGTGTTTGACAGCAAGAGCATACCAACCAATGGACATGGAGCACTCCACCTTGATGGTCCGCTTGAATATGCACTGGAAGCATTATTCCATGAATTGCATCCAGAAATAACCTCGTTTGATTATTCATGGAGCATTGTAAGCGATCCGAAAAAAGCGGACCATGTAGAGTCTGAATTGAAAAATATTGTAGCCAGCCATAGTAATATTGCCTTAGACGAAATCAATACAGCGATTGCATATGAAAAAATGTCAAATTCTCTTGCGTTTGGCAGTATGGAGGTACTTTCATGGATGGTGTTCCTCTTTGGCGTTATCAACCTTATCAATACGACACTCTCTAACCAGATAGCCCGAAAGCGGGAAAACAGTATTCTGCGCTCCATCGGCCTGACACAAAAACAGCTGTGTAAAATGAACATCTGCGAGGGATTGTGCTATGCGCTCTTTGCAACATTGGCGACGCTGATCGTTGGGCTTCCCGCTTCCATCTTTGCTTGCAGAAAAATGAGCATAGGTGCTTTTGCCGGAAATGTAGTGTCTTATCAATTCCCGGTTTTGGAAATGGGCCTGTTCATTCTGGTATTGTTCGGAATGGAGCTGATCTTGTCTGTTTGGACAATCCGCAGACAGAAAAAACAATCCCTGATTGAACAAATGCGGGCGATGGAATAAGCGTATAAAATTTGGAGGAATTATCTATGGCTAACGATAAAAGAAAATTAACAGAAAAAGAATTGAAACGTAAAAATGACTTTGAAACAATAAGCTCTGAAATGCAACAAAAAGGATATAAAATGAAAAATGTGGTTATCAATACACAAAAAGCAAAGTATTTAGCTCTTTTAGTCATGTTCCCGTTTATGGCTTTAACATTTTGGCTCTATAATAATGTGAATGGTTTTAATTTAGATGGTATTTCCTGGGGATATGTTGTGGCGTTGCCTTTGCTTATTTTATGCCTGATTATCGTGCATGAGCTAATACATGGAATTACCTGGGGGCTTTTTGCAAAAAAACATTTTCATTCGATTGATTTCGGAATTATTTGGAGTAGTTTTTCTCCATACTGCACTTGCTCCGAACCGTTGAAAAAGTGGCAGTATTTGTTAGGAACTGCTATGCCTACATTGGTTTTAGGAGGTGGGAGTGCAGTAGCTGCGGTGATGACAAATCAATTACTAATATTTTTGCTGGCAGAGTACATGATTGCATCAGGTGGTGGAGATTTTCTAATTGTACTGAAAGGCATGTTACACCACACTGATAAGAAAGAAAGTGTGTATTGCGACCATCCTTACGAATGTGGTTTTGTAGTTTTTGAGAAATAGGAACAAATTGTGGAATAAGGAGGTGGCAGGCTATGACATGGCCTTTTGAAAACGATACCAGCGGCATAGTAAAGCGCATATCAAACCGCAGTATATCAGCAAATCGAAAAAGAAATATCTTTATTGTTTTGACGATTGCACTTGCCAGCGCATTGCTATCTGCTATTGTCCTCTATGGCTTTGGGGTTATGCAGGAAACGCAGAACCGCAACCAAAAAACAGCGCAGATTATGTATCATGCGATTTCTGAACAACAGGGACAGGAACTATACAAGCAGGAAGAAATTGCGTGGGTCGGGGAATTTTTTAACGCATTTTCGAAACAGGTAAACCATTCAACCGTTAATTTTACTTATGCAAATGCAGATATGCTAACATCCCAAAGTATGCCCTATTCGGGAGACTTACCAGCTTCAGAGGATGAAATTGTAGTACAGGAATCCTTTTTGGACAGTTTTGGCTATTCAAATGAATTGGGACAGACAATTCAAATCTCCTTTTCTGACGGCACTGCCCATGATTTCAAATTGACGGGAATCTTAGATGTGAAAACCGGCGATATTGGGCGCTATACAGCCATTATATCGAAAGAATTAGTAAGACAGCAGTATGGCGACGAGGGCATGATTGACTATTACATTGGACTGAAAGGCGCTCAAAATATGAGCGAGGAAGAAGCCACCAACTATGCAAACACTCTGGCACAGCAATTAGAAATTTCCGATGATAATGTGATTGTCCGTTCCACTTATTTCAACTTAAAGGACGAAAATCGTGGAAGTGATATGCTGTTCTACTTCTTGATCGGTTTTATAACTTTCATTGGTTCCGGCATTGTGATCTATTCGATTTTTTATATTTCAGTGGCAAGCAGTATCCGTAACTATGGACAGCTTCGCACAATCGGTACAACAAAACGACAGATCAAAAAGATGGTTTACTGCGAGGGAAAATTACTTGCTGCCATTGCTATCCCGATTGGTCTGGTTATTGGAAATGTGATTGGGTATTTTCTGGTTCCTGCCGGTTGGTACTGGCTGACTGCTTTATGTGTGACGGTCGGGGTTGGCCTTTTTGCATTTATTATTGTGATGATTGCTATTCATACTCCTGTAAAAAGAGCTGCGGCAGTATCTCCGCTGGAAGCATTGCGATATTCCGATTATCAGGGGAAAATGAAAGAAAGTTCCGTGTTGCACCGTAAAATAACGCCTGCTTCACTTGCTAAAATGAATCTGTCCAGGCAAAGGGCAAAGTCCACATTAACAATACTTTCTCTTTCACTCGGCGGAGTATTGGTTGTATTGATTTCGACAATGTTAGTTTCCTATGATGGCATTGCAGAAGCAAGAGGCAGGGCTTTCCCTGTCGGTGAATTTAACATCCAGCTCAACGCAAATCAATCGTGGGACACTGCCAGTATTTCTTTGTCTGGATTACAGCAAAAGAATTTTCTAAATGCCGATTTTGTAAATGCAGTAGAATCTATTGATGGTGTTACAGGAATCAAACGCTGGTATTACACGGATGCAGAATATCGTGTAAATGGCAGTTCTGGAAAATGGATTCAGGGATTTTGCCAAGATGAGCAGCAGAATTTGGAGAAAGAGCGAATTGCGGGAACGATTGATTATGATGAACTGGTGGCAGGCAATGGAATTGTCTTGCTTCAAGAGCGTGCCGATCTCTATGATATTGAGGTTTCGTTGGGTGATACCGTCGAAGTGGACTATAAAACCGAATCCGGGCAAATTCGCACAAAGACCTATACAGTCATGGGCATTGTAAATGAATATTCTTACTCCGGCTTCTCAAAGTGCTTTGCGCTTCCAGAGCAGCTTATGAATGAAGCGACCGGGATAGATTGCACAGGTACGATTTCCGTAATTACCGATATGGAAAAATTTGATACGGTTGAAGCCGCATTAAATCAACGGATAGACGGAAATAGCGATTTGGTTATGGAAACCATAAAAGAAAGTATCACTTATTATAGCGGGCTTCAACAACTTTCTTTCGGGGTATTGTTGATCGTGGCTGTTATTGTTGTTTGCTTTTCTTTCATCAACCTTGTCAATACAACAATCACAAACTTTCTGTCCCGCAGGCAGGAAATTGGAATGTTACAGGCAATTGGTTTGAGTAAAAAGCAACTGATCAAAATGCTGTGTTATGAGGGATTGATTTATTCCGTTTTTGCTATGCTTGTAACAGTGGTTTTGGGAACTGGATTGGGCTTCCTATCCATACAGGTAGTTGTGAAAATGATGAATCCATACTTTTATTATTCATTTCCGTGGCTGATCGTATTGATATATTTAGCAATCCTGCTGATTGTGCAGTTTACCTTGATTTCTTACACAACTGGAAATCTGAAAAAGCAATCTCTTGTTGAGCAAATCAGGGCAATGGAATAAGCGTATAAAATTTGGAGGAATTATCTATGGATAACGATAAAAGAAAATTAACAGAAAAAGAATTAAAACGTAAAAATGACTTTGAAAAATTCAATTCTGAAATGCAGCAAAAAGGATATAAAATGAAGAAAATAATTATCAATACTCAACAAGCAAAACCGTTATGTCTTTTAATTATGCTGCCATTTATGGCTTTAGCATTTTGGATATACTATAAGGTGAATGGTTTTGATTTAGATTGTCTTTCGTGGGAATTTCTTGTAGTATTACTTATGCTTATTTTATGTCTATCCATTCTGCATGAGTTAATACATGGAATTACCTGGAGTATTTTTGCAAAGAATCATTTTCATTCGATTGATTTTGGATTTATTTGGAGTAGTTTTTCTCCATACTGTACTTGCTCCGAACCGTTGGAAAAGTGGCAATATTTGCTGGGAACTGCTATGCCTACATTAGTTTTAGGCGGTGGAGCAGCAGTAGTTTCTGTAATGACAAATCAATTACTGCTATTTATTCTGGCAGAATTTATGATTATTTCAGGTGGCGGAGATTTTCTAATTATACTGAAAAGTATGTTATACCGCACTGATAAGCAAGAAAGTGTGTATTGCGACCATCCTTACGAATGTGGTTTTGTAGTTTTTGAGAAATAGGAACAAAT
>NZ_SRYA01000115.1 GCF_004793545.1 Petralouisia muris | reverse complement strand
ATTTTAATTTGACGTTTTTGTGCGGGAGACAGGAACTTTAATTTGCTGGGCTACAATGAACAGCATTGCAGGATACACAAGGTTCTGGCGGAACTGAACACGGAAATACACAAATCTGTCAACCAGTTCATCGTCGATGCGGTAGATTACTATATCCGCAGCCTGAATGACGAAAGCCTTGTGAAAGAAGCAGGGGAACCGAAGAAAGATGCCGGATACATTTCAAGGGAAGATTTGGACAGTATACGGTCAGAGTTGAAAAACGAAGTCAAGAATGAAATTATCATGCTGCTCGGCGCTGCCCTCGGAGGCGGGGCGGCAAGGGTGGCGGAGGGCAGCATGGGAAGGATGGTCATGGAAACCGTGGCGAAGGAAACAGCAGACGAGAATACAGAGGAACCCGAAGATCCAACCATGATGGAACTGGTTGACAACTGGGGATAGGAGGAATATTTTATGGCAGGAATGGTTTTAAGAAAGACCGGGGTGGTACTGCTTACCATATTAAAGTGGATATTACAGGCGGTGCTTGTGGCATTGAAACTGGTGCTTGGGATAGCAAAACTGTTCCTGCTGCTGCTTTCCCTTGTTATGAGGATTGTGCTGACCATGATAGGCGTTTCGGTTGGCAGACGATGAGAGGAGATTGAAAATGAAAAGGGAAAAAATGACAGAAGAAGAAAGGAGACAACGCAGATATGAAATGTCGGAGACATACCGCAGGAAAGTATTGAGGTTCACTCTGCAATTCAATTCCACAACCGATATGGAGGCGCGGGAATGGTTTGAGAAGAATAACAAAAGCGGCGCTTATCTGAAGCAGTTAATCCTTGAAGATAAAGCAAGGAGATTAGGGGAGACAGGGGCAGATATGGAAAAACGGCATTAAGGAGGTGATAAATATGTGGATGTTGAAGTTCTACAAGGCATATGCAAAGAACAAGAAACTGAAAAGAATGCTTGCATATTGGGGCAGGATGAAGTAGCCCCATAGGAGGAAAAAATGCACAGGATACGGGACAGACCTGAACCGATGTGTGTTCCGTGTAAATGATGCAGAGTCTGCCCATAAGGGAGGGGACAGCGGTACACGGACGCAGCCTGACTTTCCCTTATGGGGAAAGGATAGGTGATTTATATGAAAAAGAGATTATTTCCCATTTTATCCGTATCAGCCATGTTTCCGCTGTTACGGGCAGGAATACACCAGTGCCGGATTATGCAGGATTGTGCCGGAATATGCCTTAAACTTGACAACAGGCAGCACCAGAAGGTACACTTGATATTGGCGGAGCTGGATACAGAAATAAAAATCCGCAATCCGGTTCGTTGCCAGTATGGTAATTCATAATATCTCCAGGCATGAAAGCATTGTGCAGGATGCGGTTAAACGGAGGAACCAGTACAATGTAAGGATTGCGGCAGAGGATGGGGGGAAATGTCTATGGTGGGAATGGTTTTGAGAAAGACGGCGACGATCCTGCTGACCATATTAAAATGGATACTGCAGGCGGTGCTGATGCTCCTGAAACTGGTACTTGGGATAGCAAAACTGTTCCTGTTGCTGCTTGCACTGGCTGCAAGGGTGGTACTCACAATGGTCGGAGTAATGGCAGGCAGACGGTAAGGGGGACAGCCCTCACCGATATGTGACCTGTAAGACAGAAAATACAAATGAAAAATGCCCGTTTTCCCTTTATCCGTCTGTCATAACAGAGATATACGGGTTCCGCCGGGATATAAAGGGAAACGGACAGAAAGTAAAATCCAAACAAAATAACAGTAAACGGAAAATGACAAGCCATTTCATATGACTTGTTATTTTTTTGCCCTATTTTAAGGAGGAAATCTGAATGAAACAGAAAATGAAAAGATTTGCGGCAGGATTTTTAGCCCTGCTCACGGTCTTTACAACGCTGTTTGGCAGCGGGACGACTGCATTTGCAGCAAGTTCCAGCGCAAACATCTCGTTCTGGTATGCGTCAACAAGGGGGTCCGGCGAGGTAAGCGAGTTAAAGGCAGGCTATGACCACGGAAAAATCCTGTATGCCATTCTGGACGGCAATGCCGCCTACTGCATGAACTTCGGGCTGGCGGCAGATGGCGGGCAGCTTATGAACAGCTACCCCAATTCAAGCACTTCCATGACGGCACAGCAGGAAAAACTTTTAAGCTACTGCCTGTATTTTGGCTTTAACAGCAACAGCGCAACACCGCCGTCAAATGACCAGTGTGACCAGTTCATAGCGACGCAGGCTATGGTGTGGGTGATCGTGGGGGACCTGTTCGGCACAGGCAGCGGAGATTCGGCAGCAAGGAAGCTGTGCGATACGGCTCCGAACCCGTCAGCGTCCTATGATTATTATGTGGGGCTGAAAGACAACATCAATAAGTCATATAATGCCACAAGACCGAGTTTTGCCAGCAGGACACAGAGCGGCGCTGAAACGTATGAGCTGAAATGGAATGAGGGAAACCAGCGTTTTGAGAAAACCCTTACTGACAGCAATGGCGTACTTGGCAGCTTTGACATTTCGCTGAGCGGGTACAAGGTGGAAAAGGATGGGAACAGCGTCACCATTTCCAGTAAGGAAGTGAACACGGCGGCAACGATGGCAACCATGAACTCCACGGCAGGCGAAGTGGAGACTACTTCAAGCTGTGTGTTCTGGCTTACGGAAAAAGCAAACTATTAGGAGTTTGTATCGGAAAGACCGAGCGCCGATCCTGTTCATGCCTATTTCAAGGTAAAGACGGAAAACATCGGCTACGGGGAGATCGTAAAGACCGATGAGTCCAGCGGTGTAAAGCTGGCAGGAGCCGTATATGGGATTTATTCCGACAGCGGATGCAGCAATAAGGTAGATACCATGACTACTGGCGGTAACGGTTATGGGAAATCCAGTGCGCTTGTGGCAGGAACCTACTATGTAAAGGAGATTACCGCACCGAAAGGATATGTACTCAGCGGCAAAGTCCACACACTGACCGTAAAAGCAGGACAGACAACCGGGATCAGCGCAACGGACAAAGAACAGCTTGGGGCGATTACCATTTATAAAGAGGGGGGAAGTCCTGACCGGATGGAATGGCAGCAATTTCACTTATGAGAAAAAGAAACTGCCGGGGGCTGTTTTCAAAGTGACAGCAGGCGCAGACATTTACAAAGCTGACGGCACAAAGGTCTACAGCAACGGGGATGTGATCGCTGAAAACCTTGTGGCAGGAAGTGACGGGCAGGTGGTTCTTACAGACCTTCATCTTGGGACGTATGTGGTTACGGAAACAAAGAGCATTGACGGATATACCATCAATACAGAGCCGCATACAGTGAAGATTGAATATAAGAATCAGATGGCAGAGGTGCAGTATGAGGCAACAACCGTCCTGAATACCAGACAGAAAGCGGAAGTTTCCGTTACAAAGAAAGATTCCGAAACAGCGAACCCTCTGGACGGCGGACAGTACACGCTTTATGCTGGCAGTGACATCAGGAATTATGCAGGACAGGTCATTGCGACAAAGGGGACTGCATTACAGACCGTCACGACAGGGGAGGATGGCAGCGCCGCTTACACGGTAGACCTTCCAATCGCAAACAGCTACTATATTTCAGAGACACAGGCTCCTTACGCATATTACAGGAACAGTTCTGACGTATACAGCTTCGATTTCAACTATCTGCCGGAGACAACAGCAAAGGCAGCATTTACACACACATTCGTAAATGACAGGACAACAGCAAAGATCCATATTTACAAAGTGGATAAAGAGACAGGCAAGGCAGTTCCGCAGGGGGACGCAAAGTTGGAGGGTGCAGTCTATGGCTTGTATGCCCGTGACGATATTGCACACCCGGACGGCGCAACGGGCATTATCTTCCATGCGGGGGACCTTGTTGCGACACTGACAACGGACGGGGCGGCAATGCAGAGGTCAACAACCTCTATCTCGGCAATTACTATGTAAAAGAAATCACACCGTCAGAGGGGTATCTCCTTGACGAAGAGGAACATGATGTTGTCTGCGATTATGAGGGCGATCTTGTGGCGGAAGTGTCAAGAAGCACTACATCGGCAGAGCAGGTCATCAAGCAGCCGTTCCAGATTATCAAAATATCCGACAATGGGGACGACACGGAAGCGCCCGTGCTTTCCGGTGCAGGCTTTACCGCCTACCTGAAATCTTCCTTATCCGTACTGGAAGATGGAAGTTATGATTTTGACAGCGCAAAACCTGTTGAAATCGGCAGCAAGGGGGAAACTACCCTTTTCACGGATGCAAAGGGGCATATCGTGACACAGCCAATCCCTTACGGGACTTATGTGGTGGTTGAAACAGTCACACCGCACAACATGCAGCCAGTAAGACCTTTTGAAGTGAGGATTGCGGAGAACCACCCGACAGAGCCGCAGGTATGGCGTGTATTCATTGACCGTGAATTTACCGCAAAGCTGCGTGTGATCAAGAAGGATGCAGACACAAAGCAGACAGTCCTTATCCCGAACACGGAGTTTAAGATTTTCAACCTTGACAAAAACGAGTATGTCAAGATGGTTACTACTTATCCGTCAAAGGTTACACACACTTCTTTCTTCACGGACGAAGATGGCGACTTGATCTTGCCAGACGTATTGAAGATTGGAAATTACCGCATTGAGGAAGTGAAAGCGCCTCATGGATATGTGCTGAATACGGATTATGTGGAAGTGGAAGTTGATTCCGATACGTTTTATGAAACTGATCCCGACACTTATGATGCAATCATTACCGTGGAATATGAAGATGAACCCGTTACCGGGGAACTGACGGTGGAGAAGAAAGGCGGAATCCTTGACGGTTACAAAGGCGGCTTGTTTGCTGATTCTGAGGAAAAGGAGTTTGTCTATAAGGAAGGTTCCCTTGCAGGGGCAGAGTTTGAAGTCTATGCCGCAGAGGATATTTTTACAGCAGACATGCAGAAAGACGAGAACGGAAACAGGACAAAGTATTACGGCAGGGGCGATCTTGCTGCAACGCTCACAACCGGGGAGGATGAGAAAGCAGGCATTTCAGGGCTTCCGCTCGGACAGTACCGTGTAGTGGAAACAAAAGCGCCTTATGGATATGTGCTGAACGGGGAAGAGCAGCTTGTAACATTCGTCTATGTGGACGATAAAACCCCGGTAATCCATGAAAGCGTGACATTTGCCAATGACAGGCAGAGACTTGATATGTCAGTCATTAAGAAAGATGCAGAAGAAGATACACCAGTTGCAGGTGCAGTGTTCGGACTGTTTGCGGCAGAGGACATAGAAAATGCCAATGGCGATGTAATCATTGAAGCCGGAACACTTCTTGAATCTGCAACATCTGATGAAAACGGCAGGATCGCTTTCAAAAAGGATTACCCGTTTGCCGTTTATGAGGCAAAGGAACTGGCAGCGCCGAAAGGCTATGTTTCCAGTGAGGAAGTAATTACTTTTGTGACAGAGTATCAGGGACAGCATGAAGCAGTTGCAGAGTACAGCAGCGAATTTCTGAATGAGCCTACAACCTTTGAATTTACAAAGGAGGACATCGCAAGCGGCACAGAGCTTTCCGGCGCAATGCTTACCGTCATTGACAAAGACGGCAGCGTGGTTGACAGATGGACTTCCGTGGCAGAAGAAGCCCATGTAATCAAGAGACTTGCAGCAGGGGAAACTTATACGCTCCGTGAGGAGTTTGCGCCTTACGGCTACCTGAAAGCAGAGGAAATCCAGTTTACAGTGGAAGATACCGCTGACATTCAGCGTGTGGTTATGAAGGACGAAGTACCGACAGGCGCAATCATAATCAACAAGGACGGTGAATTTGTAACGGACACTACCCTGATGAAAGGACACTGGTATGATTTCATTTTCAACTATTTCAAGGACAGCCTTGCAGGGGTAGAATTTGAAGTCTATGCAGCGGCGGACATTGTAAGCCCGGACGGTCTTGACACAATCCATTATGAGGCAGACGAGCTTGTGGCTGCAATCACTACTGACGAGAAAGGCTATGCAAGCATTGACAGCTTACCACTTGGAAAGTATTACCTTGTGGAAACAAAGACACTGGAAGGGTTCGTTCTGGACGATACGCCAATCGAAGCAGACCTTTCCTATATTGATCAGGATACCAAAGTGGTTTATGCAGGAATGAACATCAGCAATGAGAGACAGAAAGTGCAGATCACAGTGGTTAAGAAAGAGGCAGGCACAAAGGAAGTGCTTGAGGGAGCCGTATTCGGGCTGTTTGCAAAAGAGGACATCGTGAATAAAGATGGCAAGGTCGTTGTAAAAGCCGGAACTGAAATTGAGCGTGGCGTGACCGGAAAGGACGGAAAACTGATCTTTGTATCTGACCTGCCGCTTGGAAAGTATTATGTGCAGGAGCTGACAGCACCGAAGGGATATGTGAAGTCTGATAAGACATTTGACGTGGATGCGTCCTATCAGGGCGACGATAAGGAAGTAATCGAATTTGAGGCGGAATTTGAGAACAAGCCAATCAAGGTGCAGATTTCAAAGACTGACATCACAGGCAGCAATGAGATTGAGGGAGCTGTCCTTTCCATTATTGATGCAGACGGCAAGCTGGTTGAGAAATGGACTTCCGGCAAGGAGCCGCACATGATTGAAAAACTGCCTGCCGGAAAATATACCCTGCGTGAAGAAACAGCGCCATTCGGGTATGTCATCGCACAGGATATTGAGTTTGAGGTAAAAGAGACAGCCGAAATCCAGAAAGTAGCAATGAAGGACGAGGCGGCAGTCGGGAAAATCATCATCAGCAAGAAGTCAGAGGACGGAAAAGCGCTTGCAGGCGCAAAATTTGAAATCCGTGACAAGGACGGGAAAGTGATCGAGACGCTTACCACGGACAAGGACGGTCATGCAGAAAGCGGCGAACTTCCGATTGCAACATTTAAGGACGGCAAGTATGAGGCTGCAATCACTTATACCGTAGTGGAAGTGGAAGCCCCGAAAGGGTATCTGCTCGATTCCACGCCAAAGGAAGTGAAGTTTGAATACAGGGACGGAAAGACGAAAGTGCTTGCGTACACCCTTGAAGTGATGAACAAACCTACGGAACCGAAGCTCCCGCAGACCGGGGACAGCATGAACCCGTGGGTATTTGCAGGGTTCGGACTTGCGGCTGTCGCTGCCGGACTTGCAGCTCTTTTCTGGAAAAAGAGAAAAGACGGGGACGGCGCAGAGGCATAGAAACAGGACAGATGGATAAGCCGAGGAGAAATCCCCGGCTTATTGTCTGCAATAAAAAGCGCAGAGTGAGGTGAAGAAACATGACTTATGGAGACAGGCTGAAATTTATACGCACATTCCGGCAGATGACGCAGAAGGAGCTTGGAAACGCCTGCAATTTTGGTAAGAATGGACACCTGTTCATTGCACAGTATGAAAGCGGGAACCGTACACCAAAACCGGACCGTAACCGCCATATTGCAGAGGCTTTGGGCGTAAATCCAAAAGTGTTGATGTGGGATGCGGAATTGCCGCATGAGGATATTGTCTTTCAACTGTGCTGGGCGTATATCCTTCCGTCGTCAGACTATCCGCTGTCCCTGACAGATGCAGTTCTGGAAGAAATACAGGTTTTCCTGTCGGAATACAATATGGCGCTGGAAGGGCAGTTATCCGAAACGGAATATATTGAAAACAGGCTTGAGTTTATGAATGGAATTGAAAAATACTGCGGGGCTCAGGCGTTATCCCGTTTTTGATTGGAGGAATGGAATTTATGATGGATTATGAAATATTCAAAGAAGTAGTGAAGGAGAGTTTTTTATCCTATATGCCAAAGGGCTATCAGGACATGGAGGTAAGAGTTACCCCGGTGGATAAGGTAAACCGTAAACTGGACGGAATCAGCCTTTTGGCGCAGAATGAAAATACAATGATTTCCCCCACTTTATATATCAATGATATGTATGAGAAGTATTCAAAGACAGGGGACTTACAGGCAACCCTGCAGGAAGCAGCGGAAGCGATGGATGCGGTATTCAGGGAGGCAACGCTCCCGCCGCTGGATATAAGCACGGCAAAGGACAATATCATATTCCAGCTTGTGAACACCATGCAGAACGAGGATATGCTGAAAAACCTGCCACACAGGGACTTTCAGGATCTGTCCATCATATACCGATGGGTAGTAGGCGTGGAACAGCAGGGACTTTCAAGCGTTGTAATCAATAATCATGTGGCAGAGTCACTGGGAATGGGTGAGGAACAGTTATTCAAGGCTGCTGCGGAAAACACCAGACGCATACTGCCGCCCGTGGTGCAGTCCATGAATGAAGTCATGAGGGATATGTTTGTGGCTGACGGTATGCCGAAAGAGCTGGCAGACCTCATGATTGGGGAGCAGGAGCCGGAAATGACCATGTGGGTTATATCAAATGAAAGAAAGATAGACGGTGCGGCGTCCATGCTTTATGAAGATAAACTGCACAGTCTGGCAGAGAGAGTAGGGACAGACCTGTATATCCTGCCCTCTTCCGTACACGAAGTTATTGCCGTATCCGTAGAAATGGGCGAACCGGAAGAACTGGCACGGATGGTTTCAGAGGTAAACATGGATCAGGTGGACCTTAGTGAGCGGCTTTCCAATCAGGTGTACCATTACGACAAAGACCTGCGGAAGATCACGCTTGCCACGGACACACCAAACAAGCGCCTTGATGGGAAAGATACAGAACGGGGGCGCACAGACGGGAAAAAACAGTCCAGATAGGAGGCTTATTATATGGAAGAAACACCAAAAGAACTGACCGTAAAGGAACTTATGGAACTGGTGCAGCAGCAGGAGGGAGAATTTATTATCCGCATTGAGCCGGGAGAGGGGGAGACGGATGCAGGAACAGGAACCTTTTAAACTGGAAGTCGTATCGGTAAGGCTGGTAAAGGATGCACCGCTGTTTTCAGACCACCAGCTCACAAGCCCGAAAGATGCCGTAAAGGTAGTGGGAGATTTTTTATGTGAGATGGACAGGGAAGTATTATGTGTCATCAACCTGAAATCGGATGGAACACCTATCAACTGCAATATTGTGAGCATAGGGGCAGTCAATCAGACGATTGCAGAGCCGAGGGAACTTTTCAAGGCAAGTATCCTTTCCAATGCGGCGCAGATGCTCATGATGCATAACCACCCAAGCGGCAGTCTCGAACCGTCCAGACAGGACGTTATGATGACAAACAGGATACTGGATTTGTCAGAATTGATAGGAATTAGGCTGGTTGACCATATCATCGTGGGAAATGACTGTAACAGATATTTTAGTTTTAGTGAAAAAAAGATGATAGAGTACCCGGCAATAACCTACAGGACAGACTATGAGGATCTGAATTTTCGGAGTATTCCAGTGGTTGCAGAAAAAGGAAAAGCAAGGTGAGGCGATGGAAGAGAGGAGAAGTTTTACGGCAGAGGAGCTTGCGATTGCAAAGAGCGTTGACCTGACAGCAGTAGCGGCAAGTCTCGGCTACACCGTGAAAAAGGTAGGCAGATACCACACCCTGAAAGAAATGGATTCGATACGGATTTACAACCGCACGAACTGGTTCCGGTGGTC
>NZ_SRYA01000114.1 GCF_004793545.1 Petralouisia muris | reverse complement strand
GTGTACTTGTTCTTCTTGCCTGCCTTCTCCCGGATGGCTCCCACCACGCTGTGCCCGGTTCCTGCCCCGGAGCGGATGTTCAGCACGTCACAGGTGGTAGTGATGAGGTATGGCGTGAAGCCTGTGCCGCCTCCGGATGCAGCCGCCTTCTTGGTGTAGGAGAGGCTTATCCATCCCTCTCCGGACTTCAGCCTGCCCCATCCGTCCTTTTCCTCCACAATGGTGTACTTGTTCTTCTTGCCTGCCTTCTCCCGGATGGCTCCCACCACGCTGTGCCCGGTTCCTGCCCCGGAGCGGATGTTCAGCACGTCACAGGTGGTAGTGATGAGGTATGGCGTGAAGCCTGCCTGCTGCTTGCCCCCGTCATCCGGCTTCTTGCCGGAGTCCTGTCCGCCGCTTCCTGCCTGACCGCTCCCGGCTCCCTTGATGGCATCCAGTATCTTCAGTATCTTTCCGCCATACCCGGCTCCGGCAGCCCATCCCTTGCCCTTCGGGTTCTCCTGTATTCCAAGGTACTCCACATATGGGGCACAGCCACGGGATACAAGGTCAAAGCGTGGGTCAATGCAGTCCTGCTTCAGCTTCGTGGTGTTGGCGTATGCCTTGAGGTGCTGCACCTGCGCCCGGATGCCAAGCTGTGGTGTGCTGAAGCTGTTCCCGGTCTCCCCGTTCTTGGTCACTCCCATGCCGCAGAAGTTATTCTGTGAGAGCTTCACCGCACTCCCGGAGAAGGTGAAGTTGCCCGTCTCAAGACAGCTCTGTGCAAAGGCAATGTCACCCCGGATGTTCTCCGCCTCGCCCTCGGACAGGTACAGTGGTATCATGTCAATTACGCTCTGTGCAACGCTTCCATTCTTCGCCTTGATGTATGCCGCCATCTGCTCCGCTGTGGCTTTTGCCTTCCCGGTTATCTTGGTCATGCTGCCCTTCTGTTCTGTGCTCTCTCCGCCTGTAATGGCTTTCTTGAAAGTATCCCATATGTGCTTGGTAGTATTGTAAACATACGGGTTAGGACAAATCTTCCCGGTCACATCATAGTGGCGAATGACGTGGGATGCAGGCACACCGTACTTCTGCATCAGATACTTGGTCAGTTCAATAGCCGCCTTGACCGTTGCATCCTCAAAGTACCAGTCCTTGCTGTCCGCCGCCTGGCTTCCTTTGGTTCTCACACACAGCTCAATGCCGATAGAATTCGTATTCCTGCACTCCGCATGTTTATAGCTGCTTGCTCCACAGTGCCATGCAATGTCCCCATCATCAACACTCTGCCATATCTCACCGCTAAAGCCTACAAAGTAATGGGCGGATGCTCCTATGTACTTGCTTGCATAATACTGGCAATTTGCTTTTGCTCCGCCAAGAGCCCCCACATAATGGATGACAATGTACTTGATACGCCCGACATTGTTCTTATCATTAAAGTTATATGGGGTCAGGAGCTTCTCAATCTTTGGTGCTGCCATGTCCTACACACTCTCCTCTCCAAAAAAGCCCATATTGTCCGGATCTAAGCCGTTGCGGAACTCCTTGAGTTCCTCTTCCGTCATGCTGCCTACCTTCTCCTGAAGCTCCGCTCTCTGCTCCGGAGTCATATCCTTGGTGTGCTCACTAAGGATGTCCTTTGTTTGTTCTGCCATAGTTACTCCTCCTTGTCTGTGTCATAGTCTAATGTGATGGATGTCTTGGTCTCCACCAAGATGCTCTTCCTGATGCCCTCTATGGTTGCATCAATCATGTCCTCCGGCAGAAAAGCCCGGATGAGCTCCCCGTTTTTGATACGGTAGATGTACCACAGCTCCACATCAAAGTCCGGTGCCTCATGCCCCTCCTGACCCAAGACAGAGATGAGGGTCTCCTTGTCCTTCTCAAACTCTCCCTTCAGCTTCTTCAGCAGGAGCTTCTTCTGCTTTTCGTCCGGCTTGATGCTCATTTCATCAAGGAACTCTGCAAGCGTGGTCTCAAAGGTGTAATCTCCCGTAAAGATTGCCTTCAGAGCCTTCTCAAATTTGCTGTCAAACTTGTAGCTCGTCTTGGTCTCCTCCTTGACCTTCATGCTGTATACCCCCTCGCCCACAAGCTCCTTCAGCTTGTCCGGGTTCAGGATGTCAAGGCTCATGCTGTCCGTGATGGCAGCACTGCCCTCATCACCGTAAAACTTCACATACCTCACATTGTGGTCTTCCATGAGCGCCAAGCCCCTAGCCTGAAGCTCCGCCTTGTAGCTGTTCAGCAGAGCCCGGCTCTTCTTCTGCTCCCTGTCAAGCCCCACACATGCCTCAATGAGCTGCTCATTGCTCATTGCCTTTGTTGTCTGCTCTCCCATTACTGTCCGCCTCCTAACTTCTGATATGCCTTTGCTGCACAGGCTCCACAGATGCCCTTTCCATGGAATGCCTGCACCCCGTCCGTCACGCCGCAAAAGTTACAGCGGAGCGTGTACGGTCTTATCCTGATTTCCCCCTGATGCTCCTCCACCACCATAGGGTCTTTTGGCTCAATGCCAAGTTCCCTCCGCATTGCCACCGGGATGCTGATTGACCCGTGGCTTGTCATCTTCTTATATGCTGTGCTCATGTCTGCTCCTCTCCGTCCGCTCCTGACGGACTCTTTTTCTTGTACTTTTGATAGTAGATACATTGCCTGACCTGTTCCGGATCTGCCCTGATGTCAGCCGCTATGTCCTCATTGCTCCATCCGGCATTATGGAGAGCCATCACCCTGCCTGCATCAAGCCTTCTCCTCCTTGCAGGCTTTTCCTTTGGCTTTGGTGGAGGCTTGTTTTCAGGGAGCAGGAACTTCAGGAGGGCATCCGTACACGCTGCACAGAAGTGCATCCCATGTGTGGCTTCATCCACCGGATGCAGGATGTCTTCCCCCTCAAGCTCTACTACGTTTGGTATTATCTTGATAGCTGTCTTCTCAAGGACAGCTCCGCACCTGTCACATACAAACTGTATCTTTTTCAACCTCTCCGCCTCCTTCTCCTTAACTGCCATCCGTGTCAGGGGTGCCGCCCCGGAGCTGCTCATCAAGCGTTTCCATGGCAGAAAGGTGGATGTCAAGCATATTGTTCTTCACATCATCCATGTCCAGTCCACGCTTCAGCCCTTCCATGCCAACGAACACCTGAAGGAATCCTGCTATCTGTGCCAGCTCCTCAACGCTGATGTCCTGACCCTCAAAATTCACCTTGTCATCCCTGACTGTCACTATTAGCTTGCAGTCCTGCATCCTGACCCTCCTTTTCCTCCTGCCTCTTCACCATGCTCTTGAGTGCCTCAATGAGCTTGGAGCACTGCTGATAGTCAAGCCACTCCACCGCACTGACCCCAAACATCTTCCGGCACATGCCATTGACCCTTGCAGGCTTGTCCCACCTAAGCTCCTGCGTGAGCTTGTATATCTTCTTCCTTTGGTTCTCCGTGGATGTGTTCCCTCCACGGTGCTTCCCACGCTCCGACTTCTTCACGGAGTCCTTCATGCCTCCAAGCACCCGGATGACCGTCTGAAGCTCCCGTTTGTTGAGAGCCTTGATGCTGTCCTTCCCCGTGTGTGCCTGTACAAGGAGGTGGAGCTCCTCATCCGTGAGCTTCAGCTCCGGGCTCTTTGCAATGCCCCACACCCTCTTGATGCTCGGCTGTGATGTGTTCCCTGCCATGCTATCCCCTCCTCTCTTTCCTCTGCTTCAGGAACTCCGGTATCTGAATACATCCTTGGTTTACAATGGTATCCGCCCGGACAGACACGCCCATGCACCCATATTTCTGAATGACACCATAGATGCCTGACAGCATCTCACGCCCCATCTCTTCCTCATGCTCGTCTTTGATAACAACCTCCAATTTCTTCATACGCCCTCTCCTTCCTACAGCATCATCATGTCGGATGCCTCGCTCACAATCTTCATGGTTATCCGGGTCTCGCCCTTCTGCTTCAGGATACGGAGCACGTTGTTGAGTGTCCTGTCCAACAGGCGGAAGCATCCGCTCTGTGTGTTGGTTGCCCGGCTTATCATCTCGCCCATGGCTGCCTCTTCGACCTCATAGCCCTCAAGGTAGTCCGCCACCTCATTCTTGGACAGCCCCTTCAGCTTGTAGTAGAAGTCCATCCGGTTCGCAAAACGGGCAAGGTTGCCCTTCAGCTCCGTCTCAAGCCTCGGCTCCCCGGCTATGACAATGCCCACATCCGACTGGTCAAAGATGCCCCGGAGTATCTCCATCTTCTTCTGTGTGTACTTGTTGATGAGCTTGTCCGCCTCGTCAATGATGAGCAGGAAGCCCTCATTGGTATTGAAAAACTCCCGGATACGGTTGACCCTCTTCCATATCGTTCCGCCATACCCTCTAGGGAGCCCTATCCCGTTCTCAATGGCTTCCACCAAGTCCCGGCAAGCCATGGTGTCATCACACTCAATGTATGCCACCCTCGGCAGCTCTGCATATTTCTTCAGGGCATGGGTCTTTCCCTGACCGGACTTCCCAACGATTATCCCAAGCCCCATATACTCCTGACATGCCTGACAAACTCCGATAGTCTGCACAAAGTCCCGGCTCTCAAAAAACTCCACCTTCTTTTTGAGGATGCCTGCCTTGCCTCCCTCCGGTGCCTGACCGCCTTCCATCCCTCCGGATGCCTCAAGGAACTCCCTGACCTTCTTTTCTAGTTCGGTAGGGTCACTTGCATACTTCCCGTTGAGGTATTGGCTAAGTGCCGCCCTTGAATAGTTCATCTTGAGGGCTGCCTCTGCCTTGGTCATCTTCAGCTCCGCCAGTCTCTCGTTCATCTGCTCCGCCAGTGTCTTCTCCGCTTTGTAGGTATTCAATGCTTCCATAGTTACAACCTTCCTTTCCTTTTCCTTCACTAAAACCTAACCTTGTCTTCCTGTCATCCGCCTATCGCTCTAAGCTTCTTGAGTGCGTTCTCCGCCTGCCTGCTCATGTATTCGCTGTCCCCTTCAGCCTCTTCCCTGCTTTCCGCCCGGAAGCCCTGCTGATAGGTTCTGTCCTTCGGGAGTGCTATGACTTTTGCCGCCTTCTCCTGCTTCTTGCCGCCTATCATCAGGTCAATGCCGCCCGTTGTCTCATTGAAGCCAACATACTGCTCATTGAGCTCCTCAAAGGGTCTCCTTGCCTCCTCAAGCCTTTCCCTGTCACGCTTCTGCTGCCTCTTCTGCATCTTCAGGTGTTCCTCAAGGGCTTTCTGCGTGACCTTCGGTGCTATCTGAAGGAGCTCCTGACAGTACGCCTCACAGATACGCTTGCCCTTCTGGTCAAAGACGTACAGGACAGCCATGTCATCCGGGTCATACTTGATGTCAACCTTCCGCCCGATATAGTCACACAGCTCATCGGAGCGGTACTCATATCCCCATTTGGTGATGCCTATGTTGCGGACAAGCACGTTTTCTGACTTCATCATCAGCATGGTTGCATAACTCTTAGGCGGTGCCGCCTTGAAGTACCTGTCCTCATTCATAAAGCAGTCATAAGGCTTTTTGTAGGTCTCCCCCATCTTCTTGAGCCCGGAGTGCTCCGTGTGCATGTAGACCGTTGTGAGCCACTCATGCCACTTCTCATAGAACTCTTCCAGTGTCAGGAGCTCTCCCCTCTCAAGCATCCGCTTGATGTCCTTCTCCACCTTGTCAGAGGTCTTGGAGCCCGTCAGCGTTCCCGTGTAGGACTTCATCCAACGGGTGAACTTATTGCAGACGGTACGGAAGAACCTCTCTATCTGACCCTTGCTCCATGGCTCATAGGGCAGTGCCCGGTGGTCATCCTTGATGCCTATGCTCTTGTAGAATCCCTGTGTCTCATTGTCAAAGTTCAAGCCGCTCCGGTCATTCCGGTCTCTTCCTGTCATGGTCTTGGCTGTATAGTCCTTGCCATTGTCTATGTAGAGGTACTCCGGAACCCCTCCCGGCTCTGAATAAATCATTTTGAGGAGGCTCTGCTTCAGGATGTCGGAGTTGGCATCCTTGCAGAGGACATCACCCATGATGACCCTGCTCCGCATGTCCACCCATGCGGCTAAGTGTGGCTTGATTGCTATGACCTTGCCATTGGGTTGCTTGTAGCTCACCCAACAGTCAAAAGTATGCTCATCACCCATGACTATCTGCATCACCTGAAGCCCCTTGGTATCCCGGCTCCCTTTCACCATGACCTTATTCTTGTACTCACGGGTGCCACGGGATGCAAGGAAGTAGGCGTTTTTCATGTTCTCATCCTCCATGAGATAGTTGATATACCTCACCACAGTCTGATAGGATGGTATCTTCTCCCATTCCGCCATCCCGGCTTTCAGGTTGATGTTGGCAATGGCTGTTAGCTTCTCATAGAGCATCTCACGGGTGCCTTGGTTCCGGGCAAAGTCCTCATTGAACCATATGTTCTTGATGACCTGCTTGACCTCCGGCTTGATGCTTGGGAAGCATCCGGTCTCCTTCGGTTTCCTGCACAGGCAGAGAACCTTGAAGAACTCATACCCTGCACCGTCCTCCTTCTGAAGCTTGTCCGCCCATGCGGATGCCTCAAGGTATGCCTTGGTGTATCGGTACAGAGTCCTCTGACCCTTCCCAAGGTGCTTCTGTGCGAACTCTTCAGCGTACTTTGTCCTGTCCCCTTCGTCATACTGAAGGAACTTCCTGACCACGTTCCCAAGCTCCACAGCCTTGTAGTATCTCTCCTTGTAGTTTTCAATGTACCAGTCAATGTCCATGTTCACATACCATGGCACTTCCGGCTTCTGCTCTGCCTCCTGCCCTTCCGGAACTCCTTCCGTGAAGGATTTCAGCTTTTCCCTCTCCTTCCATGCGTTCCTTGCCTGTTTGGACAGTGAGGAGACCGCCACAAGCACCACATCCCTTCCGCCCGTTTCTGACTTCTCGGTCTTGGTGACAAAGGCATCTTTCTTTCTCTGTGTCCGCCTTGCCATGGTGCTGTACTGAATGCCTTCCAGTTCCGCCGCTTCCCCCAATGTGACATATGCTTCAGCCAATCCGCTCACCTCCTTCACGCTGCCATCTCAATGTCCAGTATCCTTGATATTTCCTCAATGTATTTCTTTCCACTACGCTCACCGACTAAAATCTTGTGGATGTACTGCTTATTGCATCCAAGCAAAGCAGCAAGCTCCACCTGTGTCATGTTCTTGTCTATGAGCCTTTTCCTGACCATCATCCCAAAGGGTGTCAGCCTCGTCTGCTTTGTTTCCATCCGCTCACCTCACATCAAGCTTGTATACCCTCATCCCATGCTCTGTCAGGTCACATGTGTACCCATGCTCAATGAGGGTCTCAATCACCTTTGGAGCCGCCTGATACAGGACAATCCCCTGACGGACTATCCGGTCATTGTCCGTAAAGCCTATTGACATCCTGATAGGGCTTGTACCCTCCTGAAGCTTCAGGAGCAGGGACATCAGCTCCACATCACTCTCCTTGTACTTTTCCATCACAACCTACCTTTCCAACCAATCACAGGCTCTTTGATATAGCCCTTGTCCTTGGTTTTCCTCCAACCTTTTTCAGGGAGACCCGGCTCACTACCTCCAAGGAGTCCGGGAGGTTCTTGACCACAAGCCAATTCTCCGGCACCAACCCATGAGCCCTCATTATCTTCTTCTGTTCCCTTGTGGGAGCCTTTCCGTTCTTCATCAATAGCACACCTCCGTCTTCCCTATGATTTTGTCAATTATGTTGAGAGCCCGTTCCGTTCCCTCAATCTCTGCCTCAAGCTCCATCCAGTTCTCCCGGAGCCGCTCAAGCTCAACATCCAATTTCTCCCTATGCTCAACCAATGCCTCCATCTCATCACCTGACAGGTTCAGCAAGTGCATCATCTCCTTTCCTGTGTTATAATTGGTACATCACTCACAAGGAGGTGTACCATGAACGAACTGATTAAAGACTTAATCACTGATGACATCCTGAACCACGGAACCTATGCGGCTGCTTTGGTTGAATACCTGTCCCTCAAAGGTTTCATAGATAAGGATGATTTCTACCATTATCTTGATGATTATGCCAAGGAGCGTCTCAAACGGAAATACCCAGACCTTCCCTTGCCATAGCAAGCCGCTGTCTGTCATTTTCACGCTGACGGTTCTGCATCTTCAGGTGTTCCTCCAACGCTTCCGGAAGGACTTGCACTCTCTCCGGAGCGTTGCCACGGGACAGCTCTTCCATCTCTGCCTTTATCCGTTCCACCTCTGCCTGTGCATGGCGGAGCTTATTTTCCAATTCACGGTTCTTTTCCGCCCTTGGGAGCATATCATGGAATATTGCCATCCCAAAGCTCTTGTATAGTTCAGCAACCTCTTCCTTTCCAGATACTTCCTTCACGGATGGATGCCATTGGTACACTGTCTCAATGACCCTGTACTCTGCATCTGATACAGGCTGCTCAATTCTCTTCTCAAACTCTCTCTTCTCCATCACAACCTACCTTTCTGCTTCCCTGCTTTTCCAACAATGCCTTCCTGATACCCTGAACCGGGTGACTTTCTTTGTGCCGGAGAGCTCCGACTATTGAGATTTTCTTAGAAATTTGATATGCTTATTGGGTTACAAGTAACCCCTTGCAAGTAATAGTATATATGCTAATTAGCAGAATGTCAACGACTTTTTCATCTAATTAGCATATTTATATTCTATTTAGCAGAAAGTGAGGTAAATATGGACGATATGAAGAGTATAGGCAGCAGGATTTTAGAGAGAAGAAAAGAACTGCGACTCACACAGACTGATATATACAATAAATGTGGGCTTGCTACAGGTGCCCTTAGTAAAATAGAGAATGGAATAAGAGTACCCTCTTGTACAATTTTTTATGACTTAGCATGTGCCTTGGATTGCAGCATGGATTGGTTAATGACCGGAAAATCTGCTAATAAGCATAATTTCAAATTATGCCAAAAGGAAGAAAATCTCTTGAATGGTTTCCGGGAACTGTCTGAAGATGACCAAGAGGAACTCATAGGACTATTGGAGATGAAACTCCGGAAGACCCACAAGGCAAGAGAGACAAGTGCAAAATCATCCGGATTGACAAATACAGAAAAGGGTAACATGGTAGGCTGATTTTTTTATGGCTCTTTTGGGTTACTTGTCACCCAAAAAGCACCACTATTTTGTTACTTTGCCTTTTTAGGGAAACACTTCCCTGAAAAGAGACTTTTCCCTTGAAAACAAGCCAAAGTAACAGCTCTCTCTACATTGTTCCATTTTGTTACTTTGTCTTTACCCGTTCCGGCTTCCCGGTATCGGTTGCTGATAACACGGAGTAACGCCCACCTTTTCCATGCGTTACTTCACAAAAAGCCTTAGTTTATCGGCTTTTTTAGCCTGCACTAGCACATTGACAACCCTCAATCAGTAACGCAATAACACCACGTTACAACGCTTGAGCTATTTTCAGAAGAGGATGACTGATGTATAATGTCCTTACAACCTAACTTTGAGGTGTTGTGGAGAGGATAAGTGCTCAAAAACCAAGTAAAACCAATGCTTCCAAGCACTCTCTCCACTCTCCTCCCTTCCAAGGACACAAAAAAAGCATCCAAAACAGCTTATTCTCAAATTCGCTGTCAAAGATGCTTCATTTTTTCTCTATCAAATTCGCTTTAACCCTTCATTTATCGCAATGTCATTAACTTAAGGAAAAGAACAATACCGGATGTCTTTACACCCATTCAT
>NZ_SRYA01000113.1 GCF_004793545.1 Petralouisia muris | reverse complement strand
TGACATATATTAACATAGATTCCAAAAATATACAAATTATTTCACGACAGTTCCTAAGCAGAAATTCATCGGGCAGATTATGACGAGCGAATCCCCGGCAGATAAGGAGCAGTTTTTTATGAAAGTCGGGGATAAGGCTTATACGGATAAAAAAGAAGCAGGAGCCGCCCTTGTGGAGATGTGCAAGGAGATGAAAACGGTCAATGTGCCTGCCACGGTCGGGGAGTATGCCGGATTTAAGATGGCGGTGTCCTTTGATTCATTCAATCATAAATTTGTGATGAATTTAAAAGGGCGGCTTTCCCATAACTTAGAAGTCGGTTCTGACCCTCTCGGCAACATTGCCCGTATCAACCATGCGCTGGAATCCATGCCGAAACAGCTTTCCGAAGCGCAGACGAAACTGGAAACCGTGGAGCGACAGCTTGAAACCGCAAAAGCGGAGGTCACAAAGCCGTTCGCACAGGAAGCGGAGCTTGCGGAGAAGCTGGAACGGTTATCCGCCTTAAATGCCTTGCTCAACATGGACGAAAAGGGCGATGATGCGCTCGGCATGGACGATGCGCCAGAGGAAAAAAACGGAGGACAGGAAACTTCTGGACATGATGTCCAAACAGATTCAGCGGAAAAGCCTTTATTTATGCGGTTTGTGGCTACTCTGAAAGATATTTTACCCCAATAAATACCCCATTTTTATATATTTAAAGCCCCTTTATAGCTGCTGACATGAGGGGCTTTTGTGTGCGCCCAATGCCTTAATTGGTATCGGATGCTTTTCACATTCTTCTAAAATAAAATCGGATGCTTGAATTTGGGGTTAGTCTGTTTCCAGTTGGATTCTGAATCAGTAATATCAATATCCGGCAACGCTTTATATCTTTTGTCTAACAGTCTGTAAAAGGCAACTGTAAGGCGATAGCGGTTTGCCAAAGCGTTTGCATCATGCAATTTGTGTTCGGCTCTATAATCATTGTAACGTTTTTCAAATTTTTCTTTTTCTTCTAAGGTTTCAGCGTTTTTGTAATCGGATGCAACTTTATCCTCTATCTTATCTAATTCCATTCCTTTTTCATAGTGATAATCTGCCATATGAAGCAGGTTTATTATTGCCAGGAAATAATCATCTTTCAGCAAGTCATTAAGGATTGACAGCTTTAGAAAAGAATCTTTCATGTTGAGTATAATGTCAATTACATCTGATGATAGTCCAGTAGCTTCTTTCACATCTGCCACAATATGCCGCTTTTCATCATATTCACATAGCAGATAACCCATATCACAATCTAATTTCTTTGCAATTTCAAGTAAGACTGATAGCGGCAGTATTGAATTTTCCCTTACACATTTATGAAATGATTGTTTTGAGTATGAAATGCCATTAAAAAAATCGTCTTGCGATCCCCATTCTTTGATAGCATCCTTGATTCTTGTGTTGATTTTTTCAGCGTTAATGTCTTCCACACTATTGTAAACCATATTTTACTAAAATCTCCTTTCTTATTAAATTGTGGTATAAAACAGTGAATAGATTTTTACTTTTAACTATTATATCATAGATATAGACGGAGCGCAACGTTAAAAACACAAAGAAAGGTAAATTATTATGAACGAGTTGAAAAATAGGAATTTTAACGGGGAACTGCTTACATACCGACAGACGGCAGAAAAAAGCAACATGGGAATTAACACAGTTATGAAGCTGGCGAAAGAATCCGGCGCACTGGTAAAAATCGGAAAGATAGCAAGGGTAGACTGGAATACATTTTATGAATACATTATTTCAGCTTATCAGGTGAGTAAATGAGCGAGGTTTTCAGGGAAATAAAAGAAAGCCTGACAATGCGGCAAGTAGCGGAGCATTTCAGCTATCCTGTCAACCGTTCCGGCTTTATCCTCTCCCCATTCGGAAAAGAGAAAACGGCATCCTGCAAGCTATACCGCAATTCATATTATGACTTCTCTGCTGCCGCTGGGGGCGATTTGATAAAGTTTACCGCTACCATTCTCAATATCAATAATTGGGAAGCCTGCCAGTACCTTATACAAGCCTTTTCCCTGCCTATATCTTTATCAGGTGGAGCGGACCACCGGGAAGAGATAGAGCGGCGGCAGAGGGAACGGGAACGGCAGGAGGAACGGAAAGAGGAATTTAGGACGGCTTTATCAGGTGAAATAGACAGCTTGAAGCGTTGGGCTGATATTTATAGGACAGCCATAGAAAAGCGTCTGTATGAGCCATTCAGCGATATGTGGGGCTATTGTATCAACGAACTGCAAAAGGCAGAGTACAAACTTGATATTCTATGCACTGCAGATCAGGGAGCGTACCGCCGGATGAAGCCGGATGTTGCCGCCGGGCTATCCTCTGACCGTCCGCAATGGCTTTTAGATGTATTGGCAATCTTGGCAGAGGATGGGGCATTTCAAGCCACGAAAGAGGAAATAGCAAAGATTGAGAAACAGAGGGATTTTGAATTGTGCAGACAGCCCGGAGAAAGGCGGCAGCAGAAAAGAGGTGAGGTAAGACGGAAACGAGAGCAGGAGGACTTACAGCAGATGAGCGACAGCGACTTGATAATGTTGTTGGAGAACTTAATAGGCGTAACCTAACAACGACAGAAAACGGGGTTATTAAACCTAAAAAGCCTATTGAAATCCCTGTGCTGATGAAAGGGGGCATGATTGACTTGGAACACGTGGAGCCGATTGACTTTATCATTGATGATATGCTTTCGCCTGGACTGTCCATGTTGGCGGCAGACCCCAAAATCGGAAAATCGTGGTTTTCACTGCTTATGTGTTTATGCGTGTCACAAGGGAGAAAATTTCTTGGATATAACACACATAAATGCAATGTCCTGTATCTTGCCTTAGAGGATAGCGACAACCGCATGAAATCAAGGATTAAGCGAATATTTGAGGGGGATAAGCTGCCGGACACATTCAATTATTGCATAGAAATCAATGATTTGTCCAGTGGGTTCATAGAACAGATGGAGCTTGTCTGTCAAAGCATGAGTGATTTAAGGCTTATTGTGGTAGATACGCTACAGTGCATCCGGGGGCAGTACAACAATAAAGATGGCGGTGCTTATGGATATGATTACAAGAAAATGAATAAGCTGAAATCATTTGCAAAGAAACATAACCTTGCAATCCTGCTGATTCACCATACAAGCAAGATGGACAACCCTAACGACCCTTTTTTCTCCATATCAGGCACAAGAGGGTTGACGGGTGCGCTTGATTTGATGATGGTCATAAAAAAAGAAAACGTATCTGACAAGCAGGCAAAATTATATATCCGTGGGTGTGATGTTGACAATGACGCTTTTGTGATTGAAATGCAGGATTGCAGATGGGCAAAAGTGGGTACTTTGGAAGAAATGCAGGAAAGAGATACATTAAGGCAATATCAGAACAATCCGATTGTCAGGGCAGTCAATAAAGCCTTGGAAGAATCGGGGCAATGGCGTGGGAGAATGACGGAACTGATTGAATTTGCAGAACGGAACGGAATACATATAAATTTCACGCCACAGCAGTTGTCGAAAGAAATTAACAGTCTGGAATACCAGTTAAGGATGATTGACGGTATTGAACATGGAACTGTCGGCAATGGTAAAGGTTCAAGCCCCCATGTATTCAAGAAATGTAAGCAGTAAATCAATACTTCTCTGTATATATCCTTTAAGTATTGATTTTGTTGATAACCGTTGATAAGTATTGGTGTATTTGCCAATGTATCAACGGCTACCAACGGTAATCAACGGTATCAACGGCACAGGGATATATACGGAGAGCCGTTGACAGCAGTGTCCGCTTTATCAGGTGGACGGAATGGAAAGGAGATATTATGACAAAGGAAATATGGGTACAGTTTAAGGATATGGAATCATACCGTGAAAACGAAGTTAAATTGTGTACTTTATTGAGAGAAACACCGGGAGAGTGTACGGCTTTCGTATACATAAAGGATATTAAAAATGTCCGGGAATTGCATACATACTCTTTTGATGAAAAGCAGATTGAATTGTTAAATGATACTTTTGGTGAAGAAAATGTAAGGTATCAGGAGAGAGAAATCAAAAAGGAGATTAAATGGAACAGGCCAACAGAAGTGCCTAAAATCAAGCAGCTTCTCCCTTGTATGCATGATATGTATGCAGTAATGAGGGATGATGATGGATATAGCTATAAGTGCAAGGTGCTTATGTATGCGTTATGTAATGATGGAGAGATTTACCCTCTATATTTCGACCATGAACTTGGAATTTCCCCATTAGATGAAGCTGTCTATGATGTGTGCGGATATGAGTTAGAGGGCGGCGAAGTTTATTCGCCGGAGGGAGGAAAGCCGGATGAACAACAATAAAGTTATCAGTTTAGCGGATGCGCCGGGGCTGCCTGCTGCCAGTATGGCATTTTATGACCGATACCGGGAGCGGATCACTGTCATTAAGACGGTGGAGCAGAGGAACAATATTCTTTCTGAAATGCAGCAGGATTTTGAAAGAGAGGTAAGGCAGGAGCCGCAGAACCGGGATAAGCTGTCGGAGGTTTACCAGTTGCTAAAGCGGAAATGTTGGGAGGTTGGCTTATTTGGTAACGGATGAAGAATTGAAAAAAGTCTATGGGATGTTTACGGACGCATGGAAATTTTACAAGAAATATGCGGATGTGCAGCAGTCGGACGAATACTGGGAAGCCGTGGTTGATGAATCCAGGCAGATAGCAAAGAAGTATGATAATGCGAAACTGGCGATTGCCTTATTACTGGCGGCTATTGATGAACTGGAAAGGAAAAGCAAGGAAATGAAACAAAATGCAACATAAAAAGAGCCTGCCTAAGCAAGCCCCCGAACCTGATTAAATTATAAAAGGAGTGGCTTGCTATGTCAAAGGGTAAACGCAAGAATGGTACAAACACAATACAACGCCGGAGTTATGCGGAGTACGGCATTGGGCGGCAGCGGATTGAAGAATTACAAAGCGGATGCAGAACCGGGATATATCCCCCTGAAATCCTGAAAGCGGCCTGCAGAGGGCTTGAAGCTATTTCGCCGTGGATTCTGTTATCTGTCAGACAGGACAAGTCTTTTGACACCCTGGCGGTGCGGTGGGAACTGGGGGAGATAGAAAAGCCGCCATTTTGCAGGACTGATTTTTATTTATGCAGGCGGCGGTTTTTCGCCAATCTGGATAAGGAACTGAAAGAAAGGGGCGCATAGCGTGAAGCAATATAAATTTTCCGTGGAGGAAATAAAGAAGCTGACAAAGCAAATGATTGTTCTGATTGATACGAGGGAGAAACGGAACGAACATATATTGTCATATTTCGATAAGCAAGGGATTACATACAGAAAAGAAAAACTGGATTTCGGGGATTATACTTTCCTACTGCCCTCTGCCGCAACCGGGCAGGGCGATATATATTTTCATGATTCGATTGTGATTGAGAGAAAGGCCAGCTTGGAAGAGTTATCGGGCAATTTGGCACAAAAGCGGCAGCAGTTTGAAGCGGAATTTTTGAAAGCCAGGAATGCCGGAGCGAAAATATATTTGATGGTTGAAGATGTGGGCGGTTATACCAGTATCATAAATCACGCATACAATACACAGCTTACACCAGTTTCCTTTATGTCGAGCCTGAAAACGTGGGAGAGCCGTTTCGGATGCAATGTGCAGTTCATAGACAGTCAGTACAGCGGATATTTCCTATACAGCACATTTTCCTATTTCTGCCGGGAGATTTTAAAATAGCCAGTGGCAGTGGATATATTGATGCAGAGTACATCTAATCAGCGGCAGGGGTATCCCGTAATTTTGGGGAGGGTGCCGGGAATTTCGGCAGTATCGTGGTTATTTGGTAATGGTAAGCAATAACTATCAGTGAAGCATATAAAACTATTAGGAGGACAAACAGATGAAATCAGCGGATAGAATGATAAGGGCAATTAGGAGCAGGAAAGATTTAGAGCCAAAAGTAATCAGCCTTAAAAAGCTACTGGCCAGCGGTGGCATGGAGCATTATTTGGATTTATGTTCTGACAGGATTGCAGATGAATTGATGATAGACGGAGAAGATACAAAGATGAACTTTGCAGATTTTCCAGACATTCTTTTTACTGAAAGCGGGCTTTTCGATTGCCGGCATATTCTGGAGAACTATCTTTCAGTTGACGTTCTGATGGACGCATGGCAGCAGCTTCTTGATGAGGAACGTATAAACGGGGAGGTAAACAGCGTTGCGGGGGCTTTTCGGAAAATGAAGCTGCGTAAACTGCTGAAGATGTATAAAAACCAGAAATTGAGTAAATCAGGAGAATCAGGATGGCTTGTCAGAAAATGGATAATGTGGGAAATATGGAGCCGTACTCCCTTATCAGGTATTTTGAGAAGAACAAGTGAAATATTGGCGCGAATACATGTGAGGGTGAAATACAAGTGGCTTTTTGACATGGTTAGTTCCGCCGCCGCAAAGTATAATTAAAAATCTGCTGCCGAAACCTGAATGGTAATATGTGTTTTTGTAACGGCTTTCTCTGATTTATCTGGTAGATGCAGAATGGTACAAATTATTTCCTTTTTCATGTTAAAGTAATAATAGCAAGAATAAGAAAGGGTGCAGATGATGAACAATATTGAAATCAGGGAAGCCATAAAAGAATCCGGTTTTAAGCATTGGCAGATAGCGGACATGATCGGCATTGCTGATACCACGTTCTGCCGGATGCTGCGCCGGGAACTCCCAGAGGATAAGAAGCAGGAGATTTTAACGGCAATGCAAATAGCGAAGGGAAGAACATAGTAATGAATGGCAGACAGAAAGCATTTGCGGATTATTACATAGAGTGCGGAAATGCGGCGGAAGCGGCGAGAAAGGCGGGATATTCCGTCAATACGGCAAGGCAGATGGGAAAAGAGAACCTTACAAAACCTTACATTTTAGAGTATATACGGCAGCGAACCGCCCCTACGGAGCAAAAGCGTATAGCATCTGGCGATGATGTACTGAGATTCTTTACAAGGGTGATGGATGGTGACGAGGGAGCAGACATGCCGGACAGGATTTCCGCAGGCAGAGAGATTCTAAAACGCGATGTTTCTGACCGAAAATTAGAAATAGAACTGCTGAAACTGGAAAGCAAGATTGGAGAAAAAACACAGGAATCTGATATTGATGATACCCTTTTAGAAGCCTTGAATGGTACGGCAATGGATGTATGGGGGAACGGTAGCGGTGAAGCGGATTGCCAATAGGGTTACTCAACAAGCGGATAGGTATTATAAAAATAAGAATATGAATGGAGGATTTACCATGAAGAAATCAACGATTGAGTATTACAAAAAGGCAGTTAGATTAGCAGAGGGCGCAAGCGGCGCTATTAGCAAGGCAAAGGCAGATTATGAGCATGGGTGCGAAGTGGCAAAAGGGGCTTATGAAGCTGACCTTTTGGGAGAGAAAGGCTATCAGGACAGATTAAAGGAACTGGAAGCGGAACGGGATGCACAGATAGAAAATAGCCTGTCCAGGATTCTGACAGTGGTTGACGAATTTGACGGTGAGATGCAGGAACTCGGAAAACTGGACGGAAATATGGTTGACAGCGGCACAATGGCACTATTGAACAGCGGAATAAACCTTAGCCATGCTGACTATCAGGAGCTTGCAAACCGCCACAAGGACAATGCTGTTATGACACGGATTCTCCAGGAGCGGTATAACGCAAACAGGCCGCAGGAAAAAGGGACAGGCATCACAATAGTGCAGTTCGGCCAATCCCCGGCAGACAGGTCGGAAGTGTTCAGCAAGTTTGTAAGGACGGTATACCATGCCTGTGAATCCGGCGCACGTCCGGCACTATCTGGGAGCGGAAGATTAAAAACTGTGACAGACTATTATAATTTTATTGCACAGGGTTCACTTGCGGATATGCAGCCATATGGTGGTGAATCATTCGATAACCTTGATACGGATTTTCCGGTGGAAACAGAAAACGGCAGGGTGCAAAATGCCGGAAATAAGAGTTCTGATTTCAGTTCGGCTGATTTCAATTTTAGTTTTACTCCGATAAGATAAAACATCAAAAGAAAATAGAGTATTGTAATTGCCTGACAAGGAAATGTGTGCTATACTCCATTCATGGGAAACCATAGAGCCAAAGGCGGCTTTACCCTTCTTTTTTTCGGAGGGTTCAAGTAGCCCTCCAGACGAAAGAAAGGAGGGCGATGCAATGTATGTTACATATCAGGATTTAATCCAGATCGGTATACTCGTTGTCGCCCTTGCGAATTTGATTTATCAGGTTTACAAGGGAAAAAAGAAATAGCCGCCACTACTGCCAATAGTGACGGCTGACCTCTAACCAGAGGTATTTGCTTAATGTTGTGGGGTAGAGCCGCTTCTATGGCTTTCCCTTTTTCTATGCTTAATATAGCATATCCGGCAGCAGAGTGCAAGAACAAAACACACGTTTCTTCTATTATCCCATTTTTCTATCAGGTGATTCCATGAACCATTACCCAATACACGCACCACAAGCCCCTATTTTGGATTGTAACGGCATAGATGGTATTTCTAACAGGTATGCCAGTACAAGCCCGGTATGGGGCAAATAGAGTCTTTACAAAGGGATTCTGACAGTAGGGCGGTTCATTCAGCATGTAGGAAGAATGGGGCTGAAAATTCAGCGGTACTGAATCATTCTCCTATATGTGGGCGAAAAATCATTTCAGTTTGTTGCAAGGTGTGGTTCACACGCACACGTTTAACCAAGGGCAATTTGTCCGTGGTTAAGCCCATTTGGGATTTACCGGGGATAGGTAAGGGACATTTGGCTTTTACCTCTGCCAGTAAAGGAAATTACCTGTACCCCTGCTCCATAATTACCGGCACCCTAGCCCGTACCCACTTGTGGGCATATCCTTTGTGTGGTTACGGCTGATAGCGATACAGTAACTACATTGACGAACATTTACCCGTTACCTGATAAATAGGTATTGGGGGTATTGAGGGTTTTGAGGAATGAGGGGGGAATACAAATTTCACCTTTCCTCTGCCCTGCTTTCTCCCCCTTATTTGCTCACTTTTCATAGAGGGGTGGAACAAATGGACATGCAAAGGGAAAAGCCGCTAAAATCAAGGGGTTTCTGTTTGCTCACCCATGAACAAACAAGTGGCTTTTTCCACCTGATAAGACGGTGATGAATGGTATGTGATTATATTTCCTCCCCAGTATCTCTCATTACAAACAGTCCTTTAAAGTCACAATTTAGAATGTCGGCTATTTGTGTTAGTTCCTTTTCACTGAAATTGTCACGCTTTAGTTTGTTTGATAGATTACTTTGAGTAGTACCGAGGTTTGTAGCTAATTCTGTAATGGATATTTTACGCTTTACTAGTGCGATTCGTATTTTTTCCGACATTGACATAATTTACACCCTCTTTCCAGTATGATACATTCAGCATATCACTTAAAAGAAATAAAAGCAATAAAAAAAGTGATGAAAATTTAAAATAAGTGTTGACAAGCAAGGAAGTTTCGTTTACAATATCACTGAATAGTGATGAAAAGCACTTTTAAAGAATATCTATCACTTTTCTTAGTGGTAACAACACATTCATATCCGGCTATCTGACAGCCAAACGAAAATAAGTGTAGTCTCGGAAAGTCCATGAAGAAACAGAAAAGAATTATGTTATATGAATGGGAGTGACGGGGAGGAATAAAAAATGCTTATTTCTGAGTGG
>NZ_SRYA01000112.1 GCF_004793545.1 Petralouisia muris | reverse complement strand
AGAAGAAGGAAAGGGGCTAAATTTATGCCTAAAATTCTAGTTTTCGGACAGGCTGGGGGGGAGCATGACAGCCATGACGGCAGTTTTGGGATGCCCCCCATGCTGACATGGGCAACGCCTCTGTTCTTCCATCCGAAGCGTAAAGCGTAGGATAAGCAGGGCGTAAGCCCTGCCATAAGGGAGTCCAGAGGGAACGTTTGGCACACGACTTTGCGAAGCAAAGTGTAGTGTGTTACACCCTGTAAACGCAGTCGGTTACACCCTGTAAACGCAGTCGGAAAAATCGGGGGATTTTTCTGACCGCAGGGATGGGTTTACGAGCCGAAGAAAGGCAAGGAAACCCCACGCCTGCATTTGCGTTTACAGGGTGTTCTCCCGTAAGGGATGACAGTGGAAGGGGTATCCCAAAATACCCGTCATACCTGTCATAGCTGTCATGCCGTCGGGAAAGAACGCCCCTGCCAGCACTGAAAGAATGGATAACAGTATTCTGTCATCAGAGTGTGCCTTTTCCTGCAAGATGAAACTGGAAGTGATGAAGCGGCAGGGCTTCCGCACGGATTTAACCTCGTCCCAACTTCGAGCTGTTGACAAACCCCCTAATTTCGTAAATGTCACAAGATATCATGATAAAAATCCAGCAAAGATAGCAGAAATATTCCAAAGAAAAAGGTCATGGTTCTCTATGCCATGGCCTTTATCATCCTTTTAAGATTTAATGCCGTTGACGATAAGAGGCACTGCTGTTCAGCCGCCTCTAATCCTCTTCTATATAAGAATTTCAAGTTATGTCTTGACTTTTGCGCCGCAAAGCTGCCTTCGCTCCATATCTGTCGCAGAAGCAAAACCTTGGTGTGTGTTTCCGTACCATCTTTTTCATGATTCTTTTTTACAACGTCTTCAAAAATATTTACTTGAATTCTTTTATCAGAACCTTTTTCTCCTATGCACCTGTTACGGAATGGACAGTCTTTACATTCAGCCTTTGGACAGCGGTACTCTTTTGTTACAGTATTGATTGTTCTATTGAGCCGGTGCAGCGGAAGTGCTTTTCCTCCGGGACAGATGAATCTGTCATCCTTTTCATCATACTGAAAATCTTTCCTTTGAAATTCTGTAGTTCCTCTTTTTTGCTCCGTTCTTTCAGGCGTATAAAAATTTATGCCTCTTTCTGATAACTGTTGGTTGATAAGGTTTGTGTCATAGCCACTGTCGGCACATGCTTCCTGTATTTTCAAACCCAGGTTTTTCTCAATATAATCAATCCTTTTGATATACGGCTGGCTGTCAGGCACATTACCGGCTGTAGCTGCCACATCGATTATAATTCCGTTTTTAGAGTCCACGGTTTCATGCGACAAGTAGTGCATCCCCTCCGCTTTCCCTTTCCTCTTGTAAAATCCAGATTCGGGGTCTGTCCTGCTTTCACGGCGGCGAATGGTTTCCGTTTTTTCCTTCCGTTTCCTGCATTTGATGGGCTTGATTTTCCCTTCTGATTCCAACTGGGCCCGTACCGTTTCTTCATACTGGTCTAGTTCTTTGAGGTATTCATTTGTAACTTCTTCTGTTTGCTTGATGTATTCTGTTTTCCGGGATGCGTTTGCCTTTATGTGTGTCGAATCCGTAAAAACCAGCTTGCCGTCTGCCAGACCCTTTTCTATGCATATGGAAACAATTTTCTGAAAGATATTCCGAAAAAGATCGCTGCCGTTGAAACGGCGGCGTCTGTTCTGGGAAATCGTAGAATGGTCTGGAACTTTATCCATGATATCAAGACCAAGAAACCAACGGTATGCCATGTTCACCTGAATCTCTTCTGATATTCTTCTTTCGGAATTGATGCCATAAAGAAAACCGATGAGAAGAAACTTGATTAAGGCCACCGGATCAACAGATGGACGCCCATTGTTATGACAGTACATATTTTCTACTTCGTTATATATGAATGAAAAATCAATGATATCATTTACTTTCCGAAGCAAATGATCCATAGGGACTAAATCTTCAATTGTTATCAAATGCATTTCTATCTGTTGGTTTTCTCTTTTCGTCATCATAAGGTATCACCTCAAGGATTCATCTGTACATATATTTTCGTATATGCAAATCTTTTTGGCAAGAGGTTTGTCAACAGCTCGAACTTGGGACGAAGTTGCAGACAGATGATATTGTGGCGCAGGGCTTTGGTGTTGGCAAGACAACCGTACAGCGTTTTATCCGTCTGACGGAACTGATGCCGCCGATTTTACAGATGGGATACGGGGAAAATCGCCCTCACGCCTGCGGTGGAGCTGTCCTTTTTGAAGAAAGGGGAACAAGAACAGCCGCTGATATTTTGTTTTCGGTTGGTAAATGCGGCATGGTCGTCACAATGAAAGGAAAGAAAAATCTCTTTGCAGCATTGAAAGAAGAACTGGAAAATAAATGTTTTTATTTGGATTAGGGACGTTTTCCTATGCCCCTTTTCCAGATTTAAGGGAGGATATATGCCTATGGCAAAAACAGCTGCACGCCCGAAAATAGAGGTTCTGCCTGTCTATCTGGGCAGCAGGGATATGAGGGAAGCATTTATTTCCCTGCTTGTAAACGAGGTGCGGAGGGGAAAATCCTCTCCCCGCACCTTTGAGATAATAAAAGATACAGAATACAATGGGGACAGAAAATGAAGAAAGGGGATGCATGGAATGGGTATTTTAAGAACCGCATTGTACTGTAGGCTGTCAAAGGACGACATGGCACAGGGGGGGACAGCGAAAGTATAAAAACGCAGAAAGCGATGCTGACACAGTACGCTAGGGAGCATGGGTTTTTAGTCGTTGAAACCTATGTGGATGACGGTTGGAGCGGTTTGAATTTCGACAGACCAGACTTCAACCGTATGCTGGATGACATTGAAGCGGAGAAAATTGACGTGGTAATCACAAAGGACTTGTCACGTCTGGGGCGTGACCATCTGAAGGTCGGGCATTTCACGGAGATTTATTTTCCGATGAAGAACGTGAGGTATATCGCCGTCAATGACTGCGTGGACACCGCCAACAAGAATAACGACATTGCCGCATTGAAGAACGTGATGAACGAATTTTACAGCAGGGACAATTCACGGAAAATCCGTTCTTCCATTCGGGCAAGGGCGAAAGCGGGGCTTTACCGCTGCTCCTATGCGCCGTTCGGGTACCGCAAATCGTCCGACAACCACAATAAGCTGGTAGTCGATGGGGAAACGGCATGGATTGTCAGACGGATTTTTGAGCTTGCAAATGTGGGCATGGGGGCGCACAAGATAGCAAGTATTTTTCGGGATGAAAAAGTGTCCTGCCCCTCATGGTGGCAGCATACCCGCGGGGAGAAGAATTACCCCGAACGCTTCAAAAACCCCCAGAACCAGTATGAATGGTCGCACACCATCATCCGAAACATGATAGGCAACCCCGTGTATCTCGGTCATTCCGTGATGTGCAAGACGGAAACTATTTTTAAAGTTGGCAAATATAAGAAGCTGCCAGAAGAAGATTGGATACGGACAGACAACACCCACGAGCCATTGGTTTCGCAGGAAATCTTTGACGGGGCGAACGCAAAGATTCTGAGCAGGAAGCGTGACACGACAAATAATTTTGTGTCGGTTTTCTCTGGGCTTGTGAAGTGCGGCGCTTGTGGGAAAGCCCTTGCCCTGCGGTACTGGGGCAGGGACAGGCACCGTATCTACGTCTGCACCACATACGCCCACAACACGAAAGCCTGCACAGACCACCGCATTTACTACGAGGATTTATATAATGCCGTGCTTGCCGACATCCAGTACCATGCCCGCCTTGCTTTTGAAGACAGGGAGAAAGCGGTGGCTCTGGCAGTGAAGATGAACGCCAAGGCGGAGAGGAACAGGGGTAAAAACAACGAAACGAAGCTGAAACAGGCGAGGAAACGCTACGATGAAGTGACGAGATTGTTTGACCGTCTGTATGAGGATTCCCTTGCGGGGCGTATTTCCAATGAAAATTTCACCCGATTGATTGATAAGTACCAGACCGAACAGGGGAAACTATTGGAGCAGATAGCAACGCTTGAAGATGCGTCGCAGGAAGTTAAGGACAGCAAGAATAATGCAGTGCAGTGGGCAGAACTGATGGCAGCGTATGTGGGGATAACGGAACTGACCGCCGAGAACCTTAATCTTTTAGTAGAGCGGATTGAGGTGTCTGACCAAACGGAAACAGAGGATGGGATGCAGCAGACCGTCAAAATCTGTTACCGCTTCGGCGGTTACATAGGGGAGCAGACAGTTAAGACGAAGATGATTCGGAAGCCACGCAAAAAGAAGGACTGCCCACGAAAAACAGTGATGGCAAAATAAACTATGATAGCGGAGGTACACACAATGAGGAAAACAATTTTTGAAAAAATCGGCGGCGAATTTGAACGACAGGGGAATTGCCTTATCCCCTGTCTTGCCTTACCGCCCGAAAAAGAACAGCCGATTGGATTATTCGGGCGGCAGCATCTGGACTATCTGAAGCAGTGCCGAAAGGTTACATACACCAATCTTCTCACAAGCGGCAGGCTCAACACCTACCTTGCCGACATCGACAAGCAGGCACAGGAACGCTTTGAAAGGCTCATAGAGGGCATGAAACAGGCACAGGGCATAACGGAACGCTTAAAGGAAGAAAATGCTTTAGAATGGCTAGGAAGAATGAATAACATAAGGGCGTGTGCGAGGGAGATTGTGAATGAAGAAATCATCTATACATAAGTGATAAGGCGGCATATCAAAAAGCCCTGTCGTTTTTATAAAATAGAAGTACAAGCAAAAAAATGGTATATTTATCGGTGGATGCTTATGTATAAAAAAATCAAAAACGAAAATGGAGAAATATTGAAAAATCCATGTAATCTCCATTTTTGAGTGCTAAAATTGAGAAGAATATATGTCTTGTGAGGTGTATGGTGATGAACGAGAAAATATTAATTGTTGAGGATGATTTTGATATTCAGTCAATATTGAAAAACTATCTGGAAGATGCGGGTTATCAGTTGGTTTTTGCGGCAGATGGCGTAGAGGGAATTGCAAGGTTTAATGAAAAAATAAGTCTGGTTATTTTGGACATCATGCTTCCTAAAATTGACGGGTTTGGTGTTTGCGAAGTGATTCGGAGCAAGTCAGATGTGCCAATCATTATACTTACGGCATTGGCGGATGAAAAAAACCAGTTAATGGGATATGCAGGAAAAATAGACGATTATATTCCGAAACCGTTTTCGGCTAAAATATTGCTTTGTAAAATGGAAGCCATTTTGCGGCGCAGACGTGCTTCAGATGGAGGGGAGGAATTGTTTTACAAAAATTTGAAAATGGACTTGACTGGGCATCATGTGTTTTGTGATGGAACGGAGGTTATTTTGACACAAAAAGAATTTGAGCTGCTGAAAATTATGCTTGAAAACAAGGGTAAGGTATTCACGCGTCAAATGCTGTTAGACAGGATATGGGGGATTGACGCCTATGTGGAGGAACGGATTGTGGACAGCCATCTGAAAAACCTAAGAAAGAAATTAAGCGGCAATTACATTAAAACAATAAGGGGAGTGGGGTATCGGATTGATGAGGAAAAATAAATCAAGCCTTACAGTGAAAATATTTTTAATAACAATGGCTCTGTTAGTTGCAGCTTGCAGCATTTCCGTTTTGTGTATGGCAAAGTACATTCCAGAAACCTATGGCAGTCAATTATCTGAGCGTTTACAGAACGAAGCCCAGAAGTTAGTCCAAGAGTTAGGGGAATGTACCAGTCTTGAAAATTGCTATGCATTAGTGGATTCCTTTTCGCTGGAAATGGATGCACAGGTTTCCATCAGTGACCAAGATGGGTATCTAATTTATCCAGAAGTGGTTGGGAAGATAGATATGTCAAATGATACAGTAGCAGTTACGAAAGATGAAAATGAAAACAGCCAGGCTATAGAGGATGAACTATTATCGGGAATCATGTTTCCGTTTACAATACAAAACACGGGCGAAAGGTATATTTTAGAAGTGCATGGAAAATCTTCACCAATAAATCAGGCAGCATCCGCAATACAAGAAACCCTGCCCATTATATTGACAGGGATTTTTATATTGTCTATCTTATGTTCCCTTTTTTATTCACATTATATAACAAATCCAATTATAGAAATAAGCAAAGTGTCAGAGCGGATGGCAGGGCTTGATTTTAGTATGAAAAGTGATTTGAAAAGGAATGACGAGGTAGGCGTTTTGTCGGAAAGCCTAAACGCCCTTTCGGGAAATCTTGAAAAGACATTGCATGAGCTGGAAAGTGAGATTAGAAAAGAGAAGGAGCTTGAGCAAAAGCAACGGAATTTCTTTGCTTCCGCATCCCATGACCTTAAAACGCCGATTGCGATTTTGATAGGGCATTTAAATGGGATTCTGGATGGCGTTGGAGATTATAAGAATGCAAAACCATATATAGAGCGTTCGATTGCGATAGCGGAACAGATGAATCAACTAATACAGTCCCTTTTATTTATTGCTTATGTAGAAAATGGAACAGTTACGCCAGTGTTTGAAAAGTCAGATTTTGCAGAACTGGTTCGGTGCAGTGTTGGGGAGATGTCCTGTTTGATTGAGGATAAAGGACAGCAGTTATCTGTTGATATTCCAGATAGAGCTATCTGTTGGTTTGACAGTGGCATGATGGAGCGTGTAATTAAAAACCTTATAGAAAATGCCGTTAAATATTCACCTGTTAAGGAGAGTATAGCCATATCTATGTCACAAGACCGAAATGCAGACATAAAATTTGAAATAGAAAATACAGGCGTTACCATTCCAAATGATTCACTGCCCAATCTATTTGAGCCATTTTACCGTGTTGATGCTTCACGAAGCAAAGAGAATGGGGGAAACGGATTGGGTATGTATATTATAAAGACATTATTAGAAAACCATGAAGCTTCCTATGGAATCTGTAATACGGATAATGGCGTAAAATTCCAGTTTTGCCTTACAGCGTCGAAAATCCACAAGAAATCCATATAAATTCCAACAAGAATCCAAATAGCCTTAGTAAAATGTAGTCGTTCCAATGGAGCGACTATTTTTAATGAAAGCGAGGTAGAAAAATGTTTAAAGCAAAATGGATGGGAGCGCTTGCTGTAACAGCCCTTGTAGGGGGCAGTGTGGTAAGCGTGGCTGCGGCAAATGCCAAAAGTGTAGAAACTATCGTTGATGCTGAATCAGATGGCGTAATGTCATACACAGATGACAACGGCAACATCTGGTGCAGTGAAAACAATGGGGAAACATGGGTGTCTGAATCTGATTATGAGAAAGAGAACCCTGTTTCAGCTATTGAATGGTGGACTTACGATGAGTATAAGGCATGGGCAGAGCAGGAGAAATCTGAAATGCAGAAGATGGCTGATGAAAAGGCTGTTGTGGAAACCAGCGAAGGCACTGTTGTGTGGACACAGGAAATGACGGATGAAATTGTTGCAGAGAACGAGCAGACCCTTGAAGATATTAAAAATGGTGTGCTTGTTTCTAAATCTGTAGACGGTGACAGAGAAGGGATGGCGTCTTACAATTCTAACGATATTGCAACAATCGGCGACTAAAGAAGCATAACAATGCGGTTGATTTGATGTAAAGCTATTGTGCAGGAAATAGGTGCTGTTTTCCAATAAGTTATATAGATGTATATTCAGTGTTCCGTAAAAAGATAGTATCTTATTTTGCTGCATACCTGCCCACTGAAGCATTATTAAGTGGGCAGGTAAATTTTATTTTGCTGTTAGCGAATTAAAAAAATTTGTATCTGAATAAAAGGATTCTTTTCATCCCGCCAAATAAAAAAACGGTGTATTGGTGGGCGGTTATGCTATGCCCGAAAAGACTTAACAGACACTCTCCAAACCTGTTTTAAAGTTTGGAGGGATTTTTTTATGTCCTTTTTTCGGGCAGTTATCTATCTGTTCATGCAATACAGAATTGACTTATATATAGCATATCGGGGATTGGCAGGAAGCCAGTTAAAAAAATCCCTGCTTATGCAACGCTACTTCTCACCATGAAACCAGAAGTAGAATCTCCACTAAACAGAATTAGTATCACTCATAACCGTAAGGGTCACAGAGCCTTTGCGGTTTTTCTTTTGTCGTTTTTTATCGGAATGTGCCGCAAGGCTGTTTCTGGTGTTCATTGTCGCTCCCCGCCTTTCCAATCTGGATTTTTACATTTTCAAAATTCAGATTGGAGGAAAATACGGTGAAATATGCACCAAGAAAAGTATATATCAAAGAAAACAATGTCTATGTGGAACTGTCCTATAAGGATTTCTGCTGTCGCAGGGAATCCGACCAGAGTTATCTGGACAAGCTGTTTATCCCCGTGCAAGGCTGTTTACTTGAAGTTGTGAGGGAACAGTACACAGAGTTCTACAAAGATAAAGAGCGGTGGCGTTATCTGAAAAAACTGGATACAAACCACAGCCTACTCTCATTGGAGGGATTTACAGACAGCGAGGGAAATGCGCTTGACTTTGTTATTGATGAAACAGTGGACGTTGCGGAAACCGTTGTCCATACAGTGATGGTGGACAGGCTGAAAGCCGCCCTGCCCTTTTTGTCGGATGGTGAGCAGCCATTGGTAAAGGCAATCTTCTTTGAAGAACTTTCCGAGAGGGAAGTCGGATTGCGGTTAGGCATAACGCAGAGTGTTGTAAACAAACGCAAAGCCAAAATCCTTGCGAAGCTGAGAAAGATAGTAGAAAACTAAATTTTTGGCGTTCATCCCCCTTATTTTTTCCTTTGGGAAAATGAAGGGGCTTTTGCCTGCCCTCTCAATTAAATTCGATTGGAGGAAATTAAGAATGGCATATAACCACGGACGGGAGGACAGGAAATGGCGCATCTGGAAAGAAGCTGAGGAAAAGATTTTGCGTGAGTGTGGCGTTGATGAAGTAATTATTGAGCAAATCCGCACAGACGACAGGGCAGATTTTAATTCCAACAGGCGGTTTTACCGATGGACAAGTGATTTTGGAGAATACCTTGAGGAGATGGTAAGCAAAGAGAAACAGGTGGAGATAAGGACGGTAACGGATTTACTGGATGAGATTGAGAGCGAAATTCTGTATCTTGCGTTAGTCACAGTGGATAGGCGTACATTAGAAATCATTCTTCTGAAAATGCAGGGCTATTCCACAAGGGAGATTGCCCCGTTTGTGCATTTGACGGCAGGGGCTGTCTATGCGAGATTGGCTCATTTGCGTAAGAAGCTGCGGAAAATTTTATAATGATGTAGTCTGGTTTTCTATGAGATGTTGGGTGAGAGGTCAAAGGCTTCTCACTCATTCTTTATATAGGGTATATATCTATATATGTTCTCTAATGGAATTATACAGAAGTCTTTTTCCCCGAAAATAACGTGCGGTATATAGCGGTCAATGACGGTGTGGACACGCTCAATAAATCAGTGATGGACATCACGCCTTTCCGAAATATCCTAAACGAAATGTATTCAGCCGATGTGTCGGTCAAGATAAAATCGGCGTACCGTGCGAGGTTCCAGCAGGGGAAATTCATGGGGACGTATGCGCCCTATGGGTATATCAAAGACCCTGCCGACCACAACCATCTGCTCATAGATGATAAGGTGGCGCACGTTGTAAGAGAGATATTTGACCTTGCATTGGCGGGAAATGGACTTGCAAAAATCCGCAAGCACATCAATAAACAGCACGTTTTACGCCCTGCCGCTTATGCGGCGAAACAGGGAGCGACAGGATATGAAAGATACTTTGAGGACAACGAAGTGTCGGACGGCGAATTGAGGGAGAAGCAAACAGCGAATTATTTTTCCGACATTTA
>NZ_SRYA01000111.1 GCF_004793545.1 Petralouisia muris | reverse complement strand
ATCTTCCCATAAAATGGGAGGTTTTTTAATTAATTTTTTTAAGCGTCAGAGCTGACCCAACCAAGTTAAGCACTCATTCCATTATTATACCATACCAAGAAATAATTGGGAACTACAACAACAGCACACACGGCATTTATCGTCCAATGATTATACCATACCAAGAAATAATTGGGAACTACAACCTGGTGCTTAGACGGTTGGAAGTCTGCATTATTATACCATACCAAGAAATAATTGGGAACTACAACTTGACTTTCATTGTTTTTTCCTGATAAAAAATTATACCATACCAAGAAATAATTGGGAACTACAACTACCATTCACTAATAGTATTAGGCCTTATTATTATACCATACCAAGAAATAATTGGGAACTACAACAACGTATTCAAATTGAGTAACATCTGTAAGTTAGTTTTTACAGATTTAGTATGTCTCTGACAAGTAAATTTATTCCTGTTCCATTGACAGGAAATTTTCATGATTTTGGGATGTTGACAAAACACTGGAGGAACTCCAGTAACGTCCCTCCAGATTGAAATTTTAAAACTTACACTTTTTACTTGACAATCCCCTTTAATACATCCAACAAAGATTCCCCAATCGTGCCTTCCGGCATTTCCAAACCGAAATTATCTGCTACTGTGGCCCCAATTACTGCAAAAGTTTCCTGCTCTGGAATCTCTCCATTGCCTTCCATGGATGGGGAATAGGCCAGGAATGGAACCTTCTCTCGTGTGTGGTCAGTCCCGGTATAGGTGGGATCATTGCCGTGGTCTGCCGTAATCATCAGCAGATCATCCTTTTGCAGGACCGCCAGTAATTTCCCCAGATTTTCGTCAAACTTCTCAATTTCACGGGCATATCCTTCTGGATTTCTCCGATGTCCCCAAAGCGCATCAAAGTCCACCAGATTGACAAAACAAAGTCCATGGAAATCACTTTTGGCAATCTCAATGGTCTGTTCCATGCCGTGGACAGAACTTTTGGATTTATGGGCTTCGGTAATGCCCTCGCCATCAAAAATATCCCTGATTTTACCAATGGAAATCACATCCAGCCCTTTGGCTTTCAATGCATCCAATGCCGTTTTTCCAAATGGCTTCAGCGCATAGTCATGGCGGTTGCTGGTGCGTTTGAATTCTCCTCTTTTCTTTCCTGTATAGGGGCGGGCGATCACGCGGCCTACCATCCATTCCTCACGCATGGTAAGCTCCCGGGCAATTTCACAGCATCGGTACAGCTCTTCCAGCCCAAAGGTTTCTTCATTGCCGCAGATCTGCAGTACAGAATCTGCAGATGTGTACACAATCATATGCCCAGTGGCAATCTCTTCCTCCGCCAGCTCTTCCAAAATTTCTGTTCCGCTGGCGCTTTTATTTCCAATAATTGTTCTTCCCGTCCTTTGTTCCAACTCCTCAATCAATTCAGGGGGAAATCCCGTTTCTGTAAAGGTCTGGAAAGGCTTTGTCACTTCCAGTCCCATCATTTCCCAGTGCCCCGTCATGGTATCTTTCCCTTTGCTCTTTTCCTTGAGCTTTCCATAATATCCCAAAGGAGATGCCACAGGCTCCACCTGTTTCAAAGGCGTGATGTTTCCAATGCCCATTTTCTGCAAATGGGGAATCTCAAGTGTCTCCACTGTCTGGGAAATATGTCCCAGGGTATTAACGTCAATATCTCCAAAGGCTGCCGAATCCTCCATAGGGCCTACGCCCAGGGAATCTACTACGATAACAAAAATGCGCTGATACTTCATCATGGACTTTCACTCCTTTCAGCCAGCCCTAAGGCACAGCGTATCATCATGTCTAGTTTCTGCTCCCTCTGCTCATTTGTCAATGTCTCATTGCTGTGAAGGCTGCTGCCGGCAGTGAGTATGCCCAATGCCCGTCTGCCTGCCCTTGCCGCAGTGCAGTAGAGGGAGAGGGTTTCCATTTCCTGAATCAGAACCCCCATTTTAGCCCAAATTCCTTTTTTACCCTCCTGGTCTTCATAAAATACATCTAAACTGAATATGTTTCCTACATGAAATGGTGCTTTTTGTTCTCGTGCAATTCCCACAGCCTGCTCTAACAACGAGAAATCTGCGATTGGCGCAAATGTGCCTGGCAGATGGTACTGCATTGGGAAATTGGAATTGGTGCAGCATCCCATTGCAAAAACCAGAGCGCCTACAGCAACATCCTCATGGATCGCGTCGGCAGTTCCAATACGGATAATAGTTTCCACGCCATAGTTACGAAACAATTCATATGCATAAATTCCCATGTAAGGATTTCTCATTCCGCTGCCTTGCACTGACACTTTGCAGCCTTTGTAATAACCGGTATATCCATACATGTCTCTGACCTGGTTGTAACAAAAGGCGTTCTCAAATAAGTCTCTGCAATATATTTTGCGAGAAGCGGGTCTCCTGGCATCAGAAGAGTTTTCCCAATCTGTCCTGCTTCTGCCTTATTATGAAAAGTTTTCAATGTTAATCACCTCAATTTATCATTGTTTCTATGTCTTTGAGCCATAGATTCCGCGTGAAGGAAGTTTATTTACTTTTTCTCCGCAGGCTGATCTCATAGAGAACTGCTCCCATATACATTTTTTGGACAATACCGGCGTATCGTATTCGGTATATAATTCCTCTTCCAGAATCAGAAGCGGATCCCCTTCCGGAATATTCAAAATATTTGCAAGGCGTTCCCTGGTGTGTACAATACGCAGCTTGGTATCGCTGTACAAGCCTCCTGGGGACAAAAGTTTTGCATAAAATTCATAGACGCTGTCCGTATCTTCCAAATCTACTTCCCCTTTGTCCAAAAACTCATAGGGCATATATACCATTGCAAACCCAACAGGAGCATCCTGGTGGAAATAAGTGATATCTATAACCGCAACAATACTGGAGGGCCTGAGCTTTAACACTTCCTGATGTTTGCGGGTAGCTGGCTGAAAGCCGATGGCAGTCACTACCCGGTCTATGGGCTGGACGCAGAAATCCATAATCGGATTCCCAACTTTTTCCAGCCCGTTTGACTGTAAATCCTGATTAGAAAGAACAATATTGCCCTTTCCCTGATGGTTCCCAACTAATCCATCCTCTTGAAGAAGAAGCATAGCCTGCCGTAAAGTGCCTCTGCTCACCTGAAACTGCTCTGCCAGGATATTCTCTCCCGGCAGTTTATCACCAGGCTTATATTTGCCTTCTTTCAGCCATTGGCAAATCGTCTCGTATACAGTTACATATAAGGGCATTTTCACGTTTTTTCTTTGATGATATTTTCCATAACAGGTATATACTCCTTCTATAACTTGTTTTACTTGCAGTATACACCTAATCGACCAATTTTCCAAGTGCTTCCGGCCCTTTTGCTTTCTTTCCGACAAATAACAGAATTAACGGGATAATGATATAGGGCATCATCTGTACGAGCTGAGAAGGAATTACAAAATCAGTAAGGTAAAATCTGGCTGCCTGGGCAACCGCGAAGACCATGCCGGCCCCAAGGGAGCCTAATGGCTGCCAGCCGCCGAAAATATTTACCGTCAGGCCTGCCGTCTGAACTGCATGGGGCTGGTTGCCGATGGCACGGTAATGAAGCTCGAACTTTGTCTTGTAAAACAGAATCCAAACAGCAGCCACAATTGCAAACATAACATATAAATACGGCGACTGATTTTTAAATAATGCCCCAATAATGGGAATATCCGAAAGAATCGGTACGGTGATGCCAGAAATTGCGTTGACAGGATCAGACATTCCCTCTGTGTGCCAAATGGCTTTGAGAAGCACCGCCGTAATTCCGCTGGCGAAAAGGTTGACCCCAACGCCAACTACGGACTGGTGCGCCTTCCATTTAATGCAAAACAGGGCATAGAGCCAGCCCACCACCCCTCCGGCAAGGATGGATACGAGCACTCCGGCAAAGGCGGATCCTGTAAAGAAAGAGTCTGCAACTCCCAAAAATGCTCCAAGAAGCATCATGTCTTCCACACCCAGAAGAATGACTCCGCCCCACTCTGCAATTGTGCCGCAAAAGCGCCCAGACCCCTCCCAAGGCAGCCAAGCCGCCGCTTAATATCATGGAAAGAACCAAAAGTAACTGGACTTTACTCCCGGCTGTGCCGGCTGCAGAAGCATTTGCGCATACTGCCCGAAGCTGGAAGCCAAGGGATGTTTTCCATAAGAAAATATACAGGGCAAAGGCCACTGCCAAAAGTAAAAACAAGGAGCTGGTAAGCTGTGTCTGGGGAATCAGCCGCCCAAACCATACCCCTTCGGGGCTCACATGGGTCTGAGGTGTGGAGCCCTGTGCTTTTACATGTCCGCTCACCAGCCAGGAAGTAAACAGCGTGCAAATATAGTTCAGCATTATAGCAACAATCACCTCACTGGCGTTAAGCTTTGCCTTAAAAATCCCCGGTATGCTGCCAACAGCCATACCTGTCAGAATCCCCGTGAAAATGCTTATGGGCATCAGAAGATGCGCCGGCAGAAAAGACAGGCCTAAGGCAGTCAGCACTGCCGCCATTGCTCCTGCATGGAGTCTCTTTTGTTTTTTTCATTTGCCTGTACCTCCTGCTCTTTTTCCTGTCATGAACAATCCAATTTCTTCTTTTGTGCATGTGCCATTTTCAAACTCGGCAGTGACTTCTCCCTCATACAGCACTGCAATTCGGTCACTGAGGTTCATGACCTCTGACAGTTCGGCAGATATCAGCAAGATGGCGTTGCCCTGTTCTTTCAGGTCTAACAACGTCTTATGTACTTTTTTTATGGCTGCGATGTCCAAACCCCTGACAGGCTGTGCCACCAGCATAAACCCAGGGGCATGGCTGGTTTCTCTTCCAGAAATCATTTTCTGCTGATTGCCGCCGGAAAGTTTTCCAATCTGCTGTTCCAGTCCTGCAAGCTTTGTCTCAAAAAGTTCCACCTGTCCTCCCGGATTTCCTGAAGCTTCTTTAACACGGCATCGGGAACTTTGATATTATTGCCTTCCATGGTGAAATCCATGCTGCCGTCACTTAGTCCCAAAAGCTGATTTTCTCCGGTATAGGCGCCCACCACCACACTGGCAATGGCATGATAAGCGAAAGTATCCAGTCTTTTGAGCATACTCGCCATAATGAAATCCGGTGCAATGGTGTTTTGATTCAGGTTTAGCCGTCAGACAGTTTGCTGTCAATTTGCTTCTGCTTCGCCAGCACAGACAGAGCCCCGACCATAAAACTGCTTTCCTGTGCCTTACAGGAATATGAGGCTACATTGTCAAGCCGGGATGTGGCGTCCAAAAGGGCAAAACGTTGGTTTGTGTAGACAGAAGCTACATTATTCAGCGCGTCAACCTGTTCATCCCCAACACAGATAATTAGATCGTATTCTTCAGAAAACGCCATCTCGTCCTGGATGCTCTCCTCATCTGCGACAGATTTTGGCTCTACCTGGTCATAGGTACTCCCAAAATCTTTAGCAGCGTGTTTCACCCCCGCCAGGTCGTTGAAAGAATTGCCTCCCAAACCAGCTTGTGTGAAAACAATGCCAATATGGACAGGACTTTCCAGAACTGCGTCTTTTTCAGAAGCGGACGGGGCGTACCCTGCGAAGGCCAAACCTGCTAATTTAAAAAAAGGAAAATTGTCTATTATGAATAAAAGAAAAAGAGAAAACAGAGTTTGCGGTTATGGAGTCTTCCAAAAAGGGGGATTAGGCTTTACATCTTTCATGGATGTGTCCTTTGGTTTATGGTGGTAAATAGAAACTGAAGGTGGTATAATCAAATAGGCTATATGATGTGCTTGTAGACAGAATTATCAGTCTGTGGCTAGAAAATGGCAGGTAAAACGGCATTGCTTCCGGGATGCGCTGCGCATCGGAATAAAAATGGGTTTGTGCTGATGGATGCATGGACAAAGGATGGATTTTTTGTTTTAAGAAGAGAGGTGCAATGTAATGGCACGTGATAAAGCAATAGTTACGAAAACTATGAAGCGTGTGAAAAGCAAAGATACATCTATTGAAATTGCTTTAAGAAAGGCTTTATGGAAAAAGGGATTCCGGTACCGCAAAAATTGTGCGAAATTGCCTGGAAAGCCGGATATTATTATCCCTAAATACAAGATTGCTATATTTTGTGACAGTGAGTTTTTTCATGGGAAAGATTGGGACAAATTAAAGTTACAGTTACAAAGAGGAAATAATGCAGACTATTGGATTAAGAAAATTGAACGAAACAGGCAAAGAGACAGGGAAAATGAGAAGAAACTTATGTTTTTAGGGTGGAATGTTGTGCGGTTTTGGGGAAAAGATATTGCGAACGATGTCAATGAGTGTGTCAGAGTTGTAGAAGAAAAGATTTTTGATATTTACGTAAGTGATGATTAAATGTTTTTGGCAAAATGTTATGCTCAAAATGCCATTGGCAGTCCATAAGGCCGATGGATCTGCATGCCATGATCAGACTGCCGTTCATTTTTATTTAAATTTCTCAATATATTTACGGCATTTCCCAAAAGTTTTTGATATTGTTTCATGTTAATTTGAATGCTTCTTTTGAGTTCTGTTAATGGATGCGCATGATGGGTGCATTTATCTAATAGATATATACATTCTCCCAATGTCATTTCTCTCGTTTCTTTTAATTTATCATAATAAAAGTTACGCTGTGATAATCGTAATATATCTTCGCTTGCTTTAAATGGATTGAATATCAATTCATTCATTTCTACTTCTAAAGCTCTGCAATATTCCAGACAGAGCGGAGCATAATCCACAGAATCACAATCATTCACATGTAGTGCCGTCTATTCCTTGAACATCTAAAACATACTTACACAATTTTTTGAATTGCATGATATTGAGGTTTGACTGATTCCCTATGCCGGCGGAAAGCGTCATAATTTTATAACCATTTTCACTCTCTAACAATTCATCAAATGCATTTGCATCATTTCGAAAAATCAATGCACCTTGTTTTTTTACATTTTTGCTACAGTGTTCTTCAAAGGCTCTTCTGAAATTAGTGAAATAGCCAATCATTTTGTATATTTCTTCCGTGTTTGCGCCTGAATTGCGAATTCTATTCTTAACATCAATCATGACCAGTGAATTTTCTTTTGACATATAACGTATTGATATGTCAGGAATTCCTCTAAGTCCTTGTAATGTTCCATTTTTATTATATTTCCAAACTAATTCCTCTTTCGTTTTCCAATATAAATTTGCGCCTTTTTGATAATATATTTCCAATATGCCTCCGGTAGGAACAGATAATTTAAACACATATCCATCGCCAACTTCCATAATGTTTTTTTCCTCTATCAGATTAGCGTCAAACTCAGATATAAATGTCTGTTTGATGCTGTAAAGGCACCAGAGTTCAAAAAGTTTATTTGCAAAATCATTCGAATATCTCAAAATATTTAGTGTTTTTGAGTGAGATTTAATGACAGAACCTTGCTGAAAAGCATTGTACCAATTAAAAATTTTTTGATAGTTTAAAGGATTTCTAATTTTACTTTTATGAATGCGATTATAAATAATATTTATTTCTTCGGAGGGAAAAACATTGCCATATGATTTTTTTATCTGATCTGATAACTGCTGACATTCTTTGAAATAAGCCTTGGTTGAAAACATACGAAAAGCTTTAGAATGATGCTCTATCAGACTTAATTCTCTATAAATTGCGGCATTTCCTTTATCCCTTAAAAATCTTTTAAACCTATCAAGCATTTCAAGGATATTTTTGATAATAAAAATGATATAAACGTTTTCTGGAGTCACATAAGTTTTGGCTTTTACTACACATGGATAATCTTTCGGATATCGCCTTTGTGTCAGACGTTTGGTATATTTACTCACATTTAAACGTCCCCCTATATTGCCGATATATGTTTCCTCTTTATCTGCATGGGCCATTGACAAGCATGAATCCAAATCCGAAATAAGCTCATGTAATGTCTCAATATTAGCAAGGACGATTCTCAAATATATTTCCCAATCTGTAGGAGTAATTTTGGTCGTATCAAGTTCATAGCCTATTTCCTGTATGCATGTAGAAAATGATGAAAAATATTGATTAATGAAGGATAAAAATCCGCCATCTGAATAGAGACATTCAATTTGTTTGTCGGTAAACAGATTATGATCCATATGCCGTTCTCCTTTTAATGAATATATTTAAGTATTGCGCTTTTTGATTTATCAAACATGTTAAACTCAGATTTTTCACTTATCGCAGTATAAAAGGCATTCAATTTCATATAATCAAAGCCGTCAATTTGCGGTACTATTCTACTTGCCACTACCATGTCGATCATGGATAATACATCTTTCTTTTCCAGAATTGCAAAATCAGAACCATCCAAAATTAATGAAATATACAATGTCTCGTAAGCGTCAATAATCTGAGCGGTTCCTAACGCCAATCCAAGATATGAGGCGTCTTCTGCCCGTTGATATCTAATATGGCGGATAAAATCTTTCATCTCTCGTTCGGAAGATAAAAAAGCTCCATGATTGTTAAGCGTTTCGAAAAAACTATCGTTTATCTTCTGCGCTCCATAATTGCCTACTTTCCCTATCACCCGTTTTTTCGCTTGAATCTTTGCATTCTCAACTTCTGTTTCAAAGTATTCTTCTGCGGGCGGCAGTATCTCGATAAACGTAAATCTTCTTGATAACCCCTGAGATATATCAAAAACAAAATTTTTATCGATATTATTCATGGCGCCAATGATACGATAACGATTCGGAATATAAATACATTTTTTGTTTTCATCCTTTTCATACCACAAGCGAATTGATTTTGCAGTGGTTAAAGAATCATTTCCAAACGCAGTAAATAACTCTCCAAATACTTTGTCGATTTCGCATCTGTTCAGTTCATCTAAAATCAGCCAACTGGCTTGTTTTGCTCCATCATAATGCTCGTTTTGGACAACAGAATTACAACAATGAATGATGCTTTCTACGATACATCCATTTTTGCCTTTCAAAATCTCATGTCCTGCTTCATCTGTATCTGGTTGCAAACCTCCAATTGTATCATATGTTGTCCAATCAGATATTGCTGTCGCCTCATCGAAATTTACATGAAAAACTTCGCAAATTATCTTTGCTAAAGTAGTTTTCCCTGTTCCTGGAGGGCCTTGTAAAATAATATTGCCTTTTACAAGGCCAGCAACAATTTCCCTGAGGAGGTTATCATCGCCAAAATATACTCCATTCTCAACTATTTTTTCTTTTAGCTTTACGATTACATTCTCTGGAATATCTATTGGTTTCTCTGCTATATGTCTTGTCGCGAGATATGTATCTTCATAAGATTCAGGAAAAATGTTTCCAATATTAAATTGTTCTATTTGGTCTAACTTAGCCATCTTATGTCTCCCTTATCATTTGAATTATTTCCTGTTCGCTCTCCGGGTTTATTACATGTCTTCGTTCAAACTCAATTTGGAATCCATTTGGAATTTTATTACATGCAACAATCTGGAAGACAAAAAACTCGTGAAGCTTGTCCATGTCTTGATTAATAAAAATAATAAAGTCCCCCTGAATTAACTCTTGTCCATGAGCCTGCTCATATGATACAGTTAATGTTCCAAATGCTTTAGTTGTTTCGGGAGATTCCATTATAAACAATGCCTTAATAACATGTGGCAAATGGCGAGTTTTTTTCTCAGAAGTCAATAAATGCCGCTTATTAATATCGACTGCATAAAAGCTTAATCTACGTAACATGTCGCCATATTTGCTTTCTGCCATAAAATTCATTGATAATCTATGCTGTCCGTTCTGGAAGTATAGTTCAAATATACCTTTATCTTTGAAATGCTGAATGGAGCTCAATTGTGAACTTCCTTGCATTTCCTGACAATAATCCAACTTAGCGCCTTCTCGTGATGTACGGATAGAGATGATTGCATCAGAATATGTCTCCTTGCCATTGAGCAAGGAATATACCAGATAGTCTTGTTCAATAGTTGTTAAATATCTTAGTTCCAATAACGCTTTTATAATCTGGTTTTTAACAGTTCCATAATGCAAAAAGTATCTGCAGGTCTTATAAAACCTGTA
>NZ_SRYA01000110.1 GCF_004793545.1 Petralouisia muris | reverse complement strand
TACAGGTTTTATAAGACCTGCAGATACTTTTTGCATTATGGAACTGTTAAAAACCCGTGCAATGATATCAGCGGTTTTTCGTATTGGCAGATATCAGACTGGAGCTATGAATACGCACCGTCTTCCCACCGCTATCATGGAGGGTTTGGACTGTTTACGCGGGATAATATACCGAAAGCGGCATATGGTGCATTACAGCTTTTAAATATGGCAAAAGGGAAGATTTTGTTGCAGAATCCAGGGTGTTTTGTATTGCGCTCAGAAGATGACGATTTCATGATTTACCTGTATCATTATTGTCCGTATGATATTCTTTACCGTTATCGCCATGTCAGGGATATGGACTTCCGTAATCGGTATGGGGTATTTGAAACAAAAAGGGACATAAATTATTATGTGATGCTGGAGGGGCTGGCAGAAGGCGTATATCAGAAAAAGGAATACAGGATTGGACCGGAGAATGGGAGCTCCTGCGATGCATGGATGCGAATGGGAGCTCCGGAGCTTATGGATGGTCTGGAATATAATTATGTACTTGCAGCCAGCGCGCCGGAATGCTGTACCTGTATGGTAGAGGCGGAAGGCGAATATGTGGTGCAAAGTCTTCTGAAACCGCATGAAATTCAGTTAATTGTTTTGCATAAGGTAAAATAAAAAGCAGGAGAAGGATTTTTGAATTCTTTGCCTGCTTTTTTAGTTTGGAAAACAGATTTAGAGTATAAAAATAATGATAATTATATATTTGTGAGTAAAATATATATATTTTGCTGTTTTTATATATAAATTGTAAACAGATAAAAATGAAATATAGTCAGTACGAGAAAATGTTAACAAAATAGACAGATGAATATGAGGTAAAATCGGTAGTTTATACAAAAGCAAACAAATATAATATGGATACAAACAAAAAACGTATAAAACAAAGGGAGGAAAGAATGGATGAGTAACAAAAGCAGTATGAAAACAGAAAAGATTGGCCTACTTGAAAAAATTTCTTATGGCGGCGGGGACCTGGCCAGCAATATTATCCTTGTGCTGGCCAGCACGTATGTATCCTTTTTCTATACGGATGCATTGGGGCTGAATCCGGCAATTATCGGAAGCATTATCATGTTCTCACGTTTTGCGGACGGATTCACTGATGTACTGATGGGATATCTGATTGATAAGACAAAGTCAAAGCATGGAAAGTGCAGGCCCTGGATCCTGTGGCTTTCGATTCCGATTGCAACTGCCATGGTACTGATATTTATGGTCCCGAATATTGGCGGTGCAGGGAAATATGTGTATGTTGCCATTACCTATAATCTGGTTGTTACATTTCTTTATACTATGATCAACATTCCTTATGGGACCATGACGTCACTCCTGAGCCGGGATCAGCATGAAAGGATGTCCATTAACGTAGTGCGCATGACGATGGCCCAGATAGGTTCGCTGATTATTAACTCTCTTACGCTTCCCTTCGTCAATGCAGCAGGAGGAAGCGGCAATCAGAAGTCGTGGATCATTGTTTCGGTTGTTTACAGCATTGTTGCCGCATTTTCATTTATTGCATGCTTTGTAAATACAAAGGAACGTGTGACAGTGGCTCAGGAAAAGCAGGAGAAATTGTCCTTTGGGAAATCCTTAAGTGTCTGCGTACAGAATAAATACTGGCTGATGCTGGTGGCAGTGTTTTTGTTCTTTATTTTTGCTTCCACATTTAACGGCGCTGTGGGAACCTACTATGCAAAATATATTATCGGGGATGAAAACGTAATGGGTTACCTGATGTCGATCATGACCCTTCCGGCTATTGTGTTTATCCCGGTTCTTGCGCCCCTTACAAAAAAGATTGGAAAAAGAAACGCTGCCTGGATTGGTTCCTTTGTCAGCCTTGCAGGACAGGCGCTTATGCTGTTAAATCCTGCCTCATTCAGCTGGCTGATTGTGTGTAACGTCATTAAGGGAATTGGGAATGCAACACTGAACGGAACGATTTTTGCCATGGTTGCGGATACTATCGAGTATGGCCACTGGAAAAGCGGAATTCGTGTGGAAGGCATGCTTTATTCAAGCATGACATTTGGAGCAAAATTTGCAAGCGGTATCGGAAATTCCATTGCGCTGTCTGTATTAGGAAAAGCGGGTTATGACGGGCTTGCAGCAGTTCAGACAGAAAGCGCTCTTGAGGCAATCCGGGCATTTTACCTGTATGTTCCCATGGCGTTTATGGTTGCAATCTGCGTGATTTATGCACTCTATAAATTAGACGGCATGTATCCGAGAATTATAAAAGAGCTGACAGAAAAAGGCGAATAGATAAAATAAGATGGAAAGGAGTATGTATCATGGCAAGATTAGAATGTAATGTAATTTCTTATGTACTGCAAAGGGCAGTGGATATCACAGTTGTAATTCCAAGCGTAACGATTCCTGAATCGCTGGAGGGGCCGGATAAGCGTCCCTCCCACGTGATAAAGGAAAAATATCCGGTTCTGTATTTACTTCATGGAATGGGAAATAATCATGCAACATGGTGCAGTTACAGCAATATTGAGATGTTTGCGGAAGAACGCAATATTGCCGTTGTGATGCTTTCAGGAGAAAATAAATTCTACCGCACTGTGCCAGGCGGGGATGACTATTACAGGTTTGTGGAGGAAGAACTGCCGGAATTTATTACCAGTATGTTCCCCGTATCTCCTTTGCCGGAGCACACCTATATTGCGGGATTATCTATGGGAGGAGCGGGAGCTCTGATGCATGGGATTGGAAATCCGGATAAATTCTGTGCCATTGGCGCGTTCTCAGCGGCAATCCATGAAGATAAAAATGAATGGGGAGTGCCGGATTCCAATGAGTGGGGACTGCCGGATCCCAGAAAAGCAGTGGAGCAGGCAATAGAAGAAGGGAAGAAGATACCGCGGATTTATTCCGCCTGCGGGGAGAACGACACGCTATATCAGGATAATTTATCCTTTAAGGAGTTTCTCTCAGAGAGGAATGTAGACATAACCTGGGTTCCGGCTGCAGGTTTCGGCCATGAGTGGAGATTTTGGAATGAACAGGTGGAGGCTTTCCTGGACTGGATTCCCAGAAGCGATGGCTATGGGGCTCTGGGTAAACGGAAAATTTAGGAATCATACTGGAAAGGCAGAGAATATGAGAAGGATAACCAGAACATTTAGCAGCAGTAATAGCCCGGAAATAACGGAGAGAGAACAGAAAAATCGCAGAATTGCCCGTCGGGCTGCAGCGGAAGGGATTGTTTTATTAAAAAATGAAGGAATTCTGCCATTATCTCCAGAAAAAGCGGTTGCACTGTATGGAGCGGGCGCCGGGAAAACGGTGAAAGGCGGGACAGGGTCTGGAGATGTGAATGAGCGGGAAGCAGTCAGTATTTTTCAGGGACTTAAGGATGCAGGATTTCATATTACCAGTGAAAGCTGGATTAGGGATTATGATCAACGCTACCAGCGGGCAAGAATGGCATGGAAACAGGAAATTCTTGAGGAATCCGGAGGAACAGATACAACGGAGTTTTTTCAGATATATTCTTCTCACGCCTTTCATATGCCAGAGGGCAGAAGGATAGAGAAGGTAGAACTGGAGAATATCAATACTGCAATTTATGTCATCAGTCGTATTGCAGGAGAAAATGCGGACCGTTTTACAGAATGCGGGGATTATTATCTGTCAGAGCAGGAGAAAGAAGATCTGCATATTTTATGTACGGAGTGTGGGAATGTCATCGTGATTCTCAATGCAGGAGGGCAGATTGATGTGAAAGAACTGGAAGACTGTCCTCAGATTAAAGCTGTGCTGTTTATCGGTGAGCCTGGGATGGAGGGAGGACATGCGTTGGCTGATATTCTGACCGGACATGTTGTTCCATGCGGAAAACTTACAGATACCTGGGCGAAAGCATATGAAGATTTTCCAAATGCAGACAGTTTCAGCCATCAGAATGGCAATACTGTTTCAGAAAACTACCAGGAGGGAATTTATACAGGTTACCGTTATTTTGACAGTTTTGGGGTGGAACCGCTGTATCCCTTTGGGTTTGGATTATCTTACACAGCCTTTGACATTCGTTGTGATCGGATAGAGGCAGATTCTGAAACCGTTTCATTGGAAGTGACGGTGAAAAATATCGGTAAGGTTTTTTCCGGAAAGGAAGTGATACAGGTCTATTGCGCCTGCCCCCAGGAGGGATTAACAAAAGAGGCAAAGAGACTGTGCAGCTTTGCAAAGACAAAGGAGCTGAGACCGGGAGAGAGTCAGAGCATGACGGTTTCATTTCCCGCTAAGGCAGTCGTTTCTTACAATATGGAAAAAAGCGCATGGGTAGCAGAAGCCGGCCGCTATATCCTGCAGATCGGGAACTCTTCCAGGGATTTGACGCCTGTTGGAGTATTGAACGTGGAAAAAGAGGCAATCATCGAAAAAGTCGCGCATATATGTCCCCTTCAGGTTGAATTGCAGGAAATTACCCCTGAGAAAGAGGCATTGAAACAATACGTGAATGGGCTGCAAAAACAGGCAGAAGAAGAAAAGTTGCCAGTAATTCCCTTTGGGCCCCAGGCAAAGATCCTGAGACGAAGGCCGGTAAATGAATACGGCAGACAGGCGGCAGAGCTTGTGGAAAAGCTGACGACAGAAGAATTAATTGCTATGGTGATTGGCGAAATCAGCAAAGGACAGTCCAGTGTATTAGGCGCTGCAGGCGTTAAGGTTCCTGGTTCAGCAGGGGAAACCAGCAGTATTCTTGATGAAAAGTGGGATGTACCAGGAGTCTCGATGGCAGACGGGCTGGCGGGCCTGCGCCTGATAAAAAGATACAGTTATGATCCTGACACGGAAAAAGTATATGGAGCAGGAATTTCACATGCTTTGGAAGGAGGCTTTTTCGCTGATGACGGTGAGGAGGAAGGTGCAGAAGTGAGATACCAGTATTGCACTGCCATTCCAGTTGGAACAGTCCTTGCCCAGACATGGAATCTGCCGCTGCTTGAAGAAGTGGGAAAAGCGATTGCTGTTGAAATGCAGGAATTTAAGGTGTCATGGTGGCTGGCTCCCGGAATGAATATTCACAGGAATCCATTTTGCGGACGTAATTTTGAATATTATTCGGAGGATCCCCCTATCAGCGGTATGATGGCGGCTTCCATTACAAAGGGCGTACAGTCTGTACCGGGGGTGGGGACGGTAATCAAACACTTTGCCTGCAATAACCAGGAGGATAACCGTAAAGGGTCTGACAGTATATTATCGGAGCGGGCTTTACGGGAAATCTATTTGCGGGGATTTGAAATTGCAGTGAGAACCTCACAGCCCATGGCGATTATGACCTCCTATAATCTCATCAATGGCGTCCATGCTGCGAACAGTCTGGATCTTTGTACCACGGCAGCAAGAGAAGAGTGGGATTTTCAGGGAATTATTATGACAGATTGGACGACTACCTATGCAGATGGCGGCAGTATTCCCTGGAAGTGTGCCGCAGCGGGAAATGATTTGATTATGCCGGGGTGTACGGGTGATTTTGAGAATATCAGGCAGGCGTTAAAGAGTGGTGAACTTAAGGAGGAAAAACTCAGGGAATGTGTCCGGCGGATTATCACAGTACTCTATCAGACATTAGAGTTTGAAGACTGCAGGAGTTATCCTGGCTGATATTGGGATAAATGAAAAGAAAAGGAGATAAGGTAGGTTGGTATTATGAGCATGTTTGATATAAAAGGGAAAAAGGCGATTGTAACAGGAGGTTCAAGGGGGCTTGGTTATGCTATGGCAGAAGGGCTTCACGAAGCAGGGGCAGAGGTTGTATTAATGGCCTCTAATGAAAACAATTTGATAAAAGCAGCGCGAAAGCTGGGGGAACAGGGAGCGAAGGTGCATTATGCAGCCGCGGATCTTAGTCAGGCAGATGCACTGGAACGCGCATATAAAAATGCGCTGGAGAGCCTGGGCGGACATTTGGATATTCTTGTAAATGGCGCAGGAGTGCAGTATCGCTGTAAGGCGGAAGATTTTCCAACAGACAGGTGGCAGTGGGTAATAAATGTAAATTTGAATGCTGTGTTTGTTTTATCTCAGCTTGCAGGAAGGACTATGCTTACGCAGGGGAAAGGGAAGATTATAAATATTGCTTCTATGACGTCATTTTTTGGAAGTGAGATGGTTCCGGCATATTCAGCAAGTAAGGGCGGAGTGATGCAGTTGACGAAAGCTCTGTCCAATGAATGGATGTCAAAGGGAATCAATGTAAATGCAATTGCCCCAGGCTATATGGTGACACAATTAACAGGAGATATGAAGGAAAAAAATCCGAAGCAATATGAAGAAATAACAGGCCGTATCCCTGCACACAGATGGGGAAAACCGGAAGATTTGCAGGGGACGGTTGTGTTTCTAGCCAGCAGGGCAAGCGATTATATCTCAGGCGCAATTATCCCGGTAGACGGCGGATATTCAGGAAAGTAGGTGGATGCTGTTATGAAGATAAGCGTATTATATTTGGGAAGATTAGAATGTAAGAAATATCATCTGGTAGAATGTGATGACCATAATGAAATGATCAAATCACCTATTTTATCTATTTTGATTGAGCATCCGGTATTGGGAAACATCTTATATGATACTGGAAACAGCCCTTATTATACAACGGAATATCCGTCATCTACGCTTGAGACATATCCGATTGCAGAATTTATTTCGGTTGAGGAAGCTTTAAAAGAAAAAGGGCTTACTACAGCAGATATTGATATGATCATTATGTCGCACTTACATTTTGACCATGCGGGAGGGCTGAAATATTTTGCAGGGACAAAAGCAATCAAAAATGTATTTGTTTCTGAGGCTGAGCTTAAGAACGCATTTTGCCAGGTGATGACGGGACAGCCGGGGGCTTATGTAAAAAGTCTGTTTGACCTAAAGGATATCCAGTTCAAAACTATAAATGAGGAAACGGAACTGGCGGAAGATATCAGGTTGTTTATTCAAAATTCCCATACGCCGGGGGTTGTGGGAATGGCATTGGAAACGAAGTCAAGGGGAAATATAATTGTAACCAGCGATACCATATATACAAAAGAAAGCTATCTGGCAGAACTGCCTCCGGGAGGTCCGATCAATAAAACGAGGAAAGAGTTTTATGACAATCTGAATCGGGTGAAAGCAATGGAAAAAGAGTATTCTGCTGCGCTGTTGTTCGGTCATGATTATGAGCAGGTACTGGAGTGGAATAAAATTGGATTTATAGAATAGAAAACGTTTTATTTAAGGAAGTGTTAAGCTTGATTGATGAGCAGAAAAATTTTTTAGAATGTGAGAGAAACAGAGTGTTTTACCTGTTAATGGCAAGCAGCGGCCTGTTGGGGGCTTTTACATATTCTATACGGGGAGGCGTTTTCTGCAATGCACAGACAGGCAATGTGGTGTTGATTTCCATGGCGCTTGGAAATGGGGATTGGAAAGGGGCGGCTTATTATCTGATTCCCATTACAGCGTATGGGCTGGGAGCGGCTGTAACGGAGGTCCTGCCGGGTTTTGTGAAAAAGACAGGTATCCTGCGGTGGGATACCTTACTGGTTGGTTTTGAAGCGCTGGTTACAGCGCTGCTGGGATTTTTGCCGGAAAACGCTCCGTATCATGTATCCCAGATTGCAATTAATTTTATCTGTTCTATGCAATTCAATACATTCCGCCGTGCTGAGGGCTTTCCTATGGCAACCACGTTCTGCACGAATCATGTGTGCCAGGTGGGAATTAATCTGGCAAAGTGGTTGAAGAAGAAAGATGCGTTATATTTTACAAAGTGCCGGCGTCATGTGGAAATGCTTCTGATGTTTATTGCAGGAGCCGTAACAGGTACGGTTTTGTGCGGTTTATTTTTAGGAAAAGCCATTTTTTTAAGCACATTTTTGCTGTTAGTTGTATTTATTGATCTGCTGCATGCAGATCTGAAAAAAGAAAATTGGTCAAATACCAGGTTGAAATAATGCCTATCCTGTATAAATTTGAAAAGTAAAAAATATAGCAGTGATTGATAATAAAATCAGTGCTCATGAGATTCAGGAAAGTATGGCTCTGATGGAACGTCCCAAATTACTGCTGCTGGACGAGCCGATGAATGCGATGGATAAAGAGATGGTTTGTAAAATCAGGGCATTGCTGCTGCAGTTAAACCAGGAAAAGGGCGTCACGATACTCATTACAAGCCACAATGAAAAGGATATTGAGGTGTTATGCACGCATGTATATGAGATTTGTGAACACAGGCTTAAGAAAATCAAAGGCTGATATCTGAGATTAGGAACCGTTCCTTAGATATCAGTCCTTTTCTGCATGCACCAATATACTCTGGTTTCCGGAATCAGAATATTCCAATGTATTCGGAGCTTTGGAATCAGAATTATTCATCACGCTTGGAGCTTCGGAATCAGAATTTTTACTGCCTCTGCTTTGCAGAAGAAGTTCCACCAGATCAACCGCATGGCGAAATTCTTCTTTCATTTCTTTCAGGCGGGCTGTTCCTTTTTCTTCTATGTGGTTTTAAACTCTTCTTTTAGAAAAATTTAACGGCTAAAGCTGCAGCGTAAAAAGTTTATTTGAAACAAAAATTGAAGTATGGTAGTATTAGAGAAAGGAAAGGCGGTGAATGATAATGGAGAAAGAAAACCGTGAGCATAAGGATAGTGTCTTTGTTGATCTTTTTTATCAGGATGAAACAGCAAAGAAGAACCTTTTGAGTTTATATAATGCCTTACATGATACCAAATATGAGGATGAACAGGTGATTCAGAAAGTAAGGATTGAAGATGTTCTGTACAAGAATTTTAAAAATGATATTTCCTTTGAAATAAATGGGCAGGTGCTTGTCTTGGGAGAGCACCAGAGCACTGTGAATTGCAATATGCCGCTGAGATGTCTGTTGTATGTGGGAAGGGCGTATGAACAGTTGATAGATAAGAGAGCGCGTTATAGAACAACATTAGTCAGGATACCGACGCCGGAGTTTTACACTTTCTATAATGGACAAAAGGATCAGCCGTTAGAACAGGAATTAACCCTGTCAGACGCATTTGTGAATCCTGCAGGGAAAAATTCTGTGGAATTAAAGGTGAAAGTCATTAATATTAATTCAGATAAGGCCCATGAGATCTTGAAAAAATGTGAAGTATTGAGAGAGTATAGTCAGTTTATTGATACAGTAAGAAAGTATTCAGAGGAGGATAGTGCAATTAAGAAGGCTATCAGAGAATGTATGGAACGCGGAATATTGGCGGATTATTTGAAACGGAAAGGAAGCGAGGTTGAGAATATGTTGATTGCAGAGTATAGTTACGAGGAAGATATCCGAGTGAAACAGCAAGAAGCAGAACAGCAAGGAAGACAAGAAGGAAGACAAGAAGGAAGACAAGAAGGAAGACAAGAAGGGCTGATTTTGTCAGGAAAAATTTTTCAAACGGTGAAAAGCGATCCTGCTCTTACGAATGAGCAGATTGCGGCGGAAGTTGGCTGCGGGACAGAAGAGGTGGAAAGCGCAAGAAAGATGTTTGGAATATAGAAATGCGCTGAGCTTAAAGTGAAAAATGAGATGGTAAGAATACAATGAGAGTGTCATGTTATGTGCGTAAGTTCTCTGAACTGCCAGAATGCATTTTACTAAAACGCCAGAAACCTGTAAAGGCTGAATTTTTGCCTTGACTGGCTTCTGGCGTTATTAATAATGGAATCAAGTAGTTGTTACTTTTTTCTTACCGGAAAACAAACCTCTGTAACCAGATCTTTTGGATTATCTGTCTGTCCAGGGCTTACATGATAGATGCAGAAGGATTTTCCGTCGAAATCATATCCATTTTCAACTACCCAGTTTGCAACTGCTGCATTCACCCTTGAAATCTGGTCATAGCCGCCCTTATATGTGGCAGACGCGATCTGGATTGGGGGCACGGTTTTAAATTTTACGTGCTCCGTATCCTGATACTTTCCCACCACAGCGCTCTGTATCTCCACATCCGGATCTTGTTCCTTATGCCCTTCATCATGGAAAATCGCCATTCCATAGCACGGCGTTGCCTGCTGCACTTTTTGCGGCTCCAGCTCCCGGCACATGATTTCCCATAAAATCCCTTCACAGTCATAAGCAGGGATTACCTGGCGCACACTTGCAACATAGCGTTCTGGCACTGTTTTTAAAGTAACATCGTAATCCATAAGGCTACCATCCTTTCTCAGCCATTTCAATGTACTGTCAAGCAGCGTTAGCTTCTGCTGCGCAGCCGCAGCTTCTTCTTCCAGTTCCTTACGTTTTACCAGCAGGAACTGCTCCATTTCCTGGGTATCACTGTACTTGCCCAGGATTTCTTTTATCACAGAAAGTCCAAATCCCAGGCTCTTTAATGTCTGTATCCGTCCTGCCAGCGGAAGCTGTGATTCACTGTAATATCGGT
>NZ_SRYA01000010.1 GCF_004793545.1 Petralouisia muris | reverse complement strand
TGATAATTATATTATACCAAATATAGGCGGTGGTATCTACTTTTTCAGCGGCCTCCTCCCACATGGGGTGGTGCATGGTTTATAGTTACATTAATTTTAATTTCAGAAACTAGCGGCATTATAAGCTACTGCTACATATCGGAACTGATTTCTCCAAATTTTTCAAAGCTGTTTCCATATGAATTGATTTCATCTTGATAGATTTGGTTTATTTGTTCCAATATGTCATTCCGTATTCTGATAAGATGCTGAATGTCTATTGTGACATATCTCCCTGTTGTGGATTGCTTTATGAGTACTTTTTCATCTTGCAATACCTGTAAAGCCCTTTGCATTGTATTAGGATTCACCCCGGCTTGCTTTGCCAATTCCCGCGTCGGCGGGAGCTTTGCACCCGGCTCATAATATCCATTAAATATTTTCTTTAACAGTTCAATCGCAAGCTGGTTGTACCTTTTTGTATTGATTGCTTTAAGCATGGCATTATCTCTTTTTTATATGCTTGTCTATGAAATAGGAAATGACATAAATGCCTATTCCGACAGCTATTGAGACAACCAAATTTTGAGTATAATGTTTCAAACCTATAATCAATAAAACAATGGGAATTGCCGCTGTCTTGAATATTTTGTGTTCGTCCATAGTCTCCCCTTACAATTCCTTTCCGTTAAATATTTTAATTGACGATATTACAGACAAAAGCAATACTGCAAATGTCAATATCAACATTATTGGAAAGGTTATCTTTGTTAGTATTTCCATAATCATTGCCGTATTTGCCTTGGCAATCAATAACGGAAAAGCAATCAACAAAAACATAAATATTAGTTTTGATTTATCATATCCAAACTGATACTGTACAGGCATATAGACACTATAAAGAATGGTAGCGACAAAAAAGACAGGTATGACCAACTCCGGGCTCAGCCTGATTAAATTCGGAACAAATAATGTATCAATCCAATATGCTGTACAGCAAAATACAAACACAATGAAATATGTCAAATATTTACTGGCAACCTGCATATTCCGTGTATAAGGAAGCGTACATAAAAAACTCGCAGTTTTTGGATACTGGTATTCTTTCATTGCCAGATAACGGCATATCAGAAATTCAGAATAAATAACCTCAAATGCAAAAGCCAATGTTGACTGAACCATATTTACTTCATTTGATTTTGATGCAAATGCAACAGGCAGAACAAACACGATTACAATTATGAACAGTATATATTTTCTTAACAGCATAAAGTCCTTTTTCATTAGAGTTGTCATGACGCATCTCCCCTTTCTATCTTTCCAAGCATAATATTTTCAATTGTCGGGCGTTCCATTAAAGCGTCTGGCATGATTCTGGCAATCTCTTCCGGCTTATCGGTTAATCCTATAAAGCTGCAATCCATTGGATTCAGACTTAGAAACAGTTTCCTGCTCTCCGTATTCAGCAAACGGCTGTCACCTTTTACAATCCTGTACGCTTCAAGCAGAGTATCCTTTTTTTCTTGAAAAAGGATGCGCCCGTTATCAATGAGTATCAACCTGTCTGCAATTTGCTCCAAATCGGAAGTGATATGGGTTGAAAAGAAAACAGCCCTGCCGCTTTTTTTAATGTAATCTGCCAGTATTTTTAACATCTGGCTACGAATTAAAGGGTCTAATCCACTTGTCGGCTCGTCCATGATTAAAAGCTCTGCTTTATGTGACAATGCCAATGCTAAAGAAAATTTCATCTTCATACCTTTTGACAAGGTGGAAATCTTTTGCTTGGGGTTTAATCCAAACTGCTCCATGTAATCTTTGTAATCCTGTTCCTGCCAGTTTTTATAAGCCGGAGCTACAATCCCTTTCATTTCAGACATACTAAATTCTTCATAGAAGCCGCCCTCATCTAATACAACGCCGACACGTTCCTTGAGCGTTTTTATATTTTTGTTTATATCCTGTCCAAATAACTTAATGATTCCAGAATTGAATTTCACAAGCCCTAAAATAGACCTGATTGTAGTTGTTTTTCCCGAACCATTGACACCTATAAATCCAGTGATGCTGTTGTCTGGCAGGGAAAATGAAACATCTGTCAATGAAAAATTTGTGTAAGACTTATTTAGTTTTGATATTTCTAAAATATTTTCCATATAGAACCTCCTCGTTTATACTTTCAAACCGTTTTATCCGCATATTATTTTAACCCCGGATATTTTTGTAAAAACACTTTATCTGCCGCCGATAATTCTTCATGGTATTTTTGATAGGATTCGCTTAAGCGGCACATTGCCGGAATAAATATATCATCATATCCGCTTGCACTGTTGAACTGGCGCAATGCTTTTTCCAGACTGTATGCGGTAGATGCCTTATATTCCTCTGATTGCTTATAGGCAATGCGGCTTTCGATTATCTCCTTGTTATCAGCGATATATTTTTCTGTTTCATGGATAACTGCACTTACGCTGCGGGTTAGGCGTTCCATAAAACTTTCATCAAGAGTTATGGTTATCTCGTCAAGATATTCTCTCAAATCGGCGGGAATGTCAAAATCCACTTTATCCAAAAAAGAAACAATGGTATCATATGCTTCCTGTTGCCTGTCTGTGGAGACAGGCTCGTTAAGATACGGGGCAAAATGTAGACAGAGAAATTTCCCGTAATAACCCGGAAAAGCATTCATCAAGCGTTCCAATATGGTCTGCTCTTTTTGGAGCTGGCACAACCTGTTCTGTACCTGTTCCCAATCATGAGTTGATGCAAGTTCCTGAATCAATTTCTGTTTCTCTTGTAAAACGGTCATTTGTAAATTTCTCCTGTGGTAAATCTCATTCAGCACAGACGCAGCGGTCTCGCCGAACAGAACATCTTGTATATCCGTAACTGATAACCCAAGATTTCTTAAAATGGAAATTTTTTTCAAACGGCGTATATCTTCCTCCGAAAAATCACGATACCCATTTTCCTGCACTGTTGGAGAAACAAGCCCTTGCTCGATATAGTATTCAACGGCTTTTTTCGTGACAGAGCATTCTTTGCATACAGCATTGATAAGCATAATTTTCACCTCCACAAATATGATAAACTAACCCCCAGGGGAATAGTCAATACATTTTGAGAAAAAAGACAAAGAATAGTTTTCTCCATTATGCCAGATATTAGAAAAATGCTATGAAAAGGTTATGTATGAGAGGAATTTCGTAGCAGTCGGCATTGTGGAAAAATCCAAAAGTTTTGATTTTTCCATAATGCTTGTCTTTTGGGTTTTGTTTCGGAATAGTGTGGTGCTGGCGGTCTATCTCTTGTTTTCGGTTGCTTGCTTCTTTACCGTACATGAGCATTCAAGCCCGGCTTTCAAAGTGTCATATTGCGGGCTTGCTGCTTCATGGTTTCCCGTCACATAATAGGTCGGGGCAATCCTGACGGATTCCTGCGCAAAGCCTAACGCTATCCCTACATCCGTGTGATTGGCATCTATGAGGTCTCCTGTTATCACGATGATATCCGGCTTACTTTCGGACAGTAGTTTTAATAATTCCGCATTGCCATCGCCAAATTCAGCATTATGCAGGTCTGATACCTGCGCTATCCGGAAGCCTGAAAATGCGGCAGGGATACGGCCGCTTGAAATTGCAACTGTATTCGCCATCAATGCCTTATTGCCCCATACCGTCCAAATAAACAAAGTAAAAAATATTGTACCTATGACGCATAACATTATCCGTGCCTTTTTAATCAACCATTTTCTCATTTTCCCACACCATTTATCGGAAGATCGCCCCTTCAATCAAAACGCAAAGTCGTTAACAATACTTATGACGATGATCCCAATGCCAAACAATATCATCAGAATGCCTGGTATCCGCAGATACCATTTGTAATGGCCAGGCATTTCCTGTTTCTTCATCAGCCACCAAAAAGGCTTATACAAGATAATCATAAGCAAACCGCCTATCATGCAGATAACAGCAAAAATAATTCCAAAATTAAAACTCATATTTACTCCTTTCCATCAGCGCATCACTATTTTGCAATAAGTTTTTGCGGTACTAAAATACATTACTACATAGATAAAGGCAAACAACAAGGATATTGTACTCGCACAGAGCAGAAGCGCCAGAACATTTGTCAGCCCAAACACGGCAAGCAGCATGGCGACTGCATAAAGTGAAACAGCCAGATGGATAACCGCAATAAGCAGCGGTAAGAAAAACATAGTCCGAATTTCTTTGTGGACTATGGCCGACACTTCATTCCGGTCAAGCCCTACTTTCTGCATGACTTCAAAATTGTATCTGTCACTGTATCCCTCTGTGATCTGCTTATAATAAATAACCAAAGCCAGAAAAATCATAAACAGCAGACTGAGCAGCAGACCGATAAACAGAAAACCTCCATAGGTATAATTATCACTCTGCCTTTTTAAGTCTGACCGTCCTTTTCTATGAAATATCCCGTTGGGATTCCTTTCTCTTTTGGCTGTATTCCCGACAGTGTCATCCTGTCAAATAACTGTTTTACCGTAAAAATCCCTCCCTCCTGCGGTCTGTCCTAACTGGCTCTTTCTGTCGGTTCGGACGCTGATTTTCAATCGTGTCGTGGATTTGGTTTAAGCAACCGTCAATATGGGCAGAGCGTTTTTCAATCCCGTCTGCATATTTCAGCCGCTTTCTAAGCTCCGTTATCTGCTCCGTCACGCCCTGTTTTTTGGCTCGGAGTGTTTCTTTTTCGGCTGGCGTGGCACGGCATACCTTATTCCGCAAATGCTGGCGGTAGTCAATCAGTTTATTCATTTCATTCTGGTTTTTCTCCCTGTCGGTGTGTAAATCGGAGAGGATAGAGATGCCCTGCTTTGACATATACCTTGCCTGTGCGGTAATCTCGCCCAGTTTCCGCAATTCTTCTTTCATCAGCGGGCTTGTCGGCTTTCCCTTGTCGGCAAGGTATTTCATCATGTGCCGTAAATCCCTGCTCCCATTGATTGCTTCCCTTAAATCTTCCCGATAAACATTGTAGCGTGTCAGTTTGCCGCTCTTTTCGTCCAGATACAGAGGTCTGGACGAGGCTTTCTTCGGGTTTTCAATCACCGATAAACCGTACTCTCGGCATAAGCGGTCGGACACTTCCCTCAACCTGTTCTGATTTTGAGTAATTATATTTCTGTCCGTTTATGAAAGAAACAGAATTGAAACAAAAATGATTGTGCAGATGTTCTTTGTCAAGGTGGGTGGCAACGATTATCTGGCACTTGCCGCCCCACATCTCCCTTGCCAGTTTCAATCCAATTTCGTGGCACTGTTCGGGTGTTACTTCGTCTGGCTTGAAGCTCTGGCAGCCGTGCCATGCGATATCCCCGCCTGCCTTCTGGTACTGTTTTTTCATCAAAATCATCTGCTGTAAGGCGGTTTCTTTCAGACAGTTGACAGCGGAAACGTACTCGCCCTCATTTGTTTTTAACGGATTCTTCACATAGGAGAACACGTCAAAGAAGTCCTGCAAATCTTGATTCGGCACGGTCTTTTCTGGATTTTTTATATAGTCAATCACATTTTTTATGCTCCCTTTGACATGCCATAGGCTTGTTACCGCCATATCAGACCGCCCCCTGTTCTGTCAATTCTTCTAAGCTAAATCGTTGTGGGAGAGTTGCTTTCTGCTGCAATTCTAAGATAAAATCCTCAATCTCCTTACAGATTTCGGCGGCGCACTGCTTTAATTTTTCATGTTCTTCCTCGTTCAATCTGACGGTAATCGGGACATTCCGCATGTCCTTTTCTGATTTTTCTCTGCTCATTTTCCTCAATCCTCCAGTCTTAAATTTCTTTTTTCGGGGTAGACAGGGGCTGTCCCCCGGGTAAGTTACGCCCACTTGTTTTGTGTGGGCGGGATTGTGGCTGACACACTCCGATGCTCGCTATCTCTGTGGACGCATCGTCACAAGTTCCGTATCGCTCATTTCCGTACAGGCACGGAAAATCACTCACTTCACTGCTCCTTCTCCCAAAAAGTCTAGCGACTTTTCGGGAACACTATTTCCTGTGCAGCAGCATTCTTCCATATCTGTCTTACCCGCCAAAAAGAGAATCCTATGTCCCTGCACCTCCGTTCAGGATTCGGTTTCTCTTAACTTCCGGATAAATGAAAAAGCCGCTACACTGCACCACGAATAACGGGAGTGTTTTCTCCTGCTCGAATTCGCAATGCTATGTAACGGCTTTGAGATTCAAAACCATGCTGCCATACGCCAGCCGAAAAGGGCAGCATACATTCGACGGCGGTCAGCCTTATCCATTGGCTGACATTCCATTCTTCCATTTATGTGCTTGTTTAATTTTCAATCTTCCAATTCCCTTATGGGTATTCCAGAATACCGCAGCGGCTGCACCCATGTCAAGATTTTGGGTAAACTTTTTAGCATTCCCTGTGGACGGAATTTTTATTCATTTAATTTTAAATTGGATGGGAGAGTTTTATCCCCATCCAATAGCCCGCTGAAAAAACGTCTATCTTAGATAGTTATAAAATCTTCCGCAGCTTTTTACGCAGATGGTTTAGCCTTGCATAAATAGCCCCTGTTGTCAATCCAACAAGCGGGGCAATTTCCTTTGTGGAATAGCCCTGCATTTTCAACAGGATAATTTGCAGGGTACGCCTGTCCACCGTAAGCAATGCCCGATACAGGGTTTCGTCCTCAATTTCATCCAGTAAATCGGCAACGGTCTTTACCTCGGTATTCCGCTCCCTGTCTGCCATTCCCTCAAGGTATTCGCCGAAGTCGCTTGTCCAATGGTAAAACCGCCTGTTGGAATTGAAATCTGCCCTGTCGTCTGTGCGGATTTGCGGGGTGGTGTTTTCATCAATGCCATGTTCCCGCAATATTTTTTCCTCGGCTTCTCTCTAATTTAAATATTTTCTGAAAAATCGGATTAGAGAATGAGGACATCCGCCAGAAATGCACCTGAAAAATATACAAACCAAAACGCATCTATGAAATTCTGCATAAATTAGTTTCCCTTATTAACATTCTTAATTTAAGGCTTGCTAAAAAAATCTGTCAACTGATCCCTATATTTAAATTCTTCTTCCTCCGCTAATTCCACTTCATAAGTAGAATCTCCGAATACCAATATGCCGCAGCTATCCGATGCATAATAAATATCCACTATTTCACCATCATGCAATGTTGCTTTTAATCTGTAGTCAAAAGGACATCCACCAGAATAGTTCTTTATCTTTTTTACTTTATCTTTTAAAATTGCTTGGAACATTTCTTTTTACCATAATGTTGTCCGCCTCAAATACACAATCTGCATCCAATGGCAAAGTGTCTACATATTCCTTTTCCTTCTGAAACTCTAATTTTTGGATTTCCTCGAAGAAATCTTTAATTTCTTCGGGGGCCCCTTCATATAAAACAATCTCATTATAAAGAGTATTTAAAAGTACTGAAAGTACATTACATTCCGGTATCTCCATCCGGTTTCCCTCAGTAATCGAAACATATTCCATATTGTCCGCATTTGGAATTCTTATCTTTTTTGAATATGTCCCAAATTCAAAGTAGTTTTCCAGAAATTCCGGTGTATCTCCCGCAAGTTGTTTCTGGCTGTCTTCCCCCTTGTCTTCTTTCTCTGTGAAATCTTCCTGCGTGTTTTCCCCATCTTCTTTCTCAGGATTCACCATTTCTATATCTTCCTGCGACAAAGACGGATTATCTTCCTTACATGCATACAGAGAAACACTCAGAATTAAAAATATTGCCAAAAACAAAACTTTTTTCTGCACTTTCATATCTACCCTCCATAAATGCTCTAATCATTGCTTAAACATTCACCAGTCAGGCTATTTACCTGATAGGAATTGCCATCTGTTAATTCAAAAATATAGGATGATTCAAATATCCCATCATTGTCACTATCACAAAACGCAACATCGACATCTGAAACATCTGGTATTACAGCTTCCATTGATGCACCCCGTGTCTCCGTCCTCAATACCTCGCTGTCTTTCACCTCATTTTCCAGCGCTTTTAAGGCATCTTCCAACGACAATTGTGCCGATCTTTGAGATGGAATAATTTCATATTCGTTGTGATTCACCAGGCTTGAAACAACACCTGTATCATCTACAATTGCACTATAGAAATCGCCCTTTACTGGAATGCCCTCAAACGTGTAATTATATGTTACGTCATACGCCACCGTTTCTTCAACTTCATTCTGGGAATTTCCATCCAGATCTACCTCTGCTGCCACAATTTCCCTCAATTCTAAATCGCCAATGTTAAAATCTGTGAAATCTACACCTTCAAATGCCTCATTGAGCCATTCAGCGGATTTATTTTCTGCTTCATCTGCGGTAATTTCCACACTTTGATCCTTAACTTCTCCACTTAAGGTTGTCGTCCCGCTGTCATCTGATAAGACAGTTACATCCATATCTTCTTTAACGCTGACATCAACATCTGTAGCTTTGATTGCATAATTTGGTATTGTAGTTGAGCCAGCTCCAGGACGAGAATATGTATTTCCTGGAAATCCTTCAAATCTGGAATATTGTACATTCCCTTTATGTGTTAAAACCAGATAATTATTATTTCCGTATTCTTTATTCGCAAGAATTCAGGAACTTTTGACTGACTCGCCTGTTTTGGCATATTTCATAAATTTGTCTACCACTGCGCCATCTTTATTTGGTCCTGCCCCCAGGAGCCTGACCATTTAAAATTTGCAATATCATGAACATTAAAATCCACGCCGCTTGCACTCCCCCATAATCTCCCAGCTTTACTTCCATGGCTTGCCCAATATTTTATTGCTTTTGTCCTTCTTTTAAAATCCGTTAACGTTATCCCTGTTTTTTGTTTCAGCGTGCTTTTATAAGATGGAACTTGTCCCTTTATGCCATTAACAAATTTCTTACAATCGGATGTTCCTGTATAACTATTATTTTTTAAACGCCTCCACTGTTTTTCCAGCCGCATATAATGGAATATTGCCTAATAATGAAAGGCAAATAACCATTGATAAAAGACCCGAAAATTCTTTTCTCTTTAATTTCATAATTCATTCATACTCCTTAAATTGTATTTTAGTTATTTTTCTGATAGAATTAAAATCTACATGCAAAAGCATACACCAAAATTTCTAATTATGGTCTATCTGATAAGTCACTTCATTAATTATCACCGCCTTTCCATTATTGCGTATCACATCAGATACGATATTTTTTTAATAACGCATATCAACAGTAACAAATTGTATAGAGATACTTTTATCTACTACATAATAATTATATCTTTAAAAAAATATTTGTCAATAATATTTTAGTTTTTCTAAATATTGACTTCTTATATTATATGTGTTATAAATATAAAAAAGGGAGTTATTATGGATAATAAAAGCAATTTTAGACGTGGTTCCGTAGAACTTTTAGTACTTCACTTATTAAATCAGAAAGATTATTATGGATACGAGCTTTCACAAACAATCAAGGAGCAATCGGATTCTGTATTAAATATACCTGTTGGCTCCCTATATCCAGCACTATACAAGCTGATTGACTCAGGTTATATTTCTGATTATAAGAAACAGGTGGGACGCCGACTAATTCGAGTATATTACCACATTGAAGATTCTGGAATACAACGTTTGAGTACGCTGATTGAAGATTATAATTCTACAGTCGCTGCTGTACAACAAGTTTTAAATTACAAACCTAAAAATGGAGATATTATAGATGATTAGCAACGAACAAATCATTTGTTCTTATATTAAAGAAATAAAACATCATCTTCCAATTTACAAATCGGAGGAAAAAAAATTTATTAATGATTTGCAAAATGCCATTATGGACTTTTCAAATGAAACCAAAGAATTTACATACAATGAATTGATTAACCACTTTGGTTCTCCAAAGGATTTAGTTGCAAACTATTTACTAGAAGCAGATGCTGAACATTTAAGCAGGGAAATTCGCTATTCACACCGAATTAAATTAATTTCAATATTTTCAATAGGTGCCATTATCGTGTCTCTTGCTATTGCTATAATGTTTCAATATCTCTTCTATTACCATGCACACACATCCTACATTTCCAGAGAAATAACAATAATAGAAGAGGATAACAACAAATGAAACAATGTAAAACAACGAAACTCTTTCATATTGCAACAATATTAGCAATTACTCTTATACTTGTTACAGCCAATTACACAAAAACAGTACAAGCAGCTGATATATCTACATCAACTCAAGATGTAAGTATAGAAAAAATTGCGGATGATTTATATTGCATTACAACAATCGAATCAACATTAAATAACAACTTAGATGAATATATTACTGCTACTCGTTCATCTAAAACAAAATCGGGAAGTAAAACTGTTAAATATCAGAATAGCAAAGGAACAACTTTGTAGTATGTAAAAGTATCTGGAACTTTTTCATACAATGGAAACAGCTCTCGTTGTACCTCAGCATCCGTATCGGCAATTTCCTATGACAAGAATTGGACAATATCCAATAAAAGCAGCAGCAAATCAGGAAACACTGCTCATGCTACTGCAACTGGTACATTAAACAAAAACTCTTTGTTCAGCCAGACCATTACAAAAACCGTATCTTTAAGTTGTTCCAAAAATGGTAACCTTTCATAAAAAAATTATCGGCGAAGAATTGTTTCTCTGCCGATAATTTTTTTAATTCCCAACTCCATCTGTATACAAATGACAAAATTATTATACAATATTCCTTTTTAAGTAAACTGAATACGGACACTTCGTGATACAATTTCTATTTTCAATGGAATTTGTACCTTTCTCGCCGATTGTTCCAGTCAGTTCACTACTTAAGTTCCACTGGTGTTCACCTCCCCACCTGTGAATATCACATAGAGTTCGGCTTCGGCATTTTCACTTTCTTACTTTTGTAATAGTTTTGGCTGGTATGCTGGAAATATTCGTGGTAACTTTGTGCCAAATACAGCAGAACTCTTACCAAAATATTCATTGTCCATGTAGACTGTGCTTCTATGAGGATCATCAGCTTATTGTTGACAATAAAGCCTAAGTCATTATACAGATTATCGGTCAACACATTTTCTATCGTTACATCCGTTAGTGAATCCTCTGTCGCTGAGGCTTCCTCTGGATGAAGCGTTTTATACAGTTTTAGCAAATAACTTTTATTTTGAAAAAGTTCAAGGAATACACTGTTTTTTTGCAGTACGCTTTGCCAGACTTCCTGCGTGTGTTTTGTATCGTCCTGCACCTTATCACCTCAATTTCTTAAAATCTGCGGCAAGATATGTGATATAGATTCTTCCTGCCACATCTCAATTATACAAAAAGCTCTTGTTTACAATAAATTTCACATTAAATTTCTTCCTCCCTCGCTTTGCCTTGCTCTGCTGTCTGTTATGCTGTGGCTCTTTTGTATTTATTTTGATTAAGTGATGGGCATACAGATGATACAATATATTTTTATCTGCGGCACATAGGGATCAAGGATCCCTCAACCACCCTATAGTTTAATCTGTCATGTATAAGCCAGAATCATTTTCCTGGAAAGAAAAAATCCATTCCATGAAAATGATGGATACCTGTTACCCCAGTCAAAAATGCGGTATCCTTAAAAGTAAGTTCAGGATTTATTGAAGGAAACAACAACAAATTCAACTTTTCAAACGTATGGTATATGGAAACTCAAAATTAGTCAACCTTTCAAAAAAGTGTTTGCTTGCATTTATGCCCAAAGTAGAAGGCTTTGAATTATCCAATCTTATATAGGCAAAAATTTAGGTTGGAACCGTATCTGATTCCAACCTTTAATTTTTGTCTGCCATACCCAAAGTTCAGAAAGAACCCAGCCAAGTACAAGGTACGCTTTTTTATTGTTAGTAACTACTTTCCTGCTTGCGGAAAGTGATTGCGTTCGCTTGTTGTTCCTATCAATATAGGCAAGCAATGCAATCAGTAAGTTACCGCCTAAAAATAACAGGCTTAAAATATCATATGTATATTCCATCTGCACCACCTCCCATCTTTTTCAAATGAGGGAGGCTCACCACCTTGTAACGCGTCTGCTCCTTAGGCAGATTATGGCATACCTTAGATTATCCGGCAATCTGTTTTTCCACCCCTGCCAGACACAAAAGAGCTAATGATCCTGCGGGCCCCTTTACCGGATGGCACTTGTAGAGCAAGTGGGAGTTTACAGAGCGGATTCCCGGCAGAAGCACCCCTAGAATAGAAAAAGGGGCATTTCAATGCACTTCTATTAAAATATCCCTTGATTATAATAAATCTTTTCCGTGTATCAGTCACCACAAGCGTCTTACCCTTCGGTAATGTGAGTATAACTTTGACCTTAACAGTATTATTCGCTGTCCTCGACGTGGACGTAATTGTCGTCTTAACATCACTGTACTTCTTAGTGGTGTCCGTCTTATTAGTTGCTGCACTCGCTGTCAAAGGGTTAACTATGCTCACCGCACAAGCCATTACCAATACCAACGAAACTATCTTAGATAACTTCTTTAACTTCATAATAGTACCTCCTCTATTTTTTCAAAGAGAATACCAGACTAATGATGTAAACGGAACAGCATTACCCTATCCAGGAAAATAGTTTGGTTGAACAGGCAAGTATCTGGTAGGGTTAGTTGGACAGAGAGAATAAGCTAAATTTTATAGCATAATTCTGGTAGTTCTGCACTATACTATTGTAGGTAGAGTTCTGAGGGTTTAGGGCAAAGAAATATCACCATCTATATATTAAGAATATCAAAAACTTTCCGAAAGAAAAGCAGAATCAACCATATACGAAAGGCAAAGAATCCCGAAAACAGATTCTCTGCCCTTATTATCTGAAAATCCTATCAACTACTCAAATCTGATCTAACATTTCAAGCTTATTCATGTCTCAACGCATCAATGGGGTTCAGGTTTGCCGCCTTATAGGATGGCAAAAGCCCGAAAATAATCCCAATCGCCATGGAAAATACTACAGCCAGAATGGAGGCCGGAACACTGATGGACACCAATGTACTGGTAACCCTGGAAATAACCTCAGCCAGCACAATTCCAACAATCACCCCTATCAGCCCTCCCAAACTGGTTAATACGGCTGCCTCGGTCAGAAACTGCCCCAGAATTTTGCCCTTTCTGGCTCCAATTGCCTTTTTCAATCCAATTTCCTGGGTACGCTCTGTCACAGACACCAGCATAATATTCATAACGCCGATACCGCCTACCAACAATGAAATTCCAGCAATCCAGATCAGCATCGTATTGGTGGACTGGCTTAACTTCTGAATATCCTCCGCCTGCTTCAAAAGGTCTGCCGCCTTATACTTCATCGTTTCATCTGAAACATTCAGACCTGCATTCAGAATCGCAGACGCTTCTTTTCCAGCAACCGTCATATTGTCCACCTTATCCAGCTTCAACGTCAAAGACTGGGGCTCATCATAGCCATACAGGATGGGCCATGTAGTATCCGGAACATATACTGCACCGCTGCTGGATTCTGCATAGGTATAATATTCTTCTATCGTATTAATGACCGGTTCAAATTTGCTGGATTTAGCAATCACGCCAATTACAATAAATGGCTCCCTCTGAATTTCCACTGTTTTTCCAATAGGATCTGCCCCCTGGAATAACGTTTCTGCAGAACTTTCATCTAAAACCGCCACCTTCCGAAACAATTTATAATCAGAATCCGTAAAACCTCTGCCTTGTTTTATAATGTAATTGCAGGTATCCAAATAATTCCGGTCTATGCCGCACACTTTTCCGCCGGACATTCCGGTATTCTGATAATATACTGCATTATAGGTTTCTCTGGAAGTGTACAGGGAAGCATTTTCAATATGATCCAACTCCAGAATCTGCTTCCTGATTTCTTCTGAAATTACCGGTACGCCGTCCGGAATTCCGTAATAGTCTATCTCATAAATATTATCACCCTGATAAAGCTGCACATTCACGGTATTGTCTCCAGAACCAATCAGATTTTCCTTAATCTGTTCATTGGTCCCCTTGATGGTTGAAACTATGGCTATAATGGCTGCAATACCGATAATAATGCCTAACATGGTCAGAAAGGACCGCATTTTATGCGACCATAGTCCCTGAAGGGACAATCTGATATTCTCTAACATCTGTTTTCTCCTTCATTCTTTATCCGTTCCAGCTACTCAGACTCTGCCACCTTCACGCCTTCCTTTGCAGTCTTGCCATAGGGAAATGCAATTCTGTCTTCTAACGTGAGGCCTGACAAAATCTCCACCGCCTGTCCCCAGATTGTCCTTCCTGTCTGGATATACTGTTTTACCAGACGATCATTCTCATCCGCTTTCAATACATACTTCCTGCCATCCTCTTCACGGACATACGCCTTATCCAGATAAATGCCATCGCTTTCCTGAGAAGCCGCCATGGTCAGATCCACATATTCGCCATTGCGCAGCCCTTCCGTATCTTCAATGTAAGCCGTGTAAGGATAAAAAGACACATTGGGATTCCCTTCCCCCCATGCATTGCTGCTTTCTAAAGGATAACTGGAAATCTCTGTGATTTCGGCTTCAAAGTTCTGCCCGCTTTCCCAGGAATTGGCGTATACCTTCTGCCCCACCTGAATCTCTTCAAGCTGCAATTCACTTAAAGAACCGCTGACATACAGGCCTTCCGACCCTGCCACCGTTAAAAACGGTTCCCCAGAGGGCGGATCATCCTTGTCTGCAACTCCTTTCACAATGCCATTGATGGATGCTTTTACCACGCCATCCCCGGAAACTTTCTTCATCTGTTCCAGTTCCAGCTCTTCTTTTCGTTTGCTTAAATCTAAATCACGAATCTCTTCTTCTTTTTCCTTTATCATGGAAGATAATTCTTCTGCTGTGTATCCCTCCGGTTCCTCTGGCTCTTCCGGTTCCTCTATTTCCTCCGGCTCTTCCGGTTCCTCTGGTTCTTCTGGTTCCTGCTCTATCATCTGAGAGCGGGTACGGACTGACCATTTGGAGTCAGCCTCCAGCCTGGGAAATCCGCTTTCGCCGCTGATCTCCCAGGAAGTAATTAATTTTCCTGCAAATTCATTATTTTTATGTATTTCCAGGCTTACATAAATGGGATCATCTTCATCTTCCGAAAGGCTGTTAATAAATTCTCCCAATACATAGCATTCCTGCGTGCACAGATAAATATACGGCTTTTCCTCGGTTCCTTTTCCCTTGTTAGGCTTGGAACTGCTGGTGATATAATTATAAGCGTTTTTCGTCTTCTGCGGCGGCAGCGGCGTAGGCTCTGGTTCCGGCGCCTCCGGCTCTTCCGGTTCCGGATCTGGCTCTTCCACTCTTGGCGCCACAGGCGTAGTGGACCTTAACTTTGTCAGCTGCTGTTTGGCCGCCTCCAGCCTGCTGTTTATCGTTGCCACATCCAGTTCTTTCATTTCCAGCTCCAGATTTGACATCGTCATATCATAAGATATCAGAGGATCGCCTGCCTTTACCTCCTGTCCCTCTTCCACATGCACCTCCAAAATGGTCTTGTCTTCCAGTGCATATACATCCTGAGAGGAATCATTTGTCACAATACCGGAGCTTGTCATCTCACTCTCATAGTAGGACATATTCACCTCTGACACATACTGAACCTCTGCCTTCTGATTATTATTCTGATAATTCTGATATGCTTTGATTCCACCAAAAGCCGCGGCACCAGCAACGCCAAGAGATATCACTGTAATGATAATTACTTTCTTACTCATTCTCTTCCTCCTTGCTGTCTCCTTCTGTAATCATGCCGTCAATAATATGTACAATCCGTTTCGCTCTGGAGGCTATCTTTGGATCATGGGTAATCATTACAATAGTTACCCCCTCCTCATTCAGCTTCTGGAACAACTCCATAATCTGCTCGCCTGATTTGGAATCCAGCGCTCCGGTAGGCTCGTCTGCCAACAGAATCTTGGGATGGTTTACCATAGCTCTTGCAATGGCTACACGCTGCTTCTGACCGCCGGATAACTGGGTGGGCTTAAAGGTTACACGATCCCCCAGTCCAACCCTTTCCAGAGCCTGAGCTGCCCGCTCTTTTCTCTCTTTTTTCTTAATCCCGGCATAGCTTAACGGCAGCGCCACGTTTTCCAGGGCAGACTGCCTGGCAAGAAGCTGAAAGCTCTGAAACACAAACCCGATGCTGCGCAGCCGCAGATCCGACATATCCTTGTCCTTACACTTCAGAACATCTTCCCCAGCAAGCTGATAGGTCCCGGAGGTAGGGCGGTCCAGACAGCCGATAATATTCATCAGAGTTGTCTTTCCCGATCCGGAGGGTCCCATAATTGCCACATATTCCCCTTCTTCCACCTGCAGGGACACATCTTTCAATACCGGAACCACCAGCTTATCCTGCTGATAATCTTTAAATATATTCTGTAAATCCAATATCATTCCTGTTCTTCCCTCCGGTTCTATTCTTCACTCTCTCCGTCCGTATCCTCTGATTCTTTAGGTTCTGCCTCCCCGGAATCTGATTCACCCTCCACAGACTCTTCTTCGGAGGAATCCTCTCCGTCAGTTTCTTCTCCGTCTGATAAACCGTCCAGCAATTCCTCTGTTCTGTCATCGGATAAAGCATCTGTTATATCGCTGTCATCTAACATTTCACCGTCTTCCAGCATTTCACCGTCATCTGACATTTCACCGTCTTCCGACATTTCATCTCCTTCTTCTCCTTCCTGGTTATACAGCGGAGAAGAGTAATCCACTTCTGAAATGTCTGTCACTGTAGCTACGCCTTCGTACAGTCCATCCATAGGAAATGCAATGGCGTCCTCTTCTGTCAGCCCTCCGGTAATCTCATAGGCTCCCAGGTTTTCATCGTATTCTCCCAGCTCTACCATTCTCTTTTCCAGCCTGTTTCTGTCATTGGCAGCCCATACATAAGCTTCTCCTTCTTCCTGGACGATATATCCTTCAAACAGCCAGATTCCTTCCTTTGTCTCAGTCTGTCCTTCATCCAGCTCAATAAAAATATGCTGGCCCATCATAAGTCCATCTGTGGACTCCAAAGAGACATAAAACGGATATTTCGTTGCCTTCTCTGTACCGTTTCCATCATCCATATACATATCATTATTGCTTTTTTCTTCATTCTGAGTGTCAATCTTGGTAATTGTTCCATTCCAGGTCTGTTCTTCATCTATTCTGGAACGAAGAATCACCGGCTGTTCCTCAGAAAGGAACTGTACATTTGTCTCGCTGACAGTACCCTTTACCCGGTAATCGCCTACGGCAAGCACTGTCATATATGCGGCGCTCTCTCCTGACATATCCGTACCGGATTCATTGATAGCCTTCACCACTCCAGCAATCTTACTGGTAACCACTGCCTTTTCCAATGATTCCTGTTTCTTCTGTATCTCTACTTTCTTACTTTCAATATTGTACTCAGTCTGCTTAATGGTATTCTGCTTTTCCTGGATGTCTGCCGTATACTCAAATCTCTCCGATTCCGGAGCGGCGCTTTTTTCCCGGGATAACTGGTTAATCTGGCTCTGCAGATTGCTGATGTCATTCTGCATTCCTTCCAGCTCAAGCTGAGCCTGCTGAATCTCTCCCTGAACTTCATCCATGTCATATTCAAACAGCGGAGTTCCTTCTTCTACTGTATCTCCTTCTTTTACAAAAACTTCCTTAATCTCCCGTTCAGAATCCTTATTCACATCCCAGGTTTCCTGAGCCTCCACAATGCCAGAATAGCGGCTTTGACTTCCCGAATTGGCAGAAGTCAGTGAGGATACCGTCTCCACATATACTTTATCTGCGCTGTTTCCCCCGCCGCCGTTCTGCCTTAGGTAATACCACACGCCTCCCCCGGCGGCCGCCAGTACCACTGCCGCCGCAGCGGCAATCATGCCCACTTTCTTTTTGTTCATATTCGTCCTCCTAAAATATATGTATCATGTTTTTGTCTTCTGTCCCGCAATTATCTTATCACAAAAGATTGATAATTCCTAATAAAAATTCTTAAATTTTTCTTAAAAGCAATTTCTTCGGCCTTTTATTTCCATTAAAAATTTATATTTATGGGTTGAAATTTCTTCTCTGTTTCTGTAAACTGGTACTTATAAACTAAAATACTGAAAAACAGGCACTGTATAACATTCGGTATATACCGGGAGGAACACAATTATGAAGAAAACTATCAGTCAGTCCATGCTATCTTTTATTTTAAACGGAATTTCTATTCTTACGCTATTGTTCCTGATGATCTCACTCCTGTTCTACGGCAGCGTGAGCAGGAAATTAACCACTGCCAATGAACAGCGGTTCGGCCTGACCTATAACGCCAACCGTTTCATGAATGGCTCCGCCTATCTTACCAACGAAGTGCGGGCATTCGCCGCCACCGGACAACAGGAACATTATGACAATTACTGGAACGAAATAGACAATCTGAAGAACCGAGACAAAGGCGTGGCCGCTATGCAGGAAATCGGCATTACTTCTGAAGAGCAGAAGATGATCGACAACATGTCAGAACTATCCAACACCCTGGTTCCCCTAGAGGATGAAGCCATGAAAAATGTCCAGGCGGGAAATATGCAGGCAGCCCTGGATTATGTCTACGGCACAGACTACAGCTCTTCCATCGCCCAGATTAATACAATAAAAGAAGATTTTCTTGCTGCTTTGGATACCCGGACGCTGGCGCGTGTGGAAACACTGGAACGGAACGCCAGATCCATCGAAACTGCCATGTTCGTTGCACTGCTTTTCGTTATCATCATACAGCTTATTAATATAGTGACAATGAAGGTGCGGGTATTGCGTCCGATAATTTCAGTGCGGGATCAGATGAGCGAAATTTCCCAGGGAAATCTTTCTGCCGAATTTCCTTTAACACCCAGCACTTCTGAAATCGGAATGCTGGTGGCCTCCATCCACGAGACTAAGCAGGAATTAAAGAAATATATCCATGACATTGATTCCAAGCTCTCTGAAATGGCAGACGGCAACATGGATCTTGTCATTGGAGATGATTACAGAGGAGAATTTTTACCTATTCAGAATGCAATGCGTCAGATTGTAGATTCTCTCAATGCTGCGCTGTCCCGGATTAATCTGACTGCCGAACAAGTATCAAAGGAATCCCGCCGCATGGCTTCAGACGCACAGATCCTTTCCAGCGGCGCTGTAGCCCAGGCTTCCGCCGTTCAGGAATTATCCTCCAGCATCCAGGAATTATCCACCCAGGTGGACCGCACCTCGGAAGATGCTGACACCGCCCAGAAATGTTCTACCGACGCAGCTTCTCTTCTTATGGCAAGCAATGACAAAATGTCCGATTTGGCTTCTGCAATGGAGAATATTTCCAATGCTTCCCAGGAAATCGGCGGAATTATCAAAACCATTGAAGATATTTCATTCCAGACAAATATTCTGGCCCTGAACGCTGCTGTGGAAGCTGCCCGTGCCGGAGAAGCAGGAAAAGGCTTTGCTGTAGTTGCAGAGGAGGTACAAAACCTGGCTAACAAGAGTTCTTCTTCCGCTAAGGACATTACAGAACTAATTGAGAATTCCATCAAGATGATTAAACAGGGAACCTCACTGACTATGGATACCACCAACTCCCTGGCGGACGTTATGGTTGGCGCTAAACAGGCTACAGACCTGATTGAACAAATTGCCGGCTCTGCAACCCAGCAGTCCCAGGCGCTGCACCAGCTTACAGCCGGAATGGAACAAATTGCCGGCGTTGTTCAGACCAATGCAAGCACTGCTGAGAAGTCTGCCGCTTCTGCCAAAGAGCTGCAGAACCAGTCTGAGGAATTAAAAGTCTCTGTACATAAGTTCCGTCTGAAGAACCACAGATAACTGCCAGATACAAAAAGGGCTGTCAGGAAATGAATTTCCGCAATATATGCAATATTTGCGTGTGACGCAGAATAATCACAGCATATATTGCGGAAATTCATTTCCCGGCAGCCCCTTTCATATCACCATAGGGCACTCCTCCTGATGGAATTAAGCCCATTGGCTTCTGATCTGTCCGCTTTCTTCTAAATCAAAGGATATTTGTCTGTTAACTCTTTTACCATTCCACGCACTTCTGCGGAGGCCGCTTCCCCGTCCTTAATCATTTTGGCAATGCACTCTGCGGTCTTGTCCATATCAGCCTCTCCAAAGCCTCTGGAGGTAATTGCCGGCGTTCCAAGACGGATACCGCTGGTGACAAACGGAGATTTGGGATCATTTGGAATAGTATTCTTATTGCTGGTAATATTGACAGAATCCAGCAGCTTCTCCACTGCCTTTCCGGTCAAATCATAGGGCGTCAAATCCACCAGCATCAGATGATTGTCTGTTCCGCCGGACACCAGCTTGATTTCCCGGTTCATCAGCCCCTTTGCCAACGCCTGTGCATTTTTCACAATATTCTGCTGATATTCCTTAAAACTGTCTTCCAACGCTTCTTTGAAACATACTGCTTTAGCAGCAATAACATGCATCAGCGGGCCTCCCTGGGTTCCCGGGAAAATGGCTTTGTTGAAATTAAATTGCTCTGCCATTTCCTGGCTTGCCAGAATCATACCGCCTCGCGGCCCCCGCAATGTTTTATGGGTGGTGGTAGTTACTACATGCGCGTAAGGAATGGGGCTTGGATGAAGTCCTGCCGCCACAAGGCCGGCAATATGGGCCATATCCACCATCAGATAAGCCCCAGTCTCATCTGCAATTTCCCGGAACCGTTTAAAATCAATGGTTCTTGCATAAGCGCTGGCTCCTGCAATGATTAATTTAGGCTTACATTCCAATGCAGTCTCTCTTACTTTATCATAATCAATATATCCCTCATCATTCACACCATAAGGAACAATATTAAAATATGTGCCGGAAAAGTTCACCGGACTTCCGTGCGTCAGATGTCCGCCGTGATCCAGATTCATTCCCATCACCGTATCGCCAGGCTTGAGCATGGCAAACTGCACTGCCATATTGGCCTGTGCGCCGGAATGGGGCTGTACGTTGGCGTATTCGCAGCCAAACAGCTCTTTCGCCCGCTCTATGGCCAGATTCTCCACCACATCCACGCATTCACATCCGCCGTAATAGCGTTTTCCCGGATATCCTTCTGCATATTTATTCGTCATAGGGCTTCCCATTGCCGCCATAACTGCTTTGCTGACCCAATTTTCAGAAGCAATCAGTTCAATGTGGCTGTTCTGTCTCTCCATCTCTGCAGTAATGGCGTCCGCCACCTGAGGATCTGTTTTCTTTACATCATCAAATGAATACATAGGTTCTTTCCTTTCTTTTGTTGTATCATGCTATTTATAATATTATGTTACTTTCCAAATGTCAATAGCCAGACTGCCGCCTGAATTGCCAGAATCAGCGGCATTCCCACTACAAAATACCAGTGCCTGGTTTTATGGCAAAAAGCGTACATTCCTGCCCAGGTGCCAAGGCTTCCGCCAACAATAGCTATGCCGAAGAATGTCCGTTCTGCAATCCGCCATTTCTTATGTTTGGCTTTCCATTTATCCAGCCCCATCAGAGAAAATCCTATCAGATTTACCACAACCAGATAAAGAATCAGCCCATATTCCACTTTGATTTCCACTTCTTCCTACTCTTCCCCCAGCTTTAAAGCTATCACAATCCCTGCCGCCAATGCGGCAATCCCTGTGAGAACTGCCGTAACATTAATGGTCCCAAAACGATTCATTAACAAAATTGCAACGGGAGACGCCACAATCAACCCGATAATTCCCCAGTACGCATGTTCCGGAAACTTCTCAAATACAATTTCAATCATCTTGGCAATGGCAAAAATTCCCACTACCACTCCGATTCCAAAAGGCACCAGAACCAGACATCCTTCCAAAAGCCCCTGCACATTGAAGTCCAGAAGATTGTCGATGAACCGGTTAATTTCTGTTAAAATAGGATTGTAATATCCCATCAGCATCAGCATCATGGAGCCGCTGACCCCGGGAATCACCATGGTGGCAGACGCCACAATTCCTACCCCCAGAAGCTTTATCACATTCAGCAGACTAAAGCTTAAATCTGCCGCCGCTCCCTCCTGTTCTCCCATTAGGGCAAGCCCAGCTACAATTACAAAAAAAAGCAAAAACGCTGCCAGATGGCTGAGCCTTATGGTTTTTCCCTTCACTTTCTTCGCCATGGCAGGCAGTCCGCCTACAATCAGGCCGATAAACAGAAGATTCGTCTGAAAGGGCGCCTTTTCAAACATAATCTCAATAATCCGTGCCAATGCCACCACACCAATGCCTGCCCCAATTACAATGGGAATCAGCACCTGCATACTCTTTTTAAATTCAGACAAAAGATGGGTTGCTGCATGAATCATCTTATCGTAAATGCCCATGGATACCGCCATGGTGCCGCCGCTGACGCCTGGAATAATGTTGGCAATTCCAATCATGACGCCTTTTAAAATCAATCGAATCATAAGTTCTCTCCTAAATAGTGTTCCAGAAAACGGATCAGTGCCCCCATCTCCTGCTCTGTCCCAATGGAAATTCTCAGATAATTATTGATTCTGGGCTTGTTGAAAAAGCGCACATAAATATCTGCCTGTTTCAGCGCCTGGAACAACTCCTCTGCCGGACATTTCGGATGGGATGCAAAAATGAAGTTGCTTTTGGAATCCAAAAAGGAGAATCCAAGCCTGTGCAGCTCTTGTTTGGTCCATTCTCTGGTATTGATTATTTTCTGTAAGGTTTCTCTGAAATATGCATCATCTTTGATGGCTTCTGTTCCCGCAGCCAGAGCCGCCCCATTCATAGTATAAGAATTAAAGGAATATTTGGCTTCGTTCAGATATCCTATCAGCCTTTCATTTCCAATGGCATATCCGATTCTCATGCCTGCAAGGCTTCTGGACTTGGAAAAAGTCTGAACCACCAGCAGATTTTCATACTTCGGGAGTAATGATAACGCAGAAGTCCCTCCAAAGTCAATATATGCTTCATCAATTATTACAATTACTTCCGGATTTCCTGCAATCATCTCCTCCAGCTCCGCCAGATTCTTTTCTATCCCGGTGGGCGCATTAGGATTGGGAATCACAATTCCGCCGCACTCCCTTAAGTAATCTTTGGTACGAATTTTAAACTCTGAATCCAGCGGCGGGCGCTCATAGGGAATTCTGAATAATTCCGCCCACACGTCGTAAAAAGAATACGTAATATCCGGAAACAGAATGGGCTTTTCACTGTTAAAAAAGGTCAGAAAACTCATAGCCAGCACATCATCGGAACCAACCCCCACAAACACCTGCTGATTTGTCACGCCATAATAATCAGCCAGAGCCTGAACCAGGACTCTCGCCGCAGGGTCGGGATATCTCCGCAGCCTGTCCGCATCCAATTCCTGCAATGCCTTTGTCACGCCAGGGGCCGGAGGATATGGATTCTCATTGGTATTTAACTTTATCATATTGGGGCGGTCGGGCTGTTCCCCAGGGGTATAGGGGATCGTCTTTCGCACATTTTTTTCCCATGCAGCCATATTAATTCCTCCGATACTCTTCTGCCAGCTTCTCAAAAGCAGGCAGGGAACGTTCGATCATCTCATAAGAAACACAATACGCAAGTCTCACATATCCCGGACAGGAGAAGGAGCTTCCGCCCACCAACAGAATGTGATGCTTTTTGGCCGCTTCCACAAACTTCTTCTCCTCTGGCTCCGGTGATTGGATAAACAGATAAAAAGCGCCCTGGGGCTTGACGCAGGTAAATCCAAGTTCTGTCAGCTTTCCATAAATCAGCCTGCGGTTTCTGTCATAATAATCCACATCTGTTCTGGCGTCCATGGATTTCACCAGGGCTTTCTGCATCAGGGAAGGGGCATTGACAAATCCTAAAATCCTGTTTGCCACGGACAATCCCTGCACTGCCTGACTGCAGTCTGCCATACAAGGGCTGACTGCAATATAACCAATTCTTTCTCCCGGAATAGACAGCGATTTACTGAAAGAATAAGTCACAAAGGTATTGTCATAATATTTTGTCAGAAATGGAACGGTATTTCCGTCATAAACCAACTCCCGGTAAGGCTCATCCGACACCAGATAAATCTCATGTCCATATTCCTTCTGTTTTTCTTCTAAAATAGAAGCAATATTCTGAATCGTTGCTTCTGAGTAAATGACGCCGGTAGGATTTACCGGATTATTGATAATGAGTCCTTTGGTCCGGGGCGTAATCTTTGCTTGTAAATCCTCCAAATCCGGCTGAAATGTGGCGGTATCCGGCTTGACCTCCCGCAAAATCCCCTGATGGTTGGCAACATATCCCCGATATTCCCCAAAATAAGGAGCCAGCGCCAGCACCTCGTCTCCCGGATCTAAAATAGTCTTAAACACTACGTTTAATGCGCCTGCTGCTCCCACAGTCATCACAATATGGCTTCCTTCAAACTCTGTTCCAAACCGCTGATTCAAATTCTCTGCCACTGCCTGCCGTGTTTCCAGATAACCTGCATTATCCATATATCCATGAAGCTCCAAAGAATTCTCCGTCCGGACTGCATCTATAATTGCCTGGTTATATTGTTCCGGCACAGGCGTCATAGGGTTTCCAAGACTAAAATCATATACATTTTCCGCTCCCACCTGTTTCGCCATTTCCTTTCCTTCCAGAAACATGGCGCGGATGGCGGAACTTCCCGCTATTTCCTGCTGCATCTGCTTCGAAATCATAGGTATCTCCTCCTTTACTGCGTTACTGTTTAAAATCGCAGCCGTTTTTTATTCTATCATTAATAACTGCAAAAAAAAAGGGGTATCGCATTAAGAATCTATTTTAACTCCTTAACGGGACACCCCCTGAATTCAGAATTTTTTAATTACATCCAGCGCTGGCAAAGGCCTGCCTTCATAGTCAAACAAAGCCTGGTTGGCCCACTCATTGCCGCAGGGCCCCGGATCTTTCATATATTTGAGAGAGGCTTCTGTGGCCCAGCCGCTTCCCGGCACCGGAATCCACGCTGGTTCCCAATAGAAAAATCCTTTTCCCAGGCCATTTGGCACCCTGGACACCCGTTTCATGAAATCTTCCATAAAATCTGACTGCCCCTGTTTTGTCATGGGATATTCAATCCCTGCCGCCAGCTCCGGTTTGGTTGCCATTCCCTTGCGTCTGGAAGGCTTCAGTTTTTCATAGGATGCATAGTCTTCCATAGTATACCCCATGGAAACCTCCGCCACCACCAGTTCTTTGCCGTAACGGACCGCAAGATCACACATGTTATACTCCAAATCTGCCAGAGAACCGTGCCAGAAAGGATAATAGGATAATCCAATAACATCAAAATCTTCTCCGTCATTGGCAAAATAATTGTCAAACCAATCCTGGTACAGTTCATTGTTTCCTCCATTGTCCAGATGAATCATAATTGGAATATCCGGATCTATGTCCCGTACCCCGTGGATTCCGGCATTTACCAACAGTGCAATGGTTTCGTAATTGGGCCGTTTTCCATCCGGCCATAAAAGCCCATTAGACAATTCATTGCCCACCTGCACCATGTTCAGGACTATCCCTTCCCGCTGGAATTCCCGCAATACGGCCACAGTATAATCATACACTGCAGATTCCAGACGCTTCCCGGTAAAATCCGCCCATGCCTTCGGCTTAATCTGCTTGCCTGGATCTGCCCAGAAATCACTGTAATGCAGATTTAAAAGAATGTCCATGCCATGCTCCTGCACCCGCTTTGCCATCTCCATTACAGTTTCTAAATCATTAGTTCCCGCCCCGTAGGGCTCTCCCTCTGCAGAATAGGGATTGTTCCAGAGACGGAGTCGGACAGCGTTGGTTCCGTACTCTCTCAGAACCGAAAGGAGATTCCTTTCATCCCCGTCTTTGTCGTAAAAGACTGCTCCCAGCTTTTCCAATTCCGGCAGGGAGGATACATCCATTCCCTTGATAAATTTTTTGTCTGAAATACTTCCCATACTGACTTCCTCTTAAATGATAATGATAAACCCTGAGATACCTGCGATCAGTCAAAATCAAATTTTGTTATGCGCTCTGTCATGGCACGGTAGCGGAACCGCACCATTTCATTTTTCTCCAGCACATCCTTCTCGTTTCCCGTGTACTGGCAGCGGATGCAGTAATATTCATCCTTCTCTTTATCGTAAAACATATCAATGTCCAAATCCCGCATAAAGCAGGAGGGGCATCTGTAGTTTAATTTGCCTTTTCCAGATTGAGCCATGTTGCAAATACCTCCTTATCTGACACTGTTTTGGCATAGCCTAAGGTAAACATTGGGGAGAACGCGTAGCCTTCCTTCACATATCCAACCGCTTCTTTATTGGACGGCGTCATAGAAACCTTCGTCTCAATGGCCGGAATGACTGCGCTTACCGCATCCGCTCCAGCAAGCTGCTCTTCCCTGCATTTATACTCATAGGAAATGGATTTCTCCTGAGCTCCTTCGCATTTCAGGGTGATGCCGGTCATGTCTTCCGGGTATTCGGTAGTTCCGTAGCAGGCCACCATATATTCATTTAATTCCACTTCCGCCTCAGGATTGCTCATTTCCAGAATGGTACGTTCTATCTTAATATTAGAGCTTCCTTCTTCAAAAGAAATCTTGGTCTGCAGCTTCACCGTCAGGTCATAGAATTCTATTTCCACTGGATCAAGGGTCAGAATTCTGACGTTTCCTTCCTGTGAAAAATGCGCTTTGGTGCGGCACAAACACAAATCCACTTCTTCTCCGTGATAAGAAAGTTTTGCGCTTCTTACGGTTCCCTCCCCCGCATAGTGGGTAAAGTAACCGGCCCGGTATTTTTCCTGAATCAGAAACGGATAGGAGGCGTCCTGTACATGCTTTGTTCCGATTCCCACCGGCCACTCAAGCTTTGCTGCATAGGGACGCAGATCCACAATGGCTCCGCCCTGATCCATATTCACGCAGACTCTCATATAAGGATCGCAGTACCAGAACAGCTGCTTGTCTGAGCCATAAAGGATATCGCGCCACAAGGCGCATTCCGGTTCTGTATAGCTCTTTTTCTTCCGGTAATAATCTGCAAACTCCGACATAGTCATGTCAATAAGTTTTCCTTCTTTTTTCAGTTTACCGTAATAAGCGCAGCCATCAGAATAGGATTTTTCCAACAACTCATAGGGAGCCTCCCAGCGTCCCATTTTATTCATCCATGCAGGCCCTACAAACATCATGTTATACGCATAGCCATTATTATATTTCTCCAGAGAACGGTACTGATCAATCAAATTGTACATATAGGGGTATTCCCAGGTCTGGCTGTCATAAATCATGCCCCGGAGCACATTCTGGGGATGGGTTCCGAAGTTGGAGCCGTTTCCGTCATAGCAGGCAATCAAATCTCTGGAAAGATGGGGAATAGCCACAATTCCGCTGTCCTCCGTCTCATTTGCCGCCGGCGCATGGGTATTCTGTTTGGAAGGAATCCAGGGCGCCCAGGGGCCCCCGTCAAAGAGGGTATACCAGGAATTGTTGCAGGTATGGTATGCCTTGGGACCTTCCTCCCAGCAGGTTGCCACTGCACATTTTACGGAAGGATAAGCCTCCTTAATATAATTTGTTAAGTCTGCATCCAGATAATAGGAACCGGTAGATTCCGGATAAAACCCAAAGATATCATGGAATTTTGCAAAAATATCATCTACAATTGATTTTTTATCCTCCATAGAAAACATCCAGATACAGAAATCCTTGGTCTTGTATTTCTCACGAAATTCCTTACAGGGCAGTCCCAGCAAAGAAAGAGCGATTTCATCTCCGTATTTCTCGTGATCTGCCTTGGCAAGAGCCACTGCTTCCTCATTAAATAAACTTGCATATGTCATCTGAATCGTTGTTTTTAAGCCATTTTCATGAGCCAGACGCTGCTGGGTTTTGAAAATGTCCAAAGACTCTGTCAGCAATGCTTTTCTTCCGATATCCTCCGCTTTGCCGTGACCAGTTACTTTTTCTGCATATTCTGGCACCAGTTCTGGGCGGTGGATAATATTTACCACAAATTTGTCCATTTGTCTTCCTCCTAACAAATTATGAAATAATCGGGGAACCATCAGGTCTCCTCCCAGCCTTTTTCCCTGTGATTGTTCTAATCTTTTGGGGCTGGGTCCCTCCTCATGGTAAGCCTCTAAAACTAAATGCAAATTTCATTGGGGCGCTTACATCCATTAGATATTCCGGATGCACCTGAGAACCCCAGCTATCGTCGCCTCCCACTCCCATCTGGCCCAAAGAGACGCGCACTACGGTATAATGAACCTGGGGCAGCTCGTAAGGATGCATGGCAGACTCCATCTCATGGGGAGTATAGGGCAGCGCAGAGAAATTCATGTTATCTCCGGCAAAGAGCATTCCTTTTCCTCTATGATCGGTAATTTTCGCCCAACGCACATCTGTTTTATTGCCGCATTCCTGAGGTACCAAATATTTTGCAAGGTTATCGGTAACTTTGTTCCGGTATACTCCTAATTTTGCCCCGCGCTTCCGATCTGCGTAGGTTTCTGCCGGGCCGTTTCCATACCATTCCACGTTTTCATAATCAGCATTAAATTTAAACAATACACCGAATTCCGGCATATCTCCCAGTTCCTTCACCGGATTATAAGAAAGAGTTACGGTGATGGTTCCGTCTCCGAACACTTCATAGGAAAGGCTGCACCTGCTTACCGGAACCGTTGCCATCGTGTAATAATAAGTAATCACTGCGCTGCGCTCTTTTTCCTCCAGAACAGGATTCTCCTTGGCTTCTTCATCCGGCTGCAGATACAAACTGGCTAACTTCCACTGTCCATACCTTCCCGGCATATGATTGCCCCAGTCATTGTCAACGGGCGCACGCCAGAAGTTCGGCATAGGAATCTGCTCGATCATTTCCTTTCCGCCATAACGATAAGACACCAGCCCGCTCTTTAATTCACTGAACATGCACTCAAAGTTCTTTCCGCGGACGCCAATATTTAATTTGCCTTTCATAACTGTAATTTCATCTGTTATCTTACAGCTTTCTTTGCCACATAATATGCTCTGTTCCAATGGGGATTCAGAATCGGCAGACCTCCCGCCTGATCCTTGGCGGAATATGCCCTGCCCAAATGCAACCTCATGACCGGCAGGCGCCCAGTCTTCCTCTTCCTTTAACTGGAAGGAAACGGTAATGACATATTCCCCTGGTTGTTTTGGCAATTTTACCGGAAGCTCGTAATCTTTCTCACTTAATGGCTCTACACTGGTAAAAAGCTTAAATTGCTTTAATATTTTCCCTTCCTTTTCCAAAAAAACCATACAGTCGAATTGATCTGTATTGATAAATAAGTTCTTATTTTTTACCAGCACTTTATGCTCAGATACTTCTGCAGTGATGTTCTGATAATTGAATTTTACCTCCTGCATCTTGGGAGATTCCTCCCGCTCACCTCCGTATACAATACCATTTCCGCTGAAATTATAATCACAGGGACGTTCACCGAAATCTCCGCCGTATGCCTGAAATTTCTTTCCATAACGATCCTTTTTCTCAATGGACTGATCAATATAATCCCAGATAAATCCGCCCTGATACAAGGGCTCCGTATCGGTCAAATCCGTATATTTATGCATTGCCCCGCAGGAATTGCCCATGGCATGAGTATATTCGCAGCAAATAAAAGGTTTGCTTCTGTCTTTCGCAAGAAACTCCTGAATGCTGGCCACAGACGGATACATCTGGCTCTCCATATCACTGGTATCGTTAAACCGCCTGTCATGGAACAGCCCTTCATAATGCACCAACCTGGTATCGTCCAACTTTCGGAACAACTGAGACATTTCATATATGACAGAACCGCCGAAGGATTCATTTCCGCAGGACCAAATCACAATGGCCGGATGATTCTTATCTCTCTGATAGCAGGAATTTACCCGATCCAGCATCATAGGCTGCCATTCTGCATGGTCTCCGGGCACTGCAGCCTCCATGCCTGCCTTCCCTCTGATAATCGGGTCCCAGGTGCCATGGCTTTCCAGATTATTTTCCGCAATCATATACAGGCCGTATTGATCGCAAAGTGCATAGATTCTGGAATCATCCGGATAATGGCAGGTTCGGATGGCATTGATATTATTCCGTTTCATGGTTATAATATCCTGAATAATTTCTTCATCTGACACGGCGCGTCCTGTTTTGGAGCTGAATTCATGGCGGTTCACTCCCTTAAATACAATCCGCTTCCCATTGATGCACATGATATGGTCAATCATCTCAAACCTGCGGAATCCCACTGTCTGGGAAATCACTTCCACGGTTTTGCCCTGGACATCCTGCACTTCCAGCAGCAATTCATAAAGATTGGGCTCTTCCGCGCTCCAAAGCGCCGGACGCTCTACCGGTATTGTAACTATAACATCCGTTCCCAAATCTGCGCTCTGCAAGGCTATCGTGCTTTCCCCGTCTTGCAATGTCAAGGAGACCTTTCCTTCCCCTGCTCCTTTCAGACAAATTTCCAGATCCGCATTCTGATACTGATCGTCTAAAAGCGTCTTAACCCTGATATCCTGTATATGGGCTTTGGGCACTGTATACAGGAATACACTTCGGTAAATTCCAGAAAAACGGAAGAAATCCTGGTCTTCGCACCAACTTCCGGCTGTCCACTTAAATACCTGAACTGCCAGTTTATTTTCCCCTTCCCGCAAAAAAGGAGTCAATTCAAATTCAGAGGGAGTAAAGCTGTCCTCGCTGTATCCCACATAGATTCCGTTCAGCCACAGCGCCATGCCGCTTTCCACGCCCTGAAAAGAAATATACAGGGGCTTATCCTGCATCTGCTTCGGAACAGTGAAATACTTCACATAGCTTGCAACAGGATTGAAAAAAGAAGGGATATCCCCCGGCTCAATCTGTTCTCTGCCATCCCAGGGATACTGCACATTGGCATATTGGGGGCTGTCATATCCTTCCATCTGGATATGAGCGGGAACCCTGATATCCTCCCAGGATTTACAATCATATTCTTCCTTTTCAAAATCCCGGATTACAGAATCGTAATTCCTGGCATATGCAAATTTCCAAAGTCCATCCAAAGAATATCGAAAGCTGCTGTTTCCTGCTTCCAATTCCTCCATGGAGCCGTAGCAGATATGATCGGAATGAGCCTCAAGCGTATTCTCTTTAAAAATAAGGGGATCTTTTACTTTATCATAATTAAACTGCGGCATATCTTACCTCCATTTTTTATAAGAATGGCTGCAGCACCAAGGGAACATCTGCAGGATACTGACGTATCAACTTTTCCTTCAAAACACCACATCCTGTATATTTCACGCTTTATGCGACAGCCATACTCTATTCAGCAAAGATTCCATCTCTGCTGTATCAGTATACAAATATCATACTTCCTGTATACCTTAACTCATATTCAATTATTTCACTGCACCTGTAATACCTTCTGCAAAACTCTTCTGCAATACGAAGAACACGATAATCGTCGGCAGACTGCAGAGCAGAACGGCCAACATCAGCACTCCGTAATCCGTTACATATCCTTCTGTCAGGTTGGCAACCAACATCGGCATGGTAATACTCTTATCATCCAACATAATTACCTTCGGCCACAAATAGTTATTCCATGCATTCATAAAAGTAATTGTCATAGCCGCCGCATAGGTAGAACGCATGGTAGGGATAAACATCCTGAAAAATATCTGCAGTTCGTTTAAGCCGTCAATTCTGGCTGCTTCAATGATATCATGAGGAAAACTTCGGGCGCTCTGCCTAAACATCATGATAATCATAGGCGTAGAAATCGTCGGCAGAATAAATCCCAATGTGGAATTCAAAAGCCCTACTGCAGAAACCATACGAAACAGAGGAATCATCGTTGCCACAAAAGGAACCATCATTGCCAAAAGCAAAACTGAGAATACTGCATCTTTTCCTTTATCATAGTAAATTTCAAATCCGTAACCTGCAAGAGAACAAATCACCAAAGCACAGATCGTCAATAAGATTGCATATTTAAAGGAATTCAACATCGCTTGCTGCACCGGCGAATTCGCAAACAACGCTTTCCAGTTCTCCATAAAAGCTGTTCCGGGCAGCAGTTTTCCTCTGGTTACATCCACACTCATATTGGTGGCTGCTATCAGCATCCAATAAAGAGGAAATACTGATATCAGTGATACAATGATCAAAACAACATACATTAACGCATTGGCTCTTTTTGTTTTAGTCACGCTTATCACCTACTTTCATCTGTATAAATGCCAGAATTGCCACCAGAATAAAGATCAGGAAGGACATGGCTGCTGCATAGCCAAAGTTCGGCACATATTTAAAGGATACATTATATATGTAGTGGGACATTGTAATCGTAGCGTTGGAAGGTCCTCCCTTTGTCAGGTTGAAAGACTCATCAAACAACTGCAGCGTCCCGTTTGTTGACATAATCGCTGTCAGAAGAATCGTAGGCTTCAGCAGCGGAACCGTAATCTTGAAGAAAGTCTGCAGGGGGCTCGCCCCGTCAATTTTGGCTGCTTCATATACGGAATACTCTATATTCTGTAATCCGGAAAGATAAAATACCATATTATATCCGGTCCATCTCCATATTAAGGCTATGATAATGACAGCTTTTGCGCTGCCTGCATTTCCCAGGAAATTATATCCTGTATTTAAAATTCCCAATTTAATCAAAACAGAATTGATAAATCCATCCACGCCAAACAGGGAACGGAAAATGATTGCATAAGATACCAGTGACGTTGCACACGGCAGGAAAATCGCAGTACGGAATAATCCTTTGAACCGAAGATTCTTATTATTCAGCATCTGTGCCAGAATCAATGCCAGAATCAGCATAATAGGCACCTGGATAATCAGATAGAAAAATGTGTTTCCAAGAGACGTCATAAAGACCTTGTCTTTAAACATCCTGACATAATTGTCAATTCCGCCAAACCTCAGATCATTTGCTTTTCCTTTCTGGAATGACAGGATAAAAGCCTGTATCATAGGCCAGAAACTCATAGCTGCTATCATGAGCGTTGCCGGCGTTAAAAAAGCCCAGCCGGTCAGGTTGTGCCGTTTGCTTAACGACATTTTTTTCTTTTTGGGTTCGCTTGCCTGACTCACATATTTACCCCCTTTAGTTTCAGCCGGGGGCCGCAAATGCTGACCCCCGTGACTGTTTTTATGTAACTAAATCATACCATTTCTAATTCTTACTGTTCCATAAGTCCTTCCACTGTGCTCTGTGCAATTTCAAGCTCAGTGTCAATGTCAGATCCTCCTACCACATTCTGAATAGCTGTTGCGATAGCGTCTCTTCCTTCATAGTAATAAACGCCTGTGTTGTTGCTTGGGCATTTGCTTGCATACTCGGTAATCTTCTTAAATACAGCATCTCCACCATAGAATTCAGAAGGCTCTGCATATACGTCAGAATCACCTGCCGGCAGATAAGTAGCTAAAGCGCCGGAGTCCGGAAGAATGGTTTCATATAATTCAACGCTTCCTGCAAATGTGGATTTCAGGAAATCCTTTGCCAGTTCCATGTTCTTGCAGTTGCTTGTAATCGCCCAGGAAGATCCTCCGTTGTTGGAGTAGTTGGTTGCTCCATCAACGCCAACTAAGCTTGGCATATTGGTCAGACCCCATTTTCCGCTCTGATCTGCTGCGGACTGGATGGAAGCCATAATCCAGCATCCATTGATGGTTCCTGCCACTGTCTCAGTGGTAAGTGTCTGAACATATTCATCCCAGCTGTTCACCAGCTTGCAAACGCCGGTTTCCACTAACTGCTGATAAGTTTCCATAACTTTCTTCAGAGATTCATTGCCAACCATTGCGGGATTTCCGCTATCATCAAACAGAGAAGCGCCGCAGGACTGAAGCATCATCATGATAACGTCAGACTCAGTGGACTGGCAGGAAAGTAAAGGCTTGCCGGTCTTTTCCAGAACAACCTTTCCTTTTTCCAGATATTCATCCCAAGTGATATCTGTGAAATCATCCAGAGTGAATCCTGCTTCTTCCAGAATATCTGTCCTGTAGCATGCTACAACAGCGCCATTATCAAAAGGAACTCCATAGTTCTTGCCGTCTACTACAGAATAAGCAGTCTTTGCTTCACCAAACTGTGTAAAATCAATGCCGCTGTCCGTCAAATCAGTAAATGCTTCCGGGAAAGAAATTACGTTCTTCTGGAAAGCATTGTCCTGTACCAGCATAATATCTGGTAAAGTATCCATTGCGCCGCCAGTTGCTGCTGTTGTCAGCTTCTTCTGAACATCGTCCCAGGGAGTCTCTACTACATTAACATTAAACTCCGGATGCTCTGCCTGATAAACCTTACCAGCCTGTTCCATTGCATAAATGTTAAACTTCGGGTCCCAGCACCATACGGTCAGGGTGTTCTCATCTCCGCTTGCTCCTTCCGCGTCATCGCCTGCATCAGCATTCGCATCTGCATTAGCGTCATCGCCTGCATCAGCATTCGCGTCTGCATTGGCGTCATTGCCGCCGCTATTTCCGCCGTTATTGCTGCCGCAGCCAGCCAACATACTTGCAGTCATTGCCGCACAGAGCAATGCAGTTATAAATTTTTTCTTCATATTGTTTCCCTCCCATTTTGAAAAACATTATTTTTTAGAGCAACCGTCCATTGCGCAATCGGTTGTTCTATGTTTAATAGTTTAACAGAGTAAGGCTTTGTTGTCAATGTCAACACTTTCCATAATTATACCCCTTTTTTTGTACAATCTGCCCAATATTTTTTCGTCAATTTTACCATATTTTTTCGTTGCGCAACCGTTTGTCCACCTTGTATTTCCTGTGTTTTTCACATATTTTATGTGCATATTTTTTACTGAAAACGTTACCATAAAACTGACAGCAGATGGGATTATTTTATTTTTAAAATTCTTCATACTCCGCACTGCCGTCTGAATATGTTATTTCATAATACCCATGTCCAGAGCCATTGCAATCATAGAATGCCTTTTTTGATACCACGGTTCTCTCAGGAGGGCTGACAGGGGCTGGTTCCTCTTTCGTTCCCACTTGAATCACTTTATTTACTGGTTCCTTCGTAACCGTTTCCCCTGTCACTTCTCTGGATTCCTCAACGCATCCACATAAGTAACCTTATAAGACACTTCTTTTTCCCTGTTCTCACCTTTTCTAGTAACTTGTTCTTGTCCTTTTGGCATTGAATTATTCTCTTCATAACTCGTCTCATACTCAATTATCCCTGTTTCACAAGTCTACTACCTGTTACATCTTTTTTCATTTGTATGTCCTCCTAATAGATTAAATTTCAAATCATACTATAAGATAGACAGCCGGAAAACAAGGCTTTCTTTTTGCGCCTAAAAATAAATATAAAACCCAAAATAAGAATATCCCGCGGAAAGCTTCGTGCTATAAAGCACAAAATTCCACAGGATATTCTTATTTTTTCTTTAGAAAGTTAAAAATCGGTATTAACCGACAGCTCTTCCACACTATTTTGTAGATTCCTTCAAAATCACTTCATATCCTAACAATGTGCGCATCTTCACCTGATTTCCCTCAATGATTTCCAGTAACGTTTTGCAAGCTACATTTCCAAGCTCCCTGGCGTCAAAGTAAAGGGATGTGATCGAAGGAAGGTTATTTTCCAAAATGGAACTGTCATAAAAAGAAGCCACCTTCATCTCCTTTGGGACGCTGATGCTTTCTTTTCTCAGTTTATTCAAAACATGGATGCACACTGCATCATCCAGACATACAATACAGTCTACCCCATTTTCCAACAGCTTTTCCACGCCCAATTCTATCATCATATCCTTTTCCACATTTACATGGATGATACTTTTATCTATGGGCACTCCTGCCATTTTACAGGCGTCTACATACCCCTGCAGCCGGCTCTGGGTCACTACATGGGATTCAATTCCTCCTATCAGGCCTATCCTCTTCATGCCCTTCAGCAGCAGTATGGAAATCAATTCCCGGCAGGCGCTCTGATGATCATTATCCACCTGGACAACTCCCTGATAGTAGGTGCTTCCCACTGTCAGAAAGGGAATTCCCTGGGATTTCAGGTATTCAATGTGAGGATCTTTCGTAAAGGTGCGCATCAATATCACACCATCTACTTTATGATTTTCTACCATCCGCGCCAACTGGGTACAGTCATTTTCTTTTCCCATAGTAAGCAATACATCATAATCCATACTGACAGCCGTTTCCTGCACTCCAATCAGGCAGGTCTGAAAAAAAGGCAAATCCACCACCGTATAGTCCTCCGGCAGCAGAATTCCAATATTAAAGGTCTTCAGCTGGGCAAGCCCTTTGGCAAGAACATTGGGCTTATAATTATGCTCCTGTATATACTCAAGAACCCTCTCTTTTGTCTCGCTTCCAATCCTTCCCTTCCCGGAAATTGCTCTGGAAACAGTTGTTTTTGACACCCCCAGGGCTTTTGCTACATCTGTGATTGTCAGTTTCTTCTCATGTTCTTTTGTATGACCCATAACATCACCCCACCGTTACTGTTACGTTTCTTCTTTTTCCTTGTCTTCTTTCTTCAGTTCCTGAATTTTCTTCTCTGCATCGGTCAGCACATTGTAATTCCCCACCTTCGCCCTGGCCGCTTCTGACAGGCTGTTGTACTGTTTCCTTATGTTCTCTATGGTTCCTTTCATATCTAAGGTAATTTCCTGTCCCGCCAGCTGATTGATGGCGTCAATTACAGGCTGGGCTTCCGCCTGGGCCTGCTGATCTGCTGCCGCTTCTGCTTCCAACTGCGCAATTCTGGCTTCCGCCGCCTCCAGCGTGCCATAGTTGCTGACATAGCCTTTGGCTGTTCCATCCAGCCCATTGTACTGATTTCTGGCATTTACAACGGCGTCCCTGCTCTCTAAAGTAACATCGCCCAGACTGTCAATCAGCTGTATGACCACTGCTGCTGCATCCTGTGCCTTTGCTTTCGCGCTTTCTGTTCCGGACAGTTGATACACCAGCACGGCACAGCCTGCTTCAATATTATCAAACAAGGTTTGAGCAGCGCTGTAGGGCATATTGACACAGCCGTGAGAGCCATTCCGTTTATAATAATTTCCGCCGAAATCCCTGCGCCAGTTGGCGTCATGGAAGCCTACGCCTCCGTTAAAAGGCATCCAGAAGGATACGGGCGTAGCATATCCCTCACCTCTTAAGGTCTTATCCCGCTGCTTATAATACAGGCCAAAGGCTCCGGGCGGCGTGCTCCATCCCTTTGCATCATTTCCGGATACAAAATCTGTCTCCAGCACCAACGTCCCGTCTTTATAATAGTACATATGCTGGGCTGTCAGATTTACTTCCACATAAGTATTTCCATAATCATTGCCTGCTCTGCTATTGGCCGTCTGGGAATAGGCCGGTTCTTTGGTCACGGTTTCTCCTTGCTTGATGTGCTGTTTTAATGCCTCCGCTTCTGCTTCCTGATCCATTTTCCATCCATAATCCCCGCCGCTTACCGTTACCTCTGTTCCGTAAGAAGATTTCAGAGACTTGGATCTGCCTGCAGTATTATATGTATCTGCAAGATTCGAAATATATTCTTCAATTTTTTCCTGAGAAATCTTTGCCTTGTACTTTTTCGTTGCCGAAATCCACTGATGAATGGTTGTTCCGTTCAGAACTTCTTTCTTATCTCCAAAATCATAGGTTACCGAAGTCTGTACATATTTATTCATGGTTTCCGCCAGCTTCACTACCTCTTCCGATTCGCTGGTGTATTCCGGCTTCACGTAACATTCTTCTTCTGCCAGGGAAATCCGTTCCTGCAGATTCAGCACAGATTTCTCCAGCGCTTCATAAAATTTCTCTTCATCTACGACAGTTCCTTCCTGCTCCGGAATAATGGTGTATCCGTTCTTCTCGGAATACTCTGAAAGAACCGCATTTTCTTCCTTCTGCATCTGAGACTCATCCATAATTTCCAGTTTCTCTGCCTCCTGATGCAAAGCCTCTTTGTCATATTCTACCATAGTGTCTACTTCTATTTCAGAAGGCTGAAAGAGAGAAACCGGCCAGAAAAATTCCTTCTGGTTCTTCAATTCTATCTCCAGCCTGCCGTCAAATACCGGTTTCAGGCTGATTGCAGTTCCCTCGATAATTTCTGTTTTTCCTTCTCTCGGCTCTAATTCAATCTGATATCCGTCAATTTCCTGTGTAATCAGCCGTTCCACTGCCTTTATCGTTTTGCCGGATGCTGAAACGCCATTGATTATGGTTCCCGGAAGAAAGTGTTTGCTGAAAAACACTGCGATTCCCAGATACGCCGTTACCAGCGCCAGAAAAATAAATCCGGCTATCATCAGTCCTTTTTGTTTCCTGTTGTTTTTCTTTGCTGTACTCATATATTCTGCCTCTCTCATTATTCTGTCTCTTTCTTGTTTTTCTTATGTGTAAAGTCCCTGTAACAGACGGAATTTTCAAACACACCCTAAGTATCATTATAGTTCTATTTTTCATAAAGTCAATTGATTTCAATATTCAAAATTTAACAGTTGATTTTTCTTTTTTCCTGTGTTATAATGGATAAGTATTCGGGGTATGGCTCAGCTTGGCTAGAGCGCACGGCTGGGGGCCGTGAGGTCGCAGGTTCGAATCCTGTTACCCCGATTCTTTTATTTCATGCGGTACAGCATGACTGTTCAGAACCGTCTGGAACAATAGCAGTTTAGCTGCTGCAGTTTCAGACGGTTTTTACACTAGTGAATAAAAGGAACCTCTGCCGTATCAAAATACTTCAGAAGTCCCCTCCGTTCTAACCATTTATTTCCGGATACCGGCGGTACACACGTTTCCTGCCGGCCAGCAATTCTCCGCCGTACACCAGAGTATACATCACAATTGCCATAATGCATCCGGTAATCACATCAAAAACAGAATGCTGCTTCAAAAACATCGTGGATGCAATAATAGACATCATAAGCACAAAAGATATCCTTCGAATCCACTTTTTTTCCTTCAGCTTCTCACTGTGCATAATGGAAAGATGCACTCCGATGGAATTATACACATGAATGCTGGGAAACAAATTCGTTGGCGTATCCACCATATACAGTCCCTTCACCAGTGTGACAAAAATATTATCCCGCTCAAATACCCGGGGACGCAGATAATGTCCATGTGGATAAACCGTAGACGCCACTAGAAATACTGTCATACCTACAAACAGGAAAATACAGAGCTTATAATAGTCTTGCACATCCTGAAAGAAAAAATATGCAATTGCCAACGCCACATAGCCGAACCACAGAAGATAGGGTACCACAAATACCTCTATAAATGGAATATAATCATCAATCGGCATATGTATCACATGAAACCGCCTGGTGACCGTCTGCTCCAGATATGCAAACCATGCCAGATAAATCAACAAATAGGATAAAATCCATCCATGCCGATAACGATACAAAAAATCTTTCAATGTCACTTTCATGAAACCCACCCTTTTACTTTCATATCTATCTTAATATCTCACTGGATTATAGCACAGGAAATCATCGGAAACAATGAATTTTTGCCGAATTAAGAAATTCTTATAAATTCTGACGGAAAATATTGGAAATAAAAAGAAGGAACACAGCACTTTTCTGCATTCCTTCCTGATTTTATACGCCTGATTTCCTGCTATCCTTCTTGTAAAGCATAGAAAAACAACGATACTCAAGCGCATCTTGTTCCATTCGTCCCATTTCACTAAATTTCCGGCAGCATATGTTCTACCAGCTTGGCGGAATGGGCTGCCGCCGCCTTTTCAAAAGAGGGATAGTCCATCTGGGCACTGTCATCCGCTTTATCAGAAATCGCACGGATAATGACAAAAGGCACGTGATTCAAATAGGCGGTATGGGCAATGGAAGCGCCCTCCATTTCCACACAAAATCCCTGGAAATTCCGAATAATTCCTTCTTTTACCTGCTTATCGCTGATAAACTGATCTCCGCTGACAATTCTTCCCCGGTAAACACTGATTTCAGGATTCACTTCCTTACAGCAGGATACCGCAAGCTGAGAAAGATGCTGATCTGCCCGAAATGCCAGACATCCCATCTGGGGCACCTCCCCCAAAGGATAGCCGAAGACCCGTACATCCATATCATGATGAAGAGCGTCGGTAGACACCACAATATCCCCAATATTGATTTCATTTTTCAAAGATCCTGCAACGCCTGTATTGATGATATGAGATACCTCAAAGAGATCACACAAAATCTGTGCGCAAACCGCTGCGTTTACTTTCCCGATCCCGCTTCTTACTATCACTGCCTGAGTGTTATTTAATGTTCCCTCCAGAAACTCCATAGAAGCCTTCTCTGTCTTTTGGCAAATTTCCATTTTCCCTTTCAGCGCTTCCACTTCCAGCTCCATGGCGCCGATAATTCCTACTTTTTTCATTCTCTTCTCCTATTCTGGATACGTCAGATGCTTTTCATCAATGCCATATAATGTATTCTTTAAATAACGGTCTGCAAGATAATTGGCCATTCCGAGATTCATATCCAGATAATTGCCGCAGTCTTTGGGACTGGCCCCTGGCACTTCCCCTTTATAGTCACGAATAAATTCAAACATCTCTGTCACCAGCTTCACCACATCCGCCGATTCATAATCTCCTGCCAGAAGAAGGTAAAAGCCTGTCCGGCAACCCATAGGGCCGAAGTACACAATCTTCTCTTTATACTCTGGATCGTTACGCAGATAGGTAGCTGCCAGATGCTCTATGGTATGTACCTCTGCCGTATTCATCACTGGTTCGTCATTCGGCGACGTCATCCGCAAATCAAAGGTCGTTACTGCTTCACTGCCGATATAATCCTTCCGGGACACATAGATTCCCGGCTCTAATTTTATATGATCTATGGTAAAACTTGCTATCTTTTCCATTCTGCACTCCATTCCGTACGCTCATTTGCGCCATTCAATCCTTATACTGCCAACCGCTGCATCCTCCTGTGCCTTCCCCTGCGTTACTCCCCCAGGATCTCTTCCACTAAAACTGGAAGCTGGGACAATTCCGTGATATAAGGCACTTTTTCCTGAACTGCTCCATATCCGGTTCTGGCATGGATAAAAGGAACTTCCGCCTCTACTGCAGCGTAATAATCTCCCTGGATGTCCCCTACATAAATAGACTGCTCCAGTTGATTCCGTTCTATCACAGTGCGGATGTTGCGTCCTTTCTCTCTGCCTGTCCTGCCAAAGGACTCAAAATCATCAAAATATTTCTCCAGTTTGTGATATTCCAGAAAAACTTCAATGTACCCTGCCTGACAATTGCTTACAATAAACAGATGATACCCCTTGTCCTTTAAATTCTGAAGGGTCTCCTCCAGTCCCGGCATCAGTGTTCCTCCATGGCTTCTGATATATTCATTCTCTCTCTTACAGCAGTAAGTCAGCATTTCCCGCCGTTCTTTCAACGGAAATTCGGAAAAAAGTATGTCTGCAATCTCGTACATACTCTTCCCCATTACTTCCTGAATCATATCTGCTGTAATTACTTTCTCTATATCAAAATGCTCTTCTAAAGCCTTTTCCCAAGATGCCGCTACTCCTTCAGATGAATCCCATAGAGTTCCATCCAAATCAAATATAATACCTTTCTTCATTTCTCCTCCTTTGGCGCCAGCCATCTATCTAAACATTCTGACCTATTCTATCACGTTTTCTGTCTAAAGTCCATATGGCATCCGTCCTAAAAAAGAAAATACAGCAGATATTACAGACTTTATGCTCTTTTTCCATTCAAAATCAGCGCAGCCATTCCGCAAAACATTCCGCCCACCGGAAATGCCACCCAGCAAATATCCCACAAATCAAAGACAAACCCGCCCACAAAAAACAGAATTGTCGCCAGAATCATAATGCATCCGCACCATACGCCGATTTGGGGGTCGCGTTTTTTCAATTCCTCTTCCAGAAGATTTTCCTTATTATAACCGGCCACGTCATATTTGGCCTTTCCAAGCCCGGTATGCACCAGCAGCCCGATGCCCAAGGCTGCCAAAAACAGGAATATCCCATCATAAAATTCCTCTTTCATTCCTGCCCTCATGGGCAGCTCAGCGCCGTTCATTGCAATTAACAAGCCTATCAGAATCATTCCCAGGCCTGCTGCAATCCGGTGGGGAAATTTCTCCGCAAATTTATCTTTTTCCTCTTTTGTATAGAAATCACCAATTATCGAATGGTTTTTCCGGTAAATTTCATCCTGAATCCCCGCTGTCACAAGAATCAGAACTGCAGCAATTATGATAGAAAAGAATAATGTATTCATGAACGCCTCCGGCGTTCTTCCAAATCCCTCCAGCAGCTCATACGCTGCCGGCGCAAAGATCAGGGCTGCTACCCCCACAGAAATGCTTCTTCTGCGCTTTTCCATATGGTTTTCATATCCCTGGCTGTCAAAGACTTCCAGTTCCGCCGCATTTTTCCGAAGCAGCGTGTCCATATCACAGGAAAAGAAATCACAGAGCTGCAGAATCTTTTCCATTTCCGGATAAGTGATTCCGGCCTCCCATTTTGAAATAGTCTGGCGGGACACATCAAACTGTTCTGCAAACTGCTCCTGGGTCATACTTTTCTGTTTTCTGTAAAATTGCAGGTTTTCTCCAAATACACTCATTTTCATTCACCTTTCTTCTATGACGCCTTTCGGCTTTTTCCTTCTGCGCTTCCGGTGAACTTATCGTACAATAACACCCATGTAAAGTCTGCATCTTTCCTGTTGCTTTTGGAGATTTTGATGTAAAGCTGCGGTTGCATTGGGCTGATTTGGGACTGATTTCCTATTCTTCCCCAGCCGTTTCTTCCTTCGTAATGGCCAAGGCCAGTTCTTCCAGCTGTTTCTCCTCCACAGCTCCCGGCGCAGCCGTCATCAGACAGGAAGCATCCTTCACCTTGGGGAATGCAATCACATCACGGATGGAGTCGCACTGCATCATCAGCATCACCATACGGTCCAACCCATAGGCAAGCCCTGCATGAGGGGGAACTCCATATTTAAACGCATCCAGCAAAAATCCAAACTGCTCATAGGCACGCTCTTTGGTAAAGCCCAGCGCCTCCAGCATTTTTTCCTGAATATCATTCTGATGGATACGGACAGAACCGCCGCCCAACTCTGTGCCATTCAGCACAATATCGTATGCCTTGGCGCGCACTGCCCCCGGATCAGAGTCAATTTTATCCCAGTCCTCTTCCATAGGCATGGTAAAGGGATGATGCATCGCCATAAAACGATTCTCTTCCTCAGACCACTCCAGCAGCGGGAATTCCGTCACCCACAGGAAATTATACTGATTTTTGTCCATCAGGCCCAATTCTCTGGCAAGTTCCAGACGAAGGGCGCCTAACACATCCCAGACTATTTTATTCTTATCTGCAGCAAACAGCAGTAAATCCCCCGGCTCTCCCTGCATCTTTTCCACCAGAGATTTTAACTCTTCCTCTGTCATAAATTTTGCAAAAGAGGACTTATAGGAACCGTCTTCATTGACTGCAAGGTAAGCCAGCCCTTTGGCTCCATATCCCTTGGCAAACTCCACCAGCTTGTCAATTTTTTTCCGGGGCATAGCGCCCTGTCCTTTGGCATTGATTCCCCGGACAGAACCGCCCTGGTCTAAAGCTGTGGTAAATACACCGAATCCACAGCCTTTTACAACTTCCGAAACATCTGCAAGCTCCATGCCGAAACGGGTATCCGGCTTGTCGCTGCCATAACGATCCATCGCTTCCTGCCAGCTCATTCGGGGAATGGGCAGAGCAATCTCTATGCCAATGGCTTCTTTAAATACATATTGCAGCAGCCGTTCATTGACATCAATCACATCATCCACATCTACAAAAGACAGCTCCATATCCGCCTGGGTAAATTCCGGCTGGCGGTCTGCCCGCAAATCCTCGTCCCGGAAACACCTTGCAATCTGGAAATACCGATCATAACCAGAGCACATCAAAAGCTGCTTAAACAACTGGGGAGACTGGGGCAGGGCATAAAACGTTCCCGGATGCACCCGGCTGGGCACCAGATAATCCCTGGCCCCCTCCGGTGTGGATTTGGTGAGAATCGGCGTCTCAATTTCCAGAAATCCTTCCTGCTCCATAAAATTGCGCAAAAGCATTGCCACCTTGCTTTTCATCATCATATTCCGCTGAATGTCCGGCCTGCGCAAATCCAGATACCGGTAACGAAGCCGCATATCCTCTTTGGTCTGGGAATTTTCTTCAATTGGGAACGGCGGCGTTTCGGATTCTGACAAAATGCGGATGCTTTCTGCAATCACTTCAATATCTCCGGTTTTCAGATTCTCATTCACCGCTGCCGACCTTTTTTCCACGGTTCCTGTTACTGCTATTACAAATTCGCTCCGCAGAGCTTCTGCCTTGGCAAAGCCTTCGCTTCCCACCTTGGGCTCGTCAAATACGATCTGAAGCAGGCCGGACCGATCCCGCAAATCTATAAAAATCAAACTTCCTAAATTTCTCCTCTTCTGTACCCAACCCATAACCGTTACCTGCTGGCCGATGTTGCTGTTTGAAACTTCTGTGCATCTGTGGGTTCTGTGCAGTCCTTTCATTGACTCTGCCATAATTCTTCCTCCTAAAATTAATTTGTCTTTTCTCTTATACTATAAATATCAAAATCCCTCTCTAATGTAATAAGAAACCTTTTCTCTTATCCTTATTCCCTATTAAAAAATTCCTTGATTTCCGTATACCCTTCCGCTGTCAGCTTTTCCTTCTGGAATTTCTTATTCTTATTCATCCGGGCCACCAACACCTGCTTTCCGGCTTTCCGCTGTTCCTGGGCCTGGGCAATCACCTGGGCCAGCTTCTCTCCCGGATAATTTTTCTCGATCAGATAGACAATTCGCTCTGACTGACCGGGCACCTGGAATCCGCTTTCCAAAAGCAGCAGGATAATCCGCTCAAACCCAATAGAAAATCCGCATGCAGGCACGTCATTTCCAGTAAATTTGCCGATCATCTTATCATAACGCCCGCCTCCGCCGCAGCTTCCGCCAAATTCCGGCATGGCAATCTCAAAAATTGTCCCGGTATAATAAGACATACCCCGCACCAGCGTAGGGTCAAAAACCAAATCAAATTCCGCCTCTTTGGTGTCATTTATGCATGCCGCAATCTCTTTTAGATTGTCCGCCGCATCCTTTTCCAGAAAATTCCCCAGCTTCTCGGCCAGATAGGAAACGCCCTCTGCCACATCTTCTTTCCCCTGAATATTCTGAAACAGTTCCAGATATTTTTCTATGGATGCCTTTTCAAATCCGCTCTTTTCCAATTCTTCTGCAACCCCATTAAGGCCGATCTTGTCCATCTTATCTAAAATAATGAAAACTGTATCGTAAGAATCCTCAGAAAATCCACTGTAAGCTGCCATAGCTTTCAAAATTCGCCTTTCATTGATACGAATCTGGAAATTTTTGAAGCCTAACCTGCCAATTGTGGTGGTGGTTGCAAGAATCAATTCAATTTCTGCAAGATTGCTGGGTTCTCCCAGGATATCAATGTCGCATTGCATAAACTGACGGTATCTGCCCCGCTGGGGACGATCTGCCCGCCAGACATTTCCCATCTGCAATGCTTTAAAGGGCGCAGGCAGATTGTTGGAATTGTTGGAATAAAACCTTGCCAAAGGCACAGTCAAATCGTAGCGCATTCCGTAATCCACCACATCATTTTCCGTCTGGGCTGTTTCCAGTTTCAGCTTTTCTCCTCTTTTGAGCACCTTGAAAATCAGTTTCTCATTTTCTCCCCCCTGCTTATTGCTGAGATTTCCAATGTTTTCCATGCAGGGGGTCTCGATGGGAGTGAACCCAAAACTGCGGTAAGTGTCTTTGATTACATTCATTACATAATCCCGGATCTGCATTTCTTCCGGTAAAATATCTTTCATGCCGTTTACAGGCTTTTTTGCCAATGCCATTTTCACTTCCTCCTTCATTTTGCTGCCGTCTGATACAAACAGACTTTTCCTTTTGCCGCTGCTGATGCAGACGCAATCGTTTTTCTGCTGTTGATACAGGCATAGTTCTGCCGTCTTTTTCTTGCATTTACAGACTATTATAACTTTTGGCAATACGCTGTGTCAATCATTTTTGCCAGGCGGCCATGGAAAAAGGCGCTAACGATTATTTCCCGTTAACGCCTTTAAATTGGCATAATTCACACTAAATATTACTTTGGCGGTTAAATGTCGATGGAGCAATACCTTCATATTGGCGTAATGCAGCAAGCAGATCTACCGTGTCAAAAGTATTTTACATCCTATTTTTCTGCACATTTCTAATTGATAATAGCATGAATTCTTCATTAGTTACAGCTTTTTTACAAACAAACAGCGGATCGCATTCAGTACCGCAAGAATCATAACGCCTACATCTGCAAAAATAGCCAGATACATATTTGCGATTCCCACAGCTCCTAAAGCAAGGCAGGCAAATTTCACCACAAGCGCCATTGAAATATTCTGGTAAACAATCCGCAGACATTTCCTTGAAATTTTGATTGCCTTTGCAATCTTAATCGGATCATCATCCATCAGAACAATGTCTGCCGCTTCGATTGCTGCATCCGAACCCATTGCGCCCATGGCAATCCCAATGTCCGCTCTGGAAAGCACAGGTGCATCATTGACGCCGTCGCCCACAAATGCCAGCTTTCCTTTGCCTGACTTCACCTGCAGAAGTTCTTCTACTTTTTCCACCTTGTCAGCCGGAAGAAGCTCGCTGTAAACCTCGTCAATTCCAAGGGAGGCAGCAACCTGGTCTGCCACTTTCTTTGCATCCCCGGTCAGCATAACTGATCTTTCTACCCCGGCTTTCTTTAATTCCGCAATCGCCGCCTTGGAATGAGGTTTTATAATATCGGAAATCACGATATGCCCCGCATATTTCCCGCCTATTGCCATGTGAATAATCGTACCTGTCTGATGACAGTCCTGATACGGAATGTTTAAGTGCTTCATCAATTTGTCATTGCCGGCGGCAACCTCCATACCGTCTACTTTTGCAGTCACGCCATTTCCGCTGATCTCCTGTATATCCCTTACACGGGTTCTGTCAATTTCTTTTCCATATGCCCGCTGTAAGCTCTTGCTGATTGGATGGGAAGAAGCGCTCTCCGCAAGAGCCGCATATTCTAACAGTTTTTCATTCTCGATGGTAGAGTGATGAATCCCATTTACTTCAAAGACGCCCTTTGTCATCGTTCCAGTTTTGTCAAAAACAACATACCTGGTCTGCGAGAGGATTTCCAGATAGTTGGACCCCTTTACCAGCACCCCCTCTTTGCTTGCGCCTCCAATTCCCGCAAAGAAACTTAATGGAATACTGATTACTAAGGCACAAGGGCAGCTGATTACAAGGAACGTCAATGCCCGGTAAATCCAGACGCCCCAGTCTGCAGACAGTCCCATAAAAAGCATTCTGACAACTGGGGGAAGCAGCGCCAGCGCCAATGCCGCATAGCAGACAGCCGGAGTATAGACTTTCGCAAACTTTGAAATAAAATCCTCTGATTTTGATTTGCGGGAGCTTGCATTTTCCACCAAATCCAAAATCTTAGAAACCGTAGATTCTCCGAATTCCTTTGTGGTCTGTATCTTCAATACTCCTGTCATACTGATACATCCGCTGATTACTTCATCACCGACTTTTGCCTCCCTCGGCAGACTTTCCCCGGTCAATGCGCTGGCGTTCAGACTGGAAGCGCCCTCGACAATCATCCCGTCAATCGGCACTTTCTCCCCAGGCTGTACAACAATCATGCTGCCAATCTCCACTTCATCCGGATCAACCTGCTCTAATTTCCCATTTCTCTCAACATTTGCATAATCAGGACGAATGTCCATCAGATTACTGATATTACGGCGGCTCTTGCCCACCGCATAGCCCTGAAACCATTCCCCAATCTGGTAAAACAGCATGACGGCAATCGCTTCCAAATAATCACCGTTCTCATAAATAGCCAGCGCCATCGCCCCGATGGTAGCCACTGCCATCAGAAAACTCTCGTCAAATACCTGACGGTTTCTGATTCCTTTTGCCGCTTTCCTTAAAATGTCATATCCGATAATAAAATAATTAATCAAATAGCATGCAAAACGAATCCACCTTCCTGCGAACGGAAATAAATATTTGTCAGCGGTATCAAACATCTCTGCGGAAACAAACTGGAGCGCCAGTAAAATTCCGGCACTGAGCAAAATACGGATCATCATAACCCTTTGTTTTTTTGTCATGCCATCCTTACGGCTGCCGACAGAAATAAGAAGTACAGCAGCCATTATTATAACAACTGTCAGCAATATGCTGATTACGAATTCCTGCATGGTAAAATCTCCTTTCAAAATATACTTAATTGTTTAATCCTTTCTGTTAAAAAAGACACCCCAAAACTGCAGCTGAGCATTTTCAGGGTGTCAATGTGTCTGGGCAGCTCTGGCTTACAGGAAAATCTCACAGTCCGGCTCCACTTTCTTGCAGGCATCCAGCACGTTCTTCATAACGTCTTTCGGCTCCCGCCCCTCGCCAAATTCCACAATCATCTTCTGAGTCATGAAATTGACTGTTGCGCTCTGGACACCCGCTGTTTTACGGGCTGCATCCTCCATCAGATTTGCACAGTTGGCACAGTCTACCTCGATTTTGTAAGTCTTTTTCATTGTAACGTCCTCCTTGTTATTTTAAAATTCAGCGATTAAGTACTTGTTTAATCATCATGGCCGTAGTATAATACAGAGAAAGGCCCGCGTCAATACCCCTCGGGCATTCCTTCCCAAATGGGCGAAAAGTATTTCCGTTTGGGCGAAATGCACATCAAACGCTGTCACGCTTTGCAAGCCAGCTTATTGAATGAAAAAGAAAGGAAAAACAATATGGAAAATATAAAATTACCACACCAACATGGAGAAGGACCGCAAACCGCACGAATCCAGAAACAATTAGACCAGGTAGACTATTTTCAAACCGTAGCGGAAGTCTTCAAACAGCTTGGCGATACCACCAGAATCCGAATTTTCTGGCTCCTATGCCACCAGGAAGAATGTGTCCTCAATATATCAGCCATGCTTCATATGTCAAGCCCGGCCGTTTCACATCATCTCAGACCATTGAAAAACAGCGGTCTGATTATTTGCCGACGTGAAGGAAAAGAAGTATATTACCGTGCCGCAGATACGGAACAAGGACGTCTGCTGCATCAGATGATTGAGCAGGTTATGGAAATCACCTGCCCTAAATTGTGAGGTGTGTCTTATGAATGAGGAATTGATAAAAATACAAAAAGATGTGGAAAGATTTCATCAAAAAGCGGGAAATGCTGTCATTCCCCTTTATCCTGGTATAGAGTTATGTTATCTTGCTTTTTCGACTGATTCTTTTTCTGTGCAGCATAAGGCTATCTCACACATTATTCAGATTAACTACTGCAAAGCCGGACAGATTATTTGGGAAATGAATAACGGAAGCCGCATCTACCTGAATCCGGGAGATTTCTCCCTGCATACTATGAATGCCTGTACGGATTCTGTACTCACTTTTCCAAATGGTATGTATCAGGGACTCAGCATCTATATTGACTTGCAGGAAGCCTCTGACAATCCGCCCGAATTAATAAAAAACTTTGGTATTTTTGAAACCATATTACCTGAAAAATTCTGCAAAGATGACAGTCCTGCCTTTCTTGCCGGAAATGAACAGACAGAAAGTATTTTTTCTGCATTTTATAACCAGCCTGAAACACTTATGCTTCCATACCAAAAAATCAAAATTTTGGAATTGTTACTTTACCTTGCCAAAATGGAGTTTACTCCCCAAAACAAGCTGGCGGAATATCAATTCGAGCTGACGGAAACGATCCGGAAAATTCATGACCAGCTTTTGCAGCACATGGAGCAGAGAATTACCATAGAGGAGCTCTCCAAACAATACCTCATCAATCCAACAACTTTGAAAAATGCTTTTAAGTCCGTCTATGGAACCTCCATTGCGGCACATATCAAGGAACACCGTATGCGGCAGGCTGCCCGTATGTTAATAGAATCTAATCGGAATATCGCAGAGATTGCACAAGCTGTCGGCTATGATAGTCAAAGTAAGTTTGCCACTGCATTTAAATCATATTTTAAAGTTCTTCCCAGAGAATATCGAAAAAAATAATTTAAGGCTTCTGCGGGAAAAACGTGGAAAACTTACAAGGACTGCTTGAGCTGCTCCAGGCAAACAGTTATAAAATCAAAGGCGGGACTTTGGAGAGAACATTGTCAAACATTATTCAAGGAAAAGCCGGAACTTTTTCAGGCTTTCAAAGAAAGCCGCTTTGCTTCCCGTCTTTAAATCCGCAAAAGTCTTATCCAGCTTCTGATCTTTTACGTTTTTCTCCACATATTTCTCCGACTGCTTTTCATAATTGTCGACCAGCAAGGGATTCTTCTTTACCGCATCTGCATACCAGTTTGTAAGGTATTTCAATGCACTAAGTCCGCCGTCATCGTTTTTCCCAATCTTTTGGTACTCTGCATATGCGTCCTGATCCATGGTCCGCATCATATCAAGCGCACTCGTAGTCCTTACAAGTCCGCTTCCATGCCCTAAATACCTTCCTTTCGCCACTCCGTAGCCCATATTGCCGCTGCTGTCTGCTTTTCCCGCACTTGCCAGTTTCGCAATGGAGTTCATTGCCTCCAGAAATGATTTCCTGCTTTCCTCCGGAACAAAGTTCTCCGCCGCATATTCTGCCTTCTTCATGCCGAGCAAGATATTCGCCTGCCGTCCTCCTCTGTCATGGAACCACTGTTCCCTATAAGAAAATTCTGACGGATGATGTCATACACAAATCCCTGCTCCTCTTTGTCGCAGTTCTCCAATGCAGACGCAACAGGAAGAACCTGACGCAAAAACAGTTCGGCGAACAGAGATACCCCGAACTGGACACCAGCCAGCATTAGACAAAGACGCCTTCCCAAGAAATGAGCGATTGCCTCGTCAAGAAATTTGAAAAGAAATTGAAGAAAATGCAATACGAAAAACCTTGCTGATATTCAGTTTTCAATTCTGAAAATCAGTAAGGTTTCCTCATGCGCTGTATTGAAATATATAAATCATTCTCTGAATAAGAAAAAAGTGTTGCCAAATCGTTGCCAGTCACTAAACTATTTTGTTTACAATCAGCATAAATACTGGGTTTTCTTAATTCATCGAATTATTCCCACTCAATTGTTCCGCAAGGCTTCGGCGTCAAATCATACAAAACACGGTTCACACCTGGCACCTCTGCTGTAATTCTCTCTGTTATATGCTCCAACAGCTCAAAGGGTACATTTTCCACCGTTGCTGTCATTGCATCTACTGTATTCACTGCACGCAGGATTACTGGATAGGCAAAGGTTCTTGCACCGTCTTTCACTCCAACGGAACGGAAATCCGGCACTGCCGTAAAGTACTGCCATACTTTTCCTTCCAGCCCGTTCTTCGCAAATTCCTCGCGCAATATTGCGTCAGATTCACGTACGATTTCCAAACGTTCACGAGTAATTGCGCCAAGGCAGCGCACACCCAGTCCCGGTCCTGGAAACGGCTGACGATAAACCATGCCGTCTGGCAGTCCAAGGGCTTTCCCTACCACACGCACTTCATCTTTATACAAAAACTTCAGCGGTTCCACCAGCTCAAACTTCAGATCCTCCGGCAATCCTCCCACGTTGTGGTGAGCCTTCACGCCATCACTTTCGATGATATCCGGATAGATGGTTCCCTGCGCTAAGAATTCAATCCCTTCCTGCTTACGGGCTTCTTCCTCAAACACACGAATAAATTCCGCACCGATAATCTTACGCTTTTTCTCCGGTTCAGCCACATCTGCCAGCTTGTCCAGAAAACGGTCAACCGCATCCACATAGATTAAATTTGCATCCATCTGATTGCGGAACACCTCTATTACCTGCTCCGGCTCGCCCTTTCGCAGCAAACCATGATTCACATGCACGCAGACAAGCTGCTTTCCAATTGCTTTAATAAGAAGCGCCGCTACAACGGATGAATCCACTCCGCCTGACAATGCCAGCAGCACCTTTTTCTCACCCACCTGCCTGCGGATTGCAGCTACCTGCTCTTCAATAAACGGCTCCGCCAGGGTCGTTGTTGTGATACGCTCCATATTCTCTGGTCTCTTATTATTTTCCATAGCATACCTCCGCCTGATTAAATATGGTAACATCTTAACAAATTCAAGCAGATTCGTCAATTGATCTTTTATTGTAATTTTTTATTGTAAACATTCCCTCACCGCTGTACTATCACGTGGCAGGTAACTGTCTTATCTCCTAATGTCAATGTAATGTCGGTTTCTCCTTCCCCTACCGCTTCTACTGTGGCATATCCGCTTCCCGTTGAAAAGCTTTCCACTGTCGCCACCCGCTCATTGCCGCTTTTCCATATAGCTTCATAGTATCTTCCCGCATCGTTCGGGCTGACATAATAAGAAAGTGTTGCACTTTCATCCGGCTTCAAGCTTAAATTTCTTTCATCCAGTGTCAGTTCTGTTACCGCAGGTTTTGTTACTGTCACACGACACTTCGCTGTCACAGCGCCAATGGAAACAGAAATCTCAGCGTTCCCTTCTTTTTCTTTGCTACTCAATAAAATTGTATTATCATAATCATCCAGAAAAACATCCACAAGAGACGTATCCGAAGATTTCACAGAAATATCGTAATATTCCGTAACATTTGAGGGCACGGTACGGATTTTTAACTCTTTTTCGCTTTCGTATTCCATTTGCAAAGAAGACGCGCTCAGCGCAATCTCCTGTACCTGAGGCTTCTTCACTGTAACCTTGCAGGTAAATTTTTTCCCATGGACTTTTGCCGTGATTTTAGCAGATCCCACCCGCCTAGCGGTTACTTTTCCTTTGCTGACTTTGGCTACGGAAGAATTACTGGAAGTCCATTTGACAGAGTGTTTACAGCCGGACAATTTAAGCTTTCTGCTTTGCTTTAAATCCAGGGTAATGCTTTTTGCATTCAATCTGGGCTCTTCCACGGTCACTTTGCATTTCTTCGTCCCGGCATTTGCCTTCGCCGTAATTACTGCACTGCCCTTTTTCTTTGCTGTCACTTTTCCGCTTCCGGAAACAGATGCCACTGACTTCTTAGAAGAACTCCAGGTTACCGGCCCTGCTGCATTGCTGACCTTTAGTTTGGAGCTCTGCCCTTTTACCAGAATGATAGACGTTTTATTAATTTTCATCGGCTTTGGTGCAGGAGTCGGTTCCGGTGCAGGCGCTGGCTCTGGTGCAGGCGCTGGTTCCGGCGCCGGGGAATAATTACTGCCAAAGCATTTACTGCAGGGCGTCAACCCTCTGGACAACGCATTGGAAAGCGTAGTCAGCGTATAAGTGCCGTTCCCGCATTTGTAGGCATGATATTTGGAACCTGTGGGCGTCACATACACCATCGTCTCTGCCTGCACAATGCTGGCGTCACTATAGATTGTGCCGCTGACGGACAGTAATGCCACTGCTGCCCATATTAGAAACCTGAACTTAAATTTTTCTCGTATTTTTTCCATTTTACTCCTCCCCTTTTGTTCGTTGATGAAATGCCTTTTCTTTACATCATCTGCAATCTAAAATTACTTGTTACCAGAATAATCCGGAGCCACTAACTGTAACCCTATTGCTTGGCAGATTGGCTGAAAATCCTTTCTGTTACTGCTGCAAATTCTCAATTCATATTCACTTTTCTTCGCTTCCAGAGAAATAACGGTATCTCCTAACGTTTTACAGTTATTTCCCCGATATTCCCGAGAATTTTCTTTTGCGGCACGAAGTATTTTCAGAATCTTCTCATCCATTTCCTCCGACATCAAAATCTGCTCTGTCTCCTGTTCTGCTTCTTTCCACAAAAGACAGATATCACAATTTTCCTCACCTTTCCTACATCTGGCATTGGAAAGAACAGGCCTTCCATCTTCATATGCAATTTTTCTTTCTGCACGTACGCATTTCGTTTTATTCAGCACTTCTTCCAGATTTAGATAAAATTCATCCTGTATCAAATCCATATACAATTGAAATGTATCTTCCACTTCATCGACATCAAAATTACACATATCCAAAATATTTGCATACAATTTTGACACTCGCGACTGACTTCTCCCAAACACCTTTTCTGTAATACGTTTACCAGTCTCTCCGATATCTTTATCCACCAAGAACAGACTATACAACGTCACCAAATCATTGACAATATTTGAATAATACTCTCCTAAAACATAAGTAGTACAGTATAGTTTGTTATCTTTCAAGATTTTCTCTACTGCTTCTTTCCGTTCTTTTGAGCCGGTAATCCGATCAATTTGTATCGTTGTATCCAATAGTAAATCCATAACCTATTCCCATGCAGGCATAGTCTGCAAGCCTTCTGTTCGCAGCTTTCTGTTTAATTGAAGCAGATCCTCTTTCTGCAGCTTTTCTTCCGATATCAATAAAAATCCATCTTTTAACAACTGTACTTGCTCCCTTGAAAACATTTTATCCGCAATATTCAATCGGATAACATTTTTTAACAAAGTGCAAACCTTATTTCTGACCTCATCAAAACGTATGATTTCTATTTTTTTAAATTATCTATTTTTCCTACAACAAGCGCCGCATACTGAACCTGCATTCTCATATCTTCCGTTTCTCCCCATTCTGATAATATCTCAATTGCGCGAGCGACTATTTTCTGTGCCTCCTTCCAATCATTTGGTACACAGGAAATGATATTATTTTCCTTTTTTCTTTTGTTTTCTAAAGAAAAACGTTTATTTTTTTCACCCTTTTCCAAGAAAACCAAATCCTTCATATTATTTATTTCATTGTTCAAATCCAGAATCTGCTCTTCCAAGCTGTCCATCTTCATCATAATAGCGCTTTTGAAAAAGCTTTCCTGATCTACAAAATATGTATTATTTAATTTGTTTTGCGATATCTCCATTTTTACACTCCCTTATCTTCTGTTTCATTTCTTCCAAATGCCCAATCCAGAAGTCAATATCCTCCTCATCACAGATAAATGTAATTTCCCCATTTTCCCTGTCAGTTCCATTCAGCTTTTTCTTACATGCCATATTTACATGTGCACAATTAACACTGGAACCATCTGGCATATAATAAGCGCCAATATCATATCTCAAATCAGACAATTTGGGACTTACCGTATTCTGTTTCAGATTATAGCGCGCCATCAGTCTATCTATCTCAAATGCATCCTGAACCAGCTCAAATTTATTATATACAGCCTTTACCAGTAAATCCTCTTCTTCTTCGGATATTTCATCATCTGCTGCAGAAATTGCCATACGGATATCATCTTCCCTGAATTTTCTTTTTTCTAACTTCCATTTCAGCAAATATAGAATTTCATCATATATAATGTCCAATGTTTTTTTTTCCATTTTTTCTGCCGCTGCATTATCAATATACAAATCAAATTCATCTATAAACCCAACTGCCCAATATGCCTGCTTCTTTTTCAGTACATCTTTCATTTCCTTAATTGCATCTTCAAAATCATTCCATGGGCTGATATACCTGAAATTTTCAATCATTTTATCCTCTTTCCATAATTCCTATGCTTTTTTTCTGATATTTCCAAAAAATTTTCTACCTCACACCGCCAATCAGCTCCGTAATATCCTTTACCCCATAATGCTCCATATAATCCCGAATACCTTTGACAATCTCCATGGTGACCAAAGGATTATGGAAATTAGCTGTTCCAACAGACACAGCGGTAGCCCCGGCCAGAATCATTTCCAGCGCATCTTCTGCCGCAGCAATTCCGCCCATGCCGATAATGGGAATCTTTACTGCCTGGGCGGTCTGGTATACCATACGCACCGCAACAGGATGAATGGCAGGGCCGGAGAGCCCTCCGGTCTTATTGGCAAGGGCAAAGGTTCTTCGATGAATATCTATCTTCATGCCGGTAATAGTATTGATTAAGGAAACCGCATCTGCCCCTCCTGCTTCCGCCGCCCTTGCCATCTCAGTAATATCAGTGACATTGGGGCTTAATTTCATAATAATCGGCTGTTTGGCATATTTTTTCACTTCTTTTGTGATAGCCTCTACGGTTTTCGGATTCTGTCCAAAAGCAATGCCTCCCGCTTCCACATTAGGGCAGGAAATATTGATTTCCAGCATATCCACCGGCTGTTCTGCCAGACGCCTTACCACCTCGCAGTAATCCTCCGCGGTTCTGCCGCATACATTTACGATAATTTTTGTGTCATATTTGGTCAAAAAAGGAATATCTCGCGCCACAAACATATCAATGCCCGGATTCTGAAGTCCCACTGCATTGAGCATTCCGCCGTAGGTCTCTGCAATCCTGGGCGTGGGATTGCCCTCCCAGGGCACATTGGCAACACCTTTTGTCACCACCGCCCCCAGCTTATTCAAATCCACAAATTCCGCATATTCCGCTCCGGATCCAAAAGTTCCTGAAGCTGTCATTACGGGATTTTTCAATGTAACGCCTGCCAAATTCACTTTTGTGTTCATTAAAACTCCACCTCCTCTGCACGGAATACCGGGCCTTCCTTGCAAATCCTTTTGTTATTTACATTGGTATGGCTGTCCTTTTCTCTGGACTGACAGACGCACCCCAGACATGCGCCGATTCCGCAAGCCATCCGCTCTTCCAGAGAAACCCAGCATTCGATTTTCTTTTCCCTGGCGTAAGCTTTCACTGCCCGCAACATAGGCGCGGGCCCGCAGGCATAAATAATCTCCGCATCCAGTCCGTTTTCCCGAATGGCGTCCAGCACATTCCCCTCAACGCCAAAGCTTCCGTCTTCCGTTGCCACATACAATTTTCCCTGTCTTTTAAATTCCTTCTGCAAAAACAGGGAATCCCGATATCCCAAAATTATCTGCTTCTCACATTGCAGCTCTTTTGCCAATTGCAGCATAGGCGGAATCCCAATGCCGCCCCCAATCAAAAATGCTTTTTTCTCTTTTAGCGGAAACCCGTTGCCCAGTGGCCCTACCACCTCCAAGCTTCCTCCGGTTCTCATCTCTGACAATTCCTCAGTTCCTTTTCCTGCAACACGGTATACAATCCGAACCGCCTGATCCTCTTGGTCTATTTCACACAAACTGATGGGACGTGGCAAAAGCCTGCTCCCTTCACGGCAATACACAGACAAAAACTGCCCCGGTTTTGCCTGTCCTGCAATTTTATCTGTTTTCAGCCACATACTGTAAATTCCGCTGGAAATTTCTTCCTGACGGATAATAACTGCCTGTTCTTTAAATTTGTCTGCCATAACCTTCTCCTGAATCTAATTCTGCTGCAAAACAACTCAAAGTGCGCTCTGCAATGCTCCGTCTATATCCTTTCTCATATCTTCCACTGCCGCCCTGGACGCTTCTCCAAAGTGTTCCGGCCCGAATTTGGCATACGCTTCCTGTTTATAGGCCGCAATGATTCCTCTGGAAGAATTTACAATTGCTCCCAGACCATCCTCATTAAAAAAGTGCACCAAATCAGCCCCTTTTCCGCCCTGTGCACCGTATCCGGGCACCAGAATATAACTTTTCGGCATAATTTTTCTTAATACTTTACCCATTTCGGGATAAGTCGCCCCTACTACAGCCCCTATATAACTGTAAGATTCTCCCATACACTCTGCACTCCACTGAGCTACTTTTTCCCCTACATGCTCATACAAGGGTCTTCCGTCAATGAGCCTGTCCTGAAATTCCCCACTGGAAGGATTGGAGGTTTTCACCAGAATAAATAATCCCTTTTGTTCCTTACGGCACACTTCTGCAAAAGGTTTCACCCCATCTGTTCCCAGATAAGGATTCACCGTAATAAAATCTTCATCAAAAGGATGATATGCCTGGCTTCCCACTGTTACGGTTCCGATATGCCCTGCGGCATACGCTGCAGAAGTGGAACCGATATCTCCCCGTTTTACATCTCCGATTACCACCAGATCTTTTTCATGGCAGTAATCCACAGTCTTTTTAAAAGCCGCAAGACCGGGAATTCCAAACTGCTCATACATTGCAATTTGAGGCTTTACGGCAGGAATCAAATCCCAGGTATAATCCACAATTTCTTTGTTAAACTGCCAGATCGCTTCTGCCGCTCCCTCCAGAGTCTCTCCTTTCTCCTGAAATGCTTTTTTCTGAATATGCTCCGGAATATAATCCAACATAGGGTCCAAGCCTACCACAATGGGAGCATGCGTTTTCTGAATCTTCACTGTTAATTTGTTAATCATGTCGGTCCTCTCTTTTATTTGAATTAAATTATCACTTTTCTGTTTTTTCGTATACTATTTTGCCTGCCACAATCGTTGCCATAACCATTCCTTTCACTTTCATTCCTGTAAAAGGCGTGTTTTTTCCTTTTGAACGGAAATCTGCCGGGTCAATCATGGATTCTCTGCTTGGATCAAAAATTACAAGATCCGCTGCTTTTCCCTCTTCTACCATGCCTTTGTCAAGACCCAGAATCTGAGCCGGATTATAACTCATTTTCTCAGCCATCTGCATAATGGTAAGCCATCCCTTGTCCACTAACTCTGTCATGGTTAACGCTGCTGCCGTCTCCAGGCCCACAATCCCAAAAGGCGCTTTTTTGATTCCCACTCCTTTTTCAATGGCCGTATGGGGGGCATGATCTGTGGCAATCACATCCATAATATCTGCTTTCAGCCCTTTTCGTAAAGCTTCCACATCCTCCCTGGTGCGCAAAGGAGGATTCATTTTATAATTGGCGTCATTTTCTTTCATATCGCTGCTTGTCAATATAAAATGATGCGGACAGACCTCCGCCGTCACGCGGATTCCTGCTTTCTTCGCCATTTCCACCATTTTCACACTGTCCTTTGTGGAACAGTGACACAGATGAAGGGCCGCGCCGGTCTCCTTCGACAGCAGAATATCCCTGGCTGCAATCGTATCCTCCACCGCATTGCTGATGCCTTTCAGCCGCATCTTCTCTGTGACATCATCCGCATTCACCACTCCGCCGTTTACCAGATTAATATCCTCACAATGGGCAAGCACCGGAATATCATACTTCACAGCAATGGTCATTGCCTCCCGGTACAATTGTGCGTCCATCACAGATTTCCCGTCTTCACTGATGGCAGGAATTCCTGCTTCCACCATTCCCTCAATATCTGACAGTTCTTCCCCCCGCTGGCCTTTGGTGACAGCGCCTGCCTGAAGCACCTGGGCCAGTCCTATATTTTTCGCCTTATTATGCACATAGTTCACCACATCTGCATTATCCACGACGGGCTTGGTATTTGGCATTGCCACCACAGTGGTAAAACCGCCGTGCACTGCCGCCCTTACGCCCGTATCCACGGTCTCTTTATGCTCCATTCCCGGATCACGCAGGTGCACGTGCATATCTATAAATCCCGGCATTACATAGCAATTCTTTGCATCAATCATGCGGTCAGCCTTAATTGTCTGCTTTGGAGCGATTTTTTTAATCACTCCGTCTTCCACAAGAACATCTGCTTTTACTTCCGTCCTGTCTCCCGGATTAATTACCGTTCCATTTTTAATTAAAAGCAACATACCTGTATCGAATCCTTTCTGAATTATAATTCATCTGAACCTTCTTTTGTATCTCTATTTTAGCATAGAAAAAAAGGAGGGGCAACCTCCTTTTCTTGTTATCGGGACGTTCGTTCTACCTCATATTTCTGAAAGGTGCACACACAGGTTTTCAGTTCCTCATAACGTTGATCTAACGGCCCCTCTTCAATGACCACATCCAACACAACCGCCATGTTATTAATCATCCTATCTGTAACGTCCTGACGCATATCCAATAAAATCTCATACTTTTCTTCCATGGTTCCTGCGTCAAAAAAGGCCATCATTTTCTCTTCCGCCGTACGCTCCGGCGCCAAAAACTTTTTCTGTTCTTTTGGGACATTTTCCTGCGCCTTTGTCTTAGTCAGTTCCGCCAGCTGAAAGCGGTAATCCTGCCGGGCGTCCGGATACTTTTCTTTATCTACCGGACTGACAAACATTTCAAGGGGCCTTGCATACGTCTGGAATTCACCGTACAGTGCCTGATAAATGACTAGTTCCTCCCCTGTTTCCGAGTGCTTTGCAACAGTAAGCACCTGATATAATTTCTCTTTAAAATGTAAATAAAATTCTCCCGGTCTGGGATTTCCCTGGGGCATAGCTTTTCCTCTTTTCTTAATTCCGCTATCGCTGTTCTGAAATCAGAACAGCTGCGCTTATGATATTGTCAGTTTCTCATTCTTATCCCTGGTAAGCCGCAGAGCGCAGACCGCAGCCAGTACCCCTATCCCTGCACCGCAGATCACATCCGAGGGATAGTGGACGCCCACATACAGTCTGGACAGGCAAATCAGCACCGCCAGCGCCATTGCAGGAATCCCCATTTTCCGCGGCGTCCTGCAAAACATCACTGCAGCAGCCGCCATGGAACTGGTGGAATGTCCGGAGGGGAACGACCAATCCATAGCCGTTACCAGCGCATCCAGCTCTGGTATCATAACATAGGGTCTTGGGCGGCATACCCAGTTCTTCAGCAGCACGTTTGTCAAAAGAAATCCCAACAGCAGCGAGATTGCCATGGAAATTCCGGCTTTCTGATATTTCTTCTGTATCATAAGCAGCGCCGTAAGCAGTATCCATACAGCTCCTGCATTTCCAAGGCTGGTGAGAAACAAAACAATGGGGTTCAGCCATTCAAAACGTAAAAATTCCTGGATAAACAGCAAAATCCTGCCGTCAAGCTCCGCAATAAATTGCAACATCCTTTTTCTTCCTTTATCCTTCGTATATTATATGACAAATTCTGGCAGATTAGTCCTTTACAAACGCTTCAAGATCCCTTTGATGTCTTTATTCTCACCAATGATCATCAAATGTTCGTCCTTCTGGAACACATGATCTGCACTTGGGAGCAGACTACTCTTCCCATTCTGCTTAATGCTCAGAATATTGGCATTGTATTTCACGCGGAAATTCATTTCTTTGATAGATTTTCCAATCCACTCATCCAAGGGTTGTATCTCATAAATGGAATACTCTCCAAACTCCAGATAATCATACACATGATTTGCGCTGACCTTCACTGCCATGCGCTTTGCAATATCTCTGTCAGGATAAACTACCTCGTCCGCTCCGTTTCTCAGAAGGAATTTCGCCTGAATATCTCTGGTGGCCTTGCTGATTACACAGGCTGCGCCTAACTCTTTCAACAAACTGGTAATTTCCAGGCTGCTCTGAAAATTCGTCCCAATACACACGAAGCAGATATCAAAGTTGCCGACGCCGAAGCTGCGCAATACCTCTTCTTTGGTACAGTCTGCAATTTTCGCACTGGTGACAATGGGCAGAATATCCTCCAGTTTTTCTTCCACCTGATCTACCGCCATCACATCGTTGCCGTTTTTTACCAGATTTTCACATAAATGCTTCCCGAATCTTCCGATTCCGATTACCAGAATTGATTTCATCCTCTTCCTCCTATCCGATTGTAATCCGCTCTATGGGTAATTGCACCAGCGACCCCTGTTTTTTCTCCGTAAATGACAGGGCAAATGACATACTTCCAATTCTCCCGCTATACATCAGTAAAATCAGCAGATATTTGGACCATATTGTAATGTCTCTGGTAATTCCCGTTGAAATTCCCACTGTCCCGATTGCGGAAAACGTCTCCATCAAAATATCTGACAGCGGCAAGCTTTGTTCCAATCCGCTCATCAGTAAAGCTGAAACAGCGGCCAGCAGCAAATTGATAAAAAATACGGTGCTGGCTTTTTTAACGGAATCCTCATCCAGCCTTCTTCCAAAAATATTAAGTCCCCGCTTATTCCTCAGATTAGACCATATATACAGAAGTATCACCATCATCGTAGTGGTTTTCACTCCTCCCGCTGTGGAGCCCGGGCTTCCTCCGATAAACATCAAAACCACTGTCAAAAGCCTTGTCCCTTCCGAATACGCCCCGGTATCCACAGTGTTGAACCCAGCCGTCCGGGGAGTTACTGCACCGAAAACAGAGGAAAGGATCTGCCCTTTCGCATCCATGCCTGCCAGAAGATTTTCCCGCTCAAACAGATAGAAGCATAGGCTTCCCCCCAGAATCAGCGCCAACGTCATCATAAGGACAATCTTTGTATGCAGCAAATATTTGTTCACTTTCCATTTATGAACGGAAATATCATCCCACACAATAAAGCCGATTCCCCCGATAATAATCAACAGCATGATTACAACATTTACCAGCATGTCATCATAATATCTGATCAGGGAACCATAAGGTTCAAACTGCCCCATCAGATCAAATCCGGCGTTGCAGAATGCGGAAACCGAATGGAAAATTCCGTACCAGATTCCCTTTGCCCAACCAAATTCCGGGATAAAACGTATCATTAAAAGCAAAGCGCCTGTTCCCTCAATAACGATACTGTAGCAGACTATTTTCCTTACCAGACGCACGGTTCCGCCAATCTGAAGCGTATTGACGCTTTCCTGAATCAGATTCCGTTCCTTCAGCCCGATTCTCCGCTTCAGAAAAATGGCGAAAAACACCCCGATACTGATAAACCCCAATCCGCCCACCTGTATCAGCAGAAGAATCACTATCTGCCCAAACAGCGTCCAGTTGGTATAAGTATCCACTGTCACCAATCCCGTTACGCAGGTGCTGCTGGTGGCCGTAAACAGCGCATTTAAAAATCCTACGCTTTCCCCGTTTCTGGAAGCAGCCGGCAGCAGCAGCAAAATTGTTCCCGCCGCAATAATCAATAAAAATCCCAGGGCAATGGTCTGTACCCTGCTGAGTCTTCGCGTCATCTTGTCTCCTTCTTTCCTCCTCTAAACCCTGAATATCATTATATCCAAAGTACGGCTGGTATACAATGGAAAAAATATTAATTTTATATAAAAGTTGTAAAAGCATGCATGATTTATGCCACAGTTCATCTTTACACCTATCTCATCCTTTGATATAATACTAATTATTAATTTTCAGAAGCTCAATTATCAAACAATACATAGGAAGTAACTGATGATCTGCCAAATAATCTTGAGGAGGATGTAAATGAAACTGAAAAATATCCTGATCGTGGTGAAAGATATAGAAAAATCAAAACAATTTTATTATGACCTGTTCGGACTTACTCCTATCCTTGACAATGATGGAAATATGATTCTGACAGAGGGCCTTGTCCTCCAGGAGGAATCTATCTGGAAAAATTTCATTGAAAAAGAAATTATCCCACAGAACAATTCCTGCGAATTGTATTTCGAAGAACGTGATATTGAAGCTTTTGTACAAAAGCTGGAAGAACTCTATCCAACGGTCACCTATGTCAATAAACTGATGGAACACAGCTGGGGTCAGAAGGTGGTTCGGTTCTATGATCCGGATGGTAATCTGATTGAAGTTGGAACTCCTGTATAATCAGGAAACGGAAGATTTTCCACAATATATATTGTGATTCTCTCTAGGTCGCAACCATATATTGTGTATAAATTTCATTTCCTGGCAACCCCCTTATAAAAAAACTGCCCCTGGAAAGAAATCTTCTTCCTGGGGCAGTTTTTCTGTCGTCACTGATATTCTTCTTTTAATATTTTCCAAAATCACCTTCCAAAGAGATAATCTTCTCATTCTCTTCCGGCTCATGATAGCTATTGGCATCCGACATGCTGCCAAATGAATTATCAGAATTCTTCAGCTTGTAATTGCCTACCAAACGACGCAATGTCGCTGCCTGATTTGACAATTCTTCGCTGGCAGCCGCACATTCCTCACTGGTTGCTGAGTTGGTCTGGGTTACCTGGGATACCTGGTTAATCGCCTGATCAATCTGGGTTACCGCGGTAGCCTGGTCATTGGAAGCTACTGCAATACTGTGGGTTAATTCCACCACCTGCTCAATCTTGTTCATAATTTCAGACAGAGAACCGCTGGTCTCTTCTGCCAGTTTTGAACCAAGCACAACCTTATGAATAGAATCTTCAATCATTTCTGCTGTTTCGCTGGCTGCAGATGCACTCTTTCCTGCAAGATTTCTTACTTCTTCTGCCACTACTGCAAAGCCTTTGCCGTGGATACCTGCTCTTGCCGCCTCAACTGCTGCATTCAATGCAAGAATATTTGTCTGGAATGCGATATCGTCAATAACCTTGATAATCTTGGAAATATTTTCGGAGGATTCGTTGATATCTGTCATCGCTCCCATCATTTCCGTCATACTGTCATTGATGACAACAGCTTCTTTGCCCATGTGCTCTACCAAATCATTGGCTTCATTAATCTGTTCGGTATTTACCTTGGTTCTCTCTGCAATCTCATTCATGGAAGCCGTAATTTCCTGGGTAGCGCTTGCCTGCTCGGTTGCTCCCTGCGCAAGAGCCTGGCTTGCATCCGATACCTGTTCAGAGCCTACTGTTACCTGCATGGTGGATTCCCGGATATCAGAAAGCATTCTGTTGTTTTCTCTGATAATATCATCCAATGCATTGCCCAGTACGTCTTTTTCGCCATTAACTTTCACATCCGCTGTCAAATCTCCCTGAGCAATCATCTTGGAAATTTCACCCTGGTATTTGATATTGTCGATAATATTCTGGAATTCATCCACTACTTCGCCGAATTCATCGTCTTTATATTTGGTTAATGTATAATTGGCATTTCCTGCCGCAATTTCTCTGGCCGCATTGATCAGAAGATCCAGAGATTTGCGGATATCCCGCATAATGGTAACAGACATAGTCACACTGAAAATCAGTGAAACCACTGTCAGCCCCAGTACAATCACTTCCTGAATCAACGTCTCAGTGCCAGTACCCATACCGGCCAAAAGCCGGTAGCTTATCACTCCCAATGTCAGAATCAGCAGGAAAATAATTCCAAATCCTACATACAGCCGTGTTCTTATTTTTACATTTTTCATTCTTCAAGTCCTCCTTCATGTATCCACCTGTTACAGATTTTATTCCATTGCAGCCGGTTCTTCATCGCTGATAAGTTTTTCCGGGCTTAATAATAACTTCACCTCATCTGCCACCCTTACCAGGCCGATCACATATTTGTCTTTTCCATAACTGGTTTGATTCAACGATGGAGGCGGAATAATATCTTTCTCATCAATGGTAATCACATCCGCAATCTGCTCTACGATCAGTCCTACCATTGTTCCCTTTACATCAATCACAATAATGCAGGTACGGTCCATGTACTCAAATGGCTCCTGCTTAAAACGTATTTTTACGTCAATTACCGGTATAATTTTTCCCCGGATATTAATCAGACCTTTAATATAATCTTCCACTTCCGGAACCGGGGTAATCACCTGGGTACTGATAATCTCATTTACATACTCAATAGCAATCCCATAACACTCATCCCCAATCCGGAATGTCATAAACATACCTTTTTGTGAATCATCTTCTTCCAGATCATCCAGTTCATCCAATACATCCATCAATTCTTCTGCCATGGCCTAACTACTCCTTTCCTGTCCGGCAATCAACCCTGCAATATCCAGAATCAACGCAATGCTTCCATCCCCAAGCTGGGTGCATCCGGAAAGTCCCTGCACCTTTTTGATGTAGGAAGGAATCGGTTTTACTACAATCTCCTGTTCTGCAATTAGCTGGTCAATAAATACACCGATATATTTATTCTCATGTTCCAGTACCACTACAATACCTTCTTCAATATCTGTATTGGAGCCTGGCAGATGATACATTTCATTCAGCCTGATAAACGGATAGCACTCGCCCCGGAGCATCACATACTCTTCTCCGTCCGGCTCTCTTACGATTGTATCTTTATTGATTCTTACGAATTCTTTTACCGCATTTGTCTCAATCACAAATGTGGAATTCCCCACCTGCATTACAATTCCATTGATAATTGCCAGCGTCAGAGGAATCTTCATAATCATTTCAGAACCGGCGCCTTCCATACTGTCAATTTCCAGCTTGCCGCCGATTGCCTGTATATTCTTCACTACCACATCCATTCCCACGCCGCGGCCGGAATACTCCGTCACCTGCTCCTTGGTGGAAAATCCTGCAAACGTGATGAACTGATAGATCTCCTTATCTGTAAAATCAGACATGGGACGATTGCCGATCAGCCCGTTATTTCTGGCTTTGTTATAAAGGACTTCTTTATTCAGACCTTTTCCGTCGTCTCTTACGATAATATATACCTTGCCGCCTTCATTCTTGGCTTCCAGAGTAATTTTGCCCCGGGGATTCTTGCCTGCGGCAATACGGTCCTCTTTTTCTTCAATTCCATGATCCACGGAATTACGGATTAAATGCATCAGAGGATCGGAAATATGTTCAATAATATTTTTATCCACTTCCGTATTCTCACCGATCACTTCCAGTTCAATATCTTTTCCAAGCTTTCTGGAAACATCGAATACAATACGGTTCATTTTCTGGAAGGTATTGGTCAGCGGCATCATACGCATGGACATAATTACGTCCTGCAACTCTGTGGTAATCTTGGCAAGCTGACCGGACGCCTTCTGGAAATTGGTCAAATCCAGTCCCGGAACCTTCAAATCCGGATTCTGCAGCACCACCGCCTCGGAAATAACAAGCTCTCCAATCATATCCATCAATGCATCCATTTTTTCCACATTGACACTGATATAAGTCTGCTTGGGAGAAGGTTTGGGCTGATTTTTTACCAGTTTCTTTCCCTTGCCGGTTTCTTTTCCTTTGATGACATAATCTCCCGGCGCAGGTTCCTTTTTCTCTTCCTTCTTGCCGGCGTCCTTTTTCTCCTTATCATCCATTTCAATGATAATCGGTTCCGGCCCGTGATCATGGAAACCCATTTCAAATTCCTGCTGGGTGCAGTCATTGATTTCCACCCGTTCCATGCCGGAAGTATCGCCAATGGCACTTAAAATTTCCTCTCTGCTGCACTGGCACTTAATCAGCATATGGAACCCATCCTCCAGGATGACTGTTCCGCTGTCCTCATTGGAAATAATGTCGTCCGGCATATATTCCATATCGTCGGTAATCTCTTTCAGAGAATATACTGCTGTATATGCCCGGATATTGCACATCTGGGTATCGCTTCTGTAGTAAATGGACGCTTTATAATATTTATAGCTTTCGCTGCCGGTAGGCGCAATATAGAACTGACTGGGCTCCACATAAGTATTTTCCGGCGGAAGCTCATTCCCCTTTTCTTCAATGCCTGACTTGATTCTTTTCAGAAATTTATCAATTTCCTCCACAATCTTCGTCTCGTCTCCGTCCGGCGTCTCACCGTCCTTAATCTTATCCAGCTCTCCTGTAATAAAATCAGCTACATCAAGGACATGATCCACCAGTTCCAGATGCGGAACATTCTCCGGATGTGACTCTCTTAAATAATAAAATACGTCTTCTAATTTGTGGGCTACCTTCGTGATGTTTTCATACATCATAATCCCGGAAGAGCCCTTTATGGTATGCATGACACGGAAGATTTCATTGATAGAGGTTTCATCAAAGCAATCTTCATCTTTCTTTTCCAACACAGTATTCTGTAATGTCTCAAGCAGCTGTTCACTCTCATACAGAAACATATCCAGCATACTGTCTGTATTAAAATCTTCTGCCATTTTCCTGCCTCCCTTCTTCCTGGTAGTACTTTTTGTAAATATGTTCAGCCATTGTCATCATATCAATTCCAATTTCTTCAGAATCATTTCAAATTTTTCCAGGTCTATCGGTTTACCGGAGTACACCGTACAGCCCATTTCAAATGCTTTTTTCACATTTCTTTCTTCATTCAATGCAGTGGTCATAATAATTTTTGCGCTGTCTTTTCCCTGGATTCCCCGTTCCTTCTCAATGTCACGGATTGCTTTCAGCGCCTGATAACCATCCAGCACCGGCATCATAACATCCAGACAAATCAAATCATAAGGTTCTCCATCCTCCAATGCCATCAAAAAGGCATCCACCGCTTCTTCTCCATCCACGGTTATGTCACAGTCTCCGTATTTCTCCAGATAATTTGTCATAAATTTACGGCTGGCGAAATCATCCTCTGCCAGTAATATTTTCATATCCCTGTTCTCCTTTCTAGTTTGCCTTTAATACACTGTATACTTTATTTGCTATATTTGAAAGCTCCGTCTGATACTTCACTGCTCCAATATCAAACGCAACTTTAGGCATACCATACACAACACAGCTTGCTTCATCCTGGCCGATGGTAATTGCTCCGGCTTTGCGCATCTCCAAAAGCCCTTTGGCGCCGTCTCCGCCCATTCCGGTCAGAATCACGCCCACTGCCTCTTTCCCGGCCGCTTTGGCCACAGACTGAAACAGCACATCCACGGACGGACAATGCCCGCTGACTTTCGCTCCATGCTTGCATTCTACCTGATACATTCCATTTACTTTCACCAGACGCATCTGCTTATCCCCCGGCGCAATCAATACCTGCCCCGGCAAAACCCGGTCTCCCGTTGACGCTTCCTTTACTACCACCTGGCACTGATTATTCAGCCTGTTGGCATACATCTGTGTGAAGCCCGGCGGCATATGCTGCACAATCACAACTCCCGGAATATCTTTCCGGAACTGGCGCACCACATCATATATGGCTTCCGTTCCGCCAGTAGAAGCCCCAATGGCAATCACCATATTGCTCTTTACGCTGGACGCGCCGTTTACTGGAAATGCTTCCGCCCGTTTCAGCCTTCCAACCTTCACCGTTGACGCAATCTTTATCTTTGTTCCCAGTTCCTTCCGCAAAAAAGAACTGACTTTGTCCCGTTCCACTGTATTGGGCTTACATACAAAATCCACTGCGCCCGCTTCCATTGCGTCAAAAACTTTCTCATCCATTGCGCTGATTACAACCACCGGCAGCGGATACTGGGGCAGCAATTTTCTTAAAAATTCAATTCCGCCCATTCTGGGCATCTCCACATCCAAGGTCATTACATCTGGACGGTACTTCAAAATCGCATCCCGGGCTGCATAGGCGTCTCCTGCCTGGGCAACTACTTCGATACTTGGATCTTCACTCAGGCTCTGCACCAACAGATTACGAAACAGCAATGAATCATCTACCACTAACACTCTGATTTTGCGCATCCTGTTTACCTGCTTTCTTCATACTTATTTCCGATAGATAGACGGCTCTACATATTGAAACTTCAACCCTTTCCTATCAACAGCTTCCGTTGTTCCCACAAACAGATATCCTCCCGGCTCCAGGAAATCATACACTCTGGAGAGAAGCTGGCGCTTGGTGGCCTCATCAAAGTAAATCATTACATTTCTCATGAAAACCACATGAAATTTCTTATGGAAAGGAAATTTATTCATCAAATTAAACTGCCGAAAAATCACTTCCCCCCTTAATTCCTTCGTGACCTGATATTCCAGATCATTCACCTTTTTAAAATAGCGCTTCTTCCAGCTCTCAGGCAAAGGTTCTATCTGTTCCTTCAAATATTTCCCTCGCTGGGCTTTTTCCAGAACTTTGGTGGAAATATCGGTGGCAAGCACTCTGGTATCCCATCGATTGGGTTCTGGTCCAAAATAATCTCTCAGCACCATGGCTATGGTATATGGCTCTTCTCCTGTGGACGACGCAGCCGACCAAATTCTTACGTCCCTGGCAGACGCCTCTTTCACCTTAATCTGCGGAAGTATCACTTTCTTCATATAATCCAAATGTTCAAACTCACGCATAAAATATGTATGGTTGGTGGTCAGTACATTAATCAGGTTCCGCGCTTCCTCTCCTTTTGGATTATTCTCCACCTTTGTCATGTAATCATCATATCCGCTGTAGCCATTCCGCAAAAGATAATTTTCCATTCTCCCATTTACCAGGATTTGCTTTCCGCTGAGATCTATTCCATACTTTTGCTTTACATAAACTGCGATCCGATGAAATTCCTGTTCCGTAATCATAGTAACTTACTCCTATCACATAAACTTCTATCAGATATTTACTCCATATTATCTATGGTACTATATTCGCCTTTATTTGTCAATTCCGTTACCGCTATCCTTCTTCATGATGAAGCTGTTTCTGAACCTTTAAAAAGACATCTACAATCTCCGGATCAAAAAAGGTTCCGCTGCCTTCTTCCATAATTCTAAGAATTTCTGCCTTGTTTCCGCTGTCTTCTCCATGTTTTTTTTCCAGCAAATCATCATAAACATCTACAATGGCGGTAATTCTTGCCGATAATGGTATATTTTTCCCATGAATTCCTTTCGGATATCCAGTTCCATCCCATTTCGCATAACGGAAACGGGCAATTTCAATTGCCATAGGCAAAAAGCTGTTTTCAGATGTACTGGCATACACTTTCTCTAAAATTGCCGTTCCCTGCTGCACATGACGCTCTAAAATATCCGCTCTTTCAGGCTCGAAAGAATCTCCTTCCACCTGAATCCTGCAGGGAGTCTGAATCTTTCCAATATCGTGCAGCCGGGAAGCCACCTCAATGGTATCAATAAAAGCCTCTGATATTTCTTCGGAATATCCCGGGCTAAACTGAAGACTTTGAGCCAGCAAACGACAATTATACGCCACATTTTCCAGATGATGGACTGAACTTGCTCCCTTTTCTTCACTCAAAGCAGCCAGGGCGTAAAGAATATTTTTCTGTTCTTCCTCTATTCTTCTGGCCTGGCTGCTGATTACACTGTGCAGCCGGCGGTTGCTTAATTCCAGTTCCTGCTGCATCTCATAAAGCTTCAAGTGGTTCTTTACACGCATGGTAACTTCCGTTACTTCAAAGGGTTTTCCAATATAATCCACTGCGCCCAGCTTAAAGCCCCTTACCTTATCTTCACTGGAATCGGCCGCTGAAATAAAAATAATTGGAATATCCCTGGTAATGGGATTTTCCTTTAACCGTTCACAGAATTCATATCCGTCCATTTCCGGCATAAACACATCCAGAAGAATCAACTGGGGCAGCCGCTCTGTGATCAGCTTTGCAGCTTCACCGGCGCTGCCTGCACATCTTGGTTCATATCCCATTTCCAAAATAATATTCTCCAGAATCATCAGATTTGCATCTACATCATCCACAATCAAAATCTGGGGCACTGTACCGGCTCTTTCCATACTTTCCATACTCACATTCCTCCGATGTTTTCCTCAAATATCTTTTTCAGGTTATTATATTGCTCTACCGCCTTGTCATATTTTTCCTTCCGGACGTTCATTTCAAGCCGAAACGCTGCTTTTTTCACCTCCTGAGGGGCTTCCTCCAGCAGCGCCTTGATATTATGCGAAAAAGTTTCCGCCTTATCCCATGCCCCTACCTCCATGCAGATAATCAGCTTCTCCATCTTGCTGCGCAGTTCTTTTTCATTTTCCTCCGTTCCGAAATGGAAGATCTCTCCAATTTCATCAGGCTGAGATATATCTTGATTCTGGTTGATAAATTCAAACTGTTCTCGGACACTATGCTCTTCTTTCTTATTCTGAGCCACATGAAGCCGCACAGAGTACGAAAAGCTGCTTCCCTTCCCTTTCTCACTGTCCAGATGGATGCTGCCCTGCATCAATTCCACCAGCTGCTTGGTGATAGAAAGCCCCAATCCGGTGCCGCCGTATTTTCTGGTTATCGAGGCGTCCACCTGAGAAAAACTCTTAAACAACTTGTCTTTTTCCTCTTGGGAAATTCCAATCCCTGTATCGGAAACCACAAAGAACAATTCGATTTCATCGTCAAATTGCACTGTCTTCGTTACTTCTATATTAATGTATCCTACACTGGTAAACTTTACCGCATTAGATAAAAGATTGTTGAGAATCTGTGTCAGGCGCAGTTCATCTCCAATCAAAAATTCAGGAATTGACTTATCAATATTTACCATAATATGTAAGCCTTTCGCATCAATTGCAGTAATATTCGTCTCTACGGTATGATTAATCATCTGGTAAAAATTAAATTCCTTCTGCTCCAGTGTAAATTTTCCCGCCTCCAGCTTGGAAAAATCCAAAATATTATTGATAATGGCCGACATATTCTCACAGCAGCGAAGAATAATATCCAGTGTCCGCTTCTGCTCCCCGGTAACGCCCGCCTCCAGCAAATTCGTCACATGCCCTCGAATTCCGTTCACCGGCGTGCGCAGTTCATGGGTAACATTCGCCACAAATTCATTCCGTACCTTGATGGTTTCTTCCATCTCTTCTTTCATCCGAACCAGCTTCCGCTCTGTTTCAATCCTTTTGGCAATATTAATTGCAAAAAGCAGATTCTGCTCCCCTTCTACAATTGTGGTCATACGTACTGGAAAACATGTGCCGTTCTTCCGGTACATCATGCCGTCTCTCATGGCAGACATTGCATCCAGCAGCATCCCTTCCTCGTACTTCTCCTGCTGCAATTCTGCGGGAAACAGGGCAGGAAGGCTAACCTGCGTCAATTCTTCCCCATATCCCAAATCGGTCTTAGCCCGACTATTGCCGTACAATATCTTCCCATCCCGATCAAATTTCAATATGATCTCTAAAGCCACATCTGCAAATCGAAAAGAATCCTCTTTCCGAAGCGTCTCCTGTTCCATAGCTTCTGCTCCTTCCCCATGGCTCCTTTGCCATTTTTCTTTATTTTTAGTATACTTTCTTCAATTTTTCGTGTCAAGTAAAAAACCAGGGCTTTTGAAAGGATTCAAACTTTCAAAAACCCTGGCTCCATAAAGATAACAGTCGTAAAATTTTCATGCTATTAATTCTGCTTCTCTTCCCCTTTCTGATAGGACAATGGAAGCACAATCACTTCCCTCAGCTCCCAAGAACTTTTCATATATTTACAAATTATTTTCAAAAAAATCTTTTATTCCTTCACATGCAATCACCTCATCCGCGCCATTTATTTCTATTTCCACTGAATCACCGCATTTCACCCTAAGCCCAATAACAGCCAGCGGCTCTGTTACTGTCACAGATTTCGAATCCTTTGCCATCTTGATTTCGCTTTCATATTTCCATGCTTCTTTTGCCAAACGCCCTGCCGGTTTCAAATGAATTCCCTTTTTCCCCTTAATCACATATCTAAATTTATGCATATCTTTCTCCTTAGAGTACTAACGCTCCGTCAAAAATCTCCATAAAGAATGCCTTTTGGCGTATACCACTCAAACTTCTTTTGTTCCCCATCAATTTCCCAGCATGCCGGACACGCCGTATCTTCCCAGTCTAATGGTTTTGCCGGTTCATGATATTCAGCGGCTGTTTTCATATAAGACTTTAATTCTTCCTCTTCCTCCTCTGACGGAAGTCCCGGCTCTACAGAAAGAAACAACGACGTGCCGCTATGTGCCAACAATTTTGTCCACTGACGGTTCCATTTCCATCCTATCTTTTCCGTGAACCCAACACAATCCGCATCTATATCAAAGAAAATCCCATGCTGCGGCATCCGGAATGCTAAAGCGTTTACTCCATTGCGCCTTGTTAAGTCCCAATGCAATCCGCTTGTATCGTCTCCTGTCCGATGCAAATGCATCATTCCTGCGCCAAGATGCCCAATTGTATTACAACCCAAAATCAAACATCCATACTCTTTTGCCACACTATATATTCTTTCATAAAAAATCTCCATTCCGCCGCCTTTCAGTTGGCGGCACAAATAGTAATGAAAGTGGTTCACACCTTCAAGTTTTCGTGTTATAATAGATTCAATTTTATAAGGCATTCCCGGCATCAATGTCAGATGCACCCACCCATTTGTTGTTGATGTGCAGGTGCGCCCCTTTTATCAAGGTGGGAATACTCTTATTTAGGTTCACGGTGTGAGCCTTGTTTTTGTGTCTATTTCACGTTTTTGGCTTAATTTACTCTCTTTCACACTATCCTCTGATAATTTCCGCCGTTGTCTTTCCGGCATCATAAAAAGCCCAATCTGCATCCGCCACAAAGGGCTGCATTTCAAATCCCCATTTTCCCTTTGACATATATTTTATCGTTGTCTCCCATACAGATGCAAAACCGTAATAAATCCACTAAATCACGAACTTTAAAAAATAAAAATATTTAGAGCATTTTCATTACAATAAAAAATCCGCAGGATGGTCTTTCATACACTATCCTGCGAATTCCTATATCGGTTTGTCAATAACACTCGTATTCATTTTTGATATGGCTATCCATAACATGCCTAAATGCGTAAATTACCCAAAATATTACATCCTTAAAGATAAGACAGAACACATGTTATGTTCTGCCTGTTATATAAGTCTTAATCATTTATCAAAAGATTCTTTTCTTCCGCAATTTCTCTAACTTCCTGTTCTGATAACTGCAAAATAATTGATGTTTGCTTAATGCTTTTTGTAGTTTTGAGTGCATTGACTATCATTTTTTCTTCTCCACGTTTTTCTCCAATTTTCTGGTTCTCCTGGTAACGTCATATACTCATGCCTCCATCCCCTGTTTTTCTTTGCTTCTTCTACGGCTTCTTCCAATTTCTTTACATAAGAATCTCCTGCTTCCTTTCCCGCCACATAATCCAGAAATGCTTTTAACTCTTTACTGACATCATCCAATGTTCCTTTTGCATTCAGGAATATCTTTACTGCTTTATCTCCCATTGAAACGCTGTTATCCTCTTTATCATCCTTTACATACACATCCAGCCTAACACCATGGGCATCCATATTTGGCTTAATATTTTTCTGCAATTCTGGATATTCAACGCGGTCTATCTCCAAACCTGGCAGAATCCTTTGCAATAATTCTTTGCACAGTTCCGGGTTCTGCATGACCTTCCCAAACAGGAAATCATTAGATATGCTTAATTCTTCCCAATTTGTTTGTGTTGTTTCTATATTCCCTATTTGTTCTGTCCTCATACTTTTTATCTCCTTTTACCTGCCTTCTTCCACTTTTGCTGGAAAGCCCTGCATATCCTGTAAACCCTGCAGCATTCTTTGGTTCTATTATACACAGTAATCCGGCAAATTACAACAATCGTAAAATCTGTCCCTTTCCATTTTATCCATAGCTTTCCATCCTCGTATAATAAGTTTATAGCCAGTTAGGACAGGCTATAGACTTATTCTTTTTTTGTGATATGGATGCAGGATGATTTCTAGGAGGACTCCCTCCCCATCCCTTCCCATCTATACAGTTAATAGCCACCAGTCTCAGCTCTTTCTACATAGATGTGAGGATATTCTGATGGAGGTCTGGAAGGGTTCTCCCTTTCTCCCATAATGCTGGCGCATCCTGTCTCATCTATAAGCTTGTCACTTACTACTTTTTACCAGAGCGTCCCGCGCTATAATGGTTCCCAGTGGAACCTGGGCTAAGGCACTGCTTCGTCCCTCCTGCAAAGCATCCGCTATCGCTTAGAAAGCATGCAGCCCGCACCGCCACCTTGACTGCTTACACAAATGCTGCACCGCCAGGTCTAGCCCCCAGCAGGGTATTTCTCCTGGACCAGCGCTGATAACGCAAGGTTGCAGCTGGTGCCCCGGGCCGGGATAAGCTTTGGCCCCTGTTCCCAATCCTTACCGGAAAGGTGGTGATTACACATGAAGAAGATAAAAATCGATTACCTGTCAACGCTTTTTGTGGGGATTGATATCGGTTCCCACACGAACGTTATCTCTGCACTTAACTTTGACCAGGATTTCCTGATCAGGATGGTTCCCGTGGCTAACGCACAGGGCGGCGCAGTGCAGATGAAGGAAATGATTGCCCAGGCGCTTTCACAGCACCACGAATTCCGGGCTGTTGTCATCGGCCTGGAATCCACAGGTTTTTACGGCGTCCATATCGCCAATTACCTCTCCATCTCCGAAAAGCTGGCCCCTTTTTCCACAAAGGTCTACTGCCTCAACCCCTATGAGGTAAATCAGTGCAAAAAATCCTTCAATTCCCTTGACAAGAACGATGGCATTGATTCCTTTATCATCGCTGATTTCGCAAGGGTCGGGCATATACATACCGAACCCTGGCGGGGCGCGCAATACCTTGCCCTCAGCGGCTTACCAGACACAGGCTCCACATCACGGAATGTATAGCCAGGGAGAAGACCTACATGCTCAACAACATTTTCCTTAAGTTCAGTGAATTTGCCATGCTGGACAAAGAAGAGCATTCGAAGCCGCCGGGAGCGTGATACAGCACTGCCCGGAATACAAAGCTTTTTATGACAAGAAATTTGCTGAGGTAAGAACCCATCAGCACAAACGTGCACTCGCGTTGACTTCCCGTAAATTGATACGCATGCTTTTTGGACTGCTGGCCATATTCCTGCTACTTTTATGTTATTTCGTGTCTAAGAATTCACTAATCTTCCTTAATAACCAGTAAGATATCATGCCCTTTTATATTGAGCATAATCCCATCATCTCCACGGTTAAAAAAATCCCTTTTTTCTTCAGTTTCAGGCTGCATGAAACGCTCTATCATTTCTAGCAAAACTGCAAATTATCCTTTAGCTATTATTTTAGCAACCTGATTTTTCCACAGTTCTGCCCGTTGCTGTAAAAATTGCTGCCAAACACAAAAAAGCCAGGGCTTCCGAGGTATCCTAACCCCTCAGAAGCCCTGGTTCCATGCGGATGACAGGAATCGAACCTGCACGGTCTCCCACCAGATCCTAAGTCTGGCGCGTCTGCCAGTTCCGCCACATCCGCCTGTATTCATAGAGAAAATCGGGAATCCCTGAAAACAGGAATTCCCATTCATAGTTCAATGAGACATCGGGGATTCGAACCCCGGACAACTTGATTAAAAGTCAAGTGCTCTACCATCTGAGCTAATATCCCATATGTAACTGGGCTAGCTGGATTCGAACCAGCGAATGCAGGAGTCAAAGTCCTGTGCCTTACCGCTTGGCGATAGCCCATCAATTTGGGCGCGTACTCTGCAGACAGCCCCTAAATTAAGAAAAGGTGGATACAGGGATTCGAACCCTGGGCCTCCAGAGCCACAATCTGGCGCGCTAACCAACTGCGCTATACCCACCATATATTCAACAGATTCATCTGAGAATCTGTAAAATGTGCTCGAAGGGATTCGAACCCCCGACCCACGGCTTAGAAGGCCGTTGCTCTATCCAGCTGAGCTACGAACACACGAAGCGGGTGATGGGAATCGAACCCACGTATCCAGCTTGGAAGGCTGGTGTTCTACCATTGAACTACACCCGCACAGAGATCGGGGTGACAGGATTCGAACCTGCGACCTCCTGGTCCCAAACCAGGCGCTCTAGCCAAGCTGAGCCACACCCCGGCGGTCAATCTCTGCGTCAACCGTAACGCAAGTTATATTATATGCGAAACATTTCCAAATGTCAACAACTTTTTTCCCTTTTTTTCTATTAATGTTTTTCACACCCAATTTACTGCAGATATTCGATACAGGAAAGCGCCTTCCTGAAATCTGATTTCCTGCCTGCTGCCCTAAAATCCCTTTACTGCAGATATTCAATATAATAATGGGCCTCTCCTTTCCCATCAATCTCCATGATGGCATAAGAAGGGCGCCGGCCCTCCTGCCTTGGATAGGACACACTTCCGGGATTTAAAGTGACAATTCCCCTGCTGTAATCCAAAAGCGGACGGTGTGTATGCCCGAACATCACAACATCCATTCCTCTTCCCACAGCTTCTTTTTTCAGATCCTCCACGCCCATAGAAACATAATAATAATGCCCATGGGTAATCAGCGCCTTATACTTTCCGATCTGAAGCTCTTTTTCCCGATCCAGATCAGAAAAAAAATCATTATTTCCCAAAACAATTTCCATAGGACATCCTGCCAGTTCTGCCAGATAGTCTTCGTATCCTTCAGAATCCCCCAAATGTATCATCAGGTCGATATCCGTTTCCCGTTCCAGAATTCTTTTCAAATTGTCATGCTTCTTATGTGTGTCGCTTACAATCAATATTCTCATAACCCATCCCTATCTGCCTGCTAACTTTTCTCTCATGGCACGAAGCGCTTTTCCCCGGTGGCTCATCTGGTTCTTTTTCTCCCTGGACAACTGAGCGGTAGAACAATGATACTCATCTACATAAAAAATAGGATCATAGCCGAAACCATTTTTTCCGGCAGGCTCCCAACCGATATATCCTTCTATGGTTCCTCTGGTAATGCAGGAAGATCCATCCGGAAAAACTGCTGCAATTGCGCAGACAAACCTTGCAGTCCGCTGTTCCTTCGGCACTCCTTCTAACCGATCTATAATATTCTGATTTTTAATATCATAAGAGGTGTCTTCCCCCATATACCTTGCGGAATAAATTCCTGGCTCTTTATTCAGATAGTCCACCTCCAGCCCGGAATCATCTGCCAGCACCACCGCATTTTCATCTTGAAGGTCTTTTGCCAGCGCAGAGGCTTTAATCATAGCATTTTCCTCAAAGGTATTTCCATCCTCTGTAATGTCAAGATCAATTCCTATTTCTTTCATAGAAAGAATTTCCATACAGGAATCTGACAAAATTTCCCGGATTTCCCGTATTTTTTCCTGATTTCCTGTAGCAAATATTACTTTCTCCATCTTCCGTTTTCCTCCCTGATTCTATTCCATCACTTAATATCCTTCATCCAATGCCCGCATAATAGCATTGTAGATTCCCTGAGCCGCAAGTTTCTGATACTCCGCGGAATTCAGCTTATTTAATTCCGCCTGATTTGTCATAAATCCCACTTCAATCAGGGCTGCCGGAACTTCGTTATTCCGGATAATATATATCCCGTTGCCATGGGTCAGCCCGTTATTTTTGCTGCCCATAGAGCCAGTAATTTCCTCAAGGCAGATCTCTGCAAGATGCTTGCTGCTGAACCCCTCGCCGTCTTTCTCCTCGTCGTACATCACCTCTGTACCATTATAATCAGACATCTGTCCGTCTGTGGTAGAATTGCTGTGAACGCTGATGAAGAAATTTGCCCTGACCTTCCCGCCAAGCTGCGCCCGCTGCTCAAAGGTAGGATTAATGTCTTCTGTTCTGGTATAATATACGCCCAGGTTCCTGTCATTTTCGTCCAGAAGCTTTTTCAGTTCCAGCACAATGGACAAATTAATGTCTTTCTCCATAATTCCCTGCTTGATTGCCCCTGGAGCGCCTCCGCCATGGCCGGCGTCAATCACCACTACCTTATCATACACCTGTCTGGGCGTCAGAAAATTCACATACAAATAGCCGTTTTTCACTACAGTATTCACCTCATAAACCGCATCCATAGTAATCTCTATCACACCGTTTTCCATATACAGGTCGTTAATATAATCACTTCTGCCCAACAGAGGATGCTCCCGGAAATAATCTTTTTCCACCTCCGGAATCTGAATGGTGATCAGCTGCTTCACATAATCATTTTCAATCACAATCTTATCTTCCGTCATTCCTGCCGGAAGCTCTAATCGAAGCTGCTGACGGAAGGCAATGTCCTCCTCTTCTTCCGCCTGCTCGGTATAATAAGCAAGCATCTGAAGCTCTGACATCTGTTCCCGCTTCGCCTCTCTTTTATTCACCACAGAAAATTGTCCTAAAATAAGAACCGCTCCTGCTATCATCAGAGTAAAAACCGCTGATGACGCCTTCAGTATTTTTTCTTCCATATTTTTTCTTCCATTATTCTTATCGCCTCTTTTGTCTGGTCCCGCCGCCTGTTATCTCCATCGCCCTGTAAAACAGACCAATGAGTGCTATTGGACGTTCTGGGAATAAACCTTCAGGCACAGATTACAGTCCTGCTTATCCTCTGCGCTTTCCCATTTCTTGCCTCCAGAACTGATATAGCCCTGCCCGTCTGACAAATCCACATTTTCTGTCATTTCATCTGCTGCATATTCAATAGCCATGGGATGCACCGAACCTGGAGTTGTGATGCGGAGCACTATCGCAAATTTTTCTCCCTGTTCCACCTGACATTCCTTCTCAAATTTCACCGTATAATAACCCGGATTTGTCAGAACTCCGCTTGCCACCTTCACTCGTTCTTCCAAAGAATCTGTATTTTCAAAATTATTTACCACATACAGCTCATAAGAAGTTTCTTTTCCGGTAGCGTAAAATCCTGCCGCACGCAGCGTTTCCGCTGAACGGGCCGTATATACATTTGCCCCGTAAACACTTTCTCTATTATACCCCAGCTGCCCCACCCAGCCGCATAAATCCGACTGATAAATCTGGTCATAATTATCTGTCTCTTCAATTCCTGTGTAAATAACGCCATGGGTTCCGATGTTTACATCATAATAAGAAACGTAAAATACGCCTTTCTCTCCAAATTCCTCTCCCCAGCTATTCTGGCAAAGAAACGCTCCGTCATCCTCCACTTCCATATTAAAGTTTTCTTTGGGATATGTGTCATCCCAGCCAATAATCATAATTTCATGGTTGGGCTTCTCTGCACCTGCATAGCAATAGGCATAGGTTTCGCTGTTATAATAAGGAGAATAGGAGCCGGAATCATCCAAGGCGCTGTAAATAGCCGTCTGCACCCCACCGTACTTAAACACAGATTCCTTGATCTTTTCAAAATCTTTACCATCCAGAAGCTGGATTTCCTGTACATGCTTCACCGGCTCAAGCCCTTCTGCTGAAATGCCGTCCCCGTAGGGATCATCCTTCTCATTTACCGGTCCCTGCCAGGCGGCAAGATAGGCCATTCCCATGGTATATTCCCCGCCCTCCGCCTGTTTGCGCACAAAACCGTTCTGCAATGTCATATGATCCGGCGACAGCTCCCAGTTTTCCTCAGGCAACAGAATTGACTCCATGGCGGATAGCGCCGCGAAAGCCCAGCAGGTTCCATAAGGGCCCTGATTCTTTATTTTCGGCGCCCGCTGCCTGTCCCGCAAATCATACTGAAGAGGCAGGATGCCGCTTTCTTTTGCCGTATCAATCGCTATAGCCTGGTTTTTGTCAATATTCCAATTATAATTAAAATTCAGTTTTTCCGCCACTGTTTTTGCCGCTACATAGTATTCTCCATCCTCATAAATCATAGGCGATGCAATTTTTTCCTTTTTGCCATTCACCTTTACATTCTCATCTTCTAACTGAAAAGCGATGACATCGGAACGTTTCTCCAATACCAGCTTCTGCTTCTCATATAAATGAGCGCTGCAGTTAAAACTGTCTCCCAAGGCAGAAAGAGGGAGCATAAGGTTCAGGTTCTGATCCATAAAAATTCCATGCTCCTTATTGGTCAGTTCCCGGTTATCCACAAGAAGCGTCAGTGTCTGCTTATTGATGCTTTCCGCAATCAGAGGGTTCCATATTTCTTCCTCCAGCCTTGCGCCCCGAAAGCGTTCCACCTTCTCGCTCCTTCCGCTGTAACCGGCAAACTGAACAATCACCGCAAGCATAAGAATTACGGCCATCACTATGTATTTTCCTGACTTTCTCACCTGTCCACCTCTTCCTCTGCGGACTGGGGACGCCTGTTTCGTTTCGGCGGCTTGGGTCCCTGGAACTGGTAAAAGTAAGTTTTCAGCATTCCATTATAAATTTTACGGTTCTTGTCGGCTTTTCTTCCCATACATTTCTCGGTATCTTCATAACTGGTAAGCAGATAGGCGGACCAGCTGTCTAACCGCCGAACGGCTTCTCCGATTTCTCTGTAAAGTCCCGGAAGCGCCTCCTTCTCTTCCATCCGCTCTCCATAGGGCGGGTTGCAGATGACAAATCCATATTTTTTCGGATGGTTCAGCTGGTCAACCGGACGTTGCTGAAAATGTATCAATTCCTCCACTCCTGCCCGTCTGGCATTGTCCCTGGCCGCTTTCACCACTTCCTTATCAATATCGTATCCCTGAATATCCGCTTTGATTTGCCGGTTGATCAGGTCTTCTGCTTCTTCCACTCCTTCATACCACAATTTATGCGGTATCAGGTTCTCCCACCCCTCTGCTTTAAACTCCCGGTTCATTCCCGGCGCAATATTGGCCGCCATCATAGCCGCCTCGATGGGAAAAGTTCCGCTGCCGCAAAAGGGATCTACAAGAATCCGATCCTTCTTCCAGGGGGTCAGCATAATTAATGCCGCCGCCAGTGTCTCCGCAACAGGCGCTTTGCTTGTCATAAGCCGGTATCCTCTTTTGTGGAGAGAGTTCCCGGAGGCGTCAATCCCCAGAGTCACTTCATTCTTCATCAGAAACAGGCGCAGTGGATATTCTGCACCGGACTCCGGAAACCATTCCACATGATATTTTCCCTTTAACCGCTCCACCATTGCCTTTTTCACAATGGACTGTATGTCAGAAGGACTGAATAGTTTACTCTTAATGGAAGACGCTTTGGCAACCCAGAATCTGCCGTCTTTCGGAATATAATCTTCCCAGGGGATGCTTTTGATTCCCTGAAACAGCTCTTCAAATGTTTCCGCATGGAACTGCCCCACCTTCAGCAGCACCCGCTCTGCAGTGCGAAGGAAAATATTGGCGCGGCATATGGCCTCCGCATCTCCCTCAAAAGTCACTCTTCCATCCTCTACCTTAGTAATTTCATATCCCAGATCATATATTTCTCTTTTTAAAACCGCCTCCAGGCCAAAATGGCAGGGCGCAATCAATTCAAATGTTTTCATTTCTGTCTCCGTTTGCTTCTTTCACTTCCATAATAAATAGCCGGAAGGTTCTAAGAATATATTATCTTCTCACCTTCCGGCTGTCAATCATTTTATTGTTTTTGCAGTACAGTATTCATTCCGCCTACCAGCGTTGCTGTCCGGTAGCCGTCCCGGCTCAGTTCCTTTGCCGCCATCAGGCTGCTGGAACCCCTGTCGCAATATAAGAGGTACAGTTTATCTTTTGGCAGATATTTCCGAAACATTTCCAGTTCTTCATAAGGTATATTTCTGGCTCCTTCCACATGAACCTCTTCAAATTCTTCTTTGCTGCGCAAATCTATCACCCAGGCGTCAGGACGTCTGCGGTATTCATTAAATTCCCGGATACCAATCGTCTGAAACTCCATAATCTCACCCCTTAAACAGAGTATAAAACAGATTACCGGAAATCACTTTCCGGTAATCTGTTTCTACATTATTATACTATGCAGTTTTCTTCCTTTTGTCAATTATCTCTCGTAAGAATCATGGCAATTGGAGCCGCTCTCATTGCTTGCCTTATTGCTGGACTTGTTCTGAGAAGAAGAATTCTTTGTGCTGTTCTGAGAATATGCATTCTTTGTGCTGTTCTGAGAATATGCATTCTTTGTGCTGTTCTGAGAAGTTGTATTCTTCATGCTTCCGGCTTCATTGGTTCCGTTTGTGCTTTTGTTCTGCATATTGCTGTTTTTTGCCATTTTTATTTTCCTCCTAAATCTTTACTGCTTTCATAGTATCTGATAAAGGCGCTTTTTTTATTCAAAAATTCAAGCCAAAAATTTTTTTAAATTTTTTTCATTTTCCTCTTGCATTTTATGACAAGCTGTACTATAATAGCATTTGTAAGGAGGATTTCACCTTCTGAAATTTTTCTTACTAAGTTATACCCCTTATTAATTATTTATACTCCCCTCATGAAGAGACCAGTGGCTCCCCCGCTGGTCTCTTCTATTTTTATCTTATGGGAAAGACTGTGTTACTGTGAAATGTTAAAGTTCGTAACTTTCCTATCACCATCCTTCCCAATAAGGATAATTTCTGCAATTACGGAGGTCGCTATGCCATACAACATACTAATCATCGAAGATGAGCCGGACATCAATCTCCTGCTAACAAAAATCCTCACAACTGCCGGCTATACCACAGCCCAGGCTTATTCCGGCACAGAGGCCAGGCTTTTGCTGGAAAGGGAACAGCCGGATTTAATTCTGCTGGATCTTATGCTTCCGGGACTGTCCGGACAAGAACTGTTGTTTGAAATCCGGGAAACCATGCGCAGCAGCATTCCCGTGCTTGTTCTCTCAGCCAAAAGCTCCTTGAATGACAAAGTAACGCTGCTGACATCCGGCGCTGACGATTACATCACAAAACCTTTTGAACCAGAAGAGATTATCGCCCGAATTCAGGCTGCTCTCCGGCGAACCTTAAGAAACATACATTCGCCCGCCCTTTTGTCCTGCAAAAACCTTACCCTCTGTCCTGATACCCGGAAGGTCCTGGTCAACGGCACAGAGCTCTCTCTGACCGTAAGGGAATTTGACCTGCTGCATCTCTTCCTGCAAACGCCAGAAAAGGTATATTCCAGAGAACGCCTCTATGAACTGGTCTGGAAGGGCGGTTATTACGGTGAAAACAACACCGTCAACGTCCATGTCAGCAATCTGCGCAAAAAATTAAAGTCCGCCGACCCAAAAGAAGAATACATCCAGACAGTCTACGGAATCGGCTTTAAACTTTGCGAAACTTTATAACTTCTTTAAAAGTTCTTTATGACTAATTAAAACCTGAACCCTTATGATATAACGGTAAAAACCCTCGCCCTTCGCAGCAGTGACATGCCTTCCTCCCGCCGGAAGGCAGACTGTGCAGGAGACCAATTTAATAAGCAAATCCAACAGGGAGGAAATGCAATGAACAGAGAATACGTCATAGAGACAAAATCCGTAACAAAATCTTACGGCTCTCTCCTGGCTCTGGATGGGGTAAGCATCCATGTAGCCCGAGGGAGTATTTACGGGCTGATCGGCGATAACGGCGCCGGTAAATCCACCCTCTTAAAATTACTGGCAGGCCATATCTTTGCAGCTTCCGGTGAAATCCTGCTGTTTGGAAAAACTGGGGAAAAAGAGCTGGAACGCTGCCGCAGGCAAACAGGAACCATCATTGAACAGCCGGGATTTTTCCCAGGAATGACCGCAGAGCAAATGCTGGAATACTACCGCATCCAAAAAGGCGTGCCCGGCAAAGAAAAAATCGAAGAAATCTTAAAGCTTACCGGTATCTGGGAAAAACGGAAAAGCAAGTGCAAAACCCTTTCCCTGGGGCAAAAACAGCGACTTGGCCTTGCCATTGCCCTAATCAGCGAACCTCAGATTCTGATTCTGGATGAACCTATCAACGGGCTGGACCCCAGCGGCATTATTGAACTGAGAAACCTGTTCCATCGGCTGAACCAGGAGAAAAATATCACCATTCTGCTTTCCAGCCACATCCTGACAGAATTGCAGCAGACTGCCGATACCTTTGGATTCCTCCACAAGGGACGGATTCTGGAAGAAATATCTTCGGAAAAGCTAATGGAACAATGCAATGATTATCTGAATATTACAGTAACCGATCCTCAAAGCTATACCGTCCTGCTGGAAAAACACGCCCCAAAGGATTCCTGCCTGGTACTTCCGGATCAGAGCATTGAAATTACCAATCCCATGAGAAAACCAGAATTCTACAGCCAGCTTGCCGCAGAACACGGAATTCTTATCAAAAGCTTAGAACAGCGTCACGCTTCACTGGAGGAATATTTCATTAATTTAAAAGGAGTTAGCAAATGACAAATTACATCAAAAGCGAATGCTACAGAGTCTTCCACACCAAACCCGTATACCTGACCGCCCTGATTTTATCCGGCCTTACCCTTTTGTTTAATATGGTTCTCTTGCTGTTTCACCGCTATGCCCCGGACTTTTCCTACGCCACCACTTCCTTTTCCTATTCCAATCTGGTTAGTCAGCCTATGCTGTATTGTCTGATCGCCTTTTTCATTGCAGCAATTTTATATGAAGGAGAAAATAGAAACGGCACCCGAAAAAACAGCATCGCCTATGGAATTTGCCGCACAAACCTGTTCCTGGGAAAATGCTTGATAAGCCTGTTTACCGCATTTTTAATTTTGATTCCCACCATGGCCGTTTATGCCAGCAGCGCTTCCCTGCTGCTGCCCCGGCAGGGCCCTGTCACTATGCGGGATCTATTCATGGAAATCCCCGCAGTTTCTTTGGTAGCCACTTCTTCTGTAGTGTTAGGAATTTTTATGCTGGAACTGTTTGGACAGGTCATTTACAGCATTCTTGCATGGTATTTCATTATGTTCGGCATTCCGAAAATCATTTTTCTTTTGAGCATAAAGCTGGAGTTTCTACAAACTGCCGCCCTTTGGATGCCTGCTAATTTTTTCACAAATCTGGGGCACCCTGGGATGCAGGTCACAACAAAAACCTGCATTACCGTCTGGGATACCGGAGCCGGTATGGGCAAATGCCTGACTGCCGGAGGCATTGGAATTCTGCTGTTTAGTCTCTGGGCCATTGCTGCCCTTCGGAAAAAAGATACTTAAATCCACAGCAAGGAGGAGTTATGATCTATTTGCTTTTTGCCGTCCTGCTCTTTGCAGGCGGATACTTCACACTCCGCTGCTTTCTCATCAAACACGCACTGAAGGAAGCCTGCCGGGAATTGCAGGAAATCCAAAAAGATCTCAGCCAAAATCAAATCCTGCACCTGGCTACGCCGGATCAGGATTTGGAACATCTTCTGTGCGCCACTAACCGTATGCTGGAAGATCTGCGCCGGGAACGGCAGAATTATGAAAAACGCGAAAAACAATTCCAGCATCAGATAGAACAAATCAGCCATGACTTACGGACTCCTCTTACCGTAATTCTTGGTTACTTAAAATTCCTGAAACAGGCAGATGGCTCTGACGCCGCTGAAATTCTTGAAATCATCGAAAGAAAAACCTACGCCATGGAACATCTGGTATCTCAATTCTATGATTTCTCCCGTCTGTCCTCTCACGACTGCCAAATAACCTTACAGCAAGTGGACGCCGGCCGGATACTTCGGGAAGCGCTTTTGGATCATTATCAGATTCTGGAGCGCTCACAGATGGTCTTAGAACACACCCTGCCAACACATCCTGTTATGGCGCTGGGAGATCCCTGGGCGCTGGAACGGATCTTTGCCAACCTGTTTCAAAACGCCGGACGATATGGAACTGGATTTTTGAAAATTTCATTGGAAGAACAGCCGGGAAACATCTGCATCCAATTTACCAACGGCGCCGAATCCCTTCGGCCGGAAGATGTTCCCCATCTGTTTGAACGTTTCTATATGCAGGACTTTGCCAGGACGAAAAGCGGCACAGGGCTGGGCCTTGCCATTGCCAAATCTCTGGCCGAATCCATGAAAGGCTCTCTGACTGCCAGCTGCATTCCTGACGCCTCCGGCGTCTCCTTTCCTGCCTTCTGTGACGAGAAAACCTCTGATAAGCTTACGCTTACCTTCACGTTAACCTTAATGACAATTTGACTGGCAGAACGCGTTACCGTAATTTCAGATTCTGAGACGGAAGAAGCATTGTGGTGAGGCTGAGACAGAAGAAAGACTGCTTCATCTCAAACGTTTTTCAGAGAATGAAGCATAGCAATGGGGCTGTCGGAAAATAACAGCCCCATAACAGTTCTTCTTTATAGATCATAGAAATCTTTATTTGCCTGCAGTTCTTCTGTAATTGTGCCGCCCTTCTTCTGATATCTGTCATACCACAGCAGCATATGGCGGGCTTTCCTGTCCTTTAATATCTCGTATTTTTCAAACATTTCACGGTACATAGGATTTACTTTCAATTCCGTGCGGATTGCCTTATTAAAGGGGCAGTACCGGAAGATAATATCCCTTGATACCTTATTCAGACGGAAGCTTCCCTTAGATTCATACCGAATCCAGCTCTGGTAATCCTTTACAAATACCTCCCGATAATTATTCTTGGACTTGTAAAGGGCATTCTTCACCTTTTCCTTTGCATCTGCAGACAGGTCATGATTCTTCCGATAATACTGGATATAATCATTGTACTCGGAAGTCAGAGAAGCCTCCGTGATATCATTCCAGCGCACGCCCTGAATCTTTCTGCACATCTCCCAGCGGAACCGGCCGCATACCTCTACCATCAGTTCCCCTACATCTGTCACAGTCAGTATGGGGAAAATAAACCTTGCCTGGGTATCCTTCTTGATTCCCGCCGTCTCCTGCCACATCATTGCCTTGCTTCCTGCATTGGGCATCAGAATAATATAAGGAATCACTTCCTTCTGAATCATCTCCATATTGACTTCATGCTCCGGATCTGAGAATCCAACTTCCCGATAAAACAGGGAGAAATCAATCTTACGAATCTCATCTAACGCTTCATTGGCCTTTTCTGCCGTTATCAGCATATGCTCCACCGACCCGATAATATCGTCTTTATAGAGAATCGGGCAGAAGGTAGATATCTTTCCATAGGTGGCGCGATTCGTGGATACGAACATATTCTGCAGCTCGAACTTTAATTTCTCCTGATTATCCTTTGCCAGAATCGGCACCTGGGCGGCCGTAATCTTTCCGGTCTTTTTCTGCTCATTCAGATAACCGGTATAATCCATGTCAAATTCATTTCTGGAGGGTTCATTCTCTCCCCGATAAACACTCAGCAGCCAATCATATATGGTATACACGTTGGCCGCTTTGCAGCGTCTTATTCGGCCTGCCGCTTCAAACAGGCTGCGGGTATTTTCCTTTCCCGCCATCTCTTCATCCATAAATCCAAAATTCAGGAACATTTTCACGGAAGTGGGCATATATCCCCCCTTCAGCGAATGGAAAAAGCACAATTCATATATAGCGTAAAAATCATCCGTAATCTTCCGGCGGAGTCTGCGCACATCATCTGTCGTGGCAAGGATATCCGGCAAATTTTTGTATTCCTGGAGAGAAGACCGGAAGCTCTTTGCTTTTTCTTCCTGATATTCAGAATATTCCAGAATCTGTGACAGATAATCAATTTCCTCTTCATAAGGCTCTGCAATTTCTTCCTCCTGGCCGCCGTTTTCAGCCTGAACAGTCCGGGTGAAATCATAATTCTCATATTCAGCCAAATTGGAGTTTATCATCTGCTCCGGATAGAAACCGATTTTCCGTGCAAATTCCATTAACTCAGCAATTTTCTGCTGTACAGCACTGATATCAGCGCCGGTAAAAGCCGCCTTTTTCGCCAGCTCAAAATACATGCGGAACAGGTTTTCCGAAGTTCCTGACAAAAGAAGATCCTTATGTTCCCTCAGATAAGCTTTTATCACTCCCACCAGTTCCATAGACTTCTTCATCCAGCAGACTGCATTGGAAACAGCCCCCGTCCCCAGCACATAATCTCTGGCAAGCTGCTGATCCAATGCCTGCAAAGGCAAGGCGGACATACGTTCATAATATGCGCACACCCAGGGTTGTATCGGTTCTTCGATGTCAGCAGGGGCAAGAGAATTAAGTCTTGCAAGCTGCTTCTGAGGCATTCCAAGCTCCCCGCACAGCTTCTGATATTCTCCAAAGCTCTCTGCAAGAAAACGATAGAACTCTCTGGCCTTTTTATAAAATGTATCATACCGGCGTATCATCATATCTGCCTGATGAACCGCTCCCATGGCAAATACCGCCACATATTTCTCTTCCTCTGTAAATATCCTCTTATAATCATCTACCGTCCGATAGGGAAATGCATAAAGCATACAATCCGTTTCCGCCACATAATCACATACATAACTGTCCGAAAGGCTCTCCGCCAGTCCCACAATGCTCCCCGCATTCATGCGGAATTCATCATTCTCTGAAATTACCCGGACATTTCCCTGCAATATTACAAACAGACCCTTAAGCCTGTCTCCCTTTTTCAAAAAATGTCGTCCCTTACTTACTTTTACCGTTTCCATGGTCTCCTCCTGTGCTCCAATCTATCGTCTATTCCCAAAAAACAGTGAATACAACAGCCATATCAAAATAATCGGCACCATAACCGGCAGCAGAAAAGCTACCACATTTGCCACGATCACAATCACCAGAACTGCAATCAGAATCAAGAGTAATTTTCCATACCAGCTGTTCAGCTTCATCCTGCCCAAACGCACATCCCATCCATTCTGTTCCGAATAGTCTGCGCGGAATCCTTTCTCCGTTCCCGGCCCTGCAGCCTTATAATCCTCCGAATAGTACTGTCCCTGGGATGCTCCCGGCTTATCTGAGGTATCAATCAGTGTCTTTGCTATCAGCCTGGGATTGCCCAGCTGAGCTGTTACTTCTGACTCACTCTTTCCTTTTCTGGACTCTTCCATAATATAATTATCATAAAATCTCAGATTCTCATTTACTGACGCCTGATCCATCTCCCCTTGCAATGCAATCTGCAATTCATGTAAAAATTCCTTTTTCGTCATGGACGTTCTCCTACCTGTATGCTTTCTGTTTTATCCGATATTTTTCCAACTATCTGTTATTCTATCACACTATGATCTTTTTTTCACCACATTTCCCAAATTTTTTTCAAAAAATCTCTTGACAAATGCCGGAAACTGGAGTAAGATTATAAACGTTCCGAGCGAACATTTGTTATGTGTGTGTAGCTCAGCTGGATAGAGCACTTGGCTACGGACCAAGGTGTCGGGAGTTCGAATCTTCTCACGCACGTAGAATATCCCTTGAAGACGAAAGTTTTCAAGGGATTTTTTTATCTTATAGAAAACTGCTCCCCATTTCCTGTGAGAGAAAAACAATTGCCCACAGTCCTGCTGAATCAACCGGAACATTTTTCAAGTCTAGCATTGATTAATCTCCGACAAATCTACAATCCTGGTGCATACCCGCTTTGCCAACGCCCTGTTATGGGTAATAACAAGGAGCCCCATTCCCCGGCTTTGGGTTTCCTCCAACAAAATCTGCCAAATCTGCGCCTGGGTGATTACATCCAGCATCGTGCTGATTTCATCACAAATCAAAAATTTCGTCTCAGGCCCCAGTACCCGTGCAATGCAAAACCGCTGCAGCTCCCCGCCGGACAATTCAACGGGCCACCGGGTCATCCATTCCTCTTTGATTCCCATCCGTTTAAGCAGTCCTTCTTCTGGATTCCAGCATTCCCGAAGAATTTTATTCATCTTCCATCGGGGATTTACTGCCTGCTCCGGATGCTGTCCGATCATCTGGACAGGGCAGTAGCCGCTTCTCGGCAGTGGTTTTCCTTCCCAGAAAACTTCTCCTCTCTCCGGTATCTCATATCCCGCCAAAACACCTGCCAATGTGCTTTTTCCACAACCGGAGGGACCTACCAGCGCCACCCGTTCTTTGGCCTTCACCTGCAGAGTAACCCCCTGCAAGATCCAGGGAGAATTTTTTCGGTAGCGAAAACTAATCTGTTCTGCCAAAAGCGCAGGCGTTTCTTTTCTGTTCTGCATACATGCACCTCTTCCTTTTTTCAGTCATCTGCACTTTTTATACCCGTGAGCCAAATGATTCCGGCGCGCAAAATTCATTTTGGGGCAGCGCCTTTACAAACGCCCTGCTGTAAGGGTGGCCAAGCGCCTCTCCATCTCCAGCAAATGCCTCTGCCGGAACTGTCTCCAGTATGTCCCCTTCATAAAAAACAGCAATCCGATCCGCCATCTTAAGGGCCAGATCAATATCATGGGTAATTAAAAGCACGCCGCAGCCTTCCTCTGCCAGCTCCCGGAAATTCTTCATCGTTTCCCTTGCCAGCGTCTCCTGCAGCCCCGGCGTAGGCTCATCTGCCACAATCAATTTTGCCTGATTCATCACTGCGCCGGAAATCAGCACACGTCTTGCCATGCCGCCGGAGAGCTGGTAAGGATACAATTTTGCTACAGATTCTTCCAGCTGGTAACGGGCAAACGCCTGTTTCATTTTCGCCTGCCTGCTCCTTCTTTCCCGCCTTCTGCAGGGGCCCATCACCTGCCTGCCCACCTTCATCAGCGGGTCCAGATATTTCACCGACTGGGGGATAAAAGAAATCTCCTTCCCCCGCAATTGCTTCAGCGCCTTTTCATCCAGCCTCCGGCCGCAAAATTCCAGGGTTCCCGTCATATTCGCATTTTTCGGCAAAATTCCCAGAATTGCATGAGCCAGCAGGCTTTTCCCAGAACCGCTGGAGCCTGCCACCGCCACAATCTCCCCGGCATTTACCGTAAGAGAAAGCTGATGCACCATTTCCCTTTCGCGCCTTCGCATTCCGCCATCGTACATGGTAAAAGAAACACTCAAATCCTTCACTGCAAGCACCGGCTTATCTTTGTCTTTCATTCTCTGTCTCCTGCCTTTCACATGAACCCATCTTTATTTTTCCCCATTATTCATTTCCGCTGTTGGGATTCAGCAGCCGCTTCAGATTTTCTCCCGCCGCATCAAACAGCATCACTGCAGCCAGAAGCATCAGCCCTGGAAATACCGCCATCCACCATTTTCCGGTGGTGATATAATCCATGGACTCTGACAAAATCACGCCGATTGCCGGAATCTCCGCTGGAAATCCGAAGCCCAGGAAGGTAACGGCCGCCTCATGCATAATGGCGTGGGGAAACAGAAGAACCACTCCAATCAGATACACGGGAAGCACCTGAGGCACCATATGCTCTTTGGCCACCTGAAACCAGGTCTTTCCCATGCGGTAAGATGCCTGCACATACCGGGCAGAGCGGATTTGAAGCGCCTCCGCCCTTACCAGCCTGGTTAATTCCGGCCAGTGGGTCAAAGCCACCGCTGCGGTGACTCCCCTGCCTCCTCTTCCCATCATAAAAGAAATCAGAATCAGCAGAATCAAATGGGGGATCCCCATACATAAATCCACGCACCAGTTGACAAACCGATCTGCAATTCCTCCTTTTAAAGCTGCAGTGAGCCCCAATGCCAGCGCAATCAAAGAACTGACTGCCGAAGCCAGAGCTCCCACTGCTATACTGTTGGAGAGCCCTTTGATACTTCTAAAAAACATGTCCCTGCCCATGTAATCTGTTCCAAAGGGATGCTCCAGACAGGGCGCCGTAAATTTCGCACTGTAATTAATTCCATAGCGTTCCGGACTCATCAGCATGCCCGCCGCCAGAACCGCCAATAAATATACAAATGCCGCTCCCACAGTAAACAGTATTTTTCTTCTCCGGTTCCAAAAAATCTCTGGTTTCCTACTCACTGATTTCCTACTCATGAGAAACTCCCTCCCTGATTCTGGGATCTACGATGCCGTACAGGATATTTGCAATTAAATTTCCTGCAAAAACAAAGATGGCGCTGAATATTGCAATTCCCAAAAGCAGCGGCACATCTCCCCCAAGCCCTGCGGCAGTCACCGCACTTCCGATTCCCGGATAGGAAAATACCGTCTCTGCCAACGCAATTCCACCGAACAATTCACTGAAGGAGGCAAACTGCACCGTAATTGCAGGAATCGCAATATTTTTGATTCCATGGCCTTTCACAATCTGCCAGACACTTTCTCCCCTGGCTCTGGCATACAGAATAAATTCACTGCCCAGAATCTCCAGCAATTTCTGTCTTGTATACAATGTTATTTTCCCAATTCCCAGAATACTCAAGGTAACGGAAGGCAGCACCAGATGGTGAATCCGCTCTCCCACCGTTACCTCGGAGGCTACTTTTCCCATAGGCGCCGCCAGTCCAATGGGAAACCAGCCCAAATTTACCGCAAAAATGCTGAGCATTAAAAGCCCCACCCAAAAGGTCGGAGCCGACTGGAACGTCAGGCAGACCATTTTCAAAGTCTTATCTAAGACGCTGTCCTTACAGACGGCCGCCCCGATCCCCAAAAGAAATCCCAGAATCCCGGAACTGAGCCAGGCAATCAGCATCAGGGCCAGGGAATACCGAAACCTTTCTTTGATTACTGTCAGCACCGGCTGTTTGTAGACAATGGATTCTCCAAAGTCTCCCCTGAGAGTATTGCCTGCCCAGGCCAGAAACCGCTCCAGAGGCGGTTCATTCAGGCCCCAATATTCTGCAATCTCTTCTTTCGCCTCTTCAGAAATTGTGGAATTTGTTCCGATATAAGCAGTCAGTGGGTCCACAGGCGACTTTGCCATCATCAAAAATGACAAGATGCTTATGGCAATCAGCAGAGTAACCATGCGGACTGCCTGGAATATAAATTTCTTCATGGAATTTCCCTTCTTTTATTCTTTGATTTTCCAGTCTTTCAGATTGCAGATAATCGGTATCCCATGTCCATGGGGATGGGGAATCTGAGTATCCGCAGAAATATCCAGCCGGTCACTGACGAAATAGCAATGTTCAATATTCACAAGATATAAATAAGGATAATCTCCGGCGTACACATTCTGCACTTCTTTCCATGCTGCAACGGCTTCCGCCTGACTATTGGCTGCAATGGCTTCTTCTATCAGCCTGTCTGCTGTTTCATTCTGATAGCCGCTGGGATTGCCATAAGTTTGGGTGATAAAATGCTCTGACCGAAACTGGTTGTCAATCACCATGGGGCTGTATTGGCCGAACCCCCATACCACTCCCTGGGTATAAGATTTCACTGCAATCTCATCCCATGTGGTCTGCTTTACCTCAATGGAAATCCCAAGTTTCTGTACATCCTCCGCCACTGCCGCTGCCAGCAGATAGCGATCCGGCTCGTCTGAAGGCGTGTAAATCTCAAATGCGCATGGTATTCCATCTTTTTCGCGGATTCCATCGCCATCCGTGTCAATCCAGCCGCTTTCTTCTAAGATTTGCCTGGCTTCTTCGGTTTTGGAATCTTCATATTCTTTTGTATTTCCCCAAATTAAATTATCCGTCCATCCCTTTGCCGGCCTGCCTACGCCGTTAAAAGCATTGTCAATGACTTCCTGGCGGTTCACTCCAATAGATAACGCTTTCCGTACTGACAAATCAGAGGTAACTGGATTTCCAACAGCTATCTCTTCTCCGTCAGCCCCTGTGAGCATCTCCGGCTCCCGGCAGGGAAGGCTTATATTCCTCACATCCATAGTCTCTAATCTCTCCGCATGCATTCCCTCTATTGTTTCTGCTACATAGGAAGGCTGTACCATTACCACATCCAATTGGCCGGATCTGGCATTGGAAAATGCAGCCTCATTGTCCATATCCACAAAAGTCACCCTTTGAATCTGCGGCGCCCCTTCAAAATAATCTTCGTTTGCTTCCACAATCAATTGCTGATCCATATCGTACTGAACCACTCGGAAAGGGCCTGTTCCCACCGGCGTCCGGTCGTAGGAATCGCTGTCATACCCATCGGAAGGCACAATCCCAAGCTGAGCGGTACTGTCCAGAAATGGAGAAAAATGCTCCTTTAAGGTAAACTGTACCGTATACTCATCCAAAGCCTCCACCTGAGCCACCTGAGACAAATCCACCTTCTCATTTTGTCCCTGATTTGCCATCACCGTTTCATAGGTAAACACCACATCCTCTGCCGTCAAACCAGAACCGTCCTGAAAATGGATTCCCTGTTTCAGCTTGTATGTATAGGTCAGCGCATCCTCAGAAATCTCCCAGCTTTCTGCCAGATCCCCTTCATACTCCGACTGTGCATTTACCCGTACCAGGGCGTTGTAAATGAAATCATATCCATAGGCAAAGCCGCCCTTCACCGGGTCCAGAGAGCTGTCCCAGAATCCATGCCCCACATAACACACAATACTGTCAGCGGAATCTTTCTCTTTCTCTTTCTCTTTTCCTTTCCCATTGCAGCCTGCCAGCATTCCGGCCGATATCAGCGCAAGGCAGCAGAGAATACACGCTTTTTTCATCCAGAAATTTATCACACAAAACACTCCGCAGCTTCTCTTCATCTTTCAGTTTCCTCTCTTTTGCTCTTTTCTTTCATTTAAAATATTTCATATTTTATCACAACAAAAAAAAGGAGGGAAGCCTCCTGGGGGGATGTTTCACCGGACATATCTGAAGAAGAAAACTGGCGTTTTACATAATCAATTCTCAGACATGCCCGGAAACAAAGATATTAAACAATGCTGATACAGCCATACTGATACATGGAACTATGCCCTTGAGCCAAATGATTTGCCAACCGATTCCCAAGGTTTCAGGAAAAACAGCAGATCATTGGACAAATAAGTATGCTCCCGAGCAGAACGCTGGCCATCAGCTGCAGCACAAGCGCTGATCAGCTATTTTGAAACAACGGAGTAGATAAATACCTGTCTCCGGAATCCGGAAGCAATGCAACGATTGTCTTTCCATGATTTTCCGGTCTTCCAGCTAAAATTGCCGCCGCTTTTAAAGCTGCTCCTGATGAGATGCCCACCAGAATCCCTTCACTTTCTGCAAAAGCCCTTCCCTCTGCAAAAGCCTCTTCGTTCTCTATGGCAATCACTTCATCATATACCTCAGTATTCAAAACCTCCGGCACAAATCCTGCGCCGATTCCCTGGATTTTGTGCGGACCTGAATTTCCTTTAGAAAGCACTGGACTTCCGGCAGGTTCCACTGCCACAACCTGTACCTTCGGATTTTGCTCCTTTAAATATCCCCCAACGCCTGTAATCGTTCCTCCGGTTCCGACGCCTGCCACAAAAATATCCACCTTTCCCTCTGTCTGCTGCCAGATTTCCGGTCCCGTTGTGGCTTTGTGAACTGCCGGATTTGCCGGATTCACAAACTGACCCAGAATCACTGCACCTTCGATTTCATTTCGCAGTTCTTCTGCCTTGTCGACTGCCCCCTGCATGCCTTTGGACCCTTCCGTCAGCACCAGCTCTGCTCCATAAGCTTTCAGCAGATTCCTCCGTTCCACGCTCATCGTCTCCGGCAGGGTCAGAATTGCCCGATATCCCTTAGATGCCGCCACAGATGCAAGGCCAATGCCTGTGTTGCCGCTGGTAGGCTCAATAATAGTTGCTCCTTCTTTTAAGATCCCTTTCTTCTCAGCATCTTCTATCATTGCCAGCGCAATACGGTCTTTTACGGAACCGGCTGGATTGAGATATTCCAACTTAGCAAGTACGACTGCATCCGTAATGCCTGCCTTTCTCATATATCCATTCAGTTTCAGTATCGGAGTTCCTCCAATTAATTCCAAAGCGCTTTCTTTAATTTGACTCATGACTCCTGCCTCCATTATCTTTTTCTTATTTCCTACTTTACTACTAGGATTAATATGTTTTAGATTATACTACCGCATTTTCTAATTGTCAATCACTTTCACATTATTTTTTCCGGATTCCCAGAAAGCCTGTTCCATCAAACAAAGCGGACAAGTCGGGAGCAGCTCCCTCAATTCCCCAATTCTCAGGGACTTGGCTGCTTTAGGCGCCGGGCACAGTGCCCCTAGTAACAGAAAAGGCCGCATCGGCGACTTTCATCTCCGATACGGCCAATCTTTTATGATTCATTCAAATACTTCTGTAACGTCCGCATACATTCTTTCAAATCAATTGGTTTTGCAATATGCGCGTCCATACCTACCTCCAGACAATGCTGTGCATCATCGGAAAAAGCATCCGCCGTCATGGCGATAATCGGAAGTCCGTTATCGCTCCGCTCCAGGCTGCGGATAGCAACTGTAGCATCATACCCGTTCATCACTGGCATACGGATATCCATCAAAATTGCATCATAGAATCCAATCTCAGAAGCTTCAAATTTCTCCAGGCATTCCTTTCCATTGATGGCGCGTTCCAGCACCAGTCCCACAGAACTTAAAATCTCGCTGATAAATTCCCAGTTCACATCAATATCTTCCGCCAGCAAAATATGCTTGCCTTCAAAATCTATTTCCGCTTCCTCGCTCTCATCCTCATAAGCTTCGCCTTCCATGTACTTCTTCAGATACAGATACAGCGTAGACTTAAACAGCGGCTTGGAGATAAATCCTTCAATCTCTGATGCATCCACCTCTTCCTTCAGCTCACTCCAGTCATAGGCAGAAATCAAAAATGCAGGTATCTTATTGCCGTCTGTCACGTTCCGCATTTCACGAATCACTTCGATTCCGTTCATATACGGCATTTTCCAATCTACCAGCACAAAATCGTAATCATTGTTCTGCAAATGGCGATCCTCAATCATACGGACTGCCTGCCGGCCGTCCAACGACCATTCTGTATGTACGCCCAGCTCTTGTAAATTGGCAACTGCGCTGGTACACAACTGTTCATTGTCATCCACCACCAGCACATCCCAATGCGGCAGCATCATATCCCTCTCATCTATCTCAGACTTCTTCAAATCCAGAGTGATATGGAATTTGCTTCCCCGCCCCTGTTCACTGGTCAATACAATGGTGCCTTTCATCAAATCCACAATGGCCTTAGTAATAGACATTCCCAATCCGGTTCCCATAATCTTAGCCACCTGATCGGAATTCTCCCGCTCAAAGCTGTCGAAGATTTTCCTCTGGAATTCCTCAGACATTCCAATTCCCGTATCCTCCACAATAAAATGGGTGCGCACGTAATTTTCGTCTTCCGGAGATTCCTCCTGATACAAATGCACATCAATCCTGCCTTCCTCCGGCGTAAATTTCACAGCGTTTGACAGAAGGTTTAAAAGCACCTGATTCAGACGTACCGAATCACAGAATACATCTTCCGCCAAAATAGACTGAATAAAAATATCGAAATACTGACTTTTGGCTTTCACCTGAGGCTGCATAATATTTACAATATCGTCCATAGCTTCCCGCAGGGACATCTGGTTCATATTCAGCGTCATCTTGCCGCTTTCAATCTTGGACATGTCAAGCACATCATTAATCAATCCCAGCAAATGCTTACTGGACAGCTTGACTTTACTCAGACAATCCACCACTCGCTCCGGGTCCTTAATATTCTTCAATGCAATCTCCGTCATTCCAATAATCGCATTCATAGGCGTCCGAATATCATGGCTCATACTGGACAGGAACTCACTTTTCGCTTTATCCGACTGAATAGCCTTCTGCTTAGCGTCGTTCAGTTCTTCCATCTGACGGATGGAGAACCGGAAATACAATAAAAACACAATGGACATGGCCACCAGAATCATAACGGAAGACCCAACCATAATTCCGATGCGCTGAATATCCAGGCTGCTGATAGGCGCGTCCATAGCTTCGCTTCTCATAACGGTAACCAGATACCAGTCATGAGCTTCTGAAATAGGCGTACAGTAAGTATACCGCTTCTCTCCATTAATGGTTACAAGCTTAGAATAAGAGCTTCCTGTTTTCATTGCCTCCTTAAGCTCTTTCACATACTCCTCCGCGCTTCCCTTATGATCCTTCGCTTCTGCCAGAATCCGTTCAAAATAACTCTCCCGGAACGCATCTCCGCTTCGTATCACAAAGTTTCCATTACCGTCGATAATATGAGAATAGACCAGCGTCTCTTCAGAATCCAGAAAAAGAGCCTCTTTCAAATATTCCATGGGAACTCCGGCAATCAACGCAGTGCTTGTTCCGCCGTCTTTCATGGGATATTCCGCTCTTTTTCCCAGGATGAGCATCCGTTCGCCATTCTCGTTCATTCCCATTGCCACAATATTTCCATCTTTATTCAGGGAACGAAGCACAGCCTCCTGAGAAACCTCCACCGGTTCTCCATAAATCGTCTCCAGCGTTCCGTCTTCCGAATACAGCCCAAGGAAGCTAAATTCCCTGACTTCTCCGCAAAGGGTAAGATCTTCTGTCATCTCAGACCCATAGGCTGCCGTTTCCGGCGGCACCTGCCGGATCAGCCCCTGTACCTGTTCCAATCGGAGTCCCACCACTGTAGTAAATTTCTGACCCAGCTGCGTATTCATCTCAGACATATATATCTCGCTGATTTCATCAATCGTATCTTCTGTCCGTTTGCCCATAATCAGAACAAGCCCGATAAATACTACAACGCATACGCTGATTACACTGACAAAGCTGTTCCTTAAAAAGTTCTTAATATTCTTCTCCATCGGCCCCTCCATATTATGAATTATCTATGGCGCTTATAATCTTCTCCTGGACAGGCAATACATTTACAAGAACCTCCCGGGCTTCCTCAGGCTGATCATTCCGCAAAAGCCTTACAATCTCGCTGTACGCCTCATATACCGGAGTTACAGACAGATTCCCGGAAGCTCCCTTAATAGCATGCGCCTTTTCTATAATATCCTCATAGTCTGTGTTATCAAAATCAGGCTCAAAAGAATAATTTTTCATCATTTTTGTAAAAGTTCCCAACATCTTTTTATAAATGGCAGTATTGCCTCCCAAACGCTTTACTCCCTCGTCTACGCTCACGCCCAGTTCTCTTAATTCATCAAGTAGATTCATAAAAATAACTCCTTTTTCTCTGTAATATCAATGTTTTTATTGTAACATATTTCAATTCATATCGCAACCTGTTTGTTCATCCATTTAAAATAAGAAAAAAGAATCCTGCTGTACAGGATTCTCCTCTTATACGGATAGATTGATATTTCCTTGCATGGAAACCACCAGTCCGGAATTTCCTTCTCTGGTATAAACTACTGGCTTCAGCTCTGGCAGCTGGCCGCGCTTTTCTTCTGATACCGAATGATTTCCAGTGCCCTTCAACGGAACCGGTTTCATTCCGCCGTCCGAAAGCTGCTGGCCTTCTTTGCTGATTTCCAGCGTATCCGATCCCGGACTTCCCCATTCCGTTGTTGTTCCTTCCTCTGTCTGCTTTGCAGCTTCCTGGATTCTTTCTTCCTGTTCTAACCGGTCTTCCCGGCATTTCTCAATCAGCTTTTCCTGATCCCGCTGTTCCCGCTCCGCCGCCTCTTTTGCATCTTCCTTCATGCCTTCTTCTGCTTCCACCTGATATTCCTTGGCCTTTCCTTCAAAATCTTCCATGTAGCCCATGGCCCGTTCCATGACTCCCATATCGCCCCTTCTCCTTGCGTCCTTATACACTCTAAAGGGCGTTTGCAGCAGATTATGATTCGTATGGGCTCCGGTTAGACCTTCTATTGTTTTAATATGCATATTCAAACCTCCTGTCTCTGTATCCTGAATTCAGTGTCTACTCCTTATCTCGGAGCCTGCAAAAGGCTGTATTAGCATCTTGTCTTAAGAGGTTCAATGCCTGTTATATCCGGCGCAGCGCTGGAAGCAGAACCGAAATGGCAAATGTCCGATCCAAAATTTCCATATTCACTGCCCCATTGTACTTCTTTACCGTCTCCTTTACATTATATAACCCTATTCCCCGTTCTTCCAGAACCACCTTTAAAACGCCTGGAATCTCCTTTGCATCCGTGCTGTTTTTCACTTCCATCAGAAAGAAATCCTTCACGATTCCAGACTGCACCTCAATCCACCGCTCTCCCTCTGATTTCTCACAGGCTTCAATGGCGTTATCCAGAATATTTCCAAGCATCACACAAAAATCAAAATCCTCCACTTCCAATTGCTTCCCAAGCTGCATCTGGCATTTCCAGGAAATGCCTGCCTCCTCTGCCCTCTGCCGTTTCTGGTAAAGCAATGCATCCACCACCTGATTTCCCGTATTTTCCTCTGTCTCATCCAACGCTCCGGTTTCTGTCATTTTCTGCAGATACCGCTCCATCTTCTCCCATTCCCGGCTTTGCAGCAATCTCTGCAGGCTAATTACGTGATTCTTCATGTCATGCCTGAGCCGCTCCATCCGCACATACTGTTCTTCCAGCATTTGGTAAGCCCCAACCTGTCCCTGATACTGCTCTTTTTTCTTCTGTTCCCGGTAGATCCGCTCCATGCCGAACACAAAAAAAATTCCGCTGCAAATACACAAAAACGCCAGCGCTGCATCTGTGCCTAAACTGAATAACTGGTTTTGATACAGGCTCCGGTTTTCCTCGCCCCGGAACAAAATTCCCCTTGTGGCGCCCCATTCCAGAATATCTTCCAGCACAATCAGCACAATCAGCGGAAATGAAAGAGAACGATACCAGCTTTTTATTTTTAATTCAAAAACAGAACGCAGCGGCTGCGCCAGCAGACACACTGCTGCTGTCGCCGCAGCAAATTCCAGAAAAATAATTCCAAGCTCTGCCCCGCTTCCCGGAACGATCAATGGCTCCTGCCCTATCAGTCTCAAAAATATCAGCGCCAGAATCGAACAGACGCTTCCAACTGCCTTCCTGGTAAGTCTTGTCAGGAATAGATACACTGCAGCAGCCAGTATTTTTTTCTCCCATTCTGCCTGAAACAGCAGCACAACCGCCCCTGCAAAAACCAACTGTGTCAGCGCTGCCCCGGCGAGATAAAAACCTCTCTGGCAAATAAGATTTCCGATAAGATAATTGAAAAATACTGCTATATCAAATAATACAGCAGCTCTCTTGGCACATGCCAGATACCTTTTACAGAAATAATGTGCCAGACCGGTAAATCCTGCAGAGCATATCACTATGCTCCACAATTCCAAAGCTTCCTGTTTCACAATATCCTGCCCTTCTTTTCCATAATTCTGATTCTATCGCATTCCGCCCTTTTCTTTCATAAACCGAAGCATTTCCTGACAGAACTCTTCATACCTCCGCCTGGAAATCAGAATTTTCTCTCCGGAATCCAGCATTGCTTCCTGTCTGTTATAGCTTCTGACACAATTCAGATTCACAAGATAACTCTTGTGGCACCGGAAAAATCCTTTTCCCTGCAGCTTCTGCTCTAATATGCCAATTTGTTCATAGAAATCAAATATTTCTTCCGTCTGATGGGCGTAAATCATCCTTCCTCTGATTTCAAAATAAGAGATCTCTGCCAGAAACAGCTTTTTCTTCTCCCTCTGCCGGCTGACTATAATAAACTCTTCGGACCGACGCTCCAGCTTTCGGACTGCCCGCTCCAGAACCTTCTGCAGCTTTCCCTCCTCCATCGGCTTCACCAAATACCAGAAGGCCTCCACCTCATAGGCGTCAAATACATATGCTTTACTGGATGAAATAAAAACAAGAATTTTCCCGGCTGTTTTCTGCCGGAATAATTCTGCCGTCTTCATTCCATCCAGCTCTTCCATAATAATATCCAAAAATACAAGATCAAATTCCTTCGCGGCTCCGAGCAGCTCTTTTCCGCTGTGAAATTGACGCACCATACACGGCACCTGCATCTCATTCAATATTGATTTGATTGTACCTGCAATCTGGCTGCACTCTAATACTTCATCGTCACATACCGCAATGGAAATCATAAGAATACCTGCCTTTCTGTTCTGATTTTATATATTATCGGCTAAAAAGCCATTTCCGGTAACGCTCCTCCCCTTTCTCTGTATTTTCTTCGAAAAGATTCGCTCCTTCTTTGTTTTGCTATAAAGTATATCTAATTCAGCTTAATCACCGTAATTACGGCAATTCAAGATTTCTTATTCTCTGGAACACACAATACCAGCGCAACAGCAACAGCCGCGCCGCAAAGCTTCCCTCCCATCAGCGCAGGAAGCAGTTCCGGCTCTGTACTGATCGTAAATCCCATATGGGCAGCCAAAAGGCTTGCACCGCTTACCAGAAACGCCCCGACAGCTACTTTTCCTTTTGAGTCCATCTCACGATACATGGCAAAAACCGGAACGGGGCTCACCAGCCCTAAAAGCATTCCCGTCAGGCCCTGTGGTTTCATTCCCATCTTTGCTCCCAGGCCAATAAAGGGCCTCTCCAGCAGACGGCTTAAGAACTTCGCTGCCGGAAGGCTCCCCAGCATCACCACACCGATAGCAGACACCACCTCCATGGCGTCTTCAATAGGCGCCATCCCAGGCAGCAGGCGCCATCCGCAAAGAGATTCTGCGGCTGCCAGCACCAGTCCCGCTGTAACCAGGCTGCGTATGCCTGCCGCCAAAACATAAAATCCCTTCACCATCTGCTCCGGCATTTTCCACAACCCCGCCAACAGCAGCAGAGCCGCCGCAAAGACAGGCAGATTCTGATGCAGGCATTCCCATAAAGATAACCCCAAAAGAAGTCCACCGGCAAAAAGCCCGGCTGGCATGGCCGCCAGGCCCAGCATTATCCCTCTTGCAAAGAATTTCCGGTCCTCCTGCTCTATCATTCCCATGCCTACCGGAATCGTAAACACTAATGTACATCCAAAAATCGCAGACGCCACGATTCCTGCATAACTTCCGATCCTGCTGTCTACGGCCAATTCCTTTGCCAGCTGATAACCGCCCATATCAATGGCAAGCACGCTTCCGAACATGGAGGGATCTGCGCCGATTACCCGATAAAAAGGGATTACTATCCGCCCCAACGCGTCTGCCAGCACCGGGGCTAAGCAGATCATCCCCGTCATAGATAAGGCCATTGACCCTAAAAGATGAAATCCCTCCTCAAATTTTTCACCATATCCCAGCTTATTCCCAAAAATTCTGTCAATTCCGCCGACTATGGCTCCGATTGCCATAATTATCATAAGTATCTGATTCATGATTCTTCCGCTCCATGCAGGTTTTCCCAAGCTGCCTGCAGCTCTTCTTTATGTAGCTGATATGAATTTACCTTGTAAGCATCCTCCTCCTTATCCTCTTCAAATTCAATCCAGGCAGGTTTTCCTCTTCCCTTTTCCCATATTTCTATCCTTATTGCCTCTTTGGGCATATAATGATTTCTAACTTCACGAAATTCTCCCAGTGAAACCAGCCTGCCATTCAGCCCATCTTCACTCCTGCCATTCTGTGCCATTAATAATAGCGCCTGCAAAAAAGTTGACTTACCAGAAGAATTCGTACCAACGAACAAATTCAGCCCTGAACACTTCACACTTAAATCCTTAATAGATTTTAACGCCCTTATGTGAATCTTTTCAATCATTACTAATCTCCTCAAATAAACTTACTATCAGATTAAACCGCCCATACACTTTCTCTTTTTGCTCCCTGCTGTTTCCAATGTAATCTGAAAACTCTGGGCTCACGATTACACGCCGCAGACCACTTTCTATTTTCTGTGCATCCACTGACTGATTTTTCTCCAATATCAGTGACATAAAATACAATGTTACCTCAAAAATATTCATATTGATTGGTTTAGATCTGTTTAATTCCCTGCGAAATGCGCCCGCTCCCAAAATATTCTCTGCCAATTCCAGACTCTCCACTGTCATTTCACCCAAGTTTGACAGTTCTTCTTCCGAAGTCTGATTTAATTGCAGCAATGTTGTCTCAATCAAATCATCAATATCTCCATTATACTCAAATTTCTTTCCCTCTTTCTTCAGCCTGTCATGAAATAGCAAATAAAAAGCCAGAAATCTTGTAATCAGATAAGCGCATTTCTGATTTCTTGTTTATTCAGCAAAGTTCCCCCTCTGTTTACCCTGTCGAAAATATCAAACAAAATTTTATCCGGAGTCGGCGGTAAAATCACATGGGAATAAATCTGGTAATCTTCTAACTGGGATTGATAAATTCCCAATTCCCCTGTTAAATCCTTAAATTTTTTCCCATTCAAAAATTGTAATATTCTCAAAAATTTTAAGGCAAATTTATTATCCAAATAATCAAACAATGCCGATAATCTTTGTTTTCCATCCACCACCACATAGGTCGCGTTGTCCTGCTGTTTGAAATAAAAAATTGGCAGCGGAAGCCCCATTAAAATACTCTCGATCAATTCATATTTCTGTTTTGTTTCCCATACTGCCTTCCGTTGAAAGGAAACTTCCAAAATTAACTGCCCCTTTTGATATTTTCTGTAAAGTTCATAAATTGAAAAATCTTTTTTACTTACCCTGACCGATTCAAAAAGTGGTTTTTCTTCTTCTCCGGAATATTTTAATTCGTCCAATTCTTCTGTATTTTCTATGGAAATTCCGTTATCTTCCGAAATTTCATGCTCCATTACTTTATCCATATGCCGTTCCTCCATATTATTATGCGCTCAGCTTTCCAAAATAACCGGTACAATATTTTTTGCTTTCCATATTCTAGCATAAACCTGGAGCCTTTTCCACCAATACAGCTAAATTTCCTACAAACCCAAAAACATATTCCGCTGAAATTATTTTTCAAACAAACCCCGGAATTAGCAGTTCTTTCATTGATTCCAGGCCTTGGCTTCAATCAATTGCGCTTTCCCTCACAGTCTCATTCTGTCCGCTCCTTTTCATTTCATCCACACTTTTTACCGTGAATCCAGTCATCTTCCAGGAAGCGTCCCGCTTCACTGTCAGCCCTATGGTTCCCTCTTCATCTGTAAATTTGCGAAACAGATTCGGCCCCATTTCATCCTTGAAATATCCCACAATTTCTCCATCGTATAGAAAATGGGCGCTTTCACTCTCATAAGACAGACCATATTTCTCATAATCCGAAAATTCTGCACTTCGGGCAACATTCCTAAGAAAAAGAACAAATGGTTCCTCTTCCTGTGCATTTCCTTCCCATACCGACTCAGCATCCATTCCTTCTGAAACCTCTGACGGATTCTTCTTGGGCAGAGGAAGCAAAACCATGCCTTCAGAATCATTGAATTGCTCCAAATCCGGCACCTTATCATTGTTCACCGTTTCCGTTTCTGCCAGAAATCTGTTATCATTTTCTGCCGCTTCTGGTTCTGCCCCAGTTCCATTTTCCTCCATTGCCGCAACATTTTCTCCCGTATCCTTCTGCAGCGCAGAGGCAGCAAACAATACAGCCGCAAGCAACACCAAGATTCCCGCTCCTGCCAGGGAGCCAATGGTAGGTTTTCTCTTTTTCATAATCGCAACAATCCTTTCTTCCATTGCATCTTTACTAAATCCGCTTCCCCAAGAAATCAAATTGCTTTTCTGTTCTGCCAGGCTGATTAAAGACATGGCATAGGCCGCTCTGGAATCCTGCCCGAAATATTCAATCACCTTTTCATCACAGGCCAGTTCCAGATCCCGGTTTGCCAGGACATACATTACCCACACCAATGGATTGAACCAGTGGATACTTACGGCAATTATAAGCAAAAACTTCCGGACTGTGTCAAACCGGCGGACATGAATCAGTTCGTGGGTCAAAACACACTGCATCTGCCGGGAATCTTCCCATTGAATCCCTCTGGGAAGCAGAATCACAGGGCGCAGCACGCCGTAAGTCATGGGTGTTGCAATCAAATCCAGGCTGCGCACCTGTACCTTACGCATCAGCGGAAAAGACCGCACCCATTCCCAAGCAGCCGGATCTTCTGCCGGCAGTGAAGTCTGGAATATCCTGCGGTATTTCAGGAATACAGCCAAATGAAATCCTGCACAAATCAATCCTCCGCACAGATAAAGAACCTTCCACAGAGAAATCCCTGGACTGCCGCTAAAAGAAAGCTGTTCTTCGCTTATCGCTGCATTCCCAGCCTCTTTTGCGGTATGCTTTGTTTCTTCATTATTTTGTTCTTCATTCTGTACCCTGTTCTTTAATCCTGTATTGCCTGCAATCTTCTCAATCCCGCCTGTAATTCCAGAACTCTCCAGTAACGAATAAACGCTGAAAGGCGCCGCAATGGTCCAGGGAATAAAAAGCCGCAAAAGAGCCACCGCCCACAATACCAGAAAAGTGCGTCTGGGCAGCCTGTTCTGAAACAGCCTGCGGGCCACCAGAATTACCAAAATTAAAATTCCCCCGGAAATGCTCATCTCCCACAATGTCATCTGCCGTCACCTCACTCCAACTCTTCCACCAACCGCTTCAGCCTGTGAATCTCCTCCGGAGACAGATTCTTTCTGCTTAACAAAGCGGCAAACAATTTATCTGCAGAACCATCGTATATCTTATTGATCAGCTCCTCCGTCTCCGCTTCCTGCACCTTTTCCTTAGGGATCAGAGGACGGCACATAAAATTCGGCTCAGAACGCTCAATAGCTCCCTTCTTCATGCATCTCTTGATTAAGGTATAGGTGGTATTCTTGTTCCATCCCACCTCTTCCTTCAATACATCTGAAATATACTTGGCCGTTGCGTTCCCTTCTCTCCAAAGCACATCCATGACTTTTAATTCAGAATCAAACAATTTAATCTCCATATCAAACCTCCAAAAAACTACTGTGGTAGTCTATGATTTTAGACTATCACAGTAGTTTCATCTTGTCAACACTAAATTGCCCTTAACGTGTCCTGGAAAAGAAATTCATCAAAATCTTTTTGATATGGTTATATCGCCTGGCATAGGAATGTTCCACCCGGATCACCTGCAGGTCAAAGGCGCTGGAGATTTCCTGCCTCTTTTTCTCCCTCTGCTGCAGGATTTCCTCTTCCAGATGTTCCCGGCCGTCCAGTTCAATTGCCAGCACCGGAACTTCCCCGGCCGCCTGTTTCTCATACACCACAAAATCAAACTGATCTGTGTAAAATAATTCTCTTCGGCTCCAATCATCTGGAAAAATTTCTTCCACATCCACTTTTTCCTGCACCTGAAAACGGTTTTGAGACAGCCATATATTTTCCAGCGCATGATTTAAGTTTTTCAGAAAAGCTTCCTCCGTTTCCGTACTGAAGGGCTTTACCCCAAGGGCTCTGGAATTGGCTTTTTTCTGAGTCACCTGGGACATTCCGTTTTGTTTCGTATACTGCACCAATTCATAAAAATCATCCTCTCTGTCCTGCTGATGCAGCCTGTCCAAATGTTTCATATCAGCCAACACAACCAGCTTGTCCCTGGCCCGGGAGGTGGCCACGTTAATCAGCTCTTTATTATTTTTCAGCCATTGATAAGTGCCTTGTCTGGTTTGCTGGGTAATGGCGGTGGAAAACAGCACCACATCCTTCTCATCTCCCTGAAATGCATGGACAGTTCCGCAGTCTACATTGGCCAGGCGCGCCTCCTTCACAGCTTCCTCCAACAGCCTTCGCTGATTGACAAAAGGCGTAATCACTCCTATAGTTTTATCTCTGTTTGCAGCGGCATAGCTTATAATCGCCTCCACCTCTGCAGGGGCAGTATTTTTCCCGCTGCTCTGGCTGTCTTTTACATCCATGTACAGCAATGGTTCTTCTTCCACGCTTTTCGATTTGATACAGAGCTTTTCATTGTAGTATTTCTTATTATTGAACCCAATGATTTTCTCATGGCAGCGATAATGGTAGTGGAGAAGAATCTCATCGCTTACCGCATCACAGGCAAGAAATGTTTTATAAATAGAATTTTTTCGGTAATCGTATTCCTCAGAAATATTGTATTTTTTCCTTAATTTCTGATTGATCATTTCTTCTAACTGAATCACCGGATTTAATTGCTGGGGATCTCCTACCAGCATCAGGCTGCTGCCCCGGATCACGGGAACTAAGGAAACTGCCAGATTGCACTGGCTGGCCTCATCCATAATCACCATATCAAACATAGGCGCCGGCTCTCCCAGCTTATGGGCGGAAATGCATGTGGTCGCCACAATGGGAAAAATCTCCTGCAGCTTCCGGATATTTTCTTTTTTGCTGAGATATTTGGCAAAATCCTCCAGCTGCACCTTTTTATTCTGGTTAAATATGATATTTTTCAGTTCCTCGTGCCTGGGCAAATCAATTTTCTTAATATAACGGGCTGATGTATAATATAGGTATTTTTTCAATTCTTCTACATTGTCATCCAACAAAGAAAACGCCTCTTCTTCTGTAATATCACCTGTTTTTTCAATTCTGCGCTTCACCTGCTCCATCTGTCTTCCCTGCAAATCCGCCTGAAAAGGCAGCATTTGAAAAGACATTTTCTGCTGGCTCTCATACTCCAGCACCCGGTGGATTGTTTCCTGACGTTCCTCCAGATCCAGCCGCTCTTCGTATCTGCGCAGAAGGCCGGCCAACCGTTTTGCCCGTTCGATCCTGTCGTCTCTGTTCCTGTCCAGCGTGGACTCATAGACCTTGATTCTTCTGGTTTGCTCGTATGCATTTCTCATATGCTCCAAAGCTTCCTGCATCTTCTCATTACTTCCTAACCGCAGCACCGGAAATGGAATACTGTTCTTTTGGTATTGCATTCCCAGAAGCTTTTCCACAACGCCGTTGATGGGGTGATTATTATAAGATGCAAACAGCACCGTTTTCTCATTAAAAAAGGCTGTAATAATGGTATTGATTATCGTGCTGGTCTTTCCGGTTCCCGGCGGCCCCTGAATATAAGCCACCGGATATTTCATGGCATTATTAATGGCCAGAAGCTGATCCAGATTCACTTTCCGATCCGCCAGCACAATGGGATATGCCTTCCTGCGCACCGGCCGGCTTATCATTTCCCCGAAAAAAGCACGGATAGGCGCAGTTACTTCCTCCTGCTGATACCTCTCAATAATTGCCTCATATTCCTTATGCAGATCCAGCAGAATATCCATCCCCAGCCCAATCATATAAGGCATGTCGTCCACATCCTGTCTGCCATGATCTGTAATGCAGTCTTTGATCCGTTCCTGGTTCTGTTCAAACTCCTTCAAAAGCTCATATTCCTCTGCATCCAGATATTTCCGAATGTTTTCCTTTCTGCCCTCCAGGGTATATTCGGTGCAGATGATTATGTCCTCCTCAGGGTGCAGAAGCCTGCGCTTCACATCCAGCTGCAGATTCCGGTAAGCCAAAACATACAACCCTCTCGGTGTGTGAATACTGAGCACATTCATGGCAAGCTGCTTCAGCCGCAGCTTACCGTCTTTTTTCTCTCTCGTTCCATACTGGAAATACTTCACAATCATACGGAACTGATCTTCGTTCAGGGGATAATCCTCCCCGTGGAAGCTCTCTCGATCCAAATGCCGGATCAGTTCAAAATCCGAATGATAGGGAACGGTATCCATACGGTTGCACATTTCCAGGTAATTCAGTATTTTCAGGTTTACCGTATGCTCAAACAGTTCTTTATATTTATGGGGATTAAAACAAATGTCTTTGACCAGTTCCTGATTTACAGGACAATAAGAGCCTTCCACAATGCTGGAAGACAGAATGGAATCAATATAAATCACATCAAACGTTTCCGTGGTGTATCTGCCCAGGTGCAGACCTTCCACTTTCAGCGTGCGTTTTGCCGGATTCAGGTCGTAAATGCCAATCCAGTATTTTGAAATCTGGTTTTCCTTATTGCGGTATTCAATGCTGAGCCATTTTCCTTCATGAATAGCTCTGAAAATGTCCCGGTAAATAGTGTTCATCCTGTGCGCTCCCTGTCCTTAAAGCTGTCGTTATGCCCATGAACCAAATGAATTGACAGCAGCTCCTTATTCTTTCAGGACAAATCGCAAATCATTTGGCAAATATGCATGTTTCAAAGTATATTATATCGCCAAACAATGGGACTGGCAACAGGAAAACCAGACTGTCTGTTCTAGCTGCTCTGACTTTGTTTCCTGAGATAAAGAATCAGCGAATATACTGCCGGAACCAGAACCATGCCTGCAAATATAAACCACATCCCTCTCAGGTTCAACCAGGCATCCAGGATAAAAAACGCTCCGGCAAGCATCCAAAGCCCTCCGGCAAGCCTGTGGGTCCGATTCCAGTTTTCTTCATTATGCAGCGCCCACGGAAATTTTAATCCAACGGTATAATTCTGCCGGATTTTTGGAAGATAATTTCCCACAATAATAAGCAGGATTCCCATAAACAATTTCACACAAAATTCTATATTGATATCCCAGGACAAAGCATAACTGTAAATGCTGAGCCCGCACACCAGAGAAGCGGCGGGACATATAAGAATCAGCATACGGTATACCTTCCTGCCGATTCCCTGCTTCTTCGGGTCCACTGCAGTAAAAGCCGCACTGACTAAATGGGCCGCAAGGCAAAACAAGGGCAGGCCAAAAACAGCAAATTCCCTGCTGCTCCATCCATTTGGTTCATTTCCTGATCCAAAATGAGTAGCCACCGTATCCGGAAGCTCCTGCCACAACGGAATTCCTATTGCCATGGGAAGTAAGGTAATCAAGCTTGTTATCACAATAAATCCTTTATTTTCCTTCCACAACTTCATAATCCTTCTCTCCTTTCAGATCTGACAGCCACATTAGAATTTCTTCCAGCACGGATGCATTCAACTCATAGTAGATATAATTCTTCTCCCGCTGCTCATACACCAGTTCTGCCTTCTTTAACACATTCAGATGGTAAGAAATGGTTGCGCCTGTCATATTGAAATTACTGCCAATTTCACCGGCAGACAGGCGGTTCTGCTTCAGAAGCGTCAGAATGTCCCTTCTGACCGGGTCTGACAGCGCTTTAAAGGTTTCTGCAAATCCCATAGAAATCACCCCACAGTATTTAGAATATTTTCTAAATACTATTTTACTTCTTTTTTCTCTGACAGTCAATAAGCATTTTGAATAATTTCTAAATAGTTGAGAATTCACGAAAATCTCTGCTGGATTTCAGAACAGATTCAAAATTACGCCATGTCACACAAAATCTGCTCCCGATAAATCCGATCCAGGGTATCCTACTCTATCCTTCTGTCATCCTCCATTGCATCTGCAATTTGCTTCTGACATTTTATTTCCTCCCGGATAAATTCTATAATCACTGGTATCTGGGGCTTACGCTCCTTCTCGTCTGTTTTCTTCTTAATTTCCAACAGTTCCTCTATGCTTTGGCGCAAATCGTCAGGCAGCGCAAGGCCCAGCAAATCCTCAAATAATACCGGCGGCGCTGTGCCGTACTCCTCCACATACCTGCAGGCCAGAAGAGGACGCAGCGCATAAAAATATTTTTTATATCTGACCTGTTCTTCCTGCAGATATCCCTGGAACGTACTTTGGGCTGTTCCATAATAATGATATACCGCTGCTTTTTTCGAAAAATACGCCTTTGCTTTCTCATATATTTCTTCCCATAAAGCTGTCTTTTTGTAAACGTTCGGTGAGTTGCTCCACTCAAACAGCGTCACATTGCCCCGATGAAACTGCACCAAAGCTTTTTTCAAATCCCATCCGTTGATATCCAACACATGATCCAGCTGCCATTCAATGACATCCTTCAATTCCTTTAGCTTCAGATAATCCTTGGGCTTTCTGACATAAATAAACCTTACATCATAATCACTGTCCGGAGAAGCAAACCCCCACGCCCTGCTGCCAGATTCCACAGCAAGCAAAATCGTCACATTTTCTTTTTCTCTATTTCCGATAATTTCTCCTGAATTTCTTCTAAAATATTTCTCACAGACTGCCTCCTTTCCCGTTATTGGAACAGCTTTGTAACTCAATTGCCCGCTGATTTACCGACTCCACAAACGCCTCCACTTGATCCAGATCCGGCTGTTTGGGCAAAATGCTGTGCTGCGCCGCCAGCTTCAGCCGCTCCTCATAGTCCTCCAGAATCTGGTAAAATTCTGCGTCAAAGGTTCCGCCTTCCTTTAAAAAACCGCCGGATCGGATTTTCAAAAGAAGCTCCGTATCATCCTCCCGATGGGTTTTTATTTTCCCCTGCTCTAAAATATCAATTGCCATCAGAAACAGGCGTATCAAATGCATGGCGTGTTTATTCAGATGATTGTCATCTTTTTTCTTATTGCGTTTGCCAATCTTGTCGTAATCCCAAACCACATGATTCAATGCGCCGAACATTTTCTAAAAATCCCGCAGAGGCATATGAGTCTGTCTGGCGTCCACAAAAATTTCCATGTCCATCCCGGCAGTTACCGCCTGATCCAGATAGAGATGAACCGTTCCATATTCAAAATTTCCATACCGGCTCTGAAAATCCTCCAGCGTATTCTGAACCGAATTTAAAATATGCCGCTCCCGTTCCGCTTGAGGCAAAGCTTCCCCGGCAATGGCGTTTTGAAGCCTGCGAAGCTGTGCGCTGGCATATCCTCCAAAAGACTTGGCAGCCCTCTGTGACAGAAACAGGCTGCTGTTGTCAATTAACTCCTGCCCAATGGACGTTTTAATCAGATACTGTTCCTCATCCAGCCCCAGAATTTCACAGGTATTGGGATTGCACTCTAACAACAGCTTCACCATTTTATTAAAAGAATAAATCACCGTATCGGTAGCGGAATCCTCGTATTGTTCAAAGGCTGTAAGCCCCAGCAAATCCGAACGCAGCGGCAATGTCACTCCTCGGAAATCAATGTCGCTGTTTTCATTGCTTGTCCCATAGGCGTAACTGCCTCCTAAACCCAACAAAATGATTCTGCTGCCCAACCGGGAATTGGATCGCAGAAAATCATATTCCGGCCGCATCATTATGAGAATATAGCGTTTTTCAATTATATGGAAACCTACAAGTCTGAATATACTATCAATCTGAGCCCGCTGCCCAGAATTTTGCTTCCTCCTGCCGGCAATTCCAATTCCTTTTGCTGGATCCGGTTGGAAAGGTAGCGAAAGATCCCGTCAGAAAATGGCGCCACAAGGATTTCATTTGTAAATGCAAGATCCGAATTGTAATCGGCCCATACCCCGTCCACAAACAGCGTTATGCTTCCGTCCTCATGTTCCGTATAATCCACAACCTCGCCAAAAGGCGGATAAGGAACGGCATAAATCATCTCATAGGGATAACTGCCGGAACTTTCCTCATATCCGCACTTTTCCCTCACCTGTTCTTTGGATACCGGAAAATAAGCAGTCATAATCCGCTCATATAATTCTGCCGGTATCCTTCCGTCTTCTGCCTTAAGGATTTCTCCGGTATCCATGCGGTAAATATCCTCAAACATGCACGGCATTAAAATATCTTCTGCGTTGCTTCTGTCCCAGTTTGTCACAAGGACATTGTAATTCACATAGCTTAAGCCGGAAATAAATTTCTCTGTAAATTCCCTGCATTTGTCAGAAAGAGGTTTTACCCGCCAGCACTGGCGCAGACTGGCATGGGCGATCACATCTTCATAGGCATAAATCAAATATCCTTTTTCCGTCAGCTTAAGTTCCGCAATATTGCTCACTGAGGTTTCCCTAATTTTGCCATATGGCCTGAAAGTATCCTCTGGCGTATTTTCCGCCTGCCACTCAATTCCAACATAATATGTCTGCAGGCTGCCGTCTCTGCAGAGAAATGTTGTGGCTCCAATCCTTCCATCCAAATCCACTTCAAACACAGTTACCATTGCCTCTCGCTTTTCCATATATGCGGCATAGAATTCCTCCACTTCCCCGTAATTTTCCATATTAGTATTTTCTGTGACGCTGACAAATCCTGCTTTTCCAAGAAGCGCCACGGCTTGTCTGCGCTTCTCTCTTGTAAAATCTCTGATTTTGGAACTGTTGGGCGAATCATTGGTAAATTCCACGTTTTGATACACTGCCTGCGCCTGTTCTGCCGCCGCCAGTGCGTCTTTCTCCAATTTCTCCTTTTCCGCTTCGGTAAACAGGCATTGCGCCGCCTGAGGCAGCAGCCAGGAGGATGATTCTGGTTGGCCGCCTGCCGGACTTTCTATATTGCTTTCCGTCTGGCTTTCTGACGCAGCTTCTTTTGCGGAAGCGCTGCTTAAAATTTCCGCCGAAAGTTCCCAAAGCATTTTTGAAACTTGCTTTTCTTTCCCCATTCTGCCAGAACTTATTTGAAACATGCGTCCTGTGCTGATCAACAGCAATATTGCCGCAGCCAATGCGCCAGCAATTAGTAAGCGGCGTTTCACTTTTATTCTTTTTCGGCTGCCTCTTTTTATTTTTCTCTTTTGTACCTTTCTTTCCATTGTTCCTGCTCTTTTCTCCCATATATTTTTAGTTCCTGTTCTTTTCTTCTGTACCTTTCTTTCCATTATCCTACTCTTTTCCTCCGTATATTTCTTCCCATTCTTCCTTAGTCAAACGATCGGAATGCCACCAAAAAATATGAGCATTTTCTGTGGAAAGCCTCTCCTGCCCTTTGCCTGTTCCCTCCGTCATGGTGGAAAAAATCACCTGATTTGACACATAACAAAAGCGTTCCTCACCTGACAGTAAAACTTCTGCATTATCTGCACTTCCAAACTCTCCCTCATTCCTGAAGGGGCGAATCACCGTTTGATGGGAAAATAATTTTGACGTTTTTCCATCGGGATACACTGCATTGACAAGCAGTGTGATTGTCCCGTCCTGATTTTCCGTATAGTCCACCACCTCCGGATATGGAAGTTCAGAATAATCAACCTCATAAAATCCTCTGGGCCTGTATTCATAAGCTGCATTTTCCGGAAGATAGACGGTTTTGGTACGAAGGATTTCTCTGTCTATGTTAAAATGGGCCAGAATAACAGGTTCAAATTCATCCTCCGGTATCTGGTACACTGCTCCCACATTTAAATTCCCATCCGCAGTATAGGGAACCGGCTTCTGATAGAGACTGGGATAAAAAACATCAAACACATCATACAAATCCAAAGCTCCGAAATCTTCTTCGCTCCAGTCAGAAAGAAATATATTATTCTTCCCATACCCTGCCGACAAAATATATTTCCGATTCCATTCCCTGCATGCTTCATCCAACGGCAATACCCGCAGCACCGTATATTCCGGCTTATCGCTTAAGGTAAGCACATAATTGATATCTGAATAATATTTTCCTTCAAAAATGAAGTATCCCTCTTCGGTAAATTGCCAGATATCGGCAGGATAACTTGCCGTATCAATGCTTTGCAAAGAACCGTTTTCATCATATTGATAGTATTCCCTGGACACATTGATCCTGCCCGCCTCTGTTTTTAAATCAAATTTCCGCAATCCGGAATCAGTAACCACAAGAATCGTCACCTCTGCAAATTTCTGTTCTTCTGCCGCCTTACAGAAATCCATCACCTGTTCCGGTTTCGTCATATTGACCTGATTCTCACTGTCCACAGCCGAATATCCGTATTCTCCAAGCCGTATAAGAATACGGCGCATGGCATCCAAAGAACCTATGGTGTCTGTTTCTTCTGCCTCCGTGTAAATATCACGGTAAATTGCCGCTATATGCTCAATTTCATCAGAATCGGATTCCTCTGTTTCTGCTACTGTAAGAGGAAGGTTTGATATTTTCTGTTCTTCCTCCTTGCAGCCAGCGGCCAGAAGAATAAACACTGCAAAAGACAATATTTTGCTTACGCTGTTCCTTTTTTTCATGGCAATCACCTGTTCCTTTCAATTCTATATGGTTTCAAATTATTACTTATGTAAGATTTTATTGTTTTAAATATTACATCTGTAGGATGATGAAGTCAAGCAATTTTAGTCAGAAATAAATTTTCAGACATATCGGTAAATTTATGTATAATATTATCCTTGAGAGGGAAATTCATACAAAGGAGAAAATACCATGCACAATTTACAAGCACACATCAAAAATTACTTGAATTATTGCAATTCTCAGAAACGTTTGGATGAAAAAACATTAAAAGCCTATGGGATTGATCTGAGGCAATTTTCTGAAGGCCTTACTGTCTCAGAAGTGGCGGAAATTACGCCGCCTGAACTGGAACAATATATTGCCGGACTTCATAAACAGTATAAACCCAGAACTGCCAAACGTAAAATCGCCTCCGTCAAGGCTCTGTTCCATTATTTCGAATACAAGGAAATTATTGACAGAAATCCTTTTAGCAAAATGCAGATACGTTTTCGGGAACCCATGATCTTACCCAAAACAATCCCCTTGCACACAGTTGAACTATTTCTGGCCGCCATTTATCAACAGTGTCATCACGCCAAAACAGAATATCAAAAGAGAAACGCCCTGCGGGACGCCGCTGTTGTGGAATTGTTATTTGCCACCGGAATGAGAATATCGGAACTCTGTTCCCTGAAAGTGACTGATGTGAATCTGCATGACGGCACAGTACTCATTTATGGAAAAGGTCATAAGGAACGGCGGATTCAGATCGGCAATGAGTCTGTGATTCAGATTTTGAAAAAGTATAAAAATGGCTTTTTCAGAGAAATCCAGGCTTGCGGGAACTTTTTCGTCAATCAGGCCGGCAATGCTTTATCGGATCAGGCAGTTCGGAGGATGCTTAATAAATATACTGCACTGGCCTCCATAGAATTACATATTACGCCTCATATGTTCCGGCATACCTTTGCGACGAGTTTGTTGGAAGCGGATGTTGATATACGGTTTATTCAGGAGATGCTGGGACATAGTTCTATTAATATTACGGAGATTTATACCCATGTGGCGGTGGAAAAGCAGAAGGATATACTTATGGCTAAGCATCCGAGGAAGGATTTTCGGGTGTAGGGGATAAGTGGGGGACGGGGAGAGAGAAGAGCAATCCGGTGGGCGGGTTGCTCTTTTTTTCGGAATTAATGAAGATAATTCAAAGTTATCCGTTGGATTTGATGAATTCGAGTAAGGGGAATGATGAA
>NZ_SRYA01000109.1 GCF_004793545.1 Petralouisia muris | reverse complement strand
ATGGAACTATGTAATACGTGGGTTCAAATAGTACATTTTATTTTGCGACAGTTCCTAAGTCTTGCATCTGTAAAATTTGTTGACGTGCCTTGTCCCCTCTGTACGGAATCCCATGACCTTGCCACAGTCAGCACATACAATCTTTTCGCCAACCAAGTTAAACTGGGAATGGTTAAAACCGTTTTTACCATGTGTTGAATGGAAATCGGATACATTCTCTGCAAGCTGCTTCTGAATCCTGTCAAAATCTTCCCTGCCAATCAATGCTTCATGCGTATCTTCGATGATAATCCATTCTTCCTTTGGCACATTTACGATTTTTCCATTAACCCTGTCCCTCTTGTTATGGACGCTTGCGCCTACATAAACATGATTTGTAAGAATAGACCTAACCGTTACGCTGTTCCATTCCGTATTCATTCCCTCCGGTATCTCATGCCCATACCGCATCCTTTTGTATGCCGCAGGGTTTACTGTTTTTTTAGAGAGCTGTCTTGCAATCTCTTTCAAAGAGCTGCCCTGTAAAAACAGCCGGAATATCTCCTGTACGTTTTCCCTGACATTATCATCCGGCTGGAGATGTCTGTCTACGTTGACATATCCATACGGAACCGAACCTGAAGAATATTCTCCGTTTTTCCAGTATGCCCTGTGTGCAGATTTCATCTTTTTGGATAAATCCTTCACATACATCTCATTTACCATATTTTTCAGCGGCATCAGCAGTTCTTCGCCGGACTTGTTGGAATCGTAACCGTCCGTTACCGCTATGAACCTCACATCAAAGAACGGGAACACCCTTTCAATGTAGTTGCCCGTCTCAACGTAATTCCTGCCGAGCCTTGACAAATCTTTTACAACAATGCAGTTGAGCAAGCCGCTCCGCATATCTTTTATCATTTCCTCAAAGCCCGGTCTTTCAAAATTGGTACCGGAATAGGAAATGTCAGCGTACTCTTTAAACACAACCATATCGTCATTCTCTGCCACAAACTTCCGCAGCAGTTCCATCTGTGTTTCAATCGTTGCCCGCTCCCTGTTGGCTTCTGTTTCCTCTGAAAGCCTTGCATATAAGCCGACCTTGTAGCAGGCTGATTTTACCGGATCAGGAGCCGCCACGGTCTGCTGTCCTAAATCATTGACATTGACAAAATCAATCTTCTTTGACTTCCTAGCCATGCTACACCGCCTCCTTCCACTCAAACCGAACCCTGCCATGTTCATCACAGACAACCTTGCAGCCTGCATGTTGCAGGTTGTTGAGGATTTCTTTATAGCAGTCCTCAAAACTGAAAACCACTTCGATACTGTTCCTGTCTATTACCCGTACCCTGTCAATCAGCTCCACAGCCACATTCCTTGTCAGCCTGTCGATGTTCTGATGTTCTGCAAAATAATCAAGCCATTTGTATTTATCTGTATTTGAAGCAAGTATATCCTTAATTTCCTGCTTCATCTTCCTTACGGATTCCTCTGCACTGTCCCGTTTATGCGTATATGCCTCATGCAGCTCCATGTAGTCCTCTTTGGATACGATACCGTCTTTCATATCCTCATAGAGCATATTTCGGAGTTCTTTACACCGCTCAATCTCTGTTTCTTTCTGTTCAATGCGCTTTTCCAGTTCCTTTATATCCAGTTCCTGAAAAGGGATTGTAGAAACCTTTTCCATGACCTGTTTCAAGTCAAGAATGTTGCTGATCTGAACCCTTAAAAGCTGCAAAACCGTTTCTTCCAGTCTGTCCACTGCGATACGGTGGTTGCTGCACTCCTTTGTCTCCTTGTTGCGGGAACACACATAATACTGGTATTTCTTCCCTCCGGCATAGGCGTTCTTCCTTACCATAGCCGCCCCACAGTCAGCGCAGACAATCAGCCCTGCCAGCGAATATACTTCTGACTGTTTCGGGGAAATCCGTGTGTCCATGCCGAGAAGCCGCTGTACTATGGAAAAATCCCTGTCTGAAATAATGGCTTCATGGTTCTTTTCTATCCTTACCCAGTCCTTCTCCGGCTTTAAGACAGTCTTTTTTACCTTGTGGTTTGGTGTTGTCTGCCTGCCCTGCACAAGATTTCCAATATAAAGTTCATTCTCTAAAATACGTCTGACTGTTACGGAACTCCATATCGCCTTGTCGCTGGTCTTGAAACTGGTCTGGTAATTGCTGCCTGTTGCGTTTTTGTATTCCATAGGGGAAAGAACGCCTGCATCATTCAGCCTGTTTGCAATGGCATCCTGACTGAGTCCGTGCAGCTTCATTCTGAAAATATCTTTTACAATGCCCGCCGCAATCGGATCAATGACCAAGCTGTTCCTGTCATTTTCGCTTTTCTGATACCCATAAGGGGCAAAAGAACCGATAAACTCCCCGTTTTTCCGCTTTACTTCCAAGTGGCTCCGTATCTTTACGGAAATATCCCGGCAGTACGCATCGTTGATTAAATTTTTGAAAGGGATAATGATTTCATCCGCCTGCTCTTTCCCGTTCAGACTGTCATAGTTGTCATTGATGGCAATAAAGCGAACCCCCAGTGCGGGGAACAGCCGCTCAATGTACCTGCTGGAATCAATGTATTCACGCCCGAAGCGGGAAAGGTCTTTCACAATGACGCAATCCACAATGCCCTTTTTGATGTCCTCAAGCATCAGTTTAAATGCAGGACGCTCAAAAGCTGACGTTAGATAACGATACTTTTGAAAACACTGGAAAATCAAGGTCTTTCGAGCGACGGACAAGCAGGGTATTGTACTAAAAACTGAATACGACGCAGAAGCGGCGTTTCTTACTCTCTACATGGGAGAACAGGAACGCCGCTTTTTTCATGCCCTTTGTTACGCAGTAGGGGCAGAAAAAGCCTTGCTACAAGCGGTTTTCCGGGCGCGTATCTGGCGCGGAAAGGGATTTATACCTTATCCCCCGAAACCGCGCTTCTACTGCGTAACAAATCCAAAGCAAAGGAGCTATGAACTATGGCAGTTTTCAGAGTGGAACGGAACAAGGGCTACACCGTAATGAGCAACCACCACCTACGCAACAAGGAGCTTTCCCTAAAGGCAAAGGGGCTGTTGTCGCAAATGCTGTCACTCCCCGAAGATTGGGACTACACCTTGAAAGGCTTATCCCTTATCAACCGGGAGAAGATAGACGCTATCCGCGAAGCCATTAAGGAGCTTGAACGCGCCGGGTATATCGTCCGTTCAAGGGAACGCGACGAGAAAGGACGCCTGCGGGGCGCGGACTATGTGATATTCGAGCAGCCGCAGCCGCCTACGCCGGATTTACCTACATTGGAAAATCCAACATTGGATAATCCAACGCAGGAAAAACCAACATTGGAAAAACCTACGTTGGAAAATCCAACGCAATTAAATAAAGATATACAAAGAACTGACTTACCAAAAAAAGAAAAAATAATTACTGATGAACAAAGTACCCATTCCATTCCTATCCTTTCCCCTAACCCCTCTCCTTGCAGAGAAGCGGCTACGCCGCCGGAACGGAAAGGAACGGAAGCGACAGCACAGAGCGCGGTAGAGATATACCGGGAAATCATCAAGGACAATATCGACTACCACATTCTCAAACAGGACATGAAGTTTGACAGTGACAGGCTTGACGAGATTGTAGACCTCATGCTTGAAACCGTATGCACCGCAAGGAAGCGGGTACGGATTGCAGGGGACGACTACCCGGCAGAGCTTGTGAAATCTAAGTTTATGAAACTGGACGGCGAGCATATCCGCTTTGTGCTTGACTGTATGCGGGAGAACACAACGAAAATCCGCAACATCAAGCAATATCTGAAAGCAGCCCTTTTCAACGCCCCGTCCACTATCGGCAATTATTACACTTCCCTTGTCGCCCATGACATGGCAAGCGGCGCACTGTCACCGAAGAGGCCGCAGTACGGCGACCCGGACTATTATTCATTCAAACCGGGCGAAAGCCTGTAAAACAACAAAAGGAGGATTTTATTATGGCACAGAAAATGACAGGAGCATTGGTATTTGACGAGCGCACCGACCGTTACGACATCCGCTTTGACTTAAACAGCTACTATGGCGGGCTGCATTGCGGAGAGTGCTTTGACGTATTCGTGCGGGGCAAGTGGAAGCCGACCCGGATTGAGTACGGCGACAACTGGTATCTTGTGGGTATCAGAGCCGAGGACTTGAACGGGCTGCGGGTGCGTATCTGACCGCCGCCCCATAAAGAAACGCGAAAGGAGGACGCGACAAATTGCAGGACGAAGTAAACGAAAAGACCATAGCCCTTTACATCAAGACCGGGAAGCTGACCGCCCAGACGCTCCAAAAGGCTATGAAAGCCATACTGTCAAAGGGCAAAAAGCAGCTTTCCAAACCGCCACAGGGCAAGCAGAGCTTAAAGCAGCTTATGAAGCAGAACGCGGGCGTTTCCAACATTGAGATTACCGAGGGCAATATCAAAGCCTTTGAGAGTACGGCGAAAAAGTACGGTATCGACTTTGCGCTGAAAAAGGACGCGACGGAAAGCCCGCCCCGCTATCTGGTTTTCTTCAAGGGGCGGGACGCGGACGTGCTGACCGCAGCCTTTAAGGAATTTTCCGCAAAAAAGCTGACACAGGAGAAAAAGCCCTCAATCCGAAAGCTGCTCTCTACCCTCAAAGAAGCTGCACAGGGCAAGAACGCGGAACGGGCAAAGGTCAAGAACAAAGACAGGGAGGTATCGCTATGAAGCCGGAAATCAAGAAGCTGCTTATCTTAAATCTCCCGTATCTGCTCTTTGTCTGGCTCTTTGATAAAGTGGGCGCGGCTGTCCGGCTCTCCCCCGGCGCGGACGCGAGCGCAAAGCTGCTACATCTTGGGGACGGTTTTACCGCCGCCTTTTCCAGTATCGCGCCGAGCTTCCACCCGGCAGACTTAGCTTTAGGCATTGCGGGGGCGGTCATTGTCCGGCTGATTATCTACACCAAAGGCAAGAACGCGAAGAAATACCGCCGCGGGACAGAATACGGTTCGGCGCGTTGGGGCGGGGCTGACGACATAAAGCCGTACACAGACCCGGTATTTGAGAACAATATCCCCTTAACGCAGACGGAACGGCTCACCATGAACAGCCGCCCGAAGCAGCCGAAATACGCAAGAAACAAAAATATTCTTGTAATCGGCGGTTCCGGCAGCGGCAAGACCCGGTTCTTTGTGAAACCGTCGCTCATGCAATGTACGTCAAAGGATTTTCCAACGTCGTATATCGTCACTGACCCGAAAGGAACACTGATTTTGGAAACCGGGAAAATGTTGCAGCGGTACAAATACCGTATCAAAGTGCTAAATACGATTAACTTCAAAAAATCCATGAAATACAATCCCTTTGCCTATCTGCGGAGCGAAAAGGACATTTTGAAATTAGTCAATACCATTATCGCCAACACCAAAGGCGACGGGGAAAAATCCGGCGAGGATTTCTGGGTGAAAGCGGAAAAGCTCTACTACACCGCACTAATCGGCTATATCTGGTATGAAGCCCCAGAGGACGAGAAGAACTTCACGACGCTGCTTGAAATGATAAATGCGTCGGAAGCCCGCGAGGACGACGAGGATTTCCAGAACCCGGTTGACCTCATGTTTGAACGTCTGGAAGAAAAAGACCCGGAACATTTTGCAGTCAAGCAGTACAAAAAATATAAACTGGCGGCGGGCAAGACCGCAAAAAGCATACTTATCTCATGCGGCGCGAGGTTAGCCCCATTCGACATTAAGGAGCTGCGGGAGCTTATGGAAACCGACGAAATGGAGCTTGACACCATAGGCGACAGAAAGACCGCCCTTTTCGTGATTATCAGCGACACCGACGACACCTTTAACTTTGTCGTGAGTATTCTCTACACACAGCTATTCAACCTCTTGTGCGACAAAGCAGATGATGAATACGGCGGGCGGCTTCCCGTCCATGTTAGGTGCTTACTTGATGAATTTGCGAATATCGGGCAAATCCCCAAATTCGAGAAGCTAATCGCAACCATACGGAGCCGGGAAATCTCCGCGTCAATCATCTTGCAAAGCCAGTCACAGCTAAAAGCCATTTACAAAGACAACGCCGATACCATAGTCGGCAACTGCGACACCACGCTTTTCTTGGGCGGCAAGGAGAAAACCACCCTTAAAGAAATATCGGAAATTTTAGGAAAAGAAACGATAGACAGCTTTAACACGTCCGAAACAAGGGGGCGGGAGCTTTCGCATGGGCTGAACTATCAGAAATTGGGAAAGCAGCTTATGACGGAAGATGAAATCGCAGTCATGGACGGAGGGAAATGTATCTTGCAGCTACGCGGGGTGCGCCCGTTCTTTTCGGACAAATTCGACATAACGAAGCACCCGAAATACAAGTACCTGTCCGACGCAGACCCGAAGAACGCCTTTGACATGGAAAAGCACCTTAAACGCCGCCCCGCCATTGTCAAGCCCGACGAGGTTTTTGACTATTACGAGATTGACGCGGCAGACTTACAGGAGGACGCAGACCATGAGGAAACGTAGCGCAGAGGAAAAACAAAAGCAGCTTGAACGGTTTTTAATGAATGTTGCGGAAGCCGCCGACGCTGCATTATGGGAGTATTGGCGGGAAAAGGAAGCGGAACACCGCCGTTTTGCAACGGAGTATGTCACGCGCCGGGGGCTTATCCCGCAACAGTGACAGCATGGCAGACCGCCGGGGGACAGGGGAAGCTACACTTCCCCTACGCTGCCTTGCGGCAGCTACCCCTTTGTGAACTTGCGGGAAGCGAACACCTTGCTATGCAAGCTATTCACTTCCCGCAAGTCTGAATAATACCCGTCCGGCAGCACAGCGGGACACCGAAAGGAGGAATCGAAGCAATCACATATATCCATATCGGCTACATGATACGCGCCCCTACTTTCCGGCGCAGCACACAGCGGCAGAAGCCGCACCCCCCTACAACTGAATACCGCCGCGCCGCAGAACTTACGCAGCGCGGGGACAGCCGCCTTTACCAGAGGGCGGTTTTTTTATGCGGCGGCATACGCTGACCGCCTTTTGTCCGCTTGCCGGACAGCCGCAGACGCGGCAGAAAGGATTTATTTATGGCATTTTTCAATAGCGCAGTAGACGTTTTGCAGACCCTTGTTGTAGCACTTGGAGCCGGGCTTGGTATCTGGGGCGTTATCAATCTCATGGAGGGCTACGGCAACGACAATCCGGGCGCGAAAAGCCAGGGCATGAAACAGCTTATGGCGGGCGGCGGCGTTGCCCTTATCGGCATGACCCTTGTACCGCTGCTTTCCGGCTTGTTCGGTTAAGAAGCGCGGGTAAAGGCTTATGCAGAGCATACTTGACGCGATTAACGAATGGATAAAGGAAATCCTCATAGGAGCCATAAACGGTAATCTGTCAACTATGTTCGGGGACGTAAACGAAAAAGTCGGCACTATCGCCGCAGAGGTAGGGCAGACCCCGCAAGGGTGGAACGCAAATATATTCTCCATGATACAGACCCTTAGTGAGAATGTAATCGTACCCATTGCGGGGCTTGTCATTACCTACGTCCTATGCTATGAGCTTATCAGCATGGTAACGGAAAAGAACAATATGCACGACGTTGACACTTCCATGTTCTTCAAGTGGGTGTTCAAGGCGTTTGTGGCAGTCTACCTTGTGACGCACACCTTTGACATCACTATGGCGGTGTTCGATATGGCGCAGCACGTTGTTTCCGGCGCGGCGGGGGTAATCGGCGGCAGCACAGAGATTGATGTTGCCGCCGCCCTGTCGTCCATGCAGAGCGGGCTTGACGCTATGGAAATCCCCGAACTGCTCTTACTTGTCATGGAAACAAGCCTTGTGAGCTTGTGCATGAAGATAATGTCCGTACTGATAACCGTTATCCTCTACGGGCGCATGATAGAAATTTACCTTTACTGTTCGGTATCGCCTATCCCATTCGCAACAATGACTAACCGGGAATGGGGACAGATAGGAAACAACTACCTAAAATCCCTGTTCGCTATCGGTTTTCAAGGCTTCCTCATAATGATATGCGTCGGCATTTACGCGGTTTTGGTAAACAACATGATAATAGCGGACAACCTGCACAGCGCGATATTCTCCCTTGCAGCCTACACCGTTATCCTCTGTTTCTCCCTGTTCAAATCCGGCGCACTGGCGAAGTCGATTTTTTCCGCGCATTAGCGGCGTGTCAAGGGCAGGGTGGAGATTTTCAAAGCGAAGCGGCGAAAATACGACCCGACCTTGACGCGGATAACCCCCATATAATACGGGCGGGCAAAGGGCATAGATTGACCTTTGCCTTGATTACCCTTATGGAAAATTACAGCAACACCAAACCCAGAGAAAGGAGGTTTTCACTTGGCGTATGTACCCGTACCCAAAGACTTATCCAAAGTCAAGACAAAAGTAGCGTTCAACCTTACCAAACGGCAGATTGTATGTTTTGCGGCGGCTCTCATTATCGGCTTGCCGCTTTTCTTTCTGCTCAAAGACAGCACAGGCACAAGCCTTGCGTCTATGGCTATGATTGCCGTCATGCTGCCCTGTTTCCTCTTTGCCATGTATGAGAAGCATGGACAGCCCCTTGAAGTGGTGGTGAAGAACATCATACGGACGAAATTCATAGCCCCCAAAGAACGACCATACAGGACAGACAACTTTTATTCCGTCTTAGAACGGCAGAGAAAACTTGAAAAGGAGGTATCAGCGATTGCAAAAGGAAACACGAAGAAACAGCGCGGCGGGAAGCGCAAAGCCTAACCCGCCCCGCAAGCTCACCCGCGCCGAGAAAAAGCAGATTGCGGAAATCATCAGACAGGCAAAGGGCGATGGGAAAGCGCATACCGCGCAGCAGACAATCCCCTATATCCAGATGTACCCGGACGGTATCTGCAAGGTCACGGAGCGCAAATACTCAAAGACCGTCGCCTTTGAAGATATTAACTATCAGCTTGCACAGGCAGACGACAAGACCGCCATTTTTGAGAACTGGTGCGACTTCCTCAACTACTTTGACGCTTCCGTTTCGGTGCAGCTCTCTTTCATCAATCAGGGGACGCAGCGGGGCGAAGCGGAAAAGGCGGTCAATATCCCGGCACAGGACGACGCTTTCAACTCTATCCGCAGCGAATACGGGGATATGCTGCAAAACCAGCTTGCAAAGGGCAACAACGGGCTTGTCAAGGCGAAGTACATCACCTTTGCCATTGAAGCCGACAGTCTGGGCGCGGCGAAATCCCGCCTTGCCCGTATCGAAACGGACGTACTCAACAACTTTAAGCTCTTGGGCGTAGCCGCCCGCCCCATGACAGGCTATGAACGCCTTAAAATGCTGCATGGCATTTTCCACCCGGAGGGCGGGCAGTTTGCCTTTGATTTTTCATGGCTTGCCCCGTCCGGGCTTTCCACAAAGGACTTTATCGCCCCGTCCTCTTTCCGTTTTGGCGAGGGGCGGTATTTCCGCATGGGGCGCAAAATCGGCGCGGTTTCATTCCTTGAAATCCTTGCCCCGGAATTAAACGACCGTATCTTATCGGATATTCTGGACTTGGAAACGGGCGTTATCGTCAATCTGCATATCCACAGTATCGACCAGACCGAAGCCATAAAGACAATCAAGCGGAAAATCACCGACCTTGACAAAATGAAAATCGAGGAACAGAAAAAGGCGGTACGCAGCGGCTATGACATGGATATTATACCGTCCGACCTTGCCACGTTCGGCAGCGAAGCGAAAAATCTCTTACAGGACTTGCAGAGCCGCAACGAGCGTATGTTTCTGCTCACGTTCCTTGTGGTGAACATGGCAGACACAAAAAGGAAACTGGAAAATGACGTGTTCGCGGCGGCGGGCATTGCACAGAAGAACAACTGCGCCCTCACCCGCCTTGACTACCAACAGGAAGCGGGGCTTATGTCCTCTGTACCGCTTGGGGAGAACCTTATCGCCATACAGCGGGGACTTACCACGTCAAGCACAGCTATCTTTATCCCCTTTATCACACAGGAGCTTTTCCAGACGGGCGCGGCTTTATACTATGGCTTGAACGCCCTTTCTAACAACATGATACTCTGCGACCGCAAGCAGCTAAAGAACCCCAACGGCTTAATATTGGGTACGCCGGGAAGCGGGAAATCCTTTGCCGCCAAACGGGAAATGACAAACGCTTTCCTCATTACCGACGACGACATAATTATCTGCGACCCGGAAGCAGAGTATTTTTCCCTTGTGCAGCGGCTTGACGGGCAAGTGATACGGTTATCGCCTACGGGCAAGGGCATTGACGGGAAGCCCCAGTATGTGAACCCTATGGATATTAACCTCAATTACAGCGAGGACGACAGCCCGCTTGCCTTAAAATCCGACTTTATCCTCTCCCTCTGCGAGCTTGTAATCGGCGGCAAGGAGGGCTTGCAGCCCGTCGATAAGACCGTCATTGACCGCGCCGTTCGGAACGTGTACCGCCCGTTCCTTGCAGACCCCGACCCGGAGAAAATGCCTATTCTGGGCGACCTCTACGACGAGCTTTTGAAGCAGCCGGAGCCGGAAGCGGCGCGTATCGCGGCGGCATTGGAGCTATACGTTTCCGGGAGCCTTAACGTGTTCAACCACCGTACCAACGTGGAGCTGAACAACCGCCTTGTCTGCTTTGACATCAAGCAGCTTGGGAAGCAGCTCAAAAAGTTAGGTATGCTCATTGTGCAAGACCAGGTATGGAACCGCGTCACCGTCAACCGGGCAGAAAGGAAATCCACCCGCTACTACATGGACGAATTTCATCGTGTAGCGACACGTTGTCGCATATAAACTCTGCGTGGGAAAAATCCTGCAA
>NZ_SRYA01000108.1 GCF_004793545.1 Petralouisia muris | reverse complement strand
GAAAGATGGAAGGAAGAGATGGATTGTCCTGTATGGATTTTTGAAGGTATATGAAGTATTGCTTTAATATTTATTGAAATCATGGAAAATATATTGACAAAAGGAATGGATTCCACGTATAATGAGCATTACGTGGAATGTATTGTATATATTATAGGGGAATCATACAGCGGCAGTATTGCGGTCTCCAAAACCGTTCACGGGGGTTCGAATCCCTCTTCCCCTGTTTTTAGCAGAGTAGAAAAATTTATGTCTATTCTGTTTTTTTTATTGCAATCTGCAAAAGCAAATACCTGTTTTCATGTATGAGAAAGGAAATCCGGTATATACTATTTCTGGCAAAATATTTTGAGTGACAGGAGAAACTATATGATAAGCATAGAAATGGATTATTTAAAAGAAAAGGTAGAAAGCAGGCTGCGTGAAGAACATCAAAATAGGAACAGGCGGGAAGATTTATATGAATTGGATCAACAGATTAGCGGACTTCACAGTACGTTCGAGTTGATAAACAGTGCACAGGAAAAAGAATTGCGGCGGCCTGTAAAAGAGGCAATGGCTAAACTTGACAATTGTATGACAATTAAATCTTAGTCATGCAAATAATTATCCAGCCATGTAAGAGACACATTTTTGTGTTCTGCATGGCTGGATTTGCATTAGGATTCCCCTTCTTCCACGATTTCTTCCAATACGCGGATGAGATCCTGAAGAGTTTGCAGTCTGACGTTCCGTGCCAAAATGCAGTCTTTTAAATCTGTTGACAATGTTTCAAATTTATCCCGTAAACCGGGAGCTACATAAGATGCCATAACATCACCTCTCTGGTAGTATGGGAAAAAAAAGAGAATTTATTCTTTCTGACCGGGGATGGTTGTTTCTGCCAGCGGAAAGTATTATAATAAGGAATGAATCAAAGAAAAAGGAGGTATAAGATGGATGATGAAAAGAAATATGCTCTACTGATTGATGCAGATAATGTATCATCCAAATATATAGGGATTGTCACAAAAGAAGCACAAACACTGGGAAATGTAACGATAAGGCGGATTTATGGAGACTGGACCTCTAGTTCTAAGAATTCCTGGAAGGATTCTTTACTGGAAAGCTCTTTGACCCCAATTCAGCAGTATAATTATACGGTAGGGAAAAATTCTTCTGATTCGGCAATGATTATTGATGCCATGGATGTGTTATATACTGGTAATGTAGACGGATTTATTATTGTATCTTCCGATAGTGATTTCACAAAGCTGGCCATGCGTTTGAGAGAGTCAGGAAAACGTGTCATTGGTATGGGAGAGAGTAAGACGCCAACGCCCTTTGTCAGAGCTTGTGAGCAGTTTAAGACGTTGGATGTTTTGTATAAAAATAATAATTCTGAATCTAAGAATAACAATCCGGAGCCAAAAAATAATATTCAGGAGAGAGTGAGAAAGCAGGGCGGAAGAAATTCTGAACCAGAAAAAGCATCTGTTAAGGATGCAGAGCCCATTACCAATCTGAAGTCAATTAAGGCCACTATAATATCTTTGCTGGATGAAAATTCAGATGAGGATGGTTGGATGTATCTGTCAGAGCTAGGGAATATGATTCAGAAAATGTATTCTGATTTTGACTGCAGAAATTATGGATATCATAAGTTTGGTAAATTAATAGAATCTTTTTCAGAGCTGCAGACAAGAAAAGATGATTCCAGTAACGGAATCACAAAGATTGTATTAGTTAAAAAAAGAGACGATTAGAGACATGAACATAACCGGCAGAGATGGTGCTGCCGGTTTGTCATGATGAAAAGTTAACTTTCTGTTTGCTGTTTGCGTACCAGGCGCCAGATCGTGTCGTGCATCCAGCCAACTGTATCGTTTAGTTTTTTATTTTCTTCTAACAGAAGCTGATTCTCGGTTTGTAATTGTTCTAACAGTTCCATATTGTCTGATTTGATAATATTGCTAACTGCCATCTTAATCACCTCACCCACATTATACCAGAATAAAACCGTATTGTGTGTTAAAATTATGGAAAGAAATGGAAGTTTTGCCTTCCCGCTTGCAGTTATACTCAAGAGCATACTTATTTGCCAAATGACTTGCTTGTTTTCTTGAAATAGCGAAAACTTGTTGGTAAATCATTTCGCTCATGGGTATAAAAAGATTTTCGGTATATTTTGCTGAAAAATCTCTTGTGCAAACTAACAGGTTATACTATACTGATATAGAAATCCAGAGTACCGTTTTTCCGGGGATGGAATGGACAGAAAGGTGAATTCGAATGAAAAAGTATGATTTTTTGATTGTGGGGGCAGGACTGTTTGGCGCAGTATTTGCTCAGGAAGCGAAAAAAGCAGGAAAAAAGTGTCTTGTCATAGATAAACGCAGTCATATTGCTGGGAATATTTATACAAAAGAAATAGAAGGAATACAGGTGCATGAATACGGAGCGCATATTTTCCATACCTCTGACAGAGAAGTGTGGGAGTATGTCAATCAGTTTGCAGAATTTAACCGGTATACCAATTCGCCGGTGGCAAATTACCAGGGTGAGATTTACAATATGCCTTTTAATATGAATACTTTTCATAAGCTGTGGGGAGTGGTTACGCCCCAGGAGGCAAGGAAGAAAATTGAAGAACAGAAACGGGAATATGCTGTGGAGAACCCGAAGAATTTAGAAGAGCAGGCCATTAATCTGGTAGGTCCGGATGTATATACCAAGCTGGTAAAAGGGTATACGGAAAAACAGTGGGGAAAACGGGCCGCAGAGCTTCCGGCCTTTATTATAAAACGGCTTCCGGTACGGTTTACTTACGATAATAATTATTTTGATGATAACTACCAGGGAATTCCCATTGGCGGCTATACAAAGATCGTGGAAAAAATGCTGGAGGGAACGGAGGTCAGACTGAACTGTAATTTCCTGGAACATCGGGACAGTTATCGGGAACTTGCAGAGGACATAATTTATACAGGCATGATTGATGAATATTTTGATCATTGTTTTGGAAACCTGGAATACAGATCCCTCCGATTTGAGACGGAGATTTTGGAAGAAGAGAATTATCAGGGTAATGCAGTGGTGAATTATACGGAATATGAGATTCCTTATACCCGAATTATTGAACACAAGCATTTTGAGTATGGAACTCAGCCTAAGACAGTAATTACCAGAGAATATCCCAGGGTATGGAATCCCGGAGATGAGCCATACTATCCTGTAAATAATGATAAGAATATGGAGCTTTACGGAAAATATTTTGCGCTTGCCGAAAAAGAGGGAAATGTAATTTTCGGCGGAAGGCTTGGACAATATAAATATTACGATATGGATGACACCATCGAAGCAGCATTGCATTGTGTGAGAAAAACGATTGGAGGAGAATGATTATGAAGAAATTAGAAGATTATGTGAGAAGTATCCCTGATTTTCCGGAGCCGGGTATTATTTTTCGGGACGTTACAAGTATTCTGCAGGATGCAGACGGATTGCATCTTGCCATTGAAGGTCTTATGGAGAGTCTGAAAGATGTGGATTATGATGTGGTAGTGGGGCCGGAATCCAGAGGATTCATTTTCGGAGTGCCAGTAGCTTATGAAGCCGGAAAAGGCTTTGTTCCAGTACGGAAGAAAGGGAAACTGCCATGTGAAACAATTTCGGCAGAATATGATTTGGAATATGGAAGTGCAGTGATAGAAATGCATAAGGATTCCATTCAGCCGGGTCAGAAGGTAGTGATTATTGATGATTTGATTGCCACTGGCGGAACCATTGAAGCGATTATCGGATTGATTGAACAGTTGGGCGGACAGGTAGTAAAAATCTGTTTTGTCATGGAATTGGCAGGTCTGAAAGGGAGAGAAAAGCTTTCTGGGTATGATGTGGAAAGTCTCATTACATATGAAGGAAAATAGAGAGACGGATAAGAACCGGGACAAGTTATGAAGAGGGAAAGCCTCATTACATAAAAAAGAAAACAGAGGGATATGGATGAGAGTTGGAACAGGTTATGATGTGCACAGGTTAACAGAGGGCAGAAAATTAATTTTAGGCGGTGTGGAAATTCCCCATACGCTGGGGCTGGAAGGCCATTCAGACGCAGATGTCCTGGTGCACGCCATTATGGATGCTTTGCTGGGAGCGGCAGCCCTTGGAGATATTGGAAAGCATTTTCCGGATACAGATGAAGCCTACCGGGGCGTTTCCAGCCTGAAGCTTCTGGCTCAGGTGAGCGGATTGCTGGCTCAGGAAGGATATGTGGTGGAAAATATTGATGCTACAATTATTGTGCAGAAGCCCAAATTACGGCCTTTTATTTCGCAGATGGAAGAAAACGTGGCGAGAATAATGCATCTTGCTGAGAATCAAATTAATATCAAAGCCACCACAGAGGAGGGACTGGGATTTACCGGAAGTCAACAGGGAATTGCAGCCCAGGCAATCTGTTCCCTGACAGGACTATATGAAGGCAGTGTGACAGCATTTGACAGCGAAAGAAATTGCAGCAGCTGCGGCGGCTGCAGGAAAGCAGATATATGAAAATATCTTCCTTTCTGCAGGAGCAGCTGCACAGGGGAAAAGAAATTCTGGAGAAGTGTCTGACAGTGGCAGAAAGCGGAAGTATGGAAGAGATACGATATGTAAAACAAAAGGAAAAGTATGGGACAAGAGCGTTGTATGAAATTGCTTTTTCGGAAGATTCAGAGGAATTTGTGGATTATTATTATGAATGGAAAACCAGTGACAACCAGATTCTTGTGATGGAAGAGGATAGGAAGATTCAGGTGATGATGCACTTGAATCCTTATGCGCTTTGGTTATACGGCCAGCTGCAGACTATTCCTTATATAGTGGCGGTTGCAACAAAACCGGAGTGCCGAAGGCTGGGGAAAATGGGACGTGTCATGGAGTATGCACTGCAGGATTTGGCGGACAGGAAGATTCCCTTTACCTTTCTTCTGCCGGCAGATCCTGCCTATTATCAGGGACAGGGATTTGTATTTTTTTCTCAAGTTTTTTCTGAGGAAAACCATTGGGAAACCAGAGACTTACATGCTGCAAATGTGCTTCCGTTCCAAAACGAAACATTGCAGGAAGCAGTTCATTCTGAGAATGAAATACTGCAGAAGGCAGAAGCAGTGTTTTTCTTTTCGGAAGAAAAATCTCATGCAGAGAAAAAAGAAATGCAGTGGCGGCAGGCCAATCAGGAAGATATTCCTGAAATGATAGAATTTTCCAATAATATTCTCAAGGAGCAGTATCATATATTTATAAAGCGGGATGAGTGGTATTATAAACGTCTGTTTGCAGAAGTAAAAACAGAGCGGGGCGGGATTCTTATATGGAAGAACAGGAAAGTGACACAAGGGGTGCTTGTGTACGGAATGGAAGAGCCTGACAGGGCTGAGGTGAAAGAATTGCTGCTTATGCCAGGCTTTTGCAGCCGAACCAAAGAAGCTTTGACAGAAGTTTGCCGCGAAGCTATACCGGACTGTGAAATTGCTTTTGCGGAGTTTGATATGATGTTTCGCATTGCCAGTCTGAGAGAATTTGTTTTTTTGATGAAAAGCGAAGCAAAGCATTGTTATGATGTAAAAATAAAGGATTCTGTGATAGCCTCCAATTGTGGGTGTTATCGAATTGAAATTGGCAAAAGCGGCGGAAAGATTCAGGAAATACCGGGAGAAAGTGTTAAGCAGGAGATGGATATTTCTGAATTGGCAGGAATGCTGGTGAGAGATACCCGGGTGAATTTGAGTGAATGGGTATAAAAGATTGACGTTTGAAAGGAAATGACAGGAGATGGGATTTTGGAAGCATATAAAGGAAGAATTTGAAGTGATACAGGAGCGGGACCCGGCAATCAAATCTCCTTTCGAGGTGCTGCTGTATCCCAGTTTTCGTGTAATGCTCAGTTATCGGAAAGCCCACAGGCTCTATTTAAAAGGACATTATTTCCGGGCAAGAAGAATTTCCCAGAAGGCCGCCAGGAAAACAGGGATAGAGATTCATCCGGGAGCCGTGATAGGAAAAGGATTTTTTATTGATCATGGAAGCGGTGTGATTATCGGAGAAACGGCCATTATCGGCGATAATGTAACCCTCTATCAAGGCGTTACATTAGGAGGCACTGGAAAAGAAACCGGGAAGCGCCATCCAACCTTATGTGATAATGTGATGGTCAGTGCAGGCGCCAAGATTATCGGTTCTTTTACAGTGGGTGAAAACAGCAAAATCGGCGCCGGCAGCGTGGTGCTGAAGGAAGTGCCACCCAACTGTACTGTGGTGGGGGTTCCGGGCAGAATTGTAAAACGTGACAATATAAAGGTTCCCAGAAGTGATATGGATCAGGTGCATCTTCCTGATCCGGTGATGGAGGATATTACTTTGCTGCAGCATGAAAATTCTGCGCTTTGCAATCGCGTGATTGATTTGGAAAAAGAAGTGCGGAGGCTGCAGAATGATGCAAAGGCACAGATATAGGCAGAAAGCAGGAGGACTTATGAAGGTATACAATACATTAAGCAGACAGAAAGAAGAATTTATTCCACTGGAAGAGGGAAAGGTGAAAATGTATGTGTGCGGGCCTACCGTATATAATTTTATTCATATTGGGAATGCAAGGCCTATGATTGTATTTGATACGGTAAGACGTTATATGGAGTACAAGGGATTTGAAGTGAATTTTGTATCTAATTTTACAGACGTAGACGATAAAATTATAAAAAAGGCAATGGAAGAAGGAATAACCGCCCAGGAGATTTCCAGACGCTACATTGAGGAATGTAAGAAGGATATGGCAGGGTTGAATGTGAAGCCGGCAACCACTCATCCTCTGGCAACAGAGGAAATTGACGGAATGCTTGAGATGATTTCCACATTGATTGATAAAGGCTATGCCTATCCGGCGCCGGATGGAACGGTTTATTTCCGCACCAGGAAATTTAAAGAATACGGCAAGCTGTCCCACAAGAATCTGGATGATCTGCAAGCCGGCCACAGGGATATTAAAGTAACCGGAGAAGACAAAGAGGATTCACTGGATTTTGTATTGTGGAAGCCTAAAAAAGACGGAGAGCCTTATTGGGAATCTCCCTGGTGCCAGGGGCGTCCGGGGTGGCATATTGAGTGTTCTGTAATGTCCCGGAAATATCTTGGTGAAGAAATTGATATTCATGCAGGGGGAGAGGATCTGATTTTCCCTCATCATGAAAACGAAATTGCTCAGAGCGAAGCCTGCAATGGAAAAATTTTTGCCAGATATTGGCTTCACAATGGTTTTTTGAATATAGACAATAAGAAAATGTCTAAATCTCTGGGAAATTTTTTTACAGTGCGGGAAATCAGTGAAAAATATGATTTGCAAGTGCTGCGCTTTTTTATGCTGAGCGCACATTACAGGAGTCCATTGAACTTCAGTGCAGAGTTGATGGAAGCCGCTAAGAATGGCCTGGAAAGGATTCACAACGGGGCAGAAAATCTAAAGCATTTATCCAAAAATTCCGAAAAAGAGCAGATGACAGAGGATGAGAAGAAGATTTGGGCTGAAAGTCAGGGATTTATCACAAAATTTGAGACAGCCATGGAGGATGATTTTAATACGGCGGACGGTATTTCAGCAGTATTTGAACTGGTAAAATACATCAATACAAAAGTAAATGGAGCGTCTTCCAAAGAACTGCTGGAGCTGCTGTATCAGCGTTTGAGTCTTCTCTGCGATATTCTTGGGATTATTCTGGAGAAAAAAGAAGAAATTTTGGATGAAGAGATTGAAAATCTGATTGCGGAACGTCAGGCGGCCCGAAAAGAGAGAAATTTTGCCAGAGCAGATGAAATACGGGAACAGCTTCTGAAACAGGGAATCGTTCTGGAGGATACCAGAGAAGGGGTAAAATGGAAAAGGGCATAAACCAGTATTTTTTAGAAAAATTTGGCATAGAACAGGCGGATATCAGAAGTTATTCCCCGCTGGTGCTGGCTTATATCGGAGACGGAATTTATGATCTGGCGATCCGTTCCCTGATGGTGGGCAAAGGGAATGCCCATGTGAATGATTTGCATAAAAAAACCAGCAGATTGGTAAAAGCCCATGCCCAGTCAGAGATGATTGGGCTGCTGCAGACGGAACTGACAGAGGAGGAGCGTGCCATATACCGGCGGGGCAGAAATGCAAAATCATTTACTATGGCAAAAAATGCGTCCGTGGCAGATTACCGCAGGGCGACAGGCTTTGAAGCGCTGATGGGGTATCTGTATCTGGAAAATCAAATGGAACGGATGATGGAACTGATTCTGACGGGGCTGCAGAAAATGCAGGAAACAGACGGAACTGCGGAGCATAAAGAAACAGATGGAATTGTGAAGAATAAAGAAACAGATGGAACTGTGAAGAATGAAAGAAATGATGGTTCTAAAGAGGGACAGGAATGAGATACGAGGAATTGACGATTGAGGGAAGAAATGCCGTGATGGAGGCTTTTCGTTCCGGTAAAACCATAGACAAGCTGTTTGTGTTGGAGGGATGCCAGAACGGGCCGGTGAGATCCATTACCAGAGAAGCAAGAAAACATGATACTATTGTAAATTTTGTCTCGAAAGAAAGGCTGGATCAGATTTCAGAGACAAAAAAGCATCAGGGAGTGATTGCTTTTGCGGCTGCTTATGAGTATGCTTCGGTGGAGGATATGTTAGAGTCTGCAAAGAAAAAAGGGGAGCAGCCTTTTTTGCTGCTTTTAGATAATATAGAAGATCCCCATAATCTGGGCGCCATTCTCCGTACCGCTAATTTAGCGGGAGCCCATGGAGTGATTATTCCCAAGCGGCGGGCAGTGGGGCTTACCGCCACAGTAGGCAAGACCTCTGCCGGGGCAATTAATTATACTCCAGTGGCAAAAGTTTCGAATCTTTCGAATACAATTCGGGAATTGAAGGAGCAGGGCCTGTGGTTTGTCTGCGCCGATATGGACGGTACAAGGATGTATGATCTGGATTTAAAGGGGCCAATCGGACTGGTAATCGGAAGCGAAGGGGAAGGAGTCAGTAAGTTGGTAAAAGAAAACTGTGACTTTACAGCTGCCATTCCAATGGCCGGGGAAATTGATTCCTTAAATGCATCCGTCGCAGCCGGAATCCTGGCCTACGAAATTGTGCGGCAACGTTTGTAACCAATTTGCAGGGCAAATTGATTACCTGCTTGCCCGCCATCACGAAGTGATTAAAAATGCGGGCAATACCCGTTGTAACCAATTTGCAGGGCAAATTGAGGAATAAGAGTATGAATATTTAGAGGATAAACAAGTGCAGAGGAAGATCGAATATCAGAATCAGACAGATGAAATGTTAATCGAGGAATTACGGAATGGTCAGCCCGATATTACCGATTATATCATGGAAAAGTACAAGTATTTAGTACGCAGACGAGCCAATGCCATGTTTTTGATTGGCGGAGATACCGATGATTTGATTCAGGAAGGAATGATTGGATTGTTTAAAGCAATCCGGGATTATCGGAAGGAAAAGGACGCCTCTTTTTACCATTTTGCAGACCTTTGCATTACCAGGCAGATTTATCATGCAGTGGAAGCTTCTCAAAGGAAAAAGCATCAGCCTTTGAACAGTTATATTTCCCTGAATGCCAGTATGGGGGAAGAGGGTACAGATACATTTCTGGATTTATTGGAGACTTTTGAAAATGCCAATCCGGAACAGCTTTTGATTGACCGGGAGAATGTCAGGGCAATTCATGAAAAAATAGCCCAGAGTCTCAGCGCTTTGGAACGGCGGGTACTGGAACTGTATCTGGAGGGAATGAATTATCGCCAGATTGCAGAGGCACTGGAAAAGGAGCCGAAAGCAATTGATAATGCGCTGCAGAGAATTCGAGGAAAATTTGCAAAAATTTTATAAATAATGTTGACAAGTGGGAAATAATATAGTATATTAGATAAGTCGGTTGGGGAAACAACTGATAGAAGATATAGTTGCTGCTGTGGCTCAGTCGGTAGAGCGTCGCATTGGTAGTGCGGAGGTCACGGGTTCGATTCCCGTCAGCAGCTTTTTATAATGCCTATTTTATGGCATTTTCCGAATGTGAAAATGAAAAGGGTAATCAGGATAAGTCTATGATCAGTTACAGAAATATAATTGATGGTGGGCTTATTTTAGTGCCTGAAACCACAAACTAATATTACCGCATTTAGCATGAAAATGCCCTTATGAGCCACATAGAGCTTCACAAGGGCATTCTAACAGCCAATTCTACAGTAACTTGAAAACACAATTTCATTGTAACAATCAAAACAGAACTCAAAAGCAAAACAGAATTCCAAAAACAAAATCAGAAAATCTAAAACCCAAGGAGGACAACTTATAATGGCAAAACACATAAAGAACATGAACCAATTACAGAAAGCATTGCAGCCCGTCATCAAACAGTGAATTGCATGGGGGACTGTTTGTCAACCATAAACCCCGTGTGTGGGATGAGGCAATGGACGAAACGATCAACAATGGAAGTTTATTGAATCTGGCAGTCCAATATTTAAGAAGCCAGGGAACATCAGTAAGAAGTTAAATGACGAGAATTAAGAAGGAGATAAAGCATTATGGATACAGTGAACAAAAAGAAATTCGCATATAAAATTGCGGAGAAAGGCGGTTTTTATAAAAAGGATGCAGTAAAAATGACGGAATTATTCTGGGAAACGCTTATGGATTTTCTATCAGAGGGGAAGAAAGTTAATTTCTATGGAACTGGACATTTTGAATTAAAAACCGTAAAAGAGAAGGAAGCAAGGAATCCAAAAACCGGAGAAGCGTGCATTGTGCCGGAGCATAAGAAAGTGAAGTTTTACCCAAGCGAGACATTGACAGAAAAAATAGAGGATGAATAAAACAAAAACGGAATAGATTCAGAGAATGAATGACAGGAGAGCGTTTCATGAAAATCTATATGGACAGGAAACCGGAGAATTTCAGCCATTGCATTTACAAGAAGGATGTAAGAAGATATTTTGACCTGGATGATTACTGCGCTAAAAATGGGAAAGGGACAGGAAGGATCAATATAGAAGAAGACTGTCCATTGAGGAAATCAAGAATCAGGAGATATGCCGGGAAAATTCTTAAAGCATTGCAGAATAGAAGAAAAGCGGGACATAGAACAGAAGATATAATTCAAATAAAAACGGATATTGTATTGACAGATAAAGATGGGAAGTTTATAGAAGTGAAAATGCCAGAGCCGGAATATATAGATCCGATATGGTAAGTAGGAGCTTCCGGTATACTTTAAAGAGTAAAAGGAATTGACCAAAAAGAATACCTCAAGCAAATAAAACAAAAAAGCAAGCAAATGTAGAAAATCAGGCAATTAATCTTTTGTCAAAAGAGGAAC
>NZ_SRYA01000107.1 GCF_004793545.1 Petralouisia muris | reverse complement strand
AGTAACACAAAAGGGGAAAATACAAAATAAGCTTTTCCGGTTTATCCGGGTTAGGAATGTCAAAGGAAGAATTTATAGCGGAATACTTGAAAGAAAAGCCGGCAGACGGAAGATATACAACTCAGCATAGGCCCTGTGATTTTCTGGACGCCGATGGCTCCTGTAAATTAGGAGAACATCGGCCGGAAAGCTGCAAAAAATTTCCATATACGGATCAGCCAGAACGGCTCCATAGCCTGTACAGTATGCTGGAAGCGATAGAAGTCTGTCCGGTTGCATTTGAAATATACGAAAGGCTGAAAAAAGAGTATGGGTTTCGCCATAGAAGATAACGTTACAGTGGGACATGCTATGAAGCACAGACAGATAAACAGCTGCGAATGAGGAGAGTTTGCTATGACAAAGAAAATTTTTTTTGGAAATTATAAGGGCGGAGTAGGAAAGACTACAACAGTATTTGAAATAGGAGTTCATTTGGCTACTGAATATCAACAGAAAGTATTGCTGATAGATTTGGATCCCCAATGTTCTTTGAGTAAAATATGTCAGGATTGCAGAAATGAAGAGTTATCAGGACTAGATGTGGGGCACACATTAAATTATGTGTTGGAATTATATGCAGAGTATATACGCCAGGCAAGCCGCCTGGACATTTTGGAAAAAAATATACATACTAATTTTGAAAAGGTGATTGACGCCATTCAGCCGATCCCAAAGCATTCTTCTGCCGGAGATGGCTGCCTGGACTTTGTCCCTACCGTGTTAGACATGAAAAACAGCAGGATAAATGATATTGCTGACAGATTTTCTAAGGATACAAGGAATATTCTGGTGATTTCAAGATTTTTGGATGACATTCAGAAGGAAATGGATTTTTGATTTTATTTTGATTGATTGTCCGCCTACCAGTAATCTGATCATTCAGAGTGTGTTTTTGGCCTGTGATTATTATCTTATACCTACTGTGGGCGATGAAATAAGCACAGACGGCGTAGCGGATTATATCACAGAGATTGAAAGCACCTATTTAAAATATGCCTATGATGATAAGATTGGCGGATTATGGGGTGCCTCTTACTGTGAGTATGGGCGATATGCACGATGAATACAGTGAAATCACAAGATATATTTATGAAATGATAGCGTAATGATTTTAGAGGCAAGAGAAAGGAATAGAAGATTTATGGATATGGAGCTTAGTGGGAAGGAAAAGGATATATTAAAGACCTTGCTTAAATGTTACAAAGACTTTGGATCTTTGAAGGACAGCGGTGCACTCCGTAAGGGATATTTTAAATACTCTGCCGAAGAAGCAGAAGCGGCAGTGCATAAACTAATCAGTCCGCCAGAAGAAGGCACGGCAGCAAAGAAATCAGCTGTTCGTGATGAAATACAGAAAATAGATAATATTGAAATGGCAAAACAGTTCTATCTGGAATATCTGGTATATGACAAAGAAGATGCAGAGGCAAAGAAAAAATGTTTAAAATCTATTTCGCTGGATGAATTGAAGCTGTTGTATAAAAAGATTTATAGTGAAGAGACACGATCTAAAATAACAAAAGAAGAGGCGCTTTTGCAGATCGAGAAATATTTTAATGGGATTGAGCGGGCGTTAAGTATGAAGCCGTGAGTATACCGGCGGCAAATTTTGCTGTTATAGCGGCATAAGTTTGAATGAGATTTTTACAAATATTATGGAAAATTGTTGAAATTTATGCCAAATCGGTATATAATAACGGACAGGTGGTTACTTGGGAGTACATAATGTAGGGGAAACAAATTTCTTTTATCCGATTTTTAAGGAAATTATCTTGTGACACACCAACTGGCCGTTTGCTTTAACTGTAGGATTTAGGTAAATTTCTGGTGTCGATTTTTCGTTATATGAGAAAGATACATAGTATTATAAAATTTGGAATTGTAATCAGAACTATATATTTACATAGAATATTATAAAATGCTTTTAGAATTGTGAAACAATACATAATGAAATGTAGGGGCTAAATATACTGAAGAAGGGGAATAATGAGAAACGTAAGAGAGACTATGGCTGTTGCCGATGAAAATATTACTTGGAACAATGATAGTAAAAAAAGAAAAATGGAGAATCTGAAAAAGAGGTTTTGTAATTGGTTTTTGGGTATTGGAATTTCTTTTTTACCGTTAATTGCCCTTCCATTTTCCAATTTGGTGTATCAAGGTGATATAGGCAATTTTTTCTATGAACTTTTTTGCGACATCAGTGTTATGTTTATAGGAATTACGTTTGCAATTTCATCAATGAATGATTTTATTGATGAAAGCATAGAGAAAAAGCAGGACGGCTGGATTATGCTTAATTTAATTTGCCTTTTGGCAGGAGCCATTTTTTATTCTGTTATAGTAGTGCAGAATAAAGGGGCAGATATGAATCAGGATATTATTTTTAAGGTGAATTTAGGTTATTTTGTATTAATGTTTTTTTTATCGGCAGGCAGATATTTAAGAGAGATAAGGGAGGTGAAGAAATGCAGTTAATGAAAGTGTCAGCAATGTTTGTTTTTGCTGTGTCGGCTTTTGCGCTGTTGTACAGGACTTATTTTCCAATTGTGAAAGATATTTGGGTTGATAGAATAAGGAATAAAAAGAATGCAGTGGATGAAACAGAGGGGATAGTTCAAAGTAACCTGAGCAAATTAAGAAAGGCGGGTGATTCTGTCGAAAAGGCGGCGGCTTTTGTTGTGTTGATGAATTTATCATATGTATTAGTGCACACATTGGTAAATAAAGGAAATAATTATAATGATAGGGTTCAGAGTCTGAAATTTCGTAAGTCGTTAACGCCAGAAACATTAACCCGGCTGAGGAGTTTGGAGGGGGAACATGAATAGCGTTCGTTCAGAATTTGTGAAAGCGAGCAAAGTGCTAGAGTATTTTGCTCATAATAATGATAAATTTGAGCAACGTTTTAGTTCTTTGTTAGACAATATGATTGACTTTATTAAAAAGGCGGGAATAGAGGGAAAAGTTACGGTCAATGAACTGTCGTTAGGGTATATGTTGCTTGATTATTTTGAAGACATCAGACGTTTAAAAGAATTTCATAAAATTGAGCATATAAATAGTATAAAAATTGTAGCTTATACGTCATATTGGTTTTTACGGAGAAAGCCAATACAAATATTGGAGCAGGAGAAAGAGTTGCTGTATATTAATGAAAGATTTGTATTGGCATACATTATGGATTTTATGAGCGGAGATGATGAGGTTCCGATTCTTCTTAGGGAGAATGATGGGTTAAAATCATTTTCAGAGTCGTTATTTTATTTTTTAAAGTATAGGTTTCGAGAAGCAAGTAGTCTGGAGATTATGCTGACTGCTTTTTTTGCAGGACAGATTTATCAGGAAAAGGAAATAGATTTAAGCGGTTGCTTGGCGAAATATGTTTAACTATGAGTTTCCCAATTTGTAGTACAATGATATGTACTGCAGATTGGGAAACTCATAGTATATAGAGCGGTTTGGGTATGAAAGAATCACCAAGCCCAAAATTTCAAAAATCTTGTATATATGAACAGAATACGCCTAAAATTGATCTTCACCCCATTCAGAACAAATCTGGATAAAAGCTGGCAAACGCACAGAGGGAGATGAGATAAGTGAAAAAAGGGACTGAAAGAGAGAAATTTCACAATTATTACGGTTTTATATGCCATAGGGAGCCGGACAAAAAATTTGCGTTAAAGTTACAGCGCAAATTGGAACGATACCGCATTCCGGGGAAAATCCGAAAGGAGAATGGCATTAAAACCAGCCATATCCGTCATATTTTTGTAGATAATCCGGATCTGTATGGGGCGGAATTAAAACAGAATATTATAGACAGCCTTAACATTTCAGATAAATTGATTGTGCTATGTTCCCAGGCAAGCGCTTCTCCGGTAAATGGGGAGAAAGAGTGGAGCAGCCCCCAGCAGATAGATTGGAGGCAGAATCCAGCAGAAACAGGCTGGATTGGATTTGAGATCCGTACTTTTATGGATAAAAATCCAGAAGATAAGCCCTATAAAAATATCATTCCCGTTGTCATAGACGGAGATCCGAAAACGGGAGACTGTTTTCACTATCTTTTAAAGGAGCACATAGACAGGAATGAGATAAGGTGGTATGACTTCAGGGAATGGGGAAAACTGCAGATTCCCCAAAACAGGCAGGGAAAGCGGGATGCATTGACAGATCTGATCATTGAACTGCTGTCGTTATCGGATGTGGAGGAATTTAGGAGAAGGGACAAAACAAGGCGGCGGCTGCAGACGGTTTCTGCTGGCGTGGGTGCAGCAGTTTTGGGTCTGTGTTCTGTCTGGGGATATGATTACTGGGTTCCGCATGAAAAAATTTATCAGGACTATATCCTTGTGGACGAGAAACCAGTAGGGATCCATGAATTGTCAGACAATGAGAGGAAGAAAGTTTCGGATTATTACAGCATTACCACCAGAAAATCCAGCAGGACGATCCGGTTAGAGCACCTTAATTCCTGTAAAACGCCGGTGGAGGAGGATGCCTGGAATCATCCATATGGGCCGATGATCGCTGTTTACAAATGCAGGGATAATGGAAAGCTGGATGTGGCGGAGTATTTAGATCGGAATGGAATCGTGCAGATGACCTATTCTTACGCCACGGATATGGCGTTCGTCAGTTTTCAAGAGAATCAATATGTCAGCAGGCAGGTATATCCCATTTCCAGTATAAATGCTTACGGAATTCCCAACCGGATGAAAATAGACAGGTATGCCTTGAACATGGATGAAGAGGGAAAATTGTTTCGTCGCATGTATATGTCCGGGGTAAATTATGCCATCAATGAAGAAGGCATTGCAGGTGAGGAGTATATCTATGATTCTCAGGGGCGCATTACTTCTATTTACTTTCTGAACAGAAAAGAGGAGAGAACGGTAAATCAAAATGGGGTTTCTGGGTTGAAGCTGACCTATGGAAAGAATGGCGCCGTCAGCTGTGCGGCTTATTATGGGCTGGAAGATGAACTGACCTATGGGCCGGACGCCTTCGCTTATATGGAAATGAAAGAAGACGGAAAGGAAAGGGTCACAGAATATTACGGGATAGATGGAAATTTAGTGATTTCAGAGATGGGATACGCCATCTGCAGGGAACGATATAATGATAAAATGCAAGTGGAATACAGGGCTTATTATGGAACGGAACAAGAGCCTGTATTTTGTGAAGATAAATATCATGCTGTTTCCTTTGGTTATAATGAATTTGGCGATCCAACCGTGACGGAATATTTTAATGGAGACGGGGAACGGATTCTGTGCAAAGATGGATATGCTGTTCTGAAATTGAATTATGATCCCTGTGGAAATATTTTACAGGAAGATTATTATGGCTCAGACAATCAGCCTCTTGTGATGGACAACCAGGTGTTTCGCATCAAGCGTAAATTTGACGACAAGGGATATTTGAGAGAAGAGGCTTATTACGGTGTATCCGGGGAAGAGATCTTTTCGAAGGAAGGATATTTCTGTAAAAAGAATGAGATTGACGCGAAAGGAAGATTAGAATCTGTATCTTATTATGGGACAAAGGGAGAGGCTGTGTACTGCGCTGAGGGTTATCATAAAGCTGTTTTTGGATATGATGCTCGGGATAATATGTCGCTGGTTGAGGTTTACGGAACGAAGGGGCAGTTGATTCCCTTTAGCGGCTTCTGGGCGAAGCAGGAATTATCTTATAACGGCGGCGGAAATGTTGAAAATGTCACGTATTATAATCAATTTGATAAGTTAGTGAACGTTCCGGGCAATTATGCGAGGATAGAAAATAAGTATGACGACAGGGGATTGCTGGAATCCACATCCTATTATAATGCAGATGGAAAACTGTCAGCGGATCGTTCCATGAATGCATCAGGCATTCAGTCAGGAGAACGTTTTTTTGCGAAAGTGGTCTTTGCATATGACGAAGGGGGAAATCCTGAGAAAACAGAATATTATGACGAAGAAGGAAACCTGACATCAGACTATCCCTTTTCCACAAAACTCCAAAGATATGATGAGACAGGAAAATTAATCCAGGACAGTTATGTATTGCCGGATGGGACAAGGCCGGAAAATTATTTTAATGATGTGTATTATGCCTATGACGATTATGGGCATCTGTCAGGAACAGAGTACTATGGAGCGAAAGAAGCGCCTATGGAGACCCAGACCGTAACCGGAACAAAGGCTCACAGGATAATACAAACCTTGGATTACCGGGGGAATGTGCTGGAACGGAAGGTCTATGACAAAGACCAGATACAGACAGAGCATGTGAGATATCAGTATAATAAGGATGGATTTGAGACTTTAAGGGAGTACCTGGACGAAAAGGGGCAAAAGACTTTGTGCAGGTACGGGTATGCAAAGGCGGAAATGGAATATGACAAATGGAATAATCTGATTGGGTGTGCCTATTATGACGAAAATGATAACCTGACGGTTGCAAAGGAGGGATATGCTTTTTACCGATGTGAGTTTGATAAAAATGGCATGATGACAGAGCTCTCTTTTTTCGGTGCAGACGGGAAAGCGATTAAGATTCCAAATGGATATTCCTGTATTCGGGAAACTGTGAATCAAAGAAGAAATGTCACAGAGGCAGTATTTCTGGATGAAACAGGAGAAGAAATTTTTACCTATCATGTTTCTTATAATGAAAATGGGCAAAAAATTATGGAATCCCGGGAGATTTCGGGAGCGCCGGATAACGTTCAGTGGATAGCCAGGAAAAATCTATACTATGATTCTTATGGGAACCAGTGCCGGGAAGAATATTATGACGAGGCAGGAAACCCGGTATTAGCTTATAGCGTACTCGCGGGATGGGAGTCCGTATACAATGAATTAGGTCTGGAAACAAAGAGAACTTATTTAGACATGGATTTGAAGCCGGTGTGTATTCCGGAAGGGTTTGCTTCTGCAGAATTTCGGTATGATGACTATGGAAGGGAAAAAGAGAGAAAATTTTTAGATGAAAATGGGATAGAATCAAACTGTAAGTTTGGATTCAGCCGTTATGAAATTACATATACGGAAAATGGTGAAACCAAAGATACGGTGTTTTATGATGCGGCAGGGAATGTATTGACGGACGTAAACGGGGAAGTGTCATTGGTAGAGTTAAATATCAATGGGCGTACAAATCCGGACGGCGCAAGATACCATGCAGAGTTGGGGCAATGGAGCAGAGGCCCTGTAGTGAGCCAGTCCCGCAAGGTTACCCGCATTGCGTTTTACCATGAGGATGGAAGCTGTGATTTAATGCTGCAGCCCTATGTTCCTATAAGGCCTTATGGAATGTAAGAATTGTCAATGGTTTTAAAACAGAAAGAGATGTTCGTGTTGAAAAAAGTAAAATTATTCTTATCATCGACATTTGAGCCGCTAATGATAAGCCAAAGGGATTTATTTAGAAATGAATTGCGCTTCCGGCTGGAAAAGGAACTGGGGAAGTGCGGAATTTACTTTTATTTATATGATTTTGAATTGGGAATACCCAGAAATACAAGGCCGAAATTTGTAATACGCCAGTGCTTGCAGGCAGTGAAAGCAAGCAATATTTTTATCGGCATTGTAGGAAATGAGTATGGAACGCCGGTGCAGACATTTCTTAGAGAGACAAAAGAGAGGGAAAGATTAAAAGAAGAATACCCGATGCTGGCAGAGGCCATTGACAGAAATGTGAGCGTATTGGAATTGGAGTTTCTCTATGCGTTAGCATCAGAACACAAGAAGAAATTATTTCTTACTGTAAATGACAATGTAGGAGAGAGGAATAGGAAAACTGGCGGATTAATATCATTAATACAGCAATCGGGACAGAAATGTCAGGAAGTTTCTGATGCCGGCCAGTTTAAGAATATTGTAATTCGTTGGGTTTTAAGTAAAATTCATGAAAGTGTGAAAGAGATAGAGCCGTGTATGCTTACAGCATATGCCATAAGGAAAACAAAATGTTATGTAAAAGACAGGCAGCTCTCAGAGGTATACCAATATCTGGAGAGTACGTCGAGAAAAATATTGTGTATCCACGGCAAAAAGGGCGGCGGGAAAACAGTTTTGGCTGCCCGGATGTATCTGGATCAATATCTGCCTGGTATGTGTTTTGCATTTGCAGGATGTGAAGCTTATACGCTAAGTGAAATAATATTGATTTTACTGAAGCAAATAATACATAAGTTGGACGCGTTTTCTGTAAATGTGATTTTACCGGATTACCTGCCAGAAAATGTAAAAATGGTTCTGACAACCAATAATAAATCACTGGTTTCTGATAGGAAAGTGTCTTTTTTGCACCATACTTCTGTGGACAGTTACAAGGTTCTTCAAAAAATTCTGTGGACAGAGGGAAAACAGGGAGAAAGCAGGCGCATAGCAGAAAATTGGATTTTTCGTAGAAGGGCAAAAATTTCATTGGAATATGTTTATGTATTTATCTCGGAATTAAATGCCGCTGCCAAATATGATACGGTAACAAGAATGTTGTATAGAAATGCTTTACAGGCAGGCGGGCTTCTGAATTTGTATACTGCTTTTTTGCGAAGGATGTTAGGAAGGTTTTCCGGGAAAGAGAATTATATAAGGGAAATGATGCTTTATTTTGTTTCTACGGAAAATGGTTTAACAGAAAAGGAATTGAAGCTGCTGGTCGGATTTGTAGACGAAGAAATACTTTCATTTGTGTATCCATATCTGGAAATAACCGGGGAACAGCGTATGCTAATTGGTTCCGGGGAATTTAACAGGGCTGTTTGCCAACTATGGGAGGTGGGAGAAAATCATTTACATAGTTTTAGGAAAAATATCATAAAAGTATGTTTTCAGGATGCCAAAGCTGATCCTGTGCTTGGCAGGGAATTGCTGTATCAGCTGCTGCATATTCGGGATAAAGTATGGACGGGGAAAGTTCTTGCAGATATTCAGATTGTAGACAGCATTACATATTATAATGAAGAGTATGCACTGGGGTGTCTCCAGAAACTTCATAATTATAAACAAATTTTGCAGTCATGGTCAGAGTTTGAAGTTACAGAAAAAAATTATATCTGTATGATTACGATAATTAATATGGAATTGGAACAAGGGATGTATGATTGCGCGCAAAAACATTTGGAAATGATGCTTGGGTTATTAAGGCAAGGCAGGATAACGCTGAATGATGCAGGAAATATTTATAATCAATTGTCTGTATTATATGCAAAAAGGCTTCAGTATAACAAAGCGTACAGATATGCAAAAGAGGCGATAAGAATTGCCCAGGAAAGCGGGGAAAGTTCTGTTCAGATATGTGAATATAAAAATCTGTTATGCAGAATGTATATGAATACAGGACATTATGGAATGGCATATGCATTGGGGCGCAGGCTTTTGGAATTTTACAGAAATCCGTTTTTTGAAGATACCGTAAACAGCTTGCGAATTCGCATAACACTTCTTAATAGTTTGAATAAACAGTGCAGGGATAAAGAATACCAAAAAGAATATGTCGGGTTGATGCCGCGGCTGGAAGCTGTGTTTGGAAAAGCACATTCAGAAGTAATGCAAGTGAGAATTTTGAATATTCATTTCCTAATACGTCGGGGACACCTGGAACGTGCGTTAATACAGTGCAGAAAAGTCTGGAAAATAGCAGACATAGCCAGCGATTTTAAGATAGAGGTACTTTTGGCGGAATGTGATATTTACTATTGCTTGAGGGATTGGAAAAAAGAAGCTGAATCTTTGAAGAAAACAGGAGAACTTTTAAGAGAGGAGGGAAATAAAGGGACGGTCGAAGAAATTTCCTGGTATGAAAAAATAATATGTTACTTCATCGAAACTGGAAAACCGAAAGAGGCGGTAAGGGCTGGAAAAAGAGTTCAGAATCTGCTGGAACCTTGCCATGGGGCTGAGTTGTGGGAGGCCGATAATTTTTTAAATATGGGAGCAGCATATGAAGTTATGGGACAAAACCAGAATGCTTTGGAAAATTACCAGAATGCGATACAGGTTTTGAAAGAGCAAAAAGATGTTTTTCATGAAAAAGAAGCAGATATTTATAATCAAATCGGTTCTTGTTTTCAGAATATGCAGCTTTATGCAAAAGCATATAAGGCTTATCGAAAAGCATTAGATATGTTACAAAAAGATTCTTGTTTTCAGCATGAACTGTATGGAGCAATCCTGAATAATATGGGTCAGCTGATGCAGGAAACAGAACATGAAAGAGAAGCAGTAAAATATTATGCAGAAGCATTGAAATGCTATCGAGGTTATTATCAAGATGATAATATGCATATTGCAACTACTTTGGATAATTTGGGCAGTGTTTTTGATAGGAAAGAAGAATATAAAAAAGCAGTTCATTTTCATTTGAAAGGGTTATGGTATCGTTTCAGGCACGGCGGACTGCACATGCCTTCAACAGTGACTTCCTTGCACAATTTAGCAAATACGTGGAGCTTGGACGGAAAGCATTTTTTGGCATGCGTCACAGAACGTATGGCGGTTGCCGGATTAAAGAATCAGGAAGTCTCAGTGGAAGATTATCCGATTTATCTATGTATGGGGCAAGCGTTGGAACATATGCATTTCAGGAAGTCGGCATTTTGTTATTATGTCCGGGCTTATCATCTGCTGAGCAGAAAAAAAGAGATTGTTTCAGAGACGGCAGAAATAAATTTAATATTAGCAACATTTGGCAGGGATTGGGAGAAAGATATTAGTGCCCTGAAAAAATTGCAGGCTGCAGAAAGGCTGCTGAAAAATAAAAAAAATCTATACAGAAAGGATTATGAGTTGAGTATAGCAGTGTATTTCTCAATGGAAAGATACTATTGTTATCATGGTAGATATCATGCAGCGTTAAAGTGTTTGGATGCAGCAGAAGAGATAATAAACTGCAATTTGGACAAGGAAGAATATGGAGAAATTTGCGAGACAATTTTTACGGTAAGGACAGAGATAAAAGATTGCATAGAAAGGTAATAGGAGTATTATTTTGCGGACTGGATTATCTCATTACAAGTGGAATTACGGTAAGAGATTCTGCAATAGGAGTTATGCTATGCTATGCTTTGCAGACTGGAAAATGTCCTGGAGAAGACAGGTAAGGCACGAAATAGAGGGGCTGCCGGGAAATGACTGTTTTTCGCAACATATATGGTGAGCGTTTCGGCATTATGGCAATATCTTGTATGCGAATTTCATTTTCCGACAGACACCCTTTATTTGGAAGCAGTTGTTGTTATGTGTGAAGTGTTGTGCTGTTAGATTTCATGGTTCATGCACATATGATATAGTACAGTAAACGGATCTTTATTGTTGGGATCTGAACATTGTTTTTCCCAATTCTTCAAATCATGTACAGTAATTTTTATCAGTTCTTTTAAGTTTGGAGTAAATTCTATATTACGTTTAAACGCTAATCCATGTTCTAATACAGGTTCGATAATATCCCTTTTCTTTTGTATTAAGCCTGCTACATTTAATTCATAATAGAGCCAGGGAGATTCTGTTTTTTTGTTTATATTGATAGAAGAGGGTGTATTGAGAAAAAACATACATTCACATTTATCAATCGTAAACGGTAGATAGTGGGTACCTATACAAAACTGGAGCAAACCTGTATGATAGA
>NZ_SRYA01000106.1 GCF_004793545.1 Petralouisia muris | reverse complement strand
ACGTAAAAACTACGCCACAGCCCTGGCAGGCCATCGCGCAGCGATTTTGTTCAATCGGGATTTGAGAAGATAGAACTATGTTCAAAATAGGAAATTATAAGATAGGTTTTGATATATGGGGATTGATTTTGTTTTTGGCAATAATGCTCCCTGATTTTATATGGTTTGCTGTTCCTGCTGTTAATGATGTGCTAAGGAACAAATCAGTAACTCCCCTTGTAGATATGATTGCTTCTGTTTTTCAAGTCGTAATGGTTGTGGCACCATGTGTTATTGTCAATAAATATTGTCAAAAACCTATGAAAAAAGTATTGTTTAAAGGAATTGTTATTTTATTAGTGCTGTATTCCATTGGCTGGTGCTTATACTATACAGGAAATATAAATCCAGCGGTAATTTTAGGTTTGAGTATTGCACCTTGTTTAGCATTTATATTATTTTTAATATCAAGAAAAAATGTAGTAGCACTATTATCAGCAAGCATATTTATGTCATGTTCTGTATGGCATTATAAATTTCATTATGTAACTACAAATTGGATTTGACATACTGGAAAATCAGGGTTTTACGGAGGAATTAAATGGATTCAAAACTTTTCTATAAAGCGATGTCTGGATTTTATGATTTAATAGATATTGTCTATTTTAGAGATTACGAGAACAGTCCAAGAAAGGTAGTATTGGAAAGCATTGGCAATGAAGAAAGGGTTTTAGATTTGTGTACTGGTACAGCGACAAATGCATTAAAAATTGCAAAATCAAAGCCTTTTAAGTCATTTATAGAAAAAGATTTATATTGTTATTTTGAACGATATGGTTTGAAGGTAGTGTCAGAAGTACATTGTGACTATTCAAGAGTATTAAACCTCAAAAGGTCAGAGTATTGAGTTAAAAAAATCAAATTTACGAGGAAAAATGTATGATTAGAATAAGACCATATAAAGCTTCGGATGTAGATACAATATTATCGTGGTGTCAAAATGAAAAAGCATTTTATCAATGGACAGCAGGCATACTCGGTAACTATCCGATAACACAAAAGGAATTTTGTTTTGTTGAATCGCTAATGCCGTTTACTGCATTTGATGAAACAGGAATCGTTGGCTTTTTTACACTAAGAAATCCTGATGAATCATTGGATGAACTACGTTTTGGATTTGTTATTATAAATCCTCATAAGAGAGGAAAAGGCTATGGAAAAGCTATGCTCCAGCTGGGGCTAAAATTTGTATTTGAAATATATGGAGCAAAAAAGGCATCATTGGGCGTTTTTGAGAATAATCTTCCGGCTTATTATTGTTATAAAGCAGTCGGTTTTAGAGATACTGTTCTTGATACGGCAGAAACATATTGTGTTCTAGGTGAAGAATGGAAGTGCAAAGAATTGATTATGGAAAATAGATAAGTTCCAGTTTCGCATACTGGAAAATTGTTATTCGCAGGAGGCAGTTATGAATTACAAAATTAGAAAAATATTAGAGGGAGAAGTCAGTCTGCTTCATGATTTTTTGTATGAAGCTATCTTTGTGCCGGAGGGAATGCTCGCACCACCCAAATCAATTATCAATCAGCCGGAATTGCAGGTATATATAACCGACTTTGGTAAGAAAAAAGACGATATAGGTTTGGTTGCGGAAGTTGATAAAAAGGTTGTTGGTGCTGTTTGGGTGCGCATTATGGATGATTATGGACATATAGACAACGAAACTCCGTCCTTTGCCATTTCTTTATATAAAGATTATCAGGGATTTGGAATAGGTACTGATTTGATGAAAGAAATGCTTCGCATTCTGAAAGACAGAGGGTATAAACAAGCGTCACTCGCAGTACAAAAAGCCAACTATGCTGTAAGAATGTATCAAAAAACAGGGTTTGAAATTGTGGACGAAAACGGGGAAGAGTACATTATGCTTTGTCGTTTGTGACAATACGACTTCCGGTTTGCCTGGCAGAATAACTGAGCTCAGAGCCAACAGACTTGTGAGAAATTACAGTTTGTTGGCTCTCTTTATGTAAAGAACTAAGCTGTTTCTCCGCAAATTTTTTCTATTCCTTGACCACATTTTGACTTTTGGTTTTTATAATGGCATTTAGATAATAGAATCCTGTTTTGGATTCTATTATAGAAGTCGAATCTAAAACAAGTAGGAGGATGGACGATGCGAAAGCGATTCTTATCATTAGCTATGATTTTTGTTTTGCCCTTTGCTGTGGCGGCCTGCGGAAATTATACTTTATCGGACAGCGAAAGCTGTCCGCCCGCCCGTAAGGGTATGAATTCAGGGGTACCCGAAGGGTATAACATTGCGGACGAGAATGCCCCGCCGCAAAATGTAGAAGAGGACCCATTCGCCGGGGCGCAGGAGGACGTGGATTTAGGGTTTCTCAGCCATGGGGAAGCCAGTCCCGCCAGAGCGGATGACCAGAGTGTTTTGCCTTATGAGTATAATGGCGGAGAATTTGTCCTGGACTATCAGTTTTCATCAGAGGGGAAATTGGACAGCATTGGATTCCTGCTTTTTTTGGACGGAAAGCCGCAAGCCTACAAGGTGAACGACACGGGGGCGGAATATGAGTATCTCCACTGCTTCCGGACATCAGAAAAGCACGAAGAGAAATTTTCCTTTGTGTTCACACCGGACACAGGGAAAAAGGGCGATACCCTGAATATGACGGTCGTGAGCGTCACCAGGCCCGATTTCCAGCCTGATATGAAAGAAACCTCAAGCTATGGATGGTATCATCAGAGTTTTGAAAGAGTGCTGAAACTGCATTTTAATGAGGATGCTCCGGAAAATGACAGCATTAATGGAGAAAGTATAACTGCTTTTCGTGATGTCAGCATTTCAGAGGAAAAAGTCACTTCCTCTTTTATTGAGAATGAGCTTGTGAGAGCAGGATTGAATGGCGTTACGATGGATACCCTGGATAACAGTGTCTATTGGACGCTTGTTTATGACGGCGAGGTGGTGTATGACAATATCAACCTTACCGGGAAAGATACGCTTACCGTGCGCTTCACCCTTTGTGGAACGCCAGGCGCACGATATGGCATATCATTTTTCTTAAACCATAAGCCTATATCTTTTGAGGGAGCGGTTTCCAGTGATGTCACATTAAGCAAAGGAAATGTGTGGATCATTGAAGCAACCATAGATACCGCTAAGCTAGATGGCTTCAATACTTTTTATGCGACAGCCGTCGCAGCGGACGGAAATTCAGTTACAAGTAAAACAGGTTCAATTTTATTATACAAGGAGAATTAAAAATGAAAACAAAATGGATGTGTATGATACTTATGCTTGCTTTGGCGCTTCATCTGTCGGCCTGCGGGGATAGACAGGAGAATGAGAACAGCTCTGAAAATGGAGCCATAAACATGGAACCGCAATCCGTAGAAGATGATTCATCGGAAAATACAGGAAATGAAAGCAGCGAAATGAACGTGATTGATCAGCAGGATAACGGCACGGATAAAAATATTATGGCGGTCAGTAGGATCAAGGATTCCGCTTTTTCAGGAAAGGTCAGAGGCTGCTATTATGCCGATGGAAGCCGGATTATCGTTGCAGCAGATAAACTTTATCTTTACGATACGGGGAAAGGCGAAACGATCGCAAGTGCGGATATTTCCATGGGAGACTTATGCGTACAGACTTTTACAGACGGCTACTTTGTTGTGGGTCAGGGAAAGGCTGGCGGCGGCAGCAACGGTTCATTTGCTACATCAGAAAGCGGCGGAATCAATGGCTACATACTGAATAAGGACTTTGCTATTCAGGATACCATTTCCTTTAGCGGATTATTAAGTGACGATGTTACCTCGCAGATCACAGGGATCGCTATTTCACAGGACGGAAAACAGGTTGCTTTCGGCGGACTTCAGGGGCTTTACCTTTATGATATTTCTTCCCGGAAGGTTCGTACCATTCTGAACTATTCCGAAGAAGGCACGGCAGGTAATATGCAGATTGCAACCATGGACAGCCTTACCTTTACGGGGAACAACACTTTAGTCTATGTAGGCATGGCTACAGATACCTCCATTGGCGGGGATGGGGTCAGTGTTTATGGTACAGTATCCACAGACAGTGCAAATTTCACGATTACCAAAAAGGGGGATTACAAGGTAGATACGGAAGAAGTGCAAAAGGGCGGAAACCTGCTTATTATGCCCCAGAGCTTTGACAAAAATAATGGAACCCTGCTGATGCTTGATACCATATCCAATACAGAAAATACGATGTCGTTCTCAAGCCGAAGTGAGGGAGAAAACGGCGTTTACTGCTCCGGGCAGGGAAAATATGTGGCTACTGCTATTTTGGAGGAAAGCAGTGTTACAATCAACATTTATGATACGGCATCGGGAAAAAGTATCCATACGGAAACCGTTCAGGACAGCAACAGTACCTATTTCCTGCGTGTTCCACAGATTTTGATTTTGGATGAATCCGGCACCTGTATCGTTGTGCTTGGACGGGGTATTGACGAGGTAAGCACCTTGATAACAACCTTTAGCTTTGTGGGGTGATTCTTGATGAAAATATCATTACGAAATGTTTCAAAGCAGTATAAGGGCAAGTATGCCCTGAAGGATTTTACCACGGAACTTACGGAGGGCGTCTATGGGCTTTTGGGCGCTAACGGTGCGGGAAAGACGACACTGATCAATATATTTGTGGGTATTTTGGGAAGCGATGGCGGAGCGGTTTTGATTGACGGGCAGGATGCAGGAACATTGGGTAAGGACTTCCTGTCAAAAATCGGATATATGCCGCAATATCCTATCTTCTACCGGGATTTTACAGTGATGGATTTTCTGCTGTATATGTGTGCGCTGAAAGGAATCCCTGACGAACAGGGAAAAAAACGGGCTTTGGAGCTTCTGGACATTGTCAATCTTTCAGATGCTAAAGATAAAAAGATTGGCGCTCTTTCCGGTGGTATGCGGCAGAGGGTTGGCGTTGTCCAGGCGATGCTGGGCGATCCTGAAATTCTTATTTTGGATGAGCCGACAGCAGGGCTTGATCCCAGTGAACGTATCCGCTTTCGCAACCTGATCTCAAAATTCGCACAGGGGCGGACAATTTTGCTGGCCACCCATATCGTTTCCGATGTGGAGTGTATCGCAAAGGAGATTATGATCTTAAAGGAAGGCTCCTTAATAACCCAGGGAACTACCGACACATTAGAACAGAATATCTATGGGAAAGTGTGGGAGGTGACAGTAAACGGGGAAGACGCTGCCAGACTTGGCAGCCAATATTATGTCAGCAATATGAAACAGCAAGGGGAACGCTTTTTAGTAAGAATCGTAAGCGATATGCTGCCTGCTTCAGACGCAGTAAAGGTTTCCCCTAACCTGGAAGATGTATTTCTGTATTACTTCCGTGGGCAATGAGTTAAAGGAGAGATAATATGACACGCTTAATCAAATATGAATTTTACAAATTATTCTGCAAGCGGTCAATACTTGTTGTACTCATATTGTTCAGTGTAATAAACCTGTTCAAAATAAACAGCGAATTCCACTCGTATTCCTACCTGGCGGACGGAAATGGCAGCCGCAGTTGGAACAGCGTGTATTGGCAGCTTTATGAGGATTACAGAGGGGAGATCACTGCTGAAAAAATCAATCATCTTCTTTCCATATATCAGCCGTTAGCAGACGCTACGGCTGATATGACAGCAAGCACAGCCAAAGATAATCCGGATATGATGACGGGGAATATATACAGTGACCGGAATATCCTGGAAAAATACTATGTGGAGCCTATGGAATATTTCTATCATTATCGGACTTATGCGCTTCAAGTGGCAGAGAGGGCAAAGGAAAATGCCGCTGTTTACAAAGAACGGGGGCAGACTTATGAAGCACGTAAAAACAGTGTGATCTATAACCTTTATTCCGGACGGAGCATAAAAGCCTTTGCCTATGAGGAGATGTATAACTATTATCTGAACTATGATTTTTCGGGCATATTGGTTTTATTTCTTTGTCTGTACGGGGTTGTCAGTACCTTTGTCTGCGAAAAGGAAACACAGATGGATATGCTGCTGCTGACAAATCCGGGCGGCGGTAAAAAGACCACATTTGCTAAAATTGCTGCGGCTTCTTTGTTTGTAATCAGTGTGGCCATATGGTTTTCTGTTGTGGACTATATTGGTTTTGCGTATTTCTTCGGAACGGCAGAAGGAGGGGATCTTCCGCTGTATGCTGTCAGCAATTTCAGCACGGCTGCGGTAAACTGTAATTTATGGCAATATGCGATTCTGTCCGCAGTGATAAGGGCAGTCGGCGTATGGACGATGAGCATGGCGTTTCTATTGATTTCCTTGTTTGGGCGTAATGCCCTTGTTCCATTTGTCGCTGATTTCGGAGCAGCCCTGTGTTTCATTATTACAGGTGCGTCACAGAGCTGTTTCAGTAATGCCTGGTTCAAAATCATAAACCCGTATTCGCTGCTTGCTAACCGCATGCTATTTGGCAAGACCGAGTTTATTGGGTTTGCAGGATATCCGGTACAGAGTTTCCAGGCAGCAATTATTTTTGCCATAACCGTAGGGGTGGTTTCCATAACGGCAATGATGATGCTTTCTAAAAGGAACTCTTATTGTCGGGAAAGGAGGATAAAATGTCTGGATTTTTGTACGAAGTAAAAAAGATTATGCTCTGGCAAAGGGGGCTGTTCTATATTGCCCTTGTCCTGCTCTTTGGCACGGTCTGGCTTGCCTTGTCCGACAACCCTTATGACAGTGCGATGGAGCAGCATAAAAATGAATATGAATGGTATCTGGAAAAGGTAAAAGGATACTGCACCGAGGAATCTTCCCTTTATCTGGAGCAGGAGGCGGAGAGGATTGCAAAAGCGAAGGAGAGGCAGAACAGCCTTTTGGAGAACTACTATGACGGGAAGATTAGTGAAAGTGAATATAAAAAAGAGAGCCGGGAAATAGAGAAGGTTCTGGAGCGTCAAAATGGATTTGAGGTTATCTATCAGCAATATCTCTATATCTGCGAAAATGCGGGGAACCGCTGTTTTCTCCAGACAAACGGATGGATGGGGCTTCTTGGCAAAGGTACGCTTAATTTCATTCTCTTCCTTGGCATTTTGCTGATTGTTACGCCTGTTTTCTGTTCTGAGTACAGCTGCCAGATGGACACCCTGATTCTGACTGCAAGGGAGGGGCGAAAAAGCGCTCTGTATAAGCTGATTATTATTACCACGGTTGTTCTTTTCCTGTCGCTTTGCATTTCGCTTATTGAATACGGATTTTACAGGTTCAAATACGGACTGCCGGATGGGGATTATCCGATTCAGAGTATTCGTTGCTTTGCAGGCAGCAGCAAGGGTATGTCGCTGCTGGAGGGATATGTATCTATAGGGCTGCTCCGGATGTTTGGCGGTGTATTTCTTGCGATACTCCTGATGTTTATTTCCGTTTTAGCAAAAAGATATGCGGTCACCCTGCTTACAGGTGCGGTGTCCGTGATTATTCCCTATATAGGCTTATCAAAAACCAGCATTTACCGTCTGCCTCTGCCGCTGCCGTTTCTGCTTGGAACAGACTTTTTTGCAGGGGATATTGTTATGAGCGATGCCCTGACGGGTGATGAGAAAATTATTTTTGCGGAGGTTGGTACGGTTACGCTATTGACCTTGCTCTTTGTATCCGTGCTTTTGTGTACTTTGGCTGTTGTCTGGATTTTACGGCGCAATTCTAACAGATGGCTGATGAAATCAGGGCAAAAGAAGCGTGGGGCGGCTTTCGTTGTCATGCTTGTCCTGGCATTGGCAGTGACGGGATGTTCAGGCCGTGGAAAAACGGGAAGCGTTGTCTATAATTCATCGGCAGGCTACAGCGTGCCCTTTGGGTATGACTGTATGGGATATGAAATCATACAGGATGCAGGGAATTTTGATTATTCTCTCAAAAATACTTCCACGGGAGAAACGTATCCTTTAGCACGTTCCCCTATGTTTGGGGTATTTTCTGATGAAGAAGAAATACGTGCGTTTTATGTGTGTCCGCCATATCTGTATTACACCACATCGGTTATGGAAAGCTATGTCAACCGAGTGGGAAACCATAACAGCGATATAACGAAAGTGTCGGTTGTAGAGTTGAATCTGAATACCTTTGAGGAAAAAACAATCTTTGAGCAGATTACAAATTCCGGGCGTTCTCTTTTGGGCATTGACTATGAAATGGGGGATAAATGGAAGTTCCTGGATTTTCACCACGCTTTTTTCCTGAATGACGATAACCTGTTTTTCATTGGCAATGATGGCATAACAAAAGTAAACCGGTATACAAGAAAAACTGTAAAGCTCGACATTCCTGCAAACGGAAATATTTCATTCGATGGGGAAAGCATTTTTTACAAAAATGAACAGGGGGTTTTAACAAGATATGACGTTTCCAGTAATGAAACTTACACTTATGAAAATATAGTTGCAGATGATTTCTGCATGGATGAGCAGTCAATCTATTATGTTTCCAGGACGGACGGCGGAGACTTGTATTCCTGCGGCAAGGACGGGAATAACAAGGAATTGATCAGTCATATACCTGCAATGTCTGTTACCTGTGATACAGGAAATATTTATATATTATCAAAAGAAAGTGGTGAGGAAATCGCTTTACCAAAAAGCCATTGATTTATTCAAGATTGAGGAACAAATGCGGCAATGAACAGGAAACCATACGGAAAGAGGAGAAAACTCAGGAAGAGAAAGATTAAGCGGCTTATGATTGCGTATTTGCTGAGGGCAATCGTCATACTGATACTAATTATAATGATGATACTTATGGTTTGCGGATGTCTTTACATATATGAGGAGTTGAAGCACATGAAAAAATACAACACGCCCAACCGCCGCCGGGTAATCAAGACACGCTTGACCGAGGAAGAATATGCAGAGTTTTCTGAGTGCGTTTCCCTCTGCAAAATGAGTCAAGCCGAGTTTATCCGGCAAGCCCTCATTAAGTCAAGCATATGCCCGGTTATCATCGTTTCCCCGGCCAATGGTGAATTGTTATCTGCTGTTGGGAAACTAACCGCCGAGTACGGGAAAATCGGCGGCAACTTGAATCAGATTGCCCGCTGTCTGAACGAGTACGGTGCACCTTATAACGTTCTCTCAAAAGAGGTATGAGCCGCTATAGCGGAGCTTGCCGCCTTGAAGTTTGAAGTCTTGCAGAAAGTGGGTGAAGCCGCCCACAACATTCAAACATATCAGCTCTAAAAATGCCGACTACGGGGCGGCTGAACAGTACCTAACCTCCCGGCATGATGAGTTTACCATGAAGCCAACACTGGACGGGAACGGGCGGCTTGTTCTCCGTGACGATTACCGCATTTCCTCTCTGAATTGCGGTGATGAAGATTTCGCCATAGCGTGTATGCGCTTCAATCTGAAATACGGCAAGAACCAAAAACGGGAGGACGTGAAAAGCCATCACTATATCATCAGCTTTGACTCCCGTGACGCACCAGACAACGGCTTGACCGTAGACCGGGCGTAACAGTTAGGCGAGCAGTTCTGTAAAGAGCATTTCCCCGGACGCCAAGCCCTTGTATGCACCCACCCAGACGGGCATAACCACAGCGGCAACATTCATGTGCATATCGTAATCAATTCTTTGCGGATTGCGGAAGTGCCGCTGCTTCCCTACATGGAAAGGCCAGCGGACACAAGGGAGGGCTGCTGAGGGAACACCGGGGCTTTTCCGCACCGAACCGCCTTTATGTAAAAGTGCTGCAAATTCCAGTGGTACAGTTTTCCGACCATATGACCGCCATACAGCCGGAAAACCGACCTTTGCGTTAGCCGGAAAACCGACCCCTAACCAACTTACTATGAACAAACTAAAAGAGAACCAACTAAAAGGAGCGAGTGAGAAGCCGCCGCCCCGTTTGGCAGATACCAGAATGTTTTACTCTCTGAAAGCGAATATGCGGAGCTGAAAGAGGAATACCCGGATAGGCTGGAACGGCTCATTGAGGAAATGAGCGAGTACATAGCTGCCAGCGGGAATGATTATGTGTGCCATGCCGCCGCATTGCGCCGCTGGTTAGACCGGGAGAAAAAAGAAAAACCGAAAAAGGGAATCCCCGATTATTTCTGCAAAGAGGGCGAGAGCCTTTGACAACAGAGATAGAATGCCCCGTAAACAGGGCGTAAAAGACCATGAACAAGGAGGACGATTTTATGAGTGATTATGATAACGCTATTTTCCGGCTTGCCACGGCACAGAAAGCAGAGCCGGAGGACTACACGGGCGAGGACGGGCTTTTGTATTGCGGGAGCTGCCGCCAGCCCAAAGAAGCCTATTTTGCAGAGGGCAAGACGCTTTTCGGACGTGACCGACACCCTAAAGAATGTGACTGCCAGCGGAAATGACGGGAAATGCTGGAAGCCGCAGACCGGGAGCAGAAACACCGGGAGGAAGTGGAACGAATGAAAAGAACAGGCTTCACAGACCCGGCTATGAGGGAATGGACTTTCGGGAACGACAACGGGAAATGCCCGCAAATGTGTTATGCCCGTGAATATGTGGAATGTTGGGAACTGATGAAAGCGGAGAACCACGGGCTGATTTTGTGGGGAAGTGTCGGCACAGGCAAGAGTTATTTTGCTGGGTGTATCGCCAATGCCCTTATGGAGCGTGAAGTATCTGTCTGTATGACAAACTTTGCGGCAATACTCAATGACCTTGCTGCCAGCTTCAAAGACCGCAACGAATATCTCCCGCCTTTGCAGTTTCCCCCCTGCTTATCCTTGACGATTTCGGCATGGAGCGTGGCACGGAATACGGGCTTGAACAGGTTTACAACGTGATTGACAGCCAATACCGCAGCAGAAAGCCGTTGATAGTCACCGCAAATTTGACGCTGGAAGAATTACAGAACCCGGAGGACACCGCCCACACCCGCATTTACGACCGCCTTACGGAAATGTGCTGCCCCGTCTGCATTACCGGGGAGAATTTCAAAAAGCCAAAGCACAGGCAAAAATGGAATGCCTTAAAATGCTGCTGAACGGAAAGGAGAGCCTATGACCGACACCCCCAACAGAAGCACCGCCACTACTGCCCGCCGTCCGGACTGCGTGACTGAGGTGCGCATGACGCCTTTCTTATCGCCTTTTTCCATCGTGAATGGAAAGCTGATATTTTATCCAATGATTGGGTGGGTCTATTTCGCAAGACACAGATATGCTGTCCTCTGAAAATTCGTCTACGCAAAGACCATCTACCGCAATTCTTTCTGTTTGCCACAGCAATTCGCAAGCAGAATTGAAACAAAGTAATTGGGAATTTGAAGCCACATATAACCTGTCTTTATTGATATAAAAATAACCAAAATACAGGTCACATAAGACTATTTTTACTTGTTTTGTTTGCAAATTTATGAAGTAGACTTCATTTCCGTTGCCAATACAAAAATGTTCTTGGAAAAAACATTCAGCATTAAAAGGATTCCAAGATTCAGAGGAAATTCCTATTTCTAAATAAGGGCTTCCATCTTTGTCAATAAAGTATATTTTCTCGTCACTTTTAATAGTCAATCGAGGGATAGTTTTTCTATATTGATTGGATTGGGACGATATTGTAAACATAGAAATACACCTCTTTTCCTATTGAGTATCTTTTTTATAGTTTATCACAGAACTATGAACTTTTCTACTGCTTATTACGCAGAAAAAACACAATGTCATTAACTTAAGGAAAAGAACAATACCGGATGTCTTTACACCCATTCAT
>NZ_SRYA01000105.1 GCF_004793545.1 Petralouisia muris | reverse complement strand
TAATTCCCCCATGAATGGGGGCTAGGGGGCTGAAGTGTCGAAGACACTTTTTTATAGGAATCCCATTGCAAAAGCATAGAAAAATTTTGTTACTAGTAAAAAATTAGCAACAAGCGTTAAAGAATCCTTAATTTATAAGGATTCTTTAAAAGAAAACTTAAGAAAACTTTAATTTTATCAGCAAAGTCTGGGAATCTGCTTCCCGATGCAGTATCATAAATTCGTGATACAAGTTATGTTTTTTGGAATAGCTTGCAGCGGAACGTTCTGAATTTTTTATAGAAAACATGATAGAAGATTCCAGAAATCGCGCTGCAGCAGGGAGGCGGTCAGAATGAAGAAAAAAATGATAATAGCAGAAGTCGGCGCGGCCGCAGCTGCAGTCATTTTTATGGCGGCGGCAATAGGGGGAATCTGGAAAGTAAACTCTAAGACCAATCGTCTTTATGAAGCGGTCCGTCAGGTCCAGTCCATACAGGAAAATATGCAGCAGGAATGGCAGAAAGCATCTGCGCAGGGAAACAGCCAGGTCAGCAGCTATATTCCGGATCTCAAACCCCATAAAGAAGGGTGGAAAATTACCCAGTTCGGCGATGTCATGCAGCAGCAGGAAATGTGTTATACTATTACCACGGATACCGGGCTTGTCATTGTGGACGGTGGACAGGCTTACGAGGAGGAAAAACTCAGGAATATCATTGCCCAGTACGGCAACCATGTGGAAGCCTGGATTTTAACCCATCCCCATCCGGATCATATCACGTCTTTTCTAAATATTTATGAGAACTTGCAGGGAATTCAGATTCACCATGTTTATACCATTGAACTGCCGGACATGGAGACTTTGAAGAAAAATGCGTCCTGGGAGGATTACAGTGATTTAGAACGGTTCCGTTCTTTGGATATCCCGAATCTGGAATATTTGCACAAAGGAGACAAAAAGAGTGTGATGGGGCTGGAACTGGAAGTGCTGAGCGCCTATGACAGTAAGATTGATGAGCTGTCTAATGATTTGATGAATGACGGTTCACTGTTGTTTCGGGTAAAAGGCAAGGAGGAATCCATGTTGTTCTGCGCCGATGTGGGAAGCGCCGGAGGCAAGACAGATAAAGTCAGGAAGCGCATGACAAAATATCTGGTGGAGGAATATGGGGATAGTCTGAAATCCGATTATGTTCAGATGGCCCATCACGGTTTCCAGGGCCTAGGCCGGGAGTTTTATGAAAAAGTAGACCCCAAGGCAGCTTTTTTTGACGCACCTTACTGGCTGATGAACGGGGAGTCCGAATTCAGTTCCAAAGAAAAAGAGGACATGATTCTGGATATGGGAAAAATTGTGTACAGCTATTATACTGCTCCCAACCAGATTTTGCTGAAATAGCTTTTCAACAAGTGACAAAAGGGCTGTCGGGAAATGAAATTTATACACGATCTATGGTTGTGATATTGAAAGAATCACAATATATATTGTGGAAATCTGTCATTTTCGACAGCTCTTTTTGGCATTAATATTTATAAGGAATCCGACGCTTTTATTTCCATAACTCTTGACAACTTGGGATCAGGAAAATTATAATGGTATTTAATCATGGGGCAGTATGCCATAAGAAGCAAGAAAGATTAAAATATAGACAGAACCATGACAGATTTTTCAACAGAAGAAAGGTGTGGAATATGAAAAGAACAAAACAGATTACAGGCATTTTTTTATCACTCCTGTTGCTGCTTGGCCTGTTTGCGCCTATGACGGCGCATGCAAGCGGGACAGTGACAATATCTGTATCTTCTTCTACGGTAAATGTAGGAGATACGGTAACCGTAACTGCCTGGGCGTCCGGGCCCAACGGAGAAGCGGCTATTGCGAAAATGGGATTTAACTACGACAGCGGGAAATTTTCTTTTGTAAGCTGCAGCGAGGCAGACTATTCAGGAGGAAGTGAAGGCTATGTGGGAGTGACAGGAAATAACGTTTCCATCACTCTGAAAGCAACGGCAGCAGGAATTGCTTCTGTAACCGTCAGCGGTTCCAACGGCGTAAGCGTCAGCGACGGAACAGCAGAGTATGGAGAACTTACGGCAGGCGGCGCCAAGCTTACGATAAATGAAGGAACTGGCGCAGGAAATAATGCAGCCGATAATGGAGATACTGATAACGGAGCGGATAACGCCAATAAATCAGAAGATAACAGCCTTGCGTCCCTGTCTATTTCTCCGGGCACTCTCTCTCCGGCTTTTCAGTATTCTGAGACAAATTATACAGCAGCTGTAGCGGAAGACGTCACAAGCGTTACCGTGGATGCCAAGCCTTCCAATGAAAAAGCGAAGGTGGAATCCATTACAGGCGCAGATAATCTGCAGCCGGGACAAAATACCATAAGCATTGTGGTGAAGGCAGAGAATGGAAACGCCGCCACCTACAAGATTGTGGTAACCAGAGGCGGAGAAGGCACGGCAGCCCCGGAGACTCCTCAGGAAACCCAGGACGGAACAACGTCTCAGGAAAATCCCCAGGGAATTACCATTAACGGACATCCCTTTGATTTGGCGGAGGTGATACCGGAGGATGCAGTTCCTCAGGATTTTACAAAAACAACGGTTACCTGTCAGGGAAAACAGGTGGAAGGACTTCAGTTTGACAAAGGCGCATTAAAGCTGGTCTACCTTACCACTCCCAGTACGGAAGTGAAAAATACCCTTGCAGTTTTTGAGGAGGCCAGCGGAAGCATTTATCAGTTCCGCAAGGTAACCATTGGAGAAAAATATGTAATTTTACTGGATCCTCCGGCAGAACCGGGGCTTTCTGCGGAGTATACTCCTGCAACAGCTTCTATGGAAGGGTTTGAAAACGTTCCGGTCTATGTAAAGGGGACAGCAGTTCCAGCAGCCGCGCCGGAAGGAGAGGCAGCAGACCCGGAGGGAGAAGCGGAAAATCCGGAAGGGGCAGAAGGAAATCCGGAGGGAGAAGCAGAAAATCCAGAAGGAGCAGAAGGAAATCCGGAAGGAGAAACAGTGAATCCCCAGGCGGCGGAAACAGAGTTTTCTCTGGTTTACGGCATCAGCAGCTTTGGAAATATGGGCTGGTATCAGTATGATGCAGCGGAAGGATTTTTTCAGCGGTATGTTCCTGCTGCGGCAGTGCAGGAAACTCCTAAGGAAGGGGAATCTATAGACAGCAGTGTGCAAATGCAGAGTCTGCAGAGTGCATACAAAGATTTGGAAGAAGAATTAAATGAGAAAAAATCCAGTTCCAGAAAGACTACGGCGATCATGGTATTTCTTATTGCAGTGCTGCTTATAATAATAGTAAACCTGATTCTGCGGGGCAGACAGGGGGAGGATGACGAGGATGAGGATGCACTGTTTGAAGATGCGCCTAAGCCTAAGAGAAAGACAAAAGTTAGTCAGGAAACCAGGCCGATGCCGGTTACAAAACCGGAATCAAGAAAGAAGCCGGACACGTTGGCTGATCCCATTCCACAGAGAAAGTCAGAGCTGAAAGGAGCGGCCGGTTCCCAGAGAAGGTCAGAACTGCCGGAAGCGGCCGGTTCCCAGAGGAAATCAGAGATGCCTAAAATGCCGGAAATGCCCAAAATGCCGGAGATGCCCAAAATGCCGGAGATGCAGAAGGCGCCGAAGGCAACAGTGCCTTCGCAGACACCGCAGACGCCTGGGTCAGCTTCAATGGCAAAAGCATCCAAAATGCCCAAAATGCCGGAGTCTTCGCCGGTTCCGGCCATGCGTAAGAAGCCAGCCATGCCGGCTCCTCACGTGGCGCCGAGAAAGTCTGTCCCTCCTGCGTCTCAGAGCAAACCGGAAATAAAGGATGATTTTGAAGTAATAGATCTGGAGGATTTATAGAAGTCAGAATAACAGGTGAGATATGTACATTGAAATTGATTTTAACAGCGATGAGGCAATTTATATGCAGCTTCGGAATCAGATTGTGCTTGGAATTGCCACAAATCAGTACCGGGAGGGGGAATCCCTTCCCTCGGTGCGCCAGCTTGCCGAAAGTATCGGGATTAACATGCACACCGTAAATAAAGCATATCATGTATTGCGGCAGGAAGGATTTATCCGTTTGGACCGCAGAAACGGAGCTGTTATTTTTCTGGAAGAAGATAAGAGCCAGGCTGTTTCAGAGATGAGGGAATCTTTTCAGGTAATATTGGCCAAAGCAGTCTGCAAAAATATTTCCAGAGAAGAAATACATCAGTTAATAGATGAAATATTTGATGAATATGAATTGTGACAGGAGGAGCTAATGCATAAAAAGTATACGTCCCAGGCGGGAAAGGTTCTGGAGCTGGCGGCAAAGCTTTCCAGAAAACTTCAGCATAATTATGTAGGCACAGAACATATATTGGCAGGGCTGCTGCAGGAAAGAAGCGGAGTGGCGGCCAGAGTTCTGTCAGAAAATCACCTGGAGGAAAAGAAACTTCTGGAATTGATTGAGGAATTGATTTCCCCGGGCGAGGGTGCCGTTTTACTGGATGCAGACGGGTATTCTCCCAGAACACAGAGAGTTCTGGAAGCAGCGGAAAAAGAAGCAGAGCATTTTAGCAGCGAAGAGGTGGGGACAGAGCATCTTTTGCTTGCGATTATGAAAGAAAATGAATCTGCAGCAGTGCGTCTCTTGAATACCATGAGCGTCAATTTGCAGAAATTGTATATTGATCTGCTGGTGGCCATGGGAGAAGAGGGCAGCTATTCCAGAGAAGAGCTGAAGTCTGCCAGAGGAAGAAAACGGAATCTTGAGGCGACCCCGGTATTGGATCAGTATTCCAGGGATTTGACAAAGCTTGCCATGGAAGGAAAGCTGGACCCGGTTATCGGCAGGGAAGAAGAGATTCGCCGTGTGATTCAAATTTTAAGCAGACGGGGCAAGAACAATCCCTGTTTGATTGGTGAGCCGGGAGTTGGCAAAACTGCTATTGCAGAAGGGCTTGCACAGCAGATTTCCTTAGGCTTGGTTCCGGAGTCTGTAGCTGGGAAACGGGTGATTACGCTGGATCTTTCCAGCATGATTGCTGGTTCGAAATACCGGGGAGAGTTTGAAGAGCGCATTAAGAAAGTCATACGGGAAGTGATCGGAGCCGGAAATATTTTACTGTTTATGGATGAACTTCATACGATCATCGGTGCAGGGGGCGCAGAAGGAGCTATGGACGCTTCCAATATTTTAAAGCCCTATCTTGCCAGAGGTGAGATTCAGATGATTGGTGCCACTACGGTGGAAGAGTACCGGAAATATATCGAAAGAGACGCTGCATTGGAGCGAAGATTTCAGCCGGTTATGGTGGAGGAGCCTACTGTGGAAGATACGGTGGAGATTTTAAAGGGACTCCGCAAATTTTATGAAAAGCATCATCAGGTAGTAATTACCGATGAAGGGCTGGAAGCGGCGGCAAGGCTGTCCCATCGGTATGTTTCCGACCGTTTTCTGCCGGATAAGGCCATTGACCTGATGGATGAGGCTGCGGCGAAGGTGCGTTTAGAGGGAGTGAAGACGTCCACCAATTTACAGGATATCCGAATTGAAATTAACCGTATTACGGATGAAATGGAGGAGGCTATCCAGAAAATGGAAATAAAAACGGCCTCAGAGCTGCGGAAAGAAAAAGAGGCATTGCAGGCTGAATATAATAAAATTCAAAAAAAAGCCAGAAAGTCCATGAAACGTAAAAAGGCAGAAGTAGGGGAAAATGAAATTGCAGAAGTAGTGGCCCAGTGGACAAAGATTCCGGTCAAGAAGCTTGCCGAAGAAGAATCAGCCAAACTGCGGAAGCTGGAGGCTGTCTTGCATAAACGTGTGATTGGGCAGGAAGAAGCAGTGTCGGCAGTGGCAAAGGCTGTCCGAAGAGGCAGGGTGGGACTGAAGGATCCAAACCGGCCTATTGGCTCTTTCCTGTTTTTGGGACCTACCGGCGTAGGAAAAACGGAAATATCCAAGGCGCTGGCAGAGGCCGTGTTCGGTACGGAAGATTCAATGATCCGGGTGGATATGTCAGAATATATGGAGAAACACAGCGTTTCAAAAATGATCGGTTCGCCTCCGGGGTATGTAGGTTATGACGAAGGGGGCCAGTTAAGTGAAAAGGTAAGGAGAAATCCCTATTCAGTAATTCTTTTCGACGAGATTGAGAAAGCTCACCCAGATGTATTCAATATTTTGCTGCAGGTGCTGGACGATGGGCATATTACAGACGCTCAAGGTAGGAAAATAGATTTTAAAAATACGATTATTATCATGACTTCCAATGCAGGCGCCCAGTCCATTATTGAGCCGAAAACTCTGGGCTTTGCTTCCGTGGAAGATGCAAAACACAATTACGATCGGATGAAAGACAGTGTGATGGAAGAGGTAAGAAGAATTTTCAAGCCCGAATTTTTAAATCGTATTGATGAGACAATTGTGTTCCATGCCCTGACGAAAGAAGACATGAAAAAGATTGTGACGCTTATGACGAAAAACCTGGTGGAACGATGCAAAAAACAGATGGGAATAGAGCTTCGCATTACCGGAAATGTAAAAGGTTATATTGTAGATACTGCATATGAACCCAAGTACGGCGCCCGCCCGCTGCGCAGGATGATTCAGAATAAAATTGAAGATGGGCTGGCAGAGGAAATTCTTTCCGGCAGCATAAAGCAGGGAGATTCTGTAGAAGCAGCCATGCATAAAAAAGAGATTGTATTTACCGTAAAAAAAGAAAAATAAAAGGAAATATTGCTGGCAAAACAATGGGATTTATTATATAATGAATACTGGAAATACGGACAAGATTTCAACAGGAGGATAAAAAGAATGGCTGTAGTAGAGGAATTGATTCGTACAGAGAACAATGAGACTTTAAGTTTTGGAAATTATAAGCTGGCAGCAAAGTCCAAATTGGATAATTATGAATTTGGCGGTGATTTATATAAGGTAAAGACCTTTAAGGAAATTACCAAGCTGGAACGGAATGGGATGTTTGTTTACGAATCTGTACCTGGAACTGCTGTGAGCGGACTTCATGTAACAGACAGCGGCATTGAGTTTCAGGTAGAAGGTCCGGAGGATGCACAGATTACTCTGGAGCTGGAGGAACAGGCGGAGTATCAGGTGACGGTAGGCGGAGTGAGCGCCGGCAATATGAAGACCAACCTGGGAGGAAAGTTAAGCCTTAGCGTGGAATTGAATGAAGACGCCCCGGTTGCCGTTCAGATTGAAAAAGCTTAATAATATAAGCTGAAAGAATATTTATGGCAAAAGGGAAAAAGATTACAGTATATTTCTGCCAGTCCTGCGGGTATGAATCCTCCAAATGGATGGGGCAGTGCCCGGGCTGCAGGGAATGGAATACTTTTGTAGAGGAAGCTGTAGAGAAGAAGGCATCAGGAAAAATAAAAGCTGTTTCCGGCGGAAATGAGGAGTTAAAGCCCTCTAAAATATCTGAAATTGATATGCAGTCCAAAGAACGGATGAAGACGGGATTTACAGAACTGGATCGCGTACTGGGAGGCGGAATTGTTCCCGGTTCTCTGGTATTAGTGGGAGGAGATCCAGGAATTGGAAAATCCACACTGCTGCTGCAGGTTTGCCGGAATCTGGCAGAGGCGATGGAAGTGTTGTACATTTCGGGGGAAGAGTCTCTGCAGCAGATCAAAATGCGGGCACAGCGGATTGGAGATTTTTCCGATCAGCTGCAGTTGTTTTGTGAAACAGGTATGGAACGGATTGAGCAGGTGGTGGAACGGCAGAAGCCCCAGGTTGTTATTATTGATTCTATCCAGACTATATATAGTGATGAAGTGGGAAGTGCCCCGGGAAGCGTTTCTCAGGTGCGGGAAACCACCGGGCGCCTTCTTAAGGTTGCCAAGGGAACGGGAACAACGATTTTTATTGTAGGACATGTGACCAAAGAAGGGGTGGTGGCGGGTCCAAGAGTACTGGAACATATGGTGGATACCGTGCTTTATTTTGAAGGAGATCGCCATGCATCTTACCGGGTGCTGCGGGGAGTGAAGAACCGTTTCGGCTCCACCAATGAAATTGGCGTTTTTGAGATGCGGGAAGAAGGTCTGGCGGAAGTGATGAATCCTTCGGAGTTTATGCTGAATGGAAAGCCCAAGGGCGCTTCCGGTTCCGTAGTCGCCTGTTCCATGGAAGGCACCCGGCCTATTCTGGCGGAGATTCAGGCATTGGTTTGCCGCAGTAATTTCGGGATACCCAGAAGAACGGCAGCGGGAACAGATTTAAATCGTGTGAATCTTCTGATGGCAGTGTTGGAAAAACGGGCAGGATTATCCCTGTCTGCCTGTGACGCTTATGTAAATATTGCAGGTGGAATCAGAATGAATGAACCTGCAATAGATCTGGGAATTGTGATGGCTCTTGCATCCAGTTTCCGAGATATAGCGGTAGATGAAAAGACGATATGTTTCGGAGAAGTGGGATTAAGTGGAGAAGTCCGGGCTGTCAGTATGGCCCAGCAAAGAGTAACAGAAGCAAGAAAGCTTGGATTTGAAACCTGTATTTTGCCAAAAGTTTCAATTTCAGGCTTGACAGATATGAAAGACATAAAGATTGTTGGAGTGGGAACAATTCTGGAAGCCATTGGGCAGATTATGTAAGATAGATATTGTATCTATCAGGCATTGAAAGTTTGTCAGATAGATGGGCCAGCAGGGGGTGTGCATTCGCACGAAGAAGAAGGGCTGTCGGGAAATGACAGGTTATCTGCAATATATACTATGATTCTTTTAGCGTCACAAGTATATATTACAGATAAATGTCATTGTCCGACAGCCCCTTTGTCTGAAGCGGTATGATTTATGATCGGCGCGAATATAAGATCCGAATCGAATTTAATACACACAGCATGGCGACGCCGCTGTCTGCAAATACTGCCATCCACATGGAAGCGTGGCCAGTCAGTCCAAGAATCATAACAAGAGCTTTGATGGCCAGGGCAAAGATGACATTCTGCCATGCAATCCGGTTGGTGGATTTTGCAATGGCGATGGAAGAGGGCACTGCCTGCATATTAGAAGTCATAAATACCACGTCTGCTGCTTCGATGGCGGCGTCTGCACCGCTTCCCATGGCTGCTCCCACGTCTGCGCCAGCAAGGACAGGCGCATCGTTGATTCCATCCCCTACAAACATGACAGCGCCATTTTTTTGCCGGATTTCCTGAAGCTTTGTCAGCTTATCTTCTGGAAGCAGTCTGGCGTAAACCTGATCGATGCCGGTTTCTGAGGCAACAGTTTGGGCGCTTTCCAGTTTGTCTCCTGTCAGCATGGCAGTAGAGATATGCAGTTGTTTTAAACTACTGATGGCTTCGGCCGCCTCTGGTTTTACAGTGTCGGCAATCAGCAGGCAGCCGGCTGGACTGCCCTTGTGGGCCAGCCATACTTCTGTGCCGTAATCATTTTGGATGCAGCCGGACAAGTCAATATTGAATTTTTCCATCAGTTTCCTGTTTCCGGCTAATGTTTCTCCGGAGGATAATACAGCCTGAATTCCATGGCCGGCAATTTCTTTTAAAGAAACAGCCTCTTCCAAAAGAAGATTTTTCTCCCGGGCAGCAGCTGATATGCTGACGCCTATGGGATGGGTTGAGTGCTGTTCCAGGCTGGCGCAGAGTTTCAGAACATCGTCTTCCGTATAATTCTGAAAAGGTATGATTTTTTGCACTGCAAAATTTCCTTTGGTAATGGTGCCGGTTTTATCCATTACGACGGTGGAAATGTGATTCAAAGCCTCAATGGAACTCCCGCCTTTGAATAGGATGCCTTTCTTGGAACCGGCGCCGATTCCGGAAAAAAATGCGAGGGGCACGCTTAATACCAATGCGCAGGGGCAACTGATGACCAGAAATGTCAGTGCAGTATAAATCCAGTGGTTCCAGTTTCCGGTCATTAGTGAGGGGATGATAGCAGTGGCCAGTGCGGCCGCCACTACAAAAGGCGTATAAATTCTGGAAAATCTGGTGATGAACCGATCAATTTTAGGTTTGCTGGCGGCTGCGTTTTCCACAGAATCCAGAATACGGGTTACCATGGAATGTTCCAGTGTTTTTTCCACACGGATTTTTAACTGGCCAGAGGTATTGATGCAGCCTGATGTAACAGCGTCTCCAACAGAAGCCTTAACTGGAACAGGTTCGCCGGTGATAGGAGAAGTATCCAGACGGCTTTCTCCCTCAATCACAGTGCCGTCTAACGGAATCCGATCCCCAGGGCGCACAAGAAGAATATCTTCCGGCTTTGCTTCTTCTGCAGCGATTTCTTTTGTATCAGATTCAGTTACAAGAGTCACCACTTCTGGCCGCAGGTCGACAGCTTCCATAATCTGGGAGCGGCTGCGGGAAACGGCAACTTCTTCAAAATACTCCCCGATACGGTAAAACAGCATAACCCCTACAGCTTCCGGAAAATTACCAATGGCAAAAGCGCCGATGGTTGCAAGGCTCATCAGAAAATTTTCATCGAAAATCTGACCTTTGCACAAATTTTTCAGAGCTTGCAGGACAATTTGTCCGCCGAGAATCAGGTAGGAAATCACATAAATAGCAGAGGGAAGGAGAGGACTGCCCCCATTTAAGTGTTCCAGAATTTCTCCGGCGGCAAAGAGAAGAGCACCTATTATAATAGAAATAAGGTCCATTTGATGTTCCGAAAGCCGATGTCCTCCTGATGCATTTGTTTTTGGGTTCTGAAGAGATTTTTTGCCTTTCTGAGAAGCCTGTTGTTTGCGAACCACGACTTCTGGTTCAATGGATACGCAGATTTCCTGAAAGCGTCTGATAAGAGCCTCTTCTTTTCCTGCCGCTTCCGGTTTGACAGCCACGCGAAGCTGTTTGGTGGCAAAAGTAAGGGTGGCGGCATTTACTTCAGGCAGATCATTGATACGGCGTTCCATTTTGGCAGCGCAGTTGGCGCAGCCTAAATTTTCCACCAGGCAGGTAAATTTTATTCCGCTGGCTGTGTCGGCGTTTGGATGATGCTGGTGGGTTTCTCCATGATGATGCTCATGGCCGCATGAACAATTCTCATTCTGTTCATGGTGATGTTCATGGTGATGCTCATGGCTGCATGAGCAGTTCTCACTATGTTCATGGTGATGCTCATGGCTGCATGAGCAGTTCTCACTATGCTCATGGTGATGCTCATGCTCACAGGAGCAGTCTTGGTTATGTTCATGATGGTTGTGGTTTTTATAATCTTTCATTAATAAATTCCTCCTGAAATAGAGTATTATGATCTACGAAAAATCAAACATACATGAATAATTGTTCATATGTAAATTAAATCATATAAAAGATTTTTTGTCAATATGATAAGTCTTTTTTATTAAATTTATCGCGACATATGCCAGAATGGTCTTATTTTAACCTTTGTACCGCCGCAGGCAATGCCGAACATCATGGCGCCTATGGACTGCCTGGTAAAATCTTGGAATATCAGCATCAAGAAGTCTTCCCAGCCCCAGACAGCATAGGATAAACACATAATCACGAAAAAAGTACTACCCATAGAAATACCAAATAAAATATATTAATAAAAAGTTAAAATTATAGTTGACAAGGATGGATAAATGTGGTAAAGTAATATTCGTTGCTGAGAGCAACAGTTGAAAATTGTAAATGATTGTCAGAAACAGTAAAATTTTGAAAGACAAAAAATTACAAAAAATATAAAAAAGTTATTGACAAACGCAAACGACTGTGATAAGATATAGAAGTTGTCGCGCAAGAGAGATAACAAAACGACCTTGACAACTGAACAGTGGAATAACCTTGAAAGATTCAAAGAGTTTCC
>NZ_SRYA01000104.1 GCF_004793545.1 Petralouisia muris | reverse complement strand
ATGAATGGGTGTAAAGACATCCGGTATTGTTCTTTTCCTTAAGTTAATGACATTGAGATTTTATGGGGCTTTCCTAAGAATAGGAAAGCCCTTTTTCAAATTCTGAAATCTATGATATAATGGAAGTGGCTGTATTTTGGCTCTAAAATGTTTGCGAAGAGGGAAGAAATGCCGTTAATAAATAGTTACGCTTTATGGAATAATAAAGGCGGTGCAGGGAAAAGTACGATTTCATTTATCTATGAGATATGCGGAAGCACATCCAAATGAAAAAATTTTTGTTATAGATTTGTGTTCCCAATCTAATTCTAGTATGATGTTATTAGGTGGTGGAACAGTAGGAGATTAGAGGGTTGTTGAATTGTGTAGTAGAGCAGTTCCAAAATCTGTTGTTGGTTATGTAAGTACAGTAATAACAAATGGACGTGGTGCAAAGTTGCCTAATCCAAGTTTTAGTATTTACACGCAAATGGCAGTTGTCGCTGTAAATAGATTATTAACACTAATTAATACAGATGATTCATCAAAAACGGCAGCTTCAGCAATGATAGCGCTTTTGCATGGAACAAATTCGTTACATCCAATCTATGGTTCTTGGACATTTGCAGAGGTTGCAAAAACAAGGTGTTCGTGTTCCTAAAATACATTTATTAATAGGTAATCGATTAACTCAATTTGATGGTCCCGCAAAAGCATTTGCCGCATTATCAGATGCTGCAGTATCCGCAATGTATGATATATATGTAAAATGCACTGATTATTTTGTACCGTCCACTGTTCAAATAAATAGTAAGGATAAATTAAGATAGTATTATTCAATACCATTACGCGATTTTAATACAGCTGGTGTTGTGTGAGCACATTTGGGGCATTTGCTTTCTGAAACAGGGAAACTATCCGGTGTATAATGTAGATGTTAAAGTTAATGCTGACAAAATAAGTGAATGCTTAAAGGCTATAGATAATATGGTTAAGAAATTGTAAATATATAGGGAGTCCGCTCGTGACTCCCTTTGCTTAATTACAAAAAATCCTTTGGCACACGTCCAAAGAAGAATTGTAATAATATTTTATGTTGAAGGAAAAAAATTATGTATAGATAAAATAAAGGAACTCGCTCGTAGTTCTCTTGTTTGAAATACTATATTAGCGTTCCACTCGTGAACACTTTTCTTGTACCCTTATACTAGCATGAAAATTCAAATTTCTCTACATTTCTTTTAGAGATTTTTTTAAAGATCTGCTAAATTTTGAATATCTGAAAAATGGTAGGCATCAAGCAATTCTTGGAATTTATCAAGTTGTTGTTGCTTTGAATCCAAATCAGTTTGTAGCAAGGTGCGATTGTTTTTCAGTTTTTCAATATATTGTAGTTTATCGTATACATATTTTGCAATGTGTGATAATGGTGATTTATGCCAAGCGATAAAGAAATAGCTTTATCAACAGCTTTCATTTCATCAGCAGAAAGGTCCATAGGATAATCGATGTGAACTTAGAAAAAGTGAAAAAACATGTGGTGATGTGGGGACAAATGTTCCTTCACATACATACTTAGCAGTACGCAAGAGAGATGATAAAGTTGTAGGTGTGATAGATTTGTGTCATCACATAAATCATCCTATTCTTGGAACGTGGGGAGGGCATTGTGGGTATTCAGTGCGTCCTTCTGAACGCGGCAAAGGTTATGCAAAAGAAATGCTTCGTTTAAATTTACAAAATGCAAAATCAATGGGAATAGAAAAACTTCTTATCACTTGTGATATTGAAAATGTAGCCAGTGAAAAAGTAATACTTGCTAGTGGTGGGGTTTATGAGAAAACCATAGATATTGATGGAGGCAAGATGAAAAGATATTGGATTACAGTATAAGAAGTAGACAGCTTCCGGTTTGTCACTTGGTGGTGACAAGAACAAATAGCTTTTCCTTGATTATTACTTCAGATCGTGTTGCTTCTATCATTGAGTAATCATAGTTTATTCAGTAAATTCAAGGGTTTCGGAGGTTTCTCAGGAACCCTTTTTAAATGAAAAGCCACTATAGTTTTCTAAAGTGACTGCAAAATGGCTTTTCATAATCATATTAATTTATAGTTTTGGTACTATCTTAAAAAATGTTTTCCCATGTACACAAAATTAGAATATATGTATTGACTCTCTCGTAACGTAACGGTTTAGAATGAAAATGAAAGGAGGAAGTGATGAAGACTGTAAAGGCCGTGTCGGAGATAACAGGGGTAAGTATAAGGACGCTGAGATATTATGATGAAATAGGCTTGTTAAAGCCAACAGAATTCACAGATGCAGGATACCGCTTATACGACAACAGGCATTAGAAAGGTTGCAGGAAATTATGTTCTTTAAAGAATTAGAGATTCCGTTGGAAGATAAGAAGGACAGATACAAAAATACGGCAGCATAGAAAAATACCGGGAGCATCTGGCATCTGGATTTTCAAATGAACAGGCATTTACAGATGTATTCAAATGGTATGGAGGTAAAGAAAAAGCAATGGAAGCCATCATGCAGTCAACGGGAAATACAGAGGAGTTGAAACAGGAGCAGGATGAAAATGCTGAAATTTACAAGCAATTTATGGAAGCGAAAGAATCTGAAGATGAAAATGCAGCGAAACAAGCAGTTGAACGTCTTGCTGAGAATTATAAAAAAATGTTTCGCCTTGATAATGTAAGGAATATACTTCTGGATTTGGCGAATGAATATCTGGAATTTCCCAAATTGGCAGAAGCGACAGACAATCAATTTGGAATCGGCTGTTCTGAATATGTTGCGTATGCCATTCAAAAGTATTATGGCATTTAGTTTTTAGATGATGGACTGGATATGTGTGCTGAATCCTTCAAAACAAACTTTTGAGGAACTGAAGCCATATATTCAAGAAGCTTATGAGTATGCAAGGGAGAAATTTAAGAAACCCAAGAAGTGATTTTTAAGACTAAAAATTAAATAAGCAAGCAGATTTAAGATTAGAATGTCAGCCAATGAATAAGGATGGCCGCCGAAATATCGCTGACATTGGCGAAAAATAAAAACAGTTTTTTATGGACCCTGGGGATAGCGGAAGATATTGCAGGTGCAGCATTTTTCTCGTATCAGATGCAGACTGGTATATTCGTGGGTTATACGCTCTGTCAGCATGCCGTGAAAATGCCATTGCCGACGAAAAGGGCATTTTCACGGCAGGAAAACGGGGTTTGCTGCCTTCCTAACAAATGAGATTATACGAAGCGTTTTTGTAATACTTTCTTTACCTTTGTCAGGTCAGGGTCACAGAACAGAGGAAGAATGTCTGCCAAGCTGCAAGGGTTGCCCCATCTCTAATTTTCATTCTGGGCATAATGACGCTTTCCCGGTCAATTCGTACATTATTTCCGATGACGGTGCCGTCTTGACGAAGAAACTGTTTTATGTGCAGCAGTGTGTTTTCTGTCCATGCGCCACCGATCGCATGAAAAGGATAAGTCGTTACACTTTAAAAGCAAAGCATTTTTTCCTAAAAATTACTTCCATTCCAGCCCCACTTACAGCTTTCTTCGTATTTTACATAAATACGATCTTTTTTAATCTGTAAACATTCCTCATAAATCCCGCAGATTGTCTTTGTCATCTTGTCCAGGCTGTCTGTGGGTATGCTGCCGAACACTTTGATTTCAACAAAAGCTGCAGGCAGTGTGTTGTCTCCCTGAAAATATAAATCACAGTTGTCGGCAAATTCCAGCATCAGCCACTGTTCGGACTTTCCTGGAATAATAGAGATTGCCTCTCCAAGTTGCTGCTTTAAAGCTTCTTTCTGCTGCTCTGTCATAGGCACGCTGACTCTTGAATTAATAAATGGCATAAATTTGCCCTCCTCATTTCTTGATATTTTTGTTGGAGTGTCTGTTCCAAATCCTCGTTTAAAGAATTAGCCGTAAAGGAAATTCTTCCTTTGAGATATTAAGGCAGGTTATCTGCCAGATTCTTACCTGTATTATACACCAAAAAAAAGGAAATTTCTTGTTTTTGGATAAATTATATTTTTTCCTAAAAGGAAATTTTAAATTTCACTCCCTGATTCTCTGGTGGAATTTACATTCGCACAGTTGATATTTACTCCTTTATATATTGGTGATACAGTTATGTCTCCTTCTGACAGCAGCAGGAGGAGATTTTTTGAGCAAATATATTCCTGGTAACCAGAAACATCTTACCCTTGAAGACCGTATATACATTGAAAACTCTCTGAATAAAGGCTGTGCCTTCAAGGACATTGCCAAATACTTGTGTAAAGACCTGACTGCCATCTCTGCTGTAATTTTTCTAAAGTCTTTGCCAGATACTTTTGTTATTAAAACCATTTAGGAGGAACTCACCGCAGGATATGACTTTTAATACTTTGATGGTCTCTTCTGACAACAGGTTGAATCCGGAATATATGATAGCCCTGCTGACCTCCACGTATCGGTAAAGGTTTGTAATGCCTTTCCCCATGGGTACCCATTTTTTCACCTGGATCATTCCCACCTTCCTGCGGCTTTTCTGTAGTTTTTGGGACTTTGAAATCCCTTGGGTTGTTGATGGTCACTTCAATCTAAATAAGGGTGGTTTTGATTTTTTGTTAGGTTGCGGACGTAGTCTGTGGTATGGCATACTAAGAAAGAGGCGAAAGGGGATTTTATATCAGATAGTTTCCCTTTTGCCGATACATACTTTTGGAATTGTAAAAAATATGTAAAATAAAATTGAAGTAAGAAAATGCAATCTTAAGGTTTTGTTAAATCACTTGACATATAAATCTTACTGATGTAATATTTATATGGTTGTTCTCATATATGAGCAAATTTTTTTGCTTGAAAATCTTACCTGTGTAATATTTTATGCAAAAAAGTTAAATAATGAAAGATTTCTTTAGAGAGGTTTGAGAAAGAAATGATGTTATCAGGAAAAGAAAGCAGGTTCTATAAGATTATTTAGCTATTAAGGGATAGTGAAAGGAGAGATCAAAATATAAGGTGTTTCACATTGCAAATAATAATTACAGCTCTTTTTCGATATTAATTCATCGTTTATTTGAATTGCAAATTGTAAACGGACAAAAATATGCGGAAGATTTTGAACTTCAGATTACCAGAACAGTAAGAGATCACAATACAAGAGGAAATATATATGACTGTAATGGGGAAGCTTTGGCATATAACGAATTGGTTTATACCGTTACAATGGTGATTATGTATATACCGTAACAGGAAGAGCCTTAGCACGGTTTAAAGCAGATCCTGATGATATGACACCGGAACAAATGGATATGAGTGCAGATGATATGATGGGGTTTCTGTTAGGAAATAGTAAATTTGCGCTTTATGGGACGGGAAAAAGTGCATATTCTGAGGAAGAATTACAAGAATATGGGCTGCCAGAAGAGTTCACAAGGGAGGAAATTTTAACCATTGTCGGGATAAGATATATGCTGTCAGTAAATGCGTATAAAAAATATATGCCTATTATTTTGGCAAGAGATGTTTCGGAGAGGACAGTAGCCTACATATCAGAAAATAACCAGTCTTTGACAGGGATAGAAATTGGAGAAGATTGGGACAGGGTTTATACCGGGGGAGAAGCATTCTCGCATATTCTTAAACCCAATCTTTGAGAATTGTGTTATTTCAGAGTTTGATGCAGATAATTTATATGTGATACTGCCAAAAGAGTTAAGTGTCACTGACCTGAATATCAAATTTGATTATGGAGGGGGAGAAACAGTTACAGCCCAATACTCTTTTGAGAATCATTTAGTCGGGCAGTTTGAATTTACAGTGGAGGGCATTCAAACAGAAAGTGCTATTATAGAGAAGGAGGTTCAGGAGCAGGTATCTGAAAATATGGAAAATGAAAGTTATTCTTTGAACAGCGGAGGCAATTATGAAAAAGCGGAACAACTATTTTAAATTGGGATATTGGATATTTGCATGTGCAGTTCTTTTAACGGGCTGTTCGAAAGAACACAGTACAGAAGAAAGGATTGTTGTGGAAGATGTAAAAGAAGAAATGGGGGAAGAAAAAAAAGAGCGGCAGGAAATGGAATCAGGTAATGTTTCGTTAGAGGAAAATACAAAAGATACGGAAGATGATACGGAAGACATGGAAGTGGAGCCGGAGATTGCCCACGCAGACTGGTCGGAATATTTTAACGGACTGAACGGAACAGCGGTGATATATGATGCTTCTAACAGGAGGTATACAATCTATAATGACGAGCTTGCAGAGACCAGACGGTCGCCTTGTTCCACTTTTAAGATTATATCTTCCCTGACTGCGCTGGAACAAGGAATCCTTGACCCAGAGGACTCTACCCGGACATGGAGCGGCGAAGTATTCTGGAACGAGGACTGGAACAGGGATATTGATTTCAGTGAAGCATTCCGTACCTCCTGCGTGTGGTATTACAGGCAGCTCATAGATGATATTGGGCAAGACAGGATGCAGGAGGAATTGGAAAAGCTTCAGTATGGCAATTGTGATATTTCTGATTGGGAGGGGCGGTTGAATACAAACAATAATAACCGGGTTTTAACGGGTTTTTGGCTTGAATCGTCTTTATTGATTTCTCCCAAAGAACAGACGGAGGTAATGGAACGCATCTTTGGTGAAAATTCGGAATATTCAGAAGAAACGCAAAATGATTTGAAACAGGTCATGCTGGTAACGGAGCAGGAGCAGACCGATATTTTGCTCTATGGGAAAACAGGGATGGGCAAGGCAGAGGGCATTGTTGTTGATGCGTGGTTTACCGGATTTGCAGAAACCGCAGAGGGGAATCTATATTTTTGTGTGCGTCTTGGAAGGACAGACGGTATGAACGTATCCAGTCCGTTGGCAAAGGAAATTGCGATTAAGCTTGTGTCATATTATAATCGCTAATGAATATCCGTCTTGATTTTCTTTATGGATATATCAGAAAAAACAAATCTATCGCGTCCAGCCGTTTCACATCACATGCAGATATTAAAAAGCAGGTATTGGAGGTAAATGATTATGGATTTAATGGAAGCAATCAGAGAAAGGCATTCTGTCCGTTCTTACAGCGAAAAGGCGATAGACAACAATGTAAAAATAGAATTGCTGTCTTATATCGAGCAATGCAACAAAGAAAGCGGGCTGCATATGCAGCTTGTAATGAATGAGCCAAGAGCATTTGACGGATTTATGGCACATTATGGGAATTTTTCTGGCGTTAAAAATTATATTGCTATGGTTGGAAAAAAAGGAGCTGGGTTAGAGGAAAGATGCGGCTATTTTGGAGAGAAAGTTGTTTTGAGAGCGCAGCAGCTTGGACTGAATACTTGTTGGGTAGCACTGTCATACAGTAAGGTTCATACTGCTTTTCAAATAGGAAAGAATGAAAAATTATGTCTTGTCATTGCCATAGGTTATGGGGAAACAAATGGAACCAAACACAAAATCAAACAGCCTGAAGCAGTGATGAAAGCAGATGTTCCTATACCGGAATGGTTTCAAAAAGGTATCAATGCGGCTCTGCTTGCTCCTACTGCAATAAACCAGCAAAAATTCTGTTTTATGCTAAAAGGCAATTCTGTTACCGCAAAGGCTGGCATAGGATTTTATACCAAAATAGATTTGGGGATTGCAAAATGTCATTTTGAAATAGGAGCTGGAAAGGAAAATTTCAGTTGGGGATTACAATAGCGAAGCCCGTCACAAACAAGCCTGTGCACAGCTGCCTCATGGACGAACTGTCCCACACTTAAAGCCCAATCTTTTTGGCAGTCAGCTGGATAGGGAACGGAAAAATTTTTTACACTTCTTTTACTTCTTTATCTCATATGCGTTATAAGTCCGGACTCAAAGTCCCACTTATTTGGTCCTGAGCGAAGCGAAAGGAATGATAAATTTTATGAAGAAAAAATCAAAGCTTTTATTTAGAACTGTATTTATATTTATGATTTTAATTGTGTGTTATTCCCGGTATATGGAACCGGAAAGATTGGTTGTGAAAGAAATTACAGTCGAACCGGATATGGATATAGAGAATTGCAGGGTAGTATTTTTTACAGATACACATTTTGGAGAATTGTATGATGAAAAGCATATAGAAAGAATTGTGGAAATGATCAATGAAAGGGAGGCGGATATTGTAATTTTCGGCGGGGATCTGCTGGATAATTATGCACGTGACAGAGAGATATTGGATTTGGAATATTTGCAGACGGAATTAGGCCGGATAGAAGCAAAAACCGGAAAGTATGCAGTATTCGGAAATCATGATTACGGCGGTGGTGCAGTTCGTATTTATGCAGACTTTATGAATGGCTGTGGATTCCATGTGCTGGATGACGAAACGGTATTTCTTGAAGAATTTAATATGGAAATAATCGGATTTGATGATTACCTGCTGGGGCAGACAGAAGAAGATTTTTATCATATTCAAAGTGATTATTTTCATCTCATTGCAACGCATGAACCTGTTATTTCAAGATTGATTGAAGGTTCCGGTGAGAGCTTTATATTATCAGGACATACGCATGGTGGACAAGTATCAGTGCCATATTTTACAAAAAAGCTCCTTCCCAGCGGTTCAGACCGATTTATAAAGGGATTATATGACACGCAGGATATTAGTGCGGATACATTTGCAAGAATGTATGTCAGCAGCGGTATTGGAATGACAAAGTATCCATTTCGTTTTCTGAACGTTCCGGAGATTATAGAGGTGAATCTTATCAGAAAAGAATGAGGAGCTGTCCGCCCCTCATTCTTGATAGGTATCCCATAATTTTAAATCAGATAGGATAGAAAAAGTAAGTTCTGTGGCAAGAGGACCTGAAGCAAGTTTGTCGCTTTGGATATTTGTGGCAAAGAAGTAAGTGTGATTATTCTTTTCCACATATCCAATGAACCAGCCGGAGGTATTAAGCCCATCTATTTCTTCCGTGCCTGTCTTTCCGGAAAGAATGCCTTCATCCATAGAATAAAGACGGATGGAATCTTTGACGGCTTTGATGTTTTCTGGTGTAAATCCGAACTGGTTGTAATATAATTTTGTCAGCATTTCGACCTGTTCGACAGGCGATATTTTCAGTGCCGAATTGATCCAGTAAGAGGATATGTCGCCTTCAACAAGCTGGTTGCCATAGCCTATTTCCTTAACATACTCCTTTATGGAGGGCAAACTGGATTGCTGGTCAAGTGCCTGAAAATACCATGTTACAGAATTTTGCATAGCAGATTCTAAAGTTTGGTCAGTGTTCCATAGGTCATACATATAGTTCTGCCCATTCCAAGGAATCAACGATTGTTCAGGGGATATAATTCCGGATTCCAGACTGAATAAAGCACTGTATATTTTAAAGGTGGAAGCAGGGGATATACGTGTGGTGGCATATTCTTTATTATAAATCTGCCATGAATCTTCGGCTGCATCGTATAACACAAAGCTGCCATTATATCCCTCAAAAACATCGTTTAAGTCAATATATGTAACAGTATGGTTCGTTTCATTAAAGTGGTAGCGGTTATTTTCCGAAGCCTGTGTAGACAGGATCGGGGCAGTTCCTAAAAGCAAAAAAGCAATGATGATATATAAGGCGGCGCTATGCAAAGTTTTCCGGAAAGAAGCCGGATGGTAATTTGCAATATTTAAAATCCGTTTTTGCATTTGCTTCATGTTTCCGCTGATTCCGGTTGCAAAAGGAAATGGCGTAAGCGACACTTTTTCTGCAAAGTTAATCAATGTATTTCCGTAATCTTCATAGTCCCCTTCATTCAGCAGTTTTAATACGGAAGTGTCACAGGCGACCTCTCTGTCGTTTTTCATTTCTTTCAGTGAATACCATACAAGCGGATGGAACCAGTATAAGATGCCAATTATATTCATGAAATAATTTGCCAGTGCATCTTTGTATTTGTAATGCGCAAGCTCGTGCATCAGCATATATTTTATATCGTTTGCATTATAGTCTGAAATCAGATGGATCGGCATATAAATACACGGTTTCAATAATCCGGCAATGATAGGCGATTTCAAAAATGCCGTACTGTAAATTGGAATAGGCTTTTTTATGTGCATTTCATCTAAACATTCATAATACAGTCTGCGTACAGCAGGATTCTGCAATGGCAGCGAAGAGTTTTTCATGTTGCGAAACCGGAGCATTGATTTTGTAATTAACAATATCATGATAAAAATACCTATGCACCATAGGATAAACAGTATCAAACCGATTGTGGAAGGCGTCCTTCTGCTTAGGGATATACTGAAATCGTTCATCCAATTTGCAGTAACAGACTGGTTTGTGGGAGCAGTCTCATTGATCATATCTCCAATGGGGGATGAGGATGCATTTTTAAAGTTCCCGAACCATGCGAAAATTTGCAGGAAGCGGATTGGCTGAACCGGAATAAAGGGAACAGCCAATAAGCCAAGCAGCAAATACCATAAATTATATTGCATCCGGCTGGTCAGCTTATTTTTTAACAAATGTTTGGCAAGCAGGAGTATTCCGATAATAACGCTGATAAAAATGTTGCATATGAAAAACTGAATCATAAATTCTGCCACAGCGGTTTCCCACCTTTCTTAATTTTTGGAAAGAAGAGAGCGGAGTTCATCAATTTCAGCTTCAGACAGCTTGTCATTGTTAATATAGGCGGAGAGCATAGCAGTAATATTACCGTCATAAAAACGGTTGAGGAAAGTGTTGCTTTCCTGCCCTATATATTCAGCTTCGTCTACCAATGGCGTATAAACAAATACCCGGCTTTGCTTTTCGTATGATAGAATGCCTTTGGTCACTAAGCGTTTTATCAATGTCTGTATTGTTTTAGGACTCCATGTTGTCGTTTTTACTAAACGATCTGTTATTTCATTTGTGCTGATTGGGGCATATTTCCATATAATTTTCATAACTTCAAATTCAGCTTCTGAAATTTGGGGCAAATCTTTCATTCACAGACACCTCCTAAAATATTACTAGTGTAATAAATTATAATGTAGAAAGAACGAAAAGTCAATAAAGGCCTTGTCATATAATCCTACATATATAATAATTAAAATATTGCATATGTAGGATTTAAAACTGAAAGTTGTGTTTTGGCGGGAAACAAGGGGCGGGAAATTCTGTTGGAACTGCTTTGGGGATTGCAAAAAGGTGAAATATATGGCCTGAAATTTTCCGACTTTGATTTAGAAAAACGTAGTGTGAAAATCAGCAGACAGATTGTTGCGAACCCTATCATAAAAGAAGGGAGCAGGATTGAAGAAAATGTTTCAATGGCTTCCCGGCTAAGACGTTTACAAATCAGGAAATAGGATTGAAAACACCGTCCAGCTACCGAACCATACCCATACGGGATTATGTGTTTGAAGCAATTCTGGAAGAAAGAAAAGTATATGAGAAGAACCGCAGAAGGAGGTCTGGCGCTTTTCAGGATTTGGATTATATCTGCTGTTCTGCCTATGGACGTCCGAGAAGCAAAGATTTTCATTGGAAGCATTATAAAAAGCTGCTGGAGGATAATGGACTGCCCGATATAGGATGGTGTGATTTGAGAAGCACATTCTGTACCATATTATTAAAGAACAATTTCAATCACAATGCGGTATCACAGCTAATGGGACATGCGAAAGAAATCATTACCATAGATGTGTATGGAGATACTGCCGAAACCCCAAAGGAAGAAAGTGAAAGCGGTATAGATTTTTCAGAAGATAATTATATACTTGAGAGTAAAAAGTTTATATGTTTAAGAAGCCAGTAAATCCTCACAGATTTCTGACTGTTCCTGCACTTCCTGAATT
>NZ_SRYA01000103.1 GCF_004793545.1 Petralouisia muris | reverse complement strand
TTGAACGGGAAACCTTTAAACGCATAAGAAACAACTCCAATCTCTTTATATTTTAGTACATCACGTAAAATCACGCAATATATATAGGTAAAATTTGACAAAAAAATACAGGCTTTATAAGGCCTGAAGGATGTTTGGCTTTATTCAACTGTCAAACTCCCGAGTAGAGCCTGCAGGGGAATTCTATAGGCTGAAAACGGAAATATACCACTTGAATTTTAAAGGGACAAGTGGTATATTCAGTTTAAAATGATACTAGAGGTGGAATCGATGGACTGGATGCTGGAAGGGTTATTGCAGGGAACTCAGTTTCAAACATTATATAACCGGAAAATCGAAACATTGCGTGAAGAATACCATCTGCGGAAAATTGATATTGATATCCTGTATTTTCTTTACAAATCCGGAGAACACAATACGTCAAAAGATATCTGCAGCCTGAATTTATTTAATAAGGGGCATATTTCCCAGTCGGTAGACCGTATGGTGAAGCAGCAGTTGATCCATACCATTCAAGATGAAGAGGATCGCAGGTGTGTGCATCTTGTACTGACGGAAAAGGCAGTGGGAATTATCGGGAAGGCAACCGAACTGCGTAACCAGATGTATAATATGATTTTAAAAGGGGTAACGGAGGAGGAGCGTCAGGTGCTGCTTCAGGTTTCCAGAAAAGTGAATCAAAATATCAGGGATGCGCTGCGGAATTCCTGATATATCAGAACTATTTGTGCCGCCAATCCGGCCGTTTGGGAATGCAGAAACAGAATGTGAAAGTGGTATGGAAAATCAGGATTGCCTGGTGAAATTCTTAAATATTTATAAAAACAGTTGGCAGAGCAGTGTTTTTATGATAATATAGTTTAAAATTAAACAATTAACTACTGGATGATTCTGCTCTGAATCAACCGATAGTTCAGGCTTAGGAGGGATGAAATCTATGAGAAATGAAAATGAATTGATGGATTACGCCATGAAGCAGGAAGAAATCTGCAGGAAAAATGACAGTATTTCGGATGCATTGTTTGAAGAATACGGGGTAAACCGGGGGCTTCGCGACATGAATGGGAAGGGTGTCCTGACTGGGCTTACAACTATTTCCAAAATTGTTTCTTTTGAAGATGTGAACGGTGTGAAGACGCCTTGCGATGGACAGTTGTGGTACCGCGGCTACAATGTACAGAATCTGGTAAGACAGATGGGAGAGAATGGGTTTGGCTTTGAGAGAACGGCCTACCTGCTGCTGTTTGGGGAAATGCCTACGGAAGAAGAACTGTGTGAATTTTGCAAAATTATGGCTAATTGCAGAACCCTTCCTACGAATTTTACCAGGGATGTCATTATGAAGGCTCCTACAAAGGATATTATGAATTCTATGACAAGGAGTATTCTGACGCTGGCTTCTTATGACAGTCATGTGAATTCTCCTGATGTGATCAGCAACAGCCTGCGGCAGTGCATTGAGTTAATCAGTATTTTCCCGATGCTGGCGGTATATGGATATCATGCTTATAACCATTATGAGAATGATGACAGTATGTACATACACAGGCCGGAGCCAGAGCTTTCCACTGCAGAGAATCTGCTGATGATGCTTCGGCCGGATAAGAAGTACAGCAAGCTGGAAGCCAAGGTGCTGGATGTGGCTTTGCTTTTGCATATGGAGCATGGCGGAGGAAATAACTCTACTTTTACCACCAGAGTGGTGACTTCTTCCGGTTCTGACACCTATTCTTCCATCGCAGCGGCAATGTCTTCTCTGAAGGGTCCCAAGCACGGCGGCGCCAATATCAAAGTAATGGAAATGATGGAAAATATCCGGGAAAATATTAAGGATGTTCATGACAAAGATGAAATAGAAGCATACCTTGCCAAAATCCTTTCAGGAGAAACTTTTGACCGGAAAGGCCTGATTTATGGTATGGGCCATGCGGTTTATTCCCTGTCTGATCCAAGAGAGCGTGTGTTTAAGAGTTATGTGGAAAAACTGGCTGGAGCAAAGGGACGCGGGGACGATATGTACCTGTACAACAGTATTGAGGAATTGGCGCCGAAGCTGATTGCCGGTGAACGGAAGATTTTCAAAGGCGTCAGCCCTAACGTGGACTTTTACAGCGGATTTGTATACGAAATGCTTGGAATTCCCCAGGAATTGTATACTGCAATTTTTGCCATTGCCCGGATTGTGGGATGGAGCGCCCACCGGATGGAAGAGCTGATTGGAATGAATAAGATCATCCGTCCTGCTTATATGAGCGTCATGAAGGAGAAAGAGTAGCAGCGGCAAATGACAGAAGTATGATAGAGTTGGAGTAACGTCGGCAAATCGACGTGAGGAGTTAAAAAAATTTCTGTTTTCCAAAGTAAATGCGATGATGAGAAAACAAGGGCATTTACTTTGGTAATTCAGGTGAATAAATTTTGGGGGAATTTTGTGAATTGTAATATTGACAAATTTTGAAAATTGTGTTATTATGCCATAGTGATGTCGATGCGTGGCTCAGCTTGGTAGAGCGCTGCGTTCGGGACGCAGAGGTCGCAGGTTCAAATCCTGTCGCATCGATTAACGGAAAGCCAATAAAATCAAGGCTTATGGCAAAAGTGAAGCACTCCATGACGGGGTGCTTCACTTGTTTTTGACTAACATTTGACTAACACTGTTTTTGTGCTTCTAGGGCGAACAATTCGCCTAAGGATTCTGCGGCAAGTTCATCTTGCTTTTGCAAGGCATGTGCGTAAATGTCCATGGTGGTGGAAGTTTCCGAATGCCCCAGACGGCTGGATACGGTTTTTACATCCACATTTTGGGCAATCAGAAGTGTCGCGGATGTGTGCCATTACGGTATAATAACGACAAACAGAAAAAGCCTTTATTTTCAAGGGGTTTGAGCGTTTGCCGTCATTTATTCAATTCCTTTTCCAAGTTGAAACATGGCGAGAAAAATATCGAAAAAAGGAGGCTGTTTCATTAACGACAAAATTAAATAGAAACAGCGGTTCGGCATATTGCTTGGCTGGTATTGACGTGGATGTTTCACTTTTGTAGGTGGACGCCCTTTTTCATATCCATTTTCAGGAGAAAGGAGATTCACATGGAATTAAATGAAAAAAGTCTACTTTTTCAGGTTGAGGGTGATTATCAGTCCAAAGTCCCGAATGAGCTTTACATGACCGCCCGGTACACAAAGAATCCCGAACAACGGAAGGCTGCGGAAAATCTGATGGCAAAATTGCGCGTCCTGACGGACGTCGAGTGCATGGACATTGTACGGAATATTCAGAAGAATTAAGTTTACAGGAAAAAGCCCAATATTTCATTACACGTTCTTGATTTATTGCTTACGATAGACAGATGAGACAGATGAAGAAGTATTTAGATTGCTCTCGTGATTTAGTTCTTGTGGATAATAAATAGATTATGTGGTAAAATCAAAGAGCAAAGATAAAAACGCAACGTAAGAGGTAATCTTTTGCGAGTTAGTAGGTAGCCCGGTCGCACCGTTTGGTGTAAGTACTCATCCCTCATTAGGGTCATCCGTTCTTTGTTCATCACAATCATTTAAGGAGGAATTGTCATGGACAAAGTATCAGGCAGATTGATAGTATTTTTTGAGGCTCCATTCCGGGTAGGTGTTTTTGAATGTATATCAGAGGGAAAGTTCTCTGTATGCAAGGTTACGTTTGGTGCGAAACTAAAAGATTATGAGGAATATGATGTTGTTCTAAAAAATTATTATCGGTTGAGATTTAGTCCAGCTGAGGCAACTGATGTAAAAGAGGCTGGGCGTAATCGGAAACGGATACAGCAAGAAGTGCGAAAACAGGTACAGAAGGTACAAAATCGCAGTAGGTGTTAAAATTGCAACAGGAGCAGTTGAAAACTGAGCGTAGAACTGTGAGCCGAGGACAATGGGAGGAAAAGAAACAGCGGCAGTTTGAACTGTAACAGAAGAAAAGGAAAGAGAAGCATAGGGGCAGGTAAAGTCTGCCCTCGAAAAAATTTCTTGGGTGATAGTATTTACATGCTATTAGCACCATTATGTATTTGTAAACAAGGCAGAATGTGATATAATTAAAAAATTGCCACAATAATTTTTGTGTAAAAGGAGAAATATATATGCATGAAATAAAAAGCGTAAGTCCCAAAGTACTTTATCCCATGACAACAATAGAGTCAATTAATCCAGATACTTTAGAAAGGGTTATTCTTGATATAAAAAATGGCACAGATATGCCAATAATTCGAGTTATTGAATTTAAAAAATATTATATCATCTGGGATGGGGATTATGAAATGATTGCAGCAAATATAATTGGAAAATCAAAAGTTAATGTTGAGGTAGTACCTTTGGAACAACAAAATAGTTGGGTTTCTGAAGAGAATATTGCGGAACAACTGGCAGCAGTGGGCATGAACGCACTATATGATTTTGAAACATTAGGAGGATTTAATTATTCAGAATATCCTAGTTTCTACAAAGGAGGCAAATAATTAAAATGTATATTGTACAAATGGCGGATTTGCACATAGGGGCATCTGATCTGACAATACCTGAAGAAGAAGAATTTTTCTTGAAAAGTGCTGAGCTAATAAAAAATCAGATTCCCAGAGAGGAAACCATTTTAATATGTTTATGTGGTGATATTATAGACAGTAAAGGGATGAAGGCGGGATCTAGTAATGAAATAGAAGATAGATATAAAAAAGCTGAAAGCTTGATTACAAAATTCAAAGATGAAATTAAAAAAGAATACAATGTTATCATAAAATGTTGCCCTGGGAATCATGATGCAACGCATATGGATGATTTGGTGGGATTTGTTTTAGAAGTAGATGATGAATCTCCTTCTAAAGAAAAATTAGAAAAGTGTTATACGATTGAAATTAAAGGGTTAGAAACTAAGGTTATTTTTGTAAACTCTTGCAAAGGAAATCAGCATGAAAAAGGATGCATTGATTATGATACACTTGAACAGGAATTAGTTGACTTAGGACAGAATACTAAAAAAATAATTGTTTTGCATCATACTGTTATGAGCATGTTTGAAGAGGACAGTTCACCTATTAGAAACGCAGCGAAGCTAACCAATTTGATTGATAAATATAATGTAATAGGTGTTCTGCATGGACATATTCATGGAAGAGAAATTTTAAGTTTGGGGAAAAATCAGTGTAAAATAATTGGAACGGGTGCGTTGTTCAGCAGAAATAATACAAATGTTAATTCGCAATTTAATATTATAGAATTTAAGAATAATCTCTTTTTAAAGATTTTAAATTGTAGATACCTTGCAGATGGTGGAAATGAGCCGTGGGATATAAAAGATTTGAACAATTCTGGAATTAGTAATATTTTTTTGGGTAGTACTTTCTCAAAAGTGTATCATCAATTGATGGATACGTTAAACGTTATGACACCAATTTATAATATGAGACTGGAAATTAAAGCTAAATATAAAGAATTTGTTCAGGATTTGGAAGAATTTTTTTATGAAGATCTGTTAAAAATAGGAAAAAACGAATGGTCATATTTTGAATTGGGGAAATTGTGGCAGGCTGATGAAGTACCAAAACAACTTTATTTTAATCATGGCTCTTATTATAAAATGCAAGAAATGAATGGGATCGAATATGTTGTTAATGCATTGAAGATAAAGCCAACGAGTAATCGGATTGTATTGCCCACATATAATATAGAAAGTGTAGTGGAATCATTGGATGATAAAAACTATCTACCATCACTTGCATCGATTCAATTTGGAAAAGATAGAGAAAAACTAATTGTTCATATGCATTTACGTGCATTAGAGGCGAAACAATTTTTAAAAATAAATATTTGTGAAATAGACTTTTTGTTAAAAAAATTAAAGGATAGTGCCATTACATTTGAAGATATAGAAGTTGTAATATCGGCATTTAGAGTGCAAAAGATAGATAAATTTCACTGTTTTTTAAAGGCAGAAATTGATGCGATGAATCAGACAGATCTTACCACAATTGTAAACTATAAAAATTTTTCGGAGCTTTATCAATTGATTAAAGAAAAAAGTGATGGTCAGGAAACTGTTATAAAAACGAAAGGACTGGAACAGGTTTATTGCGCAATGATGGCTTCTAATGCTGCGATGTTAAAGAGTGGAAAAAAAGAAATATATAGCGAAGAGCTAATTGGACTCTTAAGACAAGTTTTAGAAGCATATGAAGAATTAGACAAAATACATAAAAATGAATCAATTCAAAGCGACCGAGGAAAATCTTATGAACAAAATATAGACAGTTTACTAGCAAAAATATTGCAAAGTATAAAAAAACTTGAAAAGGTGGAAACTTTATGACTATACAAGAACTAATAGAATTACAAAAAGAATTTGATGGTAAGCATAAAGGAAACTTTAAATGGAATGTCAAAATTACGGATTCTAATATTGAAATGCTAGAATTTTTAATGGTTTCATTAACTGGTGAAGTAGGAGAAGTTGCTAATATCGTAAAGAAAATTGTAAGAGGTGATTTTAAATTAGAGGAAAAGAAGTCAGATATAGAAGAAGAACTGGCAGATGTTTTTATATATCTTTTAAAATTATCTTATCAATTAAACATAGATTTAGAAAGTACTTATGTGAAAAAAATGGGGAAAAATCGAGAAAGGTTTTTAAAATATGAAGAACAGGATACAAAAGAATCAGGAAGTTAATAAAGGAAAATTTATTGCTTTTGAGGGAATTGACGGAAGCGGAAAGAGTACTCAAATTCAATTGTTATCAAATAAATTAAGAGAGCTGGGTATTTATTGTTATACGACAATGGAACCGACAGACTCGCCAATAGGCTCATTGATTCATCAGATAATGACTGGGAGAATTAAAACAGATAATAGAGTTATTGCTGGTTTGTTTGTTGCTGATAGGTTAGATCATTTATTAAATGATGTGGACGGAGTGTTGTCCCGTATATTAGAGGGTACAACGGTAATTACTGATAGATATTATTTTTCTTCTTACGCATATCACAGTATTGATATGCCAATGGATTGGGTAATTCAAGCAAATGCGCAAAGTAAAGAAATACTACAGCCGACAATTACTATTTTTATCGATGTGGATCCGGACACAGCTATTGAAAGAATTGCAAAAAACAGATATCACCAGGAATTATTTGAAAAAAAATCAAGATTGATTAAGGTTAGGGAAAAGTATTTGGAGGCATTCGAAAAGTTAAAGGACGAAGAAAATTACATTACTATTAATGGGAACAAATCACAAGCCGAAATTGCGAAGGAAATATGGGATGAAGTAAGAAAGTATTTTATATAATGGAGAAGGATAGAATTGGAAATTCATTTTGAAATTGGAAATCAATGCTTATTAAAATGTAGACATTGCTCATCGATGGCATCAGAATTAAAGGAACAAAAGAAATACCCTGATCAGGATATGATAAAGTTGTTAAAGGGTGTAGAGGGAAAGAAAGACATCTATCTAACAGGGGGAGAACCACTTTTATACACAAATCTTGATAAGACGCTCAATAATCTGCAAATGCAGATATCTGACATCAGGTTGGGAATGTTTACAACCGGTATTGTATGGAATTCAGGAGAAGCAAGGTCAATATCTGAGGAGTATGCAAGAAAATTAGCAGATTGTGGTCTTAAGGTATGTTATTTCTCACTATACAGTCATTTGGAAAAGGAACATGATTGGATGACAAAATTACAAGGCTCATACAAAATGCTTAATGAATCAATATCTCATTTACAGGCTGTGGGAGTTGAGACCCGATTTAATTCTGTAGTTACAAGAAAAAATATGTCTTGTTTCAATGATATAATAGAGTTGGCTGAGAATATAGGAATAACAGAAGTGAGAATACTTAAGCTGATTAAACATGGAAGAGCAAAGGAGTGTTGGGAAGAGATAGGTGTTACCGAGCAGTATTATAAAAATGTTATACGAAATGCCTTGAAAAGAAAAAACAAACTTAGAGTAACCGTTTCTGGAGCAATAGATATTCTACCTTGCAGGAATGATTGTAAAAGGAATATTTGTCCTGCTGGAGTAGAGTTGATTTATGTTGTAAATAATGGTGATATTTTTCCATGCGCAAGCGTAAAAAAGAAAGCAGAATTTAAAATAGGAAACATTGGCGAAATAGACATACTAAAAAAATGGTATTTGTTTCAAACAGAACTAGATGGGGAAATGCTTTGTCAATAACTCTATCAAATTAAGTGATGGATATGTGAAGGATGATAAAATAACTTTTATTTGTTTATTGTTTTGGTATATTTTACCATCCGATTTAGAAATATTTATAGATCGATCGAGCAAGAAAAATAGGTTATTAGTATTCGTCTAAGACTGAGGTGAATAAATTTGATGGCTTTATTTTGGGGCTGAAAACTTTGGCTGGCGTAAATACGAGGATATTAAAAAATACGTATATTAAACTCATAGAAACTCATATAAAAGTAGCCAGTTCATTTATCTGCCGAGGAGTTCAAATAGTCTGAGGTGAGCCGAGGAGCCAGTAATAAGGTTTTGCGGCTTTTTTCCTCATTTTATTGCATTACAATTGCATTTTTTATTTCACTTCTTTGTGATAGGCTGCGGTGTGCTGGTTGCGCGTATAGTCTGCAACGCTTTGCGTGACAGGTGTATAATGAGGTATTCGGTCAGTTTATTGGCAACTTCAAGATTGGTGTTAGAATCAGATAACCATAGGTTCCTAAGGGTGCCTGTATTTTTCATGCCCTAGCCGCCCTTTGATAACAGGGAGGTTTCGCCCATACTAATGAGTAGGGAGGCGTGAGAATGCCGCAGACCATGCAGTGTGATTTCCGGCAATTTATCCTCATGTGTTTCGTTGTATATGCGGATAACTTTCTTAAAAACTTTGTTTGGAGTGGATATATACATTTGCTTGCCATCATCCTGTATGAACAGATAATTGCTGCCTTTCCAGTAGGTACCCAGGGATAGGCGGTATCTCTGCTGTTCTGCTTTATATTTCCGTATGAGATTTATTGTGTGAGCTGGAAGAGTCACTGTTCTGTTAGAGGAAAAGGTTTTGGGGGCTTTTGTGATGATGCCGTCTTTTGTCCGGGCAGATGCTTTAGTGACTGTGACAGTATGGCTTTGGAAGTCAATGTCATCCCAGGTTAAGGCAATCAGTTCCCTGCGCCGGAATCCGCCAAAGATTGCAAGATGGAAAAGCGCTTTGAACTGCAGGGGGATCTCTTTGGTTTCATAATGCTTCTTGCTTTCAGAACCATCCTTTTTTGTTCGTCCCCAATGCGCAACGGTATATGGTGTATCCAGTTGGTTAAGGAAGGCTTGTGTCTGCTCCAGGGTAAAGTGTTTTACATCTGCCTGTTTTTCGACTTTCGGAGGCTTTACGCGCTGGCAGGGGTTACTTTCTATTAATTGCCAGTATACGGCGGTATTCAGGCTGCTGCTAATGATTTGGTGGATGCGCTTAATCGTCCTTGCGCTGTAAGGCTTTTGCTTTCCGTTTTGGGTATAGCCATGTTCGGCAAGTTCACTGTATAGTTTGGTTAAGTGTAATGGCTGTATCTCTGACAGCCTTAAATGCCCGATTGCTGGCAGGATGATGTTATTCAGGGAGTTTTCACACCGCTCAATGGAAGTGCGTTCCATTTGCTTTTCCGCATATTCAGAGAGCCATAATGCAGAATATTCCTGATAGGTCATTTTTTCGCCTTTTAGGTATTTGCCGCTTTTTACCTTATCCTCAAAGTCTATGGCGAACCGTTCTAATGCTTTCTGGTTCTGTTTCTCTGTTTTATTGGGGTCAGGTGTCCATGTGGCAGTCTCCAATATCTGCTTATCATGAATGTCCCTGCCGTTGCTCACGGTTATCTGGTAGCTTTTCCCTCTTTTCCTGATGCTGGCCATAATATTATCAATCCTTTCTTAAAATTGGGTACATTAAATAAAGGATTGTGATATACTGGCTTTGATGAAATGTGGCATATCATAATCCCTTATGGTATCTATCTGAAATGCGCTGGCATTGGTGTGCCAGGGCTTTTTCGTTTTGGGGTTGAAATTCCTGCATGGATGGCTTATAATATGCTTAACAAGGTAGCCGATACGATAGTTCACACCTATCCGTTTCCGGCGAAAATATTAGTGAAAATAGCACCTTTACTTTGTCAGAGCGGGGGTGCTATTTTTTATGTTCAACATAGTCCAAAATGGCAACAATAAGAATCGCAAACGTGAGCAATACCATGAATTCTTCATATGTAGTCATAAAAACGTCTCCTTCCGTCCAAGGCTCGGAACGGAGGTATTCACACCCTATCGGCTCCCCGGTTAAGCATATTATATTGTCATGGTGCAGTAGTTTCACGATTTGAAATTGAAAAACAGGTTGCATTTGAAATGCGGGTTGCTAAATATGTCCTGTGACGTTCCCAGTCGTCCATATACAGGCATAATGGCTGTTGATGACAATTCCATCAATAAATGTATAAAACGCCTGTATGGGGCGGATAGAGTTGCTATTTTGCGGCAATACATGAACGTACGATTCGGTTACGTTCTTCTTGTGGTGAGGGCTTTAATTTTGGCATAATCATGTGTCCTTTCGGGAATGTATTTTTGATTACAGTCATTGGCGGTTTAGCCGAAGCCAAAAGTGGCTTGGCTAGTCTTGGGGTGGTTCGTCTGTTTTGGTGTATCTGGGGATTTCGGTTAGTTCTGATACACGTTTTCTGGCTTCTGATTGCCCAATTTCACTTAGTTTTCTATAATCATTCAATAAGAGTTCTTCCCCTGAACTGGCAAATGAATATAAATTTTCATACGAACCGTCTTTTTGTCGCAACTGTCCGGGAATGCCTATAATAACTTGCTTTTCTTCTTCTGTTAATTCTTCATGGCGCACAGCTTTTTCAATAGCCACTTCATATAGCTTTTGCAAGTTTGGGTCGGTATAAATGCTGTTATCAGAACCCATAAATTTAGGTGCATTTCTGGCGGCTTCTTCTTTTAATCTTTGGTCTAATTCTTCTTGTGTTAAGGATTGTTCTTTATCTTCAAATGGATTTCCATAAACTACATGGTATTGTTCAGGTTCTCGCCATCCCAAAAGTAAGTCCATATCTATATTATAAAATTTGCATAGTTTCTTGAGTACATCAATAGAAGGTGTTCTTTTGCCAGTTTCATATAATGAATATGCGGCGACAGTTATCCCTAAATATTTTGCGATATCTTTTTGTAAAAGACTTCTTTCGCATCGTAGTTTTTTTAAATTACTTAAGTCCAAATTATCACCCCCACTATTACAATATCATATATACAGGGAAAAATCAACAAATTGTTAAAATGATATTGATATCTTACATTTTGTTGAATATAATGAGAATATATTCAACAAAATGTTGAAAGAAGGTAAACCAATGAGAATTAGCAGAGATAAAGTCGACATCTGCCGGGCAAGAAAGAAAAAGAGCGTGACAGAGTTGGCAGAAGCCTACGGGGTGAGCCGGACAAGGATGAACGTCATCCTGAACCAGAGGGAAGTATCTGTTGTATCTGCCGGAAGATTAGCAGATGCTCTTGGTGTTGATGTAACTGAAATCATTGAGGACTAAGAAAGGAGAAAACAGACAATGGCGAACAAAGTATTCAGAGATTATGCAGGAGTAAGTGAAAGCATGATGGAAGGTTTCACAGTAACAAAGGTATCTACTGGAATCAATGCAAAGGGCAGCGGCATGATGATTGAGCTTGAAAGAGTGATTGATAACGTGACAATCGGCATTGATATCATCTATGACCCTACTGATGAAGATAGAGTACCACCTGAATCCGTGAGCCTTGCCACAAATTATTTTCTGTAATCCCATATAATTCCGG
>NZ_SRYA01000102.1 GCF_004793545.1 Petralouisia muris | reverse complement strand
GTTCGGTAAACTCTTGTTCTTTTTCTCTCCTCAAAAATCGCAATTTCCTATAAAGTAAAAAAGACAGCCGTTTCCGGTTGCCCTGCTGTGATTTGGATTCTGTTGTCTGTCACCGTTCCTGCGCCGGCGGCTTCTTATTCGGGTAGAGTTTCCCGGCCATGACAGCGGCATGGTTCCTGATTTTGATTTCTCCCCGCTTCTCACTGGCTCTGGTGTTCTTGTAGCCCTCATCAGAGAGGAAAAATCGGTATCGCTCTCCGGGGAATCCCACTAGGCTGTCACTGTTCAGAATATCCACCGTTACCATGTGCCTTGTTTCCGGCAGGAACCGCTCCATGCCTGCCAGGTCATGCCCCTGCAGAACCGGCTCCCCCCTTCCTAGTTTTGGCTGCGGCAAGCCTCTGGCGGATAGAATTATCCCGTTTTTCGATAAAGGCTGCCCGGTTATCCGCAATAAACCGGCTGCACTCCAGCTCCATCAGTTTTTCCAGTTTCCGTATGGTATTCCAAGCAATCACTTTTGAGAGTAGATCGTCCTTCTTTTCCAGAACCGGCACAATCTCTTTCAGCCCGGCAAGGGTTTCTTCCTTCGTTGGTGTGGCATACTGGCAGAGCATTTCCAGTTCGCTTTTGGTAAAATTCATTTCCCTTATTCCCTCCACTTCTTTCTCTCAAAATAGTTCCGCATTCGCTTTAATTGGCTCTTAACGGTCTGCTGTACCACGGATACGCTCATGCCTTCCTCTGCGGCAATCTCAACCAGTTTTTTGCCAAGTATGTAACGTGCGTGGATACGCCTTGCCTGTATGTCCGTCAGATTATCCATAGCTTCGGACAAATGTTCCAGTGTGGCAAGGAAAAGCTGTTCTTCCTCCTGTTCCAGCAGAATCTCCTTGGGGGACTTGGCGGTAAAATCAAAGGCACAGTTTTCAATCCCGTCCTCACAGTCAAGGGAATAGTACGCCTTGTGATACCAGATTTTGCGGGTGCGGTTGTTTTCCTCCTCCGCATAAGCAGCAGAGCCTCGGCCACCTCGTCCGATATCTCAATCATTGTGTCCGTAGCAAAAAGCGGGTAATAATATTTTTTCAGGTTGATTGTCTGCATAGGCCGCACCTCATTCCGTCTGCTGGCAGCTGTAAAACTCACGCATACATTTCAGGCCACGGTGTACGGAACGGTTTACCACACTTTTGTCAACGCCTTCCTCTTTGGCAATCTGGGTAAAATCTAATCCCCTGATGTAATAGCCCTTAACACGTCTTGCCTGCATGGGAGTGATAATGGAGAGCGCCTCGTCCAGCATGGCAAGCAGCTTTTCATGGGCGGCCTGTTCCTCTTTCAACAGGATAATTTCTTCCGCTGACGGGCTGTGTTCCAGTGCGTACTTCTCCGTCCAGTCAAAAGCGTCCAGGAAGTAAAATGCTTTGTGGTAACGTGTCCGGCGGTCATAGTTGTACATCTCCCGGACAGACTGCACCATGACCTCGGCCACTTCGTCTGATACCTCCACAAACACGTCCCCAGTGTATTAGGGATAACAGTATCTTCCCTTAACAAGAGCATACAGAAACACAACAAATAAAATGGGCTGTCAACCTTACACAAAACACCGCTTCCGCAAAAACGGAGCGGTGTTTTTGTCTGGCTTCTAATCACCGTGACCAGAAGCACCCCGCCTATTTTCCCCATTCTGTCCACGGAGGCTCTGCTGGATTATCCCCCGTCGCCGCGCCACCCATAGCACAGCCGGGGCTGCCTGTCAAGGGCAATGCCGCCGCTGTGCGGCGGTGCTCCGCACCCTTGACTGGCTGTCCCGGTTGTGCTACCTCCCAAGACGCGACGGGGGATATATCCTCCAGAGCCGCCCCCTTTCCCTGGATAGGGAAAGGGCAGGGGATAGGGTCGAACCGCTTCCCCTCAAACCGCTGTCTTTCCACGCCTGATATGTGGACAATTAGCAATTTCAAAGCCTTGCCCCGCAAGGGTTTCCGGCCCTGGTTTTATGGGGGCTGGTATAATATCATTCCCCATCCCCGATTTATCGAAATATTGTCAACATTTGAATTTATGGGAGGTTTCTATGAACAGTAAAAAATCAGCGCCTTGCGGCCTCAAAAGTCAGTCAACAGTCGTTGCAGGAAAGAAACGTATTCGGAGTACATCGGTTTGTGTCTGGCTGTCCCAGGATGAACAGGCAAAAATCCGGGAGCGTATGGCGGATGTGGGCATCCGCAACCTTTCGGCCTATATGCGGAAAATGGCCCTCAACGGCTATGTACTTCATGTTGACCTCGCTCCTGTCAAAGAAATCGTCTCCCTGCAAAGGCGGTGTGCAAATAATCTCAATCAGATAGCTGTCTGGGTAAATACCCAAGGCGGAGTTTACCCCGACGAAATCAAGGCCCTGCAAAAAGATTATGCGGATTTATGGGGGCCGCTCTCCGAACTGCTGGAGAGGCTTTCGGAGGTAGTGGTGCTGTAAGCGCATAAGACCCAGAAGCGTCAGCGACGGGGCCGCAGACAGGGGAGCTTCTGGTCACGGTGACCAGAAGCTCCCGGCGGGTTTGGGGGCACCCCAACAAGCATTTTCGCAAAGCGAAAATCGAAAGTGTTATACACTTGCCCTGCTTGACGTTTCGTGCGCTCCCCTATACATGGCGCGATTATGCGAAGTTTGTTTTTCCTATATTCACTATTTTTAACCCCTTTTCTTTTGAAATCCCTATATAAAATGAATGGGTTGACATTAGAATTTGTATGTGGTATATTTATAACATCAAGTGCGATATGCACCACATAGGAGGTCACGTTATGAAAAACAAATATGGCTGTATAGGTTTTGTCTCCTTATTAGGTCTTTGGGGACTATACGCAAATGAACCACTTTTCTTGTCCTTTTTTACGTTTGTTATATTTTTTAGTTATTTTTGGGTGACTCCAGACGAGATGTTTGTAGATACCTTAAAAAAATGTTCCACCATTGCGTTTTTCTCAAATATTACCATAACAGTGATTGCAACTTTTGCATTTTCATATTTCAAACTCAGTAGCAATCCATTAGCTGGTGGCGCTACCTTGGGATTTGGCATTTCAATAGCTATCTTTGTTTTGCTGAGTTTCTTTTTTGACTTGAAAGAAAGGAGCTGAACAAAAGAGTGATTAGAAATAGGATAAAAGAATATCGAGCAAAATTTGATATGAAACAAGAAGAACTTGCTGCCAAGGTAGGAGTACGCAGAGAAACTATTAGCAATTTGGAAAAAGGAAAATATAATCCATCTTTAGTATTAGCATGGAATATTGCTAAGGTATTCGATGTACCTATCGAAAAGATTTTTACAGTCGAGAATTGAGGTGAAAGTTATGCCTATGAGCAACTGGATACGATGTCCGAAATGCAATAACAAAACACGTCTAAAAATTAGAGAGGATACTATTCTAAAAAACTTTCCACTCTATTGTCCGAAATGTAGACAAGAAATGTTGATAGATGTGCAACGATTAGATATATCCGTTATCACAGAGTCAGACGCAGAGCCGATAACACGCAGACTAAAAATGCGGTTATCGGCTTTTCTCTTTGAAAAGACACGGCAACCGTTAAGGAGGTTACGCCGTGTCTTTCTATATTGCCCGCCCCCCTGATCTGTCAAAAAAAGCCCTCCACCTCTAAAGGGAAGCCCTGGCCGGAAATGCGAAAATTGTAATATTCAGTCGCCCAGACACGTCCGTATGGCCTTGTGTCATACGGACATTTTTATATCCTGGCCCCTCTGGTCACCGTGTCCAGAGGCCCGCTGCCGCTCCCCGACCCTCCATTTCGATCTGTCCCTTTCCGCCAACATCGAAATGAAGGTTACATATGACAACCATTAAATTGAACCGCTACTATCCCCACCTGACCGAAAATATCACCCTGGAAGTCTCCGACGAGATCGCCGTCGTTCTCTCCACCGGGGGCCGCATGTGTGACAGCTACAAACGCCGCAAGCGGGAGCATAACGAGTGCTCCCTGGACGTTGACCCTGGCTTTGAGCCGGATGTGATGTTCCCGCCCCTGACCCCGGAGGAGATCATTCTGGACGAGGAAAACCGCTCTGTCCTCTACACCGCCCTTGACCAACTCTCGCCCATTCAGGCCCGGAGAGTGTACGCCCACTACATTCTGGGCAAGAAAAAATCTGAGATTGCCAGGGCCGAAAATGTGGTGGAAAGCTCCATTTGCGACAGTATCCGCCGGGGCGTAAAAAATCTCTCCGAAATTTTGAAAAATTTTTATAGGTAAGGGAGCAACAAACGGCCCTTTTCCCGCCTGATAGGTAAGGAGGCTTATACGCTGAGAACAACTGAATACACAGTATTCCAGGCACAAAACCCGTGTGATGAGCGACGAAAGGCGCGCCGCCAGGACAGCCCGCTTGAGGAGGTGGAGAAAGCGGACCGAGCGACCAACGCGGCCTTTAACCCGGCCCTGGCAAGCCGGGCGCGACGACAGCGCGGGAGATAATGAAACTTGCTCACGCCCTCCCATGGACTTGCGGGGGAGCTTCGCAGTTCTGCGGAGCTATGACAGCCGGAGCCACCGGCGGCTTGGGATGCTCCCCTGTGCCGGGGCGCGTGGCAAATACGGCGCAATTATAGATCGAAATGGAGTTATCCTCGCTAGGCTTCTGGCCACCGTGACCAGAGGTGGGGCAAGGTTGAAAGACAGCACTTTTCCGGTGCTGTCTTTCTGCGTTTTCCCACATCCTTGTGCCTTGGGGCTGTCTTTGGTATAATATACTTGTAAAGGTTGACAGCTCCATTTCCAGACAGGAAAGGAGCTATCATGGAAAACCGTATCGACGCTATCTACGCGAGACAGTCCGTAGACCGCAAGGACAGTATCAGCATTGAAAGTCAAATCGAGTTCTGCAAATATGAGTTAAGGGGTGGGAATTTTAAGGACTACCAAGATAAAGGATTTTCCGGAAAGAACACAGACCGCCCGCATTTCCAGGAGCTAATGGCCGACATCAGGCAGGGCTTAATTCGCCGGGTGATTGTCTACAAGCTGGACAGGATCAGCCGTTCTATCCTGGACTTCGCCACCATGATGGAGCTATTTCAGGAGTACAACGTGGAGTTCGTTTCCTCCACGGAAAAGTTCGATACCTCCACGCCCATGGGCCGGGCTATGCTGAACATCTGCATCGTGTTCGCACAACTGGAGCGAGAGACAATCCAGAAACGTGTGACCGACGCTTACTATTCCCGGTGTCAAAGGGGCTTCCACATGAGCGGCGCGGCCCCGTTCGGCTTTAAGCTGGAACCTACCACCCTCCAGGGCATACGTACAAAAATGATGGTCCCGGACCCCGACACGGCAAACATTGCCCGGTTGATGTTCGAGATGTATGCCGAACCGTCCATGTCATTCGGAGATATTGCCCGGTACTTTGCGGAAAACAATATCCTGATTTACGGAAAGGAGTTGAAACGGGGTTTTATCTCCCAACTGCTCCGCAATCCGATTTATGCCCAGGCTGACCTGGAACTGTACGAGTTTTTCAAGGGCCAGGGTACGGTGGTAGTCAATGACGCGGCGGACTTCGCCGGAACAAACGGCTGCTATCTCTACCAGGGCCGGGACGTGCAGGAGCGAAAAAACAAAGACTTGCGGGGACAGATCCTTGTGCTGGCCCCCAGCGAGGGCATTGTCCCCGCTGATACTTGGCTCCGGTGTCGGAAAAAGCTGCTGGCAAATATCACATTCCAGGGCGGGCGCAAGGCTCGGAATACCTGGCTGGCCGGAAAAATCAAGTGTGGGCGGTGCGGGTATGCCCTTATGAGCGTAGGCAATCCGGCGGGGACGCAGTATCCCCGCTGCTCCAAGCGAGCGGACAACAAAAGCTGTGAAGGCTGTGGGACGCTTCGGACGGCGGAATTTGAACAATTCGTCTATGGAGAAATGGTAAAGAAGCTCTCCAAATTTCAAACCCTGACCGCCAGGGCAACGACTACCAATCCCAAACTGACCGCCTTGAATGTGGAGCTGGCCCAGGTGGAGGACGAAATTGAAAAACTACTGAATACCCTGACCGGGGCTAATGCGGTTCTGCTGTCCTATGCCAACAGAAAAATCGAGGAGCTGGACGCTAACCGACAGCGGCTTATCAAGGAGATTGCGGCACTGAACGCTGAAACGGTCTCCCCGCAAAAGATAGAGTTTCTGTCTGCTCATTTGGACAACTGGGACACGATTGACTTTGATGACCGCCGCCAAGTGACTGACATTATTTTGTCCCAAGTCCAGGCCACCAGCGACCATGTTTCCTTTGAATGGAAAATCTGAAAATCTTTCTCTCTGCGCTTTATACTATGGCCTGTGTGCCCTTGTTAAGCGTTGCTACCTTAGATTGATTATTTTCATGGCTGACCTCCTAAAATGCGGAGAGGACAGGCAGCGGCTTCCTGCCTGTCCTCCCCGATAATGTGATAGGGAAAAAAGTTCCCTTCATTGGTTAGCCCGAAATCGGCCAATCGTAGGGTCTGTATCAGAAAAATTTTTTAATTTTCTTCCGCACCGCCTCAATGCTGTCCTGTATGGCAGCTTTGGAGCAGCGGCAAAGCCCGGCAATCTCGGCATAACTCAAACCGTCCAATGCGTAGAGCAGGAACCTGCGGCGCTGCGCCTCGGTACAGAGCGCAAGGGCGGCCTTAATCTCCAGCATGGTTTCTTTCCTGCATACCCACTGTTCCGGCGTCTGGTAGTAGCAGGAACGCCCTTCGGTGAGGACTATGTATTCGTCAAACTCCCGGCTGTCTCAGTGTCTCCGCTTTTCATGGGCAAGGTTTTCTTCCTTGTGGTCGGCTCTGTCCAGGCACTCGTATACTTCGACTGCGACCTCCACGAACAGGGCTTGTCCGTCTATATTGATGGTGACTTCCATCTTCCTTTCCGACCTTCCGATTTTTTGCAAAGATTTCTGAACGGGGCGGAAAACGGCAGTGGGGAGCGTGTGCGCCTCCTAAGAAAACAAAAGCGCCCCGATGGTTAAACTCCATTCGGACGCATAAGATACGGTATTCAGTTAGAATATGACAAATTTTGCATTTGTGTGTAGACGGTTCCCTTTGTGGGAAACGGATTTTTTTAATCGCTTATTTTTTAGCCAATTTTGTAAAAACAGGTTATGATTCATGACGGCTCCTTTCACCAGCCGCCATTTTGGGAAATACTAAGGCAACAATCTTTTTGAAAACAAAGAAACAGCGGCTTTGCCTTTCTCAAAACCGCTGTCTTATGGACACATACAAATATGTCTGCTGTATAACGGCTTTTTTTCTTTTGCCACTATTCGGCAGATGATTTTTCTTAATTCAAATTCTACTCATTTGTAGTTCATTATCAAAAACAAGGGTAACACCTTCTTTCAATTTACATTTTTTTAAATCCTGATTGGGTAAACTCTTTATTTTCCCACTTATAATCAGTTGTAGATATTCCTTTTCTGACAGAAGTAATTTGCTTCTCACAACAGAAGATACCTTAACAGAAAGAGAATACTTACTTTTGATTTCAAGTTGTACGGTTTCATTTAGAGAAAAGCAATCACCAATAACAGAATATTGTGGCAAACCAACTTCCACACCATTCTCTTGTAAAAACTGGCTATCCATTGCATATTTCTCTACAAGTTCGTTATCATTTTTATAAAATCCGTCCAATAGTTGTGGCTTTATTGCTTGTGGAGAAATACGGGAATAAACAGTAGCGTTCCATGTGGTATTGCAAGCACAGCATTTGTAAATTAACCAAATATCCAAGTATCTGCGCTGGGCATTTACCCGGAATTGCCGTGAACAAGCGAACAGATTTTTTCTTCCACATTTCTTGCAATATTTTAATACAGGCAACAAGGAAAGGCTTTGTACTTCCCATATAATTTTTTTCACTCCGTAATTCCTCCTGATTCTTAAATCTAAAAACTAAAAGGCGGATTGTCACAACATTTTTTCATAAAAGCCATACCTCCTTATGTTTCTTGCAAATAAATTGTATCATCATACAATACAGAACCAAACCTAATACTCTTTTTATAAATAAACATAAGAAATGGGCTGATGTATTTTGAAATAATACCAGCCCATTTCTGTCAATTATATTCTTTTTTTAACTGCCCGATAATTCTCTGAATACTTTTCAAAGATAGAAAATATTTTTCGGCAAGGAATTCCATTCGTTTCCCTGCAAGGTAGTCATCATAAATACGTTGGTTTCTATCTTGTAATTCCTGACGTGTTGAGGTTGTTTCTCCCCAGCTTTTTTTGTTATCAGAAATTCTGGGGATATACAAAAATTCTCCATCAATGTATTCCTGAACTTTCAGAAGTAAATCATGCGGCAGAACGTGTGTTGCTTTTTTGTAACCCATTTTGCACTCCTAATGTGATTTGTCTACCAGGAACTGCAAGGTCTATCCGCAACACCTATTCACTTTTTAACCGTTGCGATAGCCTTGCTTACGCAACGATAACGATAGGATTAAGCATAAATCCCCAATCCTCCTTTCCTTTTACTCCACACTAAAAAATTTTATTGCAGAGTGCGACAAGGTGAAACCTCAAATTCATTTATGAAAAGAAAATGAGGAATATTTTTTATTATACCTTGCCTCTAGTTATAAATCAATTCTGCACAAATGATTTCCTCCGCCTGCGCCTTACAGTTATTTGCCAGCCTCACTCATTTCATCTGGTCGGCTGCTTTCAGTTCCTCGGTCACACCGGCGGCCTTCATCAGCTGTGGCATAAGAATATCCATTCGCTCATTCGCGGCCTCGTCAATCTCCAACAAATGGGGATAGAGTTTTTCCGTCAGGAGCAGGCTGGTATACAGCCCTTTCCGGTGTTCTTTCAGATAGCGGAGCCTCATGCGCCCATACTTGCCGATTGGCGTGTCCGGATGCTCTTTTATTACCAGATTCGGAATATAGTAATCTCCGCTTTACATGAGTTAAAGACAGTGTTTCGGGGAAGTGCCATAATCGGCACATTCCCCATGCCTATTTAATCAATTTTTCCTACAAAACGATAGTAAATCTCAATGTCCCTCACTGTCCTACCGTTCCCGTCTTTCCATGACTGGTGGACTACGATTTTCTCAATCAGTTCATTCAAGAGCGGGGCGGTAAGCTCGTCAATGGCACTGTATTTCTGGATTAAGTCAATCCAGCGTTTTGCATCGTCCGTTTCCTCTTTCGTTTCTTCAAGCCTTGCAGAGATGGTCTTGACCGTTTCATCAAGCTGTTGCTGCTCCGTGCGGTATTTGACGGAGAGCATGGAATAATTTTCTTCGTCAAGAAGCCCTTTTACCCTGTCCTCGTACATCTTCGCAAAAAGGCTGTTCAGCTCCTGCCTGCGTTTCTGTGCCTTTTTCAGCTCTTTTTCGGCACGGGCATTCTCTGACTGCCGCTGTTTCTCGCTGCCTTGCAGCAGCCGTTCCAGAATGGCGTCCTCATTCTCTTTTACCGCCATCAGCCAGTATTGTAACCTTCCGAGAACAAACGCATACAAAATCTTGTAAGGCGTGTAATGGAGCGTGCAGAAGTTCCTGCCATACGCCGCATACTGGGTACAGCGGTAAAAACGCCCCTTGTCCTTTGTGTTTGCCGAGCCGAGCGTCCATCCGCATTCCCCGCACCTTATAAGCCCTGCGAATATCTGCGGCTCATCGTCTTTACGGCTCCGTCGCCTTGAATTTACATGCGTCTGCACCAAATCCCACAAATCCTGCGTGACAATCGGCTCATGCGTATTTTCCACCACGAACCACTCATCCTCGCTATGCTTGATATTCTTTTTGGATTTATAGGACATCTTTGTCAGCTTGTAATGGACGGTATGCCCAAGGTATATCTGGTTGGCGAGGATATTGCTGACGGTCTGTATGCACCAGCGGTATTTTACTTCTTCAGGCTTCCCCTCAAACATGGACGCCTTATACCCGTTCCGTTTATAAAGCCACCATGTTGGGACTGGCACTTTATCTTTGGCGAGGGCGTGGCAGATTTTCTTTGCCCCATACCCATGTGCCGCAAGCTCAAAAATACGCTCCACAATCCACTTCGTTTCCTCATCAATAATGAGCCTGTTCTTTTCCGTCGGATGCAGCTTATACCCTAAAGGCGTGACTGGGGCGATGTATTCCCCATTTTTAAACTTGGCTTTCATCGCATTTTTTACCTTGCGGCTCGTTTCCTTTGCCTGCCATTCGTTGACGATATTCTTGAATGGGGCGATGTCGTTGTCCTCCCTTATCGTGTCAACGCCGTCATGGATTGCGATGTACCTTACGCCCTTGCTCGGAAAATAAAGCTCCGTGTACTGCCCCGTGAGGATATAGTTCCTGCCAAGCCTTGACAAATCCTTTGTGACAACGCAGTTGATTTTCCCGTCCTCTATGTCTTCAATCATGCGTTTAAAGCTTGGTCGCTCGAAATTCGTACCAGAAAATCCGTCGTCCACGTACTCGTCTACGACTAAAAATCCCTGCTCATTTGCATAATCCCTTAGTATCTGTTTCTGCGTGGAAATGCTTGCGCTTTCCCCTTCCAGCTCGTCATCACGGCTTAAACGCATATATAACGCTGTATTGTATTGCTGCTGTTTCACTTGTTTTAACCTCCTGTCTTTGGAAACAGCCCGCCACAATACACTGCTTGCATGAATCTATTATAGCATGGGGCAGGCCGTTTTTCCATCATTGCAACAATATTCTTCTTATGGTTTTTTCATCTCGTACCGCATGACATTCTCCGCAAGCGTTTCCACGGTCTGTTTTTTCCCGCTGAAATGCTCTGTAAGATGGACAATGTTTTTGCCGCAGACAAAAGAAGTCTGCCCATCCTTTTCTATGAAATACCCTGTTGGGATTCCTTTCTCTTTTGGCTGGATTCCTGACTTAATTATTCTGTCAAATAGCTGTTTTACCGTAATGATTCCTCCCTCCTGCGGTCTGTTTTAACTGGCTGTTTCTGTTGGTTTAACCGCTGGTTTTCAATCGTATCGTGGATTTGGTCTAAGCAGTTGTCGATATGGGCAGAGCGTTTTTCAATCCCGTCTGCATATTTCAGCCGTTTCCTAAGCTCTGTTATCTGCTCCGTCACGCCCTGCTTTTCGGCTCGGAGTGTTTCTTTTTCGGCTGGTGTGGCACGGCGTACCTTGTTCCGCAAGTGCTGGCGGTAGTCAATCAGTTTATTCATTTCGGTCTGGTTTTTCTCCCTGTCGGCGTGTAAGTCGGAAAGGGTAGAGATGTTATGCTTTGACATATACCTTACCTGTGCGGTAATCTCGTCCAGTTTCCGAAGCTCCTCTTTCATCAGCGGGCTTGCCGGCTTGTAGTCTGTGCCTTTGGGGAATATCCCCAGCTGATAGCACCAGTGGTAATACAACGCTAAAATCCCTGTGGTTTTCTGATGCGGTTTCCATGCGTTTTTATACTGCTCTGGCATATGCGGGGAGTAGGAAATCCTTGCTTTGTAGTTTCCATATCGGGAAGCCCCGCCTAAACATGACCGTATGAAATCGGGAGTCAGCCGTTCGTCAAGCGTGTCTAACCTTGTGAAATGCCTGTACTGCGGCAGCTTCATTTTCCAATAGCTGCCCGAAAAATCAATCTCATATCCTTTATCGGTAAGGTATTTCATCATGTGCTGTAAATCCCTGCTCCCGTTGATTGCTTCCCTTAAATCCTCCCGATAGACGTTGTACCGTGTCGGCTTTCCGCTTTTTTCGTCCAGATACAGCGGTCTTGCAGGGGCTTTCTTGGGGTTTTCAATCACCGATAAACTGTACTCTCGGCATAAGCGGTCGGACACCTCCCTTAGCCGTTTCTGTTCGGATTTTGAGTAATTATATTTGCTCCCATCCAGATAAGAAACGGAGTTAAAACAGAAATGATTATGGAGATGTCCTTTGTCAAGGTGGGTGG
>NZ_SRYA01000101.1 GCF_004793545.1 Petralouisia muris | reverse complement strand
TGGGATTTTTTACCATAGAGGAGTTTTTGGAGAAAAGCGATATACTGGTGCGGGAATTTTCTGAGTGACGTGGGATTTAGGCTGGCTGGTGATAAGAGAAGTGTCGGAGAGGATGATTTGAGGGATTCCTCTCCTTTTTGTGTGTGCGCCCAGTATGGACGCAATCTAATCGGTGAAAGTCCGTAACACGCCCTAGTAGTGGGAAGTGTATAGCCAAAAGCAAGGGTGTCCATCGTGAGGTGGAATCTGAAGAAAGCTAGAGGCAAAGCTCTGGTCTGACGAACAGAAATCACATCAGGCTACAATTAGGGATAAGGCTGCATAACAAGTCGAAATCCAATAACTACTCGGAACTAATTGTGGTAAATGTGGCAGATGGATGGAGCGAAAGATTGCGTTCTTACCTGGGGAGGTCTCGTCAGCGGATGGAGTTGCATCAACAAATGCACAAGAAATTCGTAGTAACAACGAATGGCGAGAAGTCAGCAGAGGTCATAGTGCCATTGTGGTTGCAAACACGATGGGAAGGACTGAACTTTAGGAGATGTGAGTAAATGAATGTGACTAATGACAGATTTAAGGACAGACAACTTCATATTGAGGACTATCTGCAAATGGTATCGACGGAATCGAAAGAGTATGCAGAAGTGTCCGCCTGTCAGAGGATTGCTGAAAACAACCGCATCATCACAAACTTTCAGACGGACGGACTGTTGGAGAAGATTTTACAACCGACTAATTTAAACAATGCATACAAGAAAGTGAAATCAAACAAAGGAGCAGGCGGTGTGGATGGGATGAGCGTAGATGAACTTCTGCCGTTCCTCAGAGACAACCAAGTGCAGCTAATCCAGCAGCTAAAGGATGGGAAATACAAACCCAACCCAGTCCGCAGGGTAGAGATACCCAAAGAAACAAAAGGAGAATACCGAAAACTGGGAGTGCCGACAGTAGTTGACAGGGTATTTCAGCAGGCAATCACACAGATGCTGTCCCCGATTTATGAGGAACAGTTTTCGGAGAACAGTTTTGGCTTTCGACCCAAAAGAGGTGCGATGACGCACTGAGACAATGTCAGCAGAACGTCAATGATGGATATGTGTATGTCGTGGACATGGATTTAGAGAAATTCTTTGATACGGTATGCCAGAGTAAGCTGATAGAAGTGTTATCAAGAACCATTAAAGATGGGCGGGTAATATCGCTGATGTGTAAATTCTTTTGAGAACATAAAAAATCAACGGACAGTAAATTAAATATTATCCATCCGTTGATTTGGTAAGCGGGGGTTGATTGCCTATAACGTAAAAGATTTAATTAGAAAGTCACTCTGGTTTATCTGTTGGTTTAATGATTTTGCTGTTTGCTGTAAATGGCTTTTTCAATTCTGCTGTTCCACCAAATTGAAAAGGTTTTATTGCAGATAAAGCTTTTTTGCTTATGGAAGTCTGATTTGCCAATTCTGCAAGGGCGTTATTCTTTGGTTCAAATGCTGCTGATAGTGCTTTTTTGCTTATGGAAGTCTGATTTGTCAATTCTGCAAGGGCATTATTCTTTGGCTCAAATGCTGCTGATAGTGCTTTTTTACTTATGGAAGTCTGATTTGCCAATTCTGCAAGGGCGTTATTCTTTGGCTCAAATGCTGCTGATAGTGCTTTTTTGCTTATGGAAGTTTGATTTGCCAATTCTGAAAAAACTCCGTTAGTTTGCATTGGTTTAATGGATTCGGCTAAACCCTCATATAATGTTGCATATTGCTGCAATGTTTGTTTCAAGTTACTTATATCTACAGTATTGTTCAGTTGCTCTGCATTTTTTTGGATTTTAGTGACATTTTTGCTCGCAGAAATAATATCTTTACAAGGATTTTGGTTCTCCATATGTTTTACAATACCCCACTCTTCTGGTTCAATATGCAAAATATCGCTTTTTTCAACACTCAAAGTTTTTATTTCGCTGATTGTTGAATATTCTTCCATAGTTACCTCTATTTGACCCGTCAATGCTAAAGCGATTTTACCTGCATCATAAGGATAATTGCCATCCTCCTGATAAACTAAATCCGCAAGAACACTAATATCCAAACTTACATAATATATGATATTTTTGTTTTCTTTTTCAACAGAAACATCCGCTATGCTCCAATATATATTTTCATCACCAGTTTCCAAAAGTTCTTCATCCAATTCTTCATTAACATTTATAGTTATCAAATATTCGCCAATGCTTTGGTATATTTCATCTTCATAATTGTCTAATATGCTTTTAATATCATCTAATGCAGATAATTGTAAAGCACTTTTTGACTTTCCCAATTTTAATTCTTCTGCCAAATATGAGAAAAATTTATCTAGAGTCAAAAAGTTAATACTTAAAGAAGGATTGATTTCTTTAAATTCATCATCTAATTCTTGCCTTAAATCAATAGGAGTATCCCTATTTTTTTCCCACCAGTCATCTTTAGTGTCATTACACACAAATATGATATTGGAACTTTTCTCTTTTGCTATTGTAATTATATCTTTCCAGACAAATAAATCTCCGAATTTTGCTTCTCCATCTTTTGTATAATCCAGAAAGCCAGGTGGGATTAAATTATCATACCGTATTTGTCCTTCTTGTAATAATGATAGTTTCTTTGAGAATAGTATTTTTTCACCAATATTGCCTTGGATTTGCAATAAGTCAACAAATTCCTTTACTTTATCGTTTTCTAAAAAATCTATATTTAGCTGAATCTCTGCATTATGATTTTCTTCAAAACTGGCTATTATGTTTTGTGCGTCTTTGATTTCTTTATTTAAATCATTTTGTAGTTTAGAAATATCCGTATAATTATGTTTTCTGTATTCTCCTATTTTTGATGTAATATCTTTTTGAAGATTTTTAAAAAAATCATTCAAATCTCTGGTTATATTTTTGTATCTCTTTTTTTCATCACCACATATCTTATGAAAATGTTTCAAGTATTCATCATAAACCTGTCTTGGCACATAGATTCTATTTTGGATTTCTTTCAATGCATTTATTACATCCAAACTGATATTAGCTGGTTGACGATATAATTCCAATAATACATTTGTATCTAAAACGATTAAATGTTCACTTGAACGTATTTGTTGGAACTTTTCTATGCTTATCATTTATACATTCACCTCTCTGTTTACACTTTATGATAGGTAGTTTTTATCTTTTGCCATTTTACCACAAAAATTAGGTTTGTGCTTATGAAATTTTAAATTAATACGGCTACTCATCACTAACTGAAAAAAAGGTTCTGTGTCGGGAGCTTACATATTTTCAAAAAATCAGAACACCATGTCCAAAATCATGCTCCTTTAGCGGCTATTGGGTGAGAGGTCAAATCCTCCCGCCCTTTTTATTTCCACAAAACGATTCCATAGATTACCGCTCCTTGAAAACTTCACAGCAGCCGCTAGGGGGGATACCCGCCGCAGGGGACAGCAGAGCCACGATATGAGCCTGCTCCCCTGCCCAATCCGTGCATGGCACAGACGGAGGAAACGCCGCTTTAGGAAAGCGTGGAACTGTATGGAATGGCTGCGTTACATACCCTTGCTTTCTGGCAGGGGTAAATAAATCTAAGGAGGACAACGCCTATGTGCAACAAACAAAATCCAACACGGAGGGAGGGATTTTATGCAGCAGTTACAGACGGTGGATGCTGACACGCTCCTTTATGAACCGCTTGAAAAGCCGTCCTTTGTGGTGGACGGTCTTATCCCCACGGGCTTGTCGCTGTTCTGCGGCTCACAGAAAATCGGCAAGAGCTGGCTCATGCTGAAGCTCTGCCTTTGCGTGTCGCAGGGAATCCCCTTATGGGATATGCAGACATTGGAGGGCGACGTGCTTTACTTGTGTCTGGAAGATACGTTCTGCCGCATCCAGGACAGGCTGTTCCGTCTGACGGACGAAGCGAGCGGGCGGCTTCACTTTGCCGTGGCAAGCAGCAAGTTATCAGACGGTCTTATCGTGCAGCTTGAAGATTACCTCAAAGCATATCCCGACAGCAGGCTGGTTGTCATTGACACGCTGCAAAAAATCCGTACTGCATCCAAAGACAACGCTTACGCCAACGATTACGGGGATATATCGCTGTTGAAAGATTTTGCCGACAGGCATTCCCTTTCGGTTGTCGTCGTACACCATATCCGCAAGCAGAACGACAGCGACGTGTTCAACAAGGTGTCTGGCACGACAGGCTTGACAGGGAGTGCGGACGCTACGTTTGTGCTGGAAAAGGAGAGCCGAGCATCTGATACCGCAAAGCTGTTTGTCACTGGCAGGGACACGCCCTATCAGGAGTTGACGCTCCGTTTCCGTGATTGCAGCTGGGAGATGGTTAAGCGGCAGACGCAGGAGCAGCTTGCGGCGGCAGAGGTTCCCTCTATCCTTTTTCGGGTAGTGGCGTTCATGCAGGATAAAGAGGAGTGGACGGGGACAGCTACGGAACTTTTGTTAGCTATGGGGGAAAGCGGGGAACTGTCCACGGTCATCACGAAATGGCTCAACGAGTACCGCTCCACGTTCCTTTATGAGAACGGCATCCAGTATGACTATCAGAGGAAGTATAGCGGCAGGAAGATTATCCTTGCAAGATGCGGTGGGGAGCATGACAGCCATGACGGGTATGACGGCAGTTTTGGTATGCCCCCTCATGCTGGCATGGCTGACACGGGTAACGCCGCCAATCTTCCATCCGAAGCGCAGAGCGGAGGATAAAACAGGGCGCAGCCCTGCCAGAAGGGAGTCCAGAGGGAACGTCTGGCACACGGCTCTTTGCAGGGCAAAGTGTAGTGTGTTACACCCTGTAAACGCAGTCGGAAAAATCTTTTGATTTTTCTGACCGCAGGGGTGGGTTCACGAGCCGAAGAAAGGCAGGGAAACCCCACGCCTGCACTTGCGTTTGCGGGGGTGTTCTCCCGTAAGGGGTGACAGCGGCGGGGGTATCCCAAAATACCCGTCATACCTGTCATGGCTGTCATGCCGTCAGGAAATGCTGCTCTGCCAGACACTAAAAAATGAATAATAGATATTCTTCCATCGGAGCGTGCATTTGTTTATAAGATGAAACTGGAAGTGATAAAGCGGCAGGGTTTCCACACGGATTTAACCTCGTCCCAACTTGGGACGAAGTTGATACCGCCAATTTTACAGATGGTGGACGAGAGAAAAACCGACCTCACGTCTGCGGTGGGGCTGCTCTTTTTGAAGAACAGGGAACAGGAACAGCCGATAATATTTTGTTTTCGGATGGTAAAAGCGGCTTGGTCGTTACAGTGAAAGGGAAGAAAAATCTCTCTGCGCTATGAAAAAAAGAACTGGAAAATAAATGTTTTTATCTGGATTAAGGGCGTTTTCAGATGCCCTTTTTCCATCTTTTAGGGAGGATATGCCTATGGCAAAAACAGTCACACGCCCGAAAATAGAGGTTCAGCCAGTCTATCTGGGCGGCAGGGATATGAGGGAAGCCTTTATTTCCCTGCTTGTGGACGAGGTACGGAGGGGGAAAACCTCTCCCCGCACCTTTGAGATAATAAAAGATACAGAATACAATAGGGACAGAAAATGAAGAAAGGGGATGGATGGAATGGGAATTTTAAGAACCGCCTTGTATTGTAGGCTGTCAAAAGACGACATGGCGCAGGGGGACAGCGAGAGCATAAAAACACAGAAAGCAATGCTGGCGCAGTACGCAAGGGAGCATGGATTTTTAGTCGTTGAAACCTATGTGGACGACGGTTGGAGCGGCTTGAATTTCGACAGGCCAGATTTTAACCGTATGCTGGATGACATTGAAGCGGGGAAGATTGACGTGGTAATTACAAAGGACTTGTCACGTCTGGGGCGTGACCATTTAAAGGTCGGGCATTTCACGGAGATTTATTTCCCGATGAAAAACGTGAGGTACATTGCCGTCAATGACTGCGTGGACACCGCCAACAAAAACAACGACATTGCCGCACTGAAGAATGTGATGAATGAATTTTACAGCAGGGACAATTCACGGAAAATCCGTTCTTCCATTCGGGCGAGGGCAAAAGCGGGGCTTTACCGCTGTTCCTATGCGCCGTTCGGATACCGCAAATCATCTGACAACCATAATAAGCTGGCAGTCGATGGGGAAACGGCATGGATTGTAAAACGGATTTTTGAGCTTGCAAATGCGGGCATGGGGGCACATAAGATAGCGAGCGTTTTCCGAGAGGAAAAAGTGCCCTGCCCCTCGTGGTGGCAGCATACCCGTGGGGAGAAGCATTACCCAGAACGGTTCAAAAACCCCCAGAACCAGTATGAATGGTCGCACACCATCATACGGAACATGATAGGAAACCCCGTGTATCTCGGTCATTCCGTGATGTGCAAGACGGAAGCCATTTTTAAACTCGGTAAATACAAGAAGCTGCCAGAGGAGGAATGGATACGGACGGACAACACCCACGAGCCATTGGTTTCGCAGGAAATCTTTGACGGGGCGAACGCAAAAATCCTGAGCAGGAAGCGCGATACGACAAATAATTTTGTGTCGGTTTTCTCTGGGCTTGTGAAGTGCGGCGCTTGCGGGAAAGCCCTTGCCCTGCGCTACTGGGGTCGGGACAGGCACCGTATCTATGTCTGCACCACCTACGCCCACAACACAAAAGCCTGCACAGACCACCGCATTTACTATGAGGATTTATACAACGCCGTACTTGCGGACATCCAATACCATGCCCGCCTTGCTTTTGAGGATAGGGAGAAAGCGGTTGCCCTAGCGGTGAGGATGAATGCCAGAGCGGATGGGAGCAGGGGGAAAAGCAACGAAATGAAGCTGAAACAGGCGAGGAAACGCTATGATGAAGTGACGAGATTGTTTGACCGTCTGTATGAGGATTCCCTTTCGGGGCGTATCTCCAATGAGAATTTTACAAGGCTGATTGACAAGTACCAGACCGAGCAGGAGAAACTGTTGGGGCAGATAGTGACGCTTGAGGATGCCCTGCAGGTAGTTAAGGACAGCCAGAGCAATGCGGTACAGTGGGCGGAACTGATGGCGGGGTATGTGGGGATAACGGAACTGACCGCCGAGAACCTTAACCTCTTAGTGGAGCGGATTGAGGTGTCTGACCGAACGGAAACAGGGGACGGGATGCAGCAGACCGTCAAAATCTGTTACCGCTTCGGCGGTTACATAGGGGAGCAGACTGTCAAGACGAAGATGATTCGCAAGCCCCGCAAAAAGAGGGACTGCCCACGAAAAACAGCAATGGAAAAATAAACTATGACTGAGGAGGTAAACACAATGGAGAAAACAATTTTTGAAAAAATCGGCGGCGAATTTGAACGGCAGGGAGATTACCTTATCCCCCGCCTTGACTTACCACCCGAAAAAGAACAGCCGATTGGCGTATTCGGACGGCGGCATCTGGACTATCTGAAGCAGTACCATAAAGTTACATACACGAATCTTCTTACAAGCGGCAGACTGAATACATATCTTGCCGACATCAACAGGCAGGCGCAGGAACGCTTTGAAAGGCTCATAGAGGGCATGAAACAAGCACAGGGCATAACGGAACGCCTAAAGGAAGAAAACGCCTTAGAATGGACAAAAAGAATGAATAATGTAAGAGCATGCGCGAGGGAGATAGTGAACGAGGAAATCATATACGCATAGGCAACATGGCGGCAGAGGGTGAAATCTCTGTCGTTTTTCTTTTCGGGAAGTTATTGAAACGAATTTTTTATTCAGATACACTATATGTGGGTTTACAAAAGATAGCAGAAAAAGAGAGGAAATATAAAGCAGATTAAGATATTCTTGTTTGCGAGGAGGTAAGAATATGGAATGGTTGAAAAAGCTTGGAGCCGCCATTGATTACATAGAAGATAATCTGGACAAGGAAATATCATATGACGAAGCCGCCCGCATTGCGTGTTGTTCTCCCTATTATTTTCAGCGTATTTTTTCTTATGTTTCGGGCGTGTCATTGGCAGAATACATACGCCGCCGAAAAATGACACAGGCAGCGTTTGAATTGCAGCGGACAGACGAGAAAGTTATAGATATTGCTTTGAAGTATGGCTATTCCTCTCCGACTTCTTTTAATCGGGCTTTTCAGAATGTTCATGGAATTACGCCAACAGCCGCAAAAGCTATGGGGTGTATCCTGCAAGCATATCCGTCAATTCAGTTTAGAATCGAAATAACAAGAGGAAGCGCTATGGTGTATCACATTGCGGAAAAACAGCCTTTGCATATTGTGGGAATCCGCATTCCTTTGACGTGTGATATGGAAGAAAATTTAAGGATAGTTCCCGATTTTTGGAAAACCACGTTGCAGGGAAACCAGTTTTCGGAAATATGCAAATTATCTAATCAAGAGCCAAATGGGATTTTAGGAATCAGTGTATACGAAAGTCCAAAAGAAATCTATTATTATATCGGCGTTGCCACAAATGCTTCTGCCCCTGCGGATATGTATGAGTATGAAATTCCTGCGGCTACTTGGGTTATATTTGAGAATGATGGATGTTTTAAAGAAGATGTCCAAAGTGTATTCAGACGGTTTTATATGAAATGGCTGCCGTTCTCTGGATATAAATATGCTGAACTGCCAGACATTGAAGTGTATCCGATTTGTGACAGCCAGCCGGCACATGGACATTCCAAAGTATGGATTGCAATCAAAGAGGAGGACAGATAGGAAATGTATCATTTAAGGCTAAAAGGCGACCATTATAAAATGGGTGTGAAGCGTGGAAAAATTTTTAACAAATGCCAAATCTCTTTTCCGCTGCTGTTAGATAATTTTCAACTGGAACATGGAAAACAAAGTGAGGAAATATTAAGAAAGTTTTTTCCAGAAGTATGTGAAGAAATAAGAGGGGTAAGCGACACCATAGGAGCAGACTATCTGCATTTTGCTTCGTGGATGCTGTGTATGGGCTGCTGTATGTATAATTTGGAAGATAACTTCCCTATTGAGATTCGGGGCTGTACGGCTTTTGCCTATTCCCAAAATGGCAGATTGATATATGGCAGAAATAATGATTTGCCGCCTTATCTGCGTGATGGATGTAAAAGTGAAATTTATGCACCGAGGAATGGAAACAGATTCAATATCACTACATCCTCTTTCATCAACGAGGAAGAGGGACTAAACGAACACGGGCTTGCCGTGGCAATGACGTTTGTAATGACCGACCTTAAAAAGATAAAAGCAGGGTTTAACTCATGTTTTATTGTACGGTATTTGCTTGAAAAGGCAAATGATACAGAGCAGGCGGTTTCGTTACTTATGAATCTGCCGATAGCGTCTAACTGCAACATTTTACTTGCGGATAAAAGCGGCAATATGGCAGTAGCCGAATGTACGCCGACTCTCAAAAAAGTCCGTGAAGCGGAAATCTTTCATGGAAACAGGATAGTTTGTACTGTAAACAGCTTTACTTCTGATGAAATGAAGCCCTATGACGATGCAAATGGGGATGATTATGATTCCCGCAAGCGGTATAAAGTTGTCATAGACAGTTTTTTTTCGGGGAAGATAAGGGACGATTATATCAAGACTACTGAGCAGCTTTTGAAAGGCGATTATGGATTTATGTGCCAATATGACAATGAGCCAGATTTTGAAACCGTTTGGAGTTCCATATTTGATTTGGAAAGTTTAGCCATTTACCGTGCAGAGGGCGACCCAAGAAAAAAGAAATTTATCAGCGATAACAGGCTGCATGATTTAAAATTTAAGCAAGCAGGGATAATTGAAACTTAACAAAGCAAAGCATAGAATATCAGGAAAAGCCGTTGTTAGTTTACTATACTATGGTTACGGAAGGAGGAAAAAACATGGAATGGGTGAAAGGGTTACAGAAGGCAATAGATTATATTGAAGACCACATTACGGAAGATATAGACTATGCTGAAATTGCGAAACAGGCGTATTCTTCCAGTTTCCATTTCCAGAGGGTTTTCCATATTATTTGCGGCTATTCTATTGGCGAGTATATCCGCAACAGGCGATTGTCGCTGGCAGGAACGGATTTATCGTCTGGAAATGAAAAGGTGATAGATATTGCCTTAAAATACGGATATAACAGCCCAGAGAGCTTTAGCAGGGCATTCACAAAGTTCCACGGGATTACGCCTGTCCAAGCGAAAAACGAAAAACTTACACTCAAATCCTTTTCCAGAGTTTCCGTAAAAATCACATTAGAAGGAGGAACGACAATGGATTACAGAATTGAAAAACGGGAAGAGTTTGAGGTCATTGCCAAACGAGCCAGATATGGAGGAGGACATGAAATCAGCCAGAAGAATATCCATGCGACATGGGCGGCTTGCGGAACGGATGGGACGATTGACACGTTGTGCAGATACGCCAATCCAGAAAATATCTTCGGAGGGGCAATCGTAGGAATATGCTTTGACAACCCGACAGAAGGGGATTTTGACTATGCAATCGGGGCGGCTTATTCGGGCGGTGATGTGGCGGCAGGGCTGACGATTGAGAAAGTGCCTGCAAATACTTGGGCGGTGTTCCCTTGTACTGGGAAAATGCCAGAGGCATTCCAAGACTTATATCGAAAGATTTATACAGAATTTTTCCCAACCAGCAAATATCAGCCGGCAGGCGGGATGTGCATTGAGGTCTATCCGAGTGATGAAATTCATGATGATAATTTCCATTTTGAAATATGGCTTTCTGTAGAGGAAAAGTAAAGCCTTTATGCGGCTGATGCATTTATATAAATGTTAAGCATTAGCTTTATGCAATAGGCAGTAACAGTAAGACAGGGCAAGTCCACTGAATTAAAAAAAACGATGTTTCGGTGGATTGCTCTGTAATGCTTTCATTACCCTCCGACTTCGCTTTTTGAAGTTTGGAGGGATTTCTTTTGCCCGCAAGCAGTATTTCCTGTTTATACATATCATTCCGAAAATGGATGGATAGCCTGTTAAAAAAATCTTTATTAACACACGGGGACTTTGCACCCTGCAAGTAGAAGTCAAATATCTACATAATAGAAATAAAATCTCCATAAACCGTAAAGGTGTGACAGCCTGTGCGGTTTTTCTTATATCCTTTTTTATCGGAATGTGCCGCAGGGCTGTTTCCGCTGTTGGCTGTCGTTCGCCGCCTATCCAATCTGGATTTTTACATTTTCAAAAATTCAGATTGGAGGAAAATACGGTGAAATACGCACCAAGAAAAGTATATATCAAAAAGAATGACGGCTATGTGGAGCTGTCCTATACGGATTTCTGCCGCCGCAGGCAAGCCGACCAGAGTTACATGGACAAGCTGTTTATCCCCGTGCAGGGCTGTCTGCTTGAGGTAGTGTGGGAACAGTACGCAGATTTCTACAAGGAGAAAGAACGGTGGCATTATCTGCAAAAGCTGGACACGAACCACAAGCTGCTGTCATTGGAGGGATTTACAGACAGCGAGGGAAATGTGCTTGACTTCGTTATTGATGAAACAGTGGACGTTGCGGAAACCGTTGTCCATGCGGTGATGGTGGACAGGCTGAAAGCCGCCCTGCCCTTATTGTCGGACGGTGAACAGACGTTGATACAAGCAATCTTTTTTGAAGAACTTTCCGAGCGGGAAGTCGGATTGCGGTTAGGCATAACACAGAGCGTTGTGAATAAGCGCAAAGCTAAAATCCTTGCGAAGCTGAGGAAGATAATCGAAAACAAAATTTAAGGCATTCAGCCCCCTTGTTTTTTCCTTTGGGAAAATGAGGGGGCTTTTCCTGCCCTCTCAATCAACTTCGATTGGAGGAAATAAGATGGCATACAACCACGGACGGGAGGACAGGAAATGGCGTATCTGGAAAGAAGCCGAGGAAAAGATTTTGCGTGAGTCCGGCGTTGACGAAGCGGTCATTGAGCAAATCCGCACAGACGACAGGGCAGATTTTAATTCCAACAGGCGGTTTTACCGATGGACAAGCGACTTCGGAGAATGCCTTGAGGACATGGCGGGCAGGGAGAAACAGGCAGAGATAATGTCTGTTTCTGATTTACTGGACGAGATTGAGAGCGAAACTCTGTATTTTGCATTAGTCACAGTGGACAGGTGTACATTACAAATCGTCCTGCTGAAAATGCAGGGATATTCCACAAAAGAGATTGCCCCGCTTGTGCATTTGACGGTAGGGGCTGTCTATGCGAGATTGGCTCATTTGCGTAAGAAGCTGCGTAAGGTTTTATAACAATGCAGCCTGCTTTTCTGTGAGATGTTGGGTGAGAGGTCAAAGGCTTCTCACTCATTCATTCTTTATATATGGTATCTCCCTATATGTTCTCTAATGGAATTATACAGATACATAAATACCTCAATGCAGGCGTTATCAGCGGAGGGGTGTTTGAAAAGACAGAAACAGGAACGCCACAAGGTGGACCGTTAAGTCCACTGCTAAGTAATATCATGCTGAATGAATTGGACAGGGAACTAACACGCAGGGGACATAGATTTGTGCGGTATGCAGATGACTGTGCGCCACGAAGGCGAGTCCAAGTAGCGTAGCTGCTTGAAGACAGCTATGCTGTACAGATGATGGCGGAGGGCCCGCCGGAACCGCCATGCAGGTGGAGGTTCCAAACCACCCTAAGGTGCTGTAGTCAAAAGCTATGGTATTGAGCGTTAGGAACTTACCAACGTTTTTCTACGCAAAATGGCAAAATTTACCCATAGTGAA
>NZ_SRYA01000100.1 GCF_004793545.1 Petralouisia muris | reverse complement strand
TTCAAGGCACTATAGGAATAGGGGCAAATTTATTTATGGTTTTGACCCCAACATCTATTATATATAACTTTAATTATACATAATGCAAATTATAAATCAAGGTAATTTTTCTGTCAATCCCTCTTGCTAAACTTTCACCCACTTTTCAGGGCGGACAGAGCGCAAGGAAAGCCGCAAGAAAGTAAGCGACAAAATGTTTATCTCGCCGCGCTGCCTTACGAACATTGCGAACAAGGGGCAACCCCAAGTTTACAGATATACTTGAGCTATCAGCCCGATTCGGCTCGGCATTAGGAAGTTTGGGAATGTCCTTATAGATTTCCATATAAGGGTCTTCGTCAATCGCAATACATTTGGAACATAAGCAGGCGTCAAATCAGTTCCATAATAAGCGACAATATCTTCTTTGTTCCAGACAACTTCATCATCTGTTTCAGGGTTATATCGCGCATAATCTGCACTTGTAAAGCCGTCAACTTGATTCATAATAATATCGCTCATGCTGATACGGATTTCAGGGGCTTCTGGCTGTGTATCGTCATTTGAGTTATCAGTAATAAGAGTATATCGGAGATTTTTATGAAATTGAGGAAACTTCTGAAAAAATATATATTTCGGCGGATTTTCCCGATGAATATGCAAGTTCAGAAAGCCGTATCGCCTTAAAAGGCGCAGTGGCAAGGGCTAAAGCAAATGCTGCACAGGGTATTCCTGAACTTATACAGATAGCGACTAATCCGAAACATGAGGTAAACCGGAAAGAAAAACATAAGACAGATGCAATGTTTGGATGGTATAGATACGACATCCGGTTTACATTACTCATATATGATGATAAAACAGGGAAAATAGCAAGGCATAACATTTATTCAGCAAGTATGCTGATTCGTCATGCGAATGCTAGTAAGCTTTGCAAACTGTCCTGTGGTATATAAACATTTTTTTATCACAAAACCTCAAAGGTGTATCGTTTAGAAGTTTACTGCCGATGCCTCCATACATATGCTTCTTTCAGCAGGCATTCTATGCATTCCTGCTTGCCTTCCGTATAGCTTCTCCGGTCACCTGAAAATTGTAATGCCAGTTTTTTCTTACAGGCGTCGTATAATGCTGCTTTATCAGGATGGCAATTCAGATAATCCCGAAAATTGATATAGTTATTCCATTCTGTCCCATTCCATTTGACTACATGGATATGATGTGTACGCGTATCTTTTTCAAAATCACCCATTACAAATAATATTTGTCCGGCAATATCTTCTCCGCGACAAACAAAACCGTGTTCTTCCAACACTTTCATATAAGGTGAAATATCATTTAAATCACGGAGGCCAATCACAATGTCAATAATTGGTTTTGCATAAATGGAATGAATCGCAGTGCTTCCAACATGCTGGATATCAACAGCGGCATTTCCGAAAAGCTGCTTTAATCCCCAAATTACATTTTCAGCATTTTTATTCCATTCCTCCTGATGGGATAAAAGCTCCACGCTTCCTCTTTTTAATCCTATCATTTTTCTCTCCAGGCAGCTTACGACTCTGCCGTATCCGTTGTGCCAGTATGGCTATTCCTATAGAGCGATTTTATAAATATCCGCCTGTTCTCCATCAAATTCAAAACTTCGATCATAGACTCCGCCATTTTGGGTGATTGTTTTAACCGAAGGTTCATTCTTCTTTTCCACAGAAAGATACAGTTCATTCATCCCCGCCTTTTTGGCAATCTCTAATAATTGGCAGGATTTCATGGGTTACAAGCTGCCCGTCATAGAAAAGGGAAAAGGTTGTAAAGAGCGAGGGGCATTCTGCGCATCCGCTCTGGTCTGGATATGTATAGATTGAAACGCAGCGTTCCTGGTCCTTGCCAGCTCCTCCAGTATCGGTACATACTTTACCGTAAAAGGACATTGATTTGAATTGTCCATGTCTGTTTGTTGTAATTGCCAATAACATTCCAAAATACTTGTGCGCCCATCTATCCACCCCATCTAAATTCAATTTATCTCTTTCTGTTCCTGCAATAATACCTTATCGAACATTAGTAGTTGGATAAGTATGAATTACCCACACAAAAGCAAAGGAAATAATTTGTGCAGCCATAATTCGAACAATCTGTAATTCGTCTGCGTCCTTTAGCGAAACGACATGCAACATATTTGTCGCAACGGCATTATTGAATAAATGGTCGCCAAGCCCTACCCAGATATTTCCTGTCATGCGGTAAAGAAGCCCCCATTTGATTCCCATAATTCCGGCAAGGAGCATATAACCGATACCCATTAGAACCATTGCCGCAAATGACATTTCGCCGTTCACATAACTTCTGATTGGCATTGTAATGTGCCAGATTCCAAATAAAAACGCGGCAATAAAATTCGCCTGCATAAATGGCTTTGTTTCAGAAAATGCTTTCAGGAACAGTTTGCGGAAAACTCCCTCCTCCATCCATACATTGATGACATGTTTTGTCTGTTTCCAGCAGAAAATATTCTGCAAACCTGACAGACAGACAAAGCGTGAACATTACCATACACAAATAAATTGTGCTGTACGTCTGGCTCTCTGATTCCTGTTCTGGTCTTGTTGCTGCAAATAGGACAGTATATCCATTTTGTTTCATAAGCAGCATCAATATTTTATCTCACTTCCCAATCCCAAATACTTAATTGTTTATTATCGTTATTATCTTCAAAGAAATGCAGATAGTTAAATATTTGCTCATTGTCATGCACAATCCCATTTTCTTCGCATTTTTGATGAAAAAGCCGCATTAAATCTTTGTTATTGCTGCTCTCTGGCATATACTGATTTCCGTATGTACGAATGTATTTTTCTTTTAAGCCGGGAAACAATCGGTCTAACTGTTCGTAGAAATACTCTCGATTTCCTTCTCGAAGAGTCAATCCCATTCCAAAGCAAATAATGCCATAAACCTTTGCTTCCATACACATATCCAAAATACCAGAAATATTATCTTCCGTATCGTTAATAAACGGCAAAATCGGCGTCAGCCATACAACTGTTGGTATCCTTAAATCTCTCAACTTTTTCAATACTTCAAAACGTTCCCTTGTCGTACTTACATTCGGTTCAATCTTTTTGCACAAATCTTCGTTGTAAGTAGTCAAGGTCATTTGCACAACGCATTTTGTCTGTTCATTTATTTTCTGCAAAAGGTCTAAATCTCTCAATATACGGTTTGATTTTGTAATGACCGTAAATCCAAAACCATGCTCATATATTAAGCGCAAAGCTTTTCTGAGATTCCCTATCTCAATCTCCAAAGGAATATAGGGGTCTGTCATAGAGCCTGTACCTATCATACACTTTTTACGCTTGTGAGTAAGGGCATACTCCAACAACTCAATTGCATTTTCTTTGACTTCAATATCTTCAAAAGCGTGTTCCATGTGATAACATTTACTTCTGGAGTCACAATAAATGCACCCATGAGAACAGCCACGGTATAAATTCATTCCATTTTTAGCAGATAATATCCCTTTTGCTTTCACGAAGTGCATGGTATGTCCTCCCTACATTTTGGCGCAATTTTTCCTATGTGCTTTCAGTTTTTTCATTGCCCAGTCATAATGACTTGCTGTAACGCTGACAAAATAAGAACCCAAGGCACTTCCGCCTGCCCATTGATAAACTCCTTTAGAAAACAATTCCTCATTTGAAAAAGTTTCCGCCAGTTTTATTACTTCGCCATGAGATCTCTGAAACACACTCTTTGCGTCCTCTAATGATGTAGACTGGTGTTTTTTCCAAAATTCCACATTCATATCTCCATAGTTTTTCCAATTATAAGGCTCTGGAAGAAACGGTTTATGATTGCCATTCTGATTGGAATGTACCCAGTTTAACAAAAGCTGATGCCATTCATAGAGATGGATGAAAATATCACGAAGATTTTTATCTCTTTTCCAATGAGCTTCTTTCTTTTTTTCATCACTCGAAAAATCAAAGGAAGTTGATAATTCTTTTTCTGTTAATCCAGAAACAAGAGTGTTTAACTTTTCATAATTAGCGGCTGCAGCTGTTAGTAAATCTGTTTTTGTTGTTGGTCTTCCCATATTAAGTTTCCTTTCGTTTTTATAATAGTATGTTACTATTTCCCAATATCTGTAACTTTGTATCTCAATATAGTTTTTTAGTTAGCTTTTTCTGTACGGTTAGCATGATTCAAATATATTTCTTTCTCCTGCTTTTTCCGTTCATGTTTCATTTTCAGTCCCCGCTTTCTCAAATAGAATTTACAGGCGAATTATATCACACATATACTGACATCCTATGTCAAGATTTATACTTTTCATAGATTTTCTTTGCCTGTTCTGCCACAATGTCTTTCAGATACGCAGGCTCTATAATATCTACTTGTGTTCCGAATGACAATAAATACCCTATTAGCCATTCATCTTCAGGTATTTCAACAGATACGACTAAATCTCCATTTTCTTTTTTGCTTACCCTCGTTTTGTCAAATTCATCGTAAACACGATATGACATATTTTTCGGGAAACGCAGTACGATTGTATTGTAGGATTGCCCTAATGTTTCGTCCAATTCTGGAAAGGAACTTTTGCAAAAACTTTCCGTGAGAATTTCTAAATCTATCATACGGGTCAGCTTAAAAATACGATAATCCTGTTTTTCCGTACAATATGCTTTTAAGTACCACGACATAGACTTATATGACATTTTAAAGGGTTGGACAATTCTTTCGCTAATTACTCCGCAGGAATTTGCATAAGTTATTTTTACGCACTTTTGATGAATTACCGCTGATTTCAGCAATTCAAATTTCTCATTGTCAGTTCCTTTGTTGCCCCATCTGGAAAAATCCACTTCAAGCCAGTTTTCCGAACTCATATTAAATATTGCAGAAAGTTTTTGCAATGTTTGATTGTTTCCATTATTGTTCGTAAAATTGATACTTTGTAAGGCTGTTAGAATTTCCTGCTTTTCTTCTTCTGACAGCACTGCCTTATCTAAAACAAAATCATTCATTAGATGAATGCCGCCATTTCGCCCTGCTTCTGCATAAATAGGAACACCCGCACTGCTTAGAGCGTCAATATCCCTGTAAATCGTCCTTACGGACACCTCAAATTTTTCTGCTAATTCTGGAGCAGTAGCATGTCCTTTATCAAGTAAATGATACACAATTTTAAATAATCTGCTTTCCTGCATTGCCAGTTCCTCCTTTGATAATAGAATACCATCAAAATCCTGACACTATATGGCAACATTTATTATAATCATTTGTCTACTCATTATCAAGATTTTGTGTCTTGAAAATGTGGGATAGCATGGGAGGTGTAAAGCTATGAAAGCAATTCGATTGAACTTTTGTCAAATGGCAGCAACTATGCGGCGGGACATGATACTGTTTGCGTCTTGTCTTGCGCCAATCCTTGCAGGTTTTTTCTTTCGGTTTGCCATACCTTTATTAGAAGCTGCTTTGACAGGCGGTTTTCATATAATGGCAATCATTTCTCCTTATTACAAGTTGGTTGACATCCTGTATGCAATGCCGCCGTCCACTATGTTCTGCTTTGTTTCAGCAATGGTTTCTTTAGAGGAAAAGGATGAAAAGACAGCCGTCTATTTATTCATTACGCTTTTAAGAAAAACAGGGGACATATTTGCACGGTTTGGCGTTCCTTCTGTTATTGCATTTCTTGCGACTATCATTCTATTGCCTGTTTTTAAACTGACGGCTCTTTCTCCGATTACCATTTTATTACTGTCGGCAGGAGGAACTTTGCAAGGCATGATTGTTGCATTGCTTGTACTAACGATTTCGTCAAATAAGCTAGAGGGTATGGCAGTAACAAAGTTATCTACGCTGACCATTTTTGGCGCAGTTATCCCGTTTTTCATTAAATCAGATATACAGTATGTAATCTCTCCGTTGCCCTCTTTTTGGATTGGAAAAGCGATTTTAGAAAATATACCGCTTTATATGCTTCCAGCATTTGTTTTATCTGCTATGTGGATTTGCTTTTTGTTAAAACAATATTTGCGTAAAATCTAAAAAAATAAGAGAACAAGTCCATACATAGTTATAAATCTTTTCTTTAGAAAGCGTTATGCCCCGATGGAGCGCCAGCATATGCAGAATACGAAATTCAATATTGGTCAGATCGATTTCTCTGCCCTGTTTTAATACCTTATGCTGCCTCGGCATAATGCTCCATCCGCCAATTTGTATGTCACTTTGACTCTCATCCAATGACAGGGCTATTAGCTTGCAAGTTAGTTTTTATTCAAATCCCGGTTTTATACGTTGTTATCAAGAGGTAAAGTTAAAGTAAATTACTTTTCAATATTTATTACCTTACCACAACGCCCTTAATTTTGAATTAGTAAATCACACAAAAAAATTGCCTGATTTACTCATTCGCTTTTTAACCAAAAAAAGTACAATAAAACTACCAAACGAAAAGGAGATTAAAATATGGCAACATTATTAAAAGCAAATGATGTAACAAAAATTTATGCCAAAGGACAGCGTCCAAGCCTGAATAAAGTATCCTTCAATGTGGCAGAAAGTGAATTTATCGCTATTATGGGTGCTTCTGGCTCCGGAAAGACTACATTGCTTAATGTTCTTTCCACTATTGATACCCCTACAAGTGGCAGCATTGTAATCAATGGCATTAATTTAAAACAACTGAGCGACACAGATGCAGCAGATTTCCGCAGGGATAATCTTGGATTTATTTTTCAGGAATACTTTTTACTTGACAGCCTTACTATCCAGGAAAACATCTCTGTCCCACTCACTTTGCAAAAACTTCCTCCTAAAAAAATCGAAAAAATGGTGCGGAGTTTAGCAGAACGATTTTGCATTGCATCTCAATTAGACAAATATCCAAACGAGCTGTCTGGCGGGCAGAGGCAACGGGCATCGGCTGCAAGAGCCATTGTAAAACAGCCAAGTATTTTATTTGCGGATGAGCCGACAGGAGCATTGGACTCAAGCTCTGCTACCGAATTGTTAAAAACTTTGAAAGAAGCAAATGAAGAATTGCATACTACTATACTGATGGTCACACATGACGCATACGCTGCAAGTTTTGCTAACCGTATTCTGATTTTCAAAGACGGAAGCATTATACGGGAACTTCTAAAACAGGATGCCGACAGACGAGCATTCTATGAAGTGATTGCACGGGAAGTAGCCAAATTAGATACGGAAAGATAAGGGGGGGTAACATTCATGAATAATTTATCAATAGCATTTAAAAATCTAAAAAACAATTTTTCATTTTATGCCCTTTACCTGCTTTCTGTATCATTTGTAATTACTGTCTTTTTTGCATTTACTTCATTCTCAATGAATACGGTTATGCTTGAAAAGATATCTGGTGACGGACGGGTTGAAACGATGTGCAACGTAATTTCTGTATTCCTAATGGCTTTTGTTGTTTTTTATATGTCATATTCCAACCGTTTCTTTTTGCGTCGTCGGACAAAAGAACTTGGCGTTTACGCATTATTAGGATATAGAAAAAGCACAGTACTGTCATTGCTGACAACAGAGAATTTACTGGTTTGTTTGGGAGCATTTATAGTAGGAATGCTTCTCGGCAGTGTTTTTCATAAAGGCATTGTTTTTGGCATAACCAAGTTACTGGATTTGTCTATCAATAATTCAGAAATACCCTTTTTCAATATCAATGCCATTGTAAAAACAGCCTGCTTTATTTTTGCTATTGTGATTGTATTGATGCTGTCTAACAGCAGGTTCCTTTTCAAGACATCGCTTATGGGATTAGTCAGATTTGAAAAAAGCGCTGAACGAAAAGTGAAATTCCATGCTGTTCCTGCCATCATTGGCTTCTGCTCCATTATTTTTGGATATATTCTTGCATTGGATATTCTCAGAGGAGTAAAATCTGTTTGGTTTACGATTGGGTTTTCTCCTATTGGCATGCTGACACTTGTACTCATAGTTTTGGGAACAATACTCTTTATTATGTCCTTTCTTCCTTTTGTAGTACAGACAGGCAAAAACAACAAACGGAAGTTTTATACAGAAACAAAAATAATTACTTCCCCGAATTTCATATACCGTATGCGTTCAAACTCCAAAACTTTAATCATGCTCACACTGTTATCGGCAGCGACTTTGACCGCTTCGAGCGTTATGGCCTTAACTTTGTATTATCCAATAGCTTCGTTATCCCGTATCGCACCATCAGAAATTGAATGCAGGATTGAAGATGAAAGCGAAATAGATACAATCAAACAGATTGTGGGTAAGCACTCATCTGAGAATGATGTATCATTCGTGGAAACCAATATTTATAAGGTTACTTCTTCTTCTGAACAGCTCCCAATGGAATATAGCATTGGAAGTGCTAAAGGAGATTCAGATAACGAAAAAAATCTGCGAAACGCAGGGTTTGAATGTATCTCTTATTCAGACTATATTTCCCTCTTAGAGGCACAGGGGAGAAAAAAGGCTTTGAAACAAATTGGAGAGTCACACGATTGTGAGTGTATTTTAGTAAAATACCAGCCAGCTTCAGACAATGACGAAACGGGCAATATTTATCCTTTGCTTATAGGCAATGAAGAAATACCGGTTACTGTAACCGCAACTACTTTAGACAATCCCATTTCATTTGCAAACAGCGTGGGCACTTTGATTGTAAGTGACAATTTATATCATACCATAGCGGAAAGTCTGACTCCCGAAACAAAAGTCCTAAGTATAAATGGGCAGTCCATCAAAGATAATGAAGCTCTGTTTCTTGATTTGTCAAAATATCTTAACGACAGCCCTTATTTACAGGGGAACTCCCACAGAATACACGAGTTACTCTCCTTAAACAGTTCTACTTTCCTGTTGATAGGATTTCTCGTAATATTGTTTTTTATTGCAACAGGCAGTATCCTTTATTTTAATAATATTTCTGCGATAACCGACTCAAAGGCTGATTATGAAATTTTGAGCAAAATGGGATACACAAACAAGAAAATTAAAAAAATAATAAAAAAGCAGACAATAACCTTTTTCAGCATTCCATTTCTATTCGGTCTGGTGGATTGCATCTTTGCCACGTTAGTATACAAATCGGCTCTTATGCAAAACATCTTGGAAAATAGCTTTATGTTATATGTCCCTGTGTTGATTTCCATTATGCTGACATTGGTAATCTATACAATATATTACGGTATGACTGTCCATACTTGCTGCAAAACTGTTCTAAAAAGATAAAAAATCATATGAAATCGTCGGGTCTTATCACTCGGCGATTTCGCACACTTTATTTGTTCACAGAGAGATGGTATAATTTAATGAGAAAACAGAAAGGAGGCAAAACATGAAGCAAACAGTATTAAAGTTGCCGCTTTTTATAAATTCTATTTTACTCATTGCATATATGGGGCTGACCGCTCATGCAGATTTGCACTTAAACACCAGAGGTGTCATTCCCTTGGTTTTATCGTCTTTGCTGCTGATAGATGTTACTTATATAAGTTCCTGCAACATTAGGAAAAATAAAACTATTTCCCTATTTTGTGGTTTATTAGCACTGGAAAGTTGGTATATACTTTTATCGGCTTCGGGCAACTCCATTACAAACATTATTTTTTTCGCTTTAAGCCCGGTAATATGGTGTGTTTCCATTAAATTCATACTGATGTTTTTGTTCCAAAACAGCGGATACAAATATCAGAAATTAATTAATCTCTGCCTGACGGGAACTTGTATTTGTACTCTTATTGGTATATTGGCGTCAAGCAAAATATTTTTCCTGCTCTATGGCATACAATTTATGGCAAGTTGGCTATGTTTTATTTTTACTGTGATATATCATCGAAAAAGAATTGCTTTTGTTTTTAAGTCAGAATGGAAGCATATCACTTTCTCCTTTATAGTAGTTATGGTTTTATTCCTTACTTATTCTTTTTCAACAATGAGAGTTCCCGAACATCTTTCAAATTTTGGTATATATATTCCTATACTATTGTTTTGGGTAAGCGTTCACGGTATCATACTGAACGAACATAACAGCCTTCCATTATCTGCCGTATTCAATAATTGCCAGTTAACATTACTTATATTTACTGGTGTAATTATTTTTAGCATGGTAGCAATGATTTTAGATGGTGGATATTCTTTGCTTTTTATTATGTTGGATGCCCTGTTTGCGTTTTTATATGTTTGTAATATTGCTTTGGATTTCAATTTTAAGAAGGGGCAAAATAAGATAATCAGGGAAAGCAAATACCATGTTGCCCTACAACAATTACAACGAGAAGAACAATTAAATCTTGAATTTGCAAACTTTCTCCACGATGATATTCTTCAAGATCTTCTTTCTGTAAAAAATATGATGAAAAAAGCTGACCACCCCGAAGTACAGAAAATCATCACGGAAACTCTCGATAATATGAATACTTATATTCGTGAGCAAATGCAAGATTACCATCCTATGTTGCTTCCGAAACTTACTATAAAGGAAAACTACCAAAACTTGCTTGATGGTATTTCGCAATCTTTTCCGAATCGTAATATCTGTGTCTCCTTTGATTGTTCAGACTCCTTGTTTCTGGTTGAGCCATACAATATCTTTGTGTACCGCCTGCTGAAGGAACTTGTGATGAATGTTTATAAACATTCGACAGGAGAAAAAGCATGGATAACCCTTACGCAGGATAAGGGGATTATAATACTGAATGTGAGTGACAATGGAACTGTTGATGCAGATGTTCTCTTATCTGCTGACAAGTTAAAACATCGAGGACTTGCAATGATTACGGAACGAGTGAATGACATGGACGGCTCTGTAACTATATCTAATAACCATCCACATGGGATTTGCATACAAACGATATTGCCGATGAAAGGGGATGTTTCTTATCAACATTTTGTTAGTAGATGACCATGCTTTATTTTCAAAAAGTTTGGAGATTGCATTGTCAGATTATTCAGAAGTTGAAACCTTTGATAGTATCAATGATGTTTCTCGATTAGACAATTTTATTGCATCTAAGAAACCAGACATCATCCTTATGGATATAAACTTGAAGAATATAGCCTCTGAGGATGGTCTGGAATTAGCCAAGCAGATACTAAGCCGCTATCCAGAACAAAGGATTGTAATTCTGTCTGGTTACGATTTGCCTGTATATCGAAGTGAAGCAAGAAAAATAGGAGCAAAAGGATTTGTTAATAAAAATATTGAACCTGAAAAACTCATATCTATTCTTTCTAAAATAATGCAGGGGATACTTTATTTTGACAGGGAAATTCCATTCATAGAAGGATTGACCGATAGTGAGAAACAAATTATACAGCTTATAGCGGAGGGACAAAAACGAAAGGATATCGCAAGTACACTTTATATTAGCGAACGTACATTATCAAATCATTTACAACATATATTCGAAAAACTTGATGTTACATCAGCCGTTGAAGCCGTAACAAAAGCTATTCAACTAGGATATATACCGCCAATATGTTAAAAAATGTTTATGATGGCAAAGGATCATATAGAGTTCACCGAGTGGGCGAGAAAATATGACACCGGCAGTATGGATATCAGAAGCAAGGCGAAGCATGACGAATGGCAGAAGCTGTTATTGTGCAAGCAGGTTGTTTTGGATGGTGCAGATGATTTTGTTATTTGTTGGATAAGTAGTTATAGATGAATTTTGATTAGGAGATGTTCGGAGTAAATGACAATCAGAGAAGCAAATAGAAACGATTTAACTGAAATACTGCAGTTATATCTGTATCTTCACGAGGAAAGCGTTCCGGAAGACACAGAGCATTTACAAAACACATGGGAAATCATTATAAATGATGTTAATCATCATCTTATTGTTTGTGAAATTAACGGTAAGATTGTGGCATCTTGCGTATGTGTGATTATTCCAAATGATGCTGCTTACAGGTTCGAAGGAAGAAAGTACATTAAATTTTTATCGAAATGCTGGGTATAACAGTTCGGACAAGACAGCATTTATTCAGTGGATTGATATGTAAAATAAAACATATGAATTACTAATCGTTTAGTAAAAATCATTGTAATGTTGGAGGTTACAAATGGATTGTTGCTTAGGAAGTATAGATTATCAGATGTATATCCCTTAGTAAAAATTTCTTTGAACACTTCCAAATTGTCTTTCGTCCATAATTTAATACAGCTTTCAAATATAAATTTCTTCAAATCACTGGCCGATTCACCTTCTGGAACAAAGTAAAGTAAAATCACAGTTTAGCTCATCACTATATGAAAAATATTTATTGTAAGCTACTTTTATATGATTCTCTGCTATATAATTGCAACCCTTATGTATCGTTTCTATAGAATTACGAAATTTAACCAAAAATTCATAAAATGATACACTTGATATTGCAGTTTCATTCTGCTCTATATACTTTTGAAGACTTTCAACAGGACAAACGCATGAATGAATAAATTGTGAACAAAAAGCACTTTTACTTAAAATTTGTGATATTATTGCGGTAAAGGTGGTGTTTACAATGACAGAAATATTAAAAACGATAGAACTGATTGAGGACAAAAGACAGGAAAAAAAGGTCAGGCATAAACTGCTTGACATTGTGGTGATTGTGCTGTTTGCAAAACTGGCGAATGCTGATGACTGGGAGGAAGTTGAAATTTTTGCAAAGTCCAATGAGGAATTCCTAAAGCGGTACATTGGGCTTGAAAACGGCATCCCTTCCCATGACACAATGCAAAGGGTTATGGGCAGTATTGCGCCTGAATATATGCAGGGCATTTATAAAAAATGGAATGAGCTCGTAAACAGCAACGAAGGGGAAACACTCAAAAA